>JAJDUI010000034.1 GCA_022826745.1 Thermoanaerobaculia bacterium | reverse complement strand
GGAAGCCAAACTCGAGCTGCGACGAAGTACACTCTGTCTTCACGGGTCTCTCTCCTGTGGATCTCCCAAGTACTTGTGAATACTTGGATTATCCGCCGGAAGAGACCCGATCTCAAATCCCCGGTGAGATATCCGGGCTAGTCCGGCGAACTCGACGCCGACGCGGACGGCGCGTTTCGTGACGCGGCGGGCGTAGTACTTGCCGAGCAGGTCGGCGCGGGAGCCTTCCGGGTAGTCCGCGGCATCGGAGTACCGGCCGGCCAGCACGCCCATGCCGAGCGGCGCCCACGCCAGGATGCCGAGGCCGTGTCTCGTGCACAGCGGAATCAGCTCGTTCTCGATCCGGCGGTCGAGCAGGTTGTAGGGCGCCTGCTCGGAGGAGAAGCGGACGTAGCCCTTCAGTTCGCTCACCATGAGCGCTTCCATCACGCCCCAGGCGGGGTAGGTCGAGCAGCCGATGTAGCGGACCTTGCCGGCCCGGACCAGGTCGTCGAAGGCGCGCAACGTCTCGTCGATCGGGATGCCGAAGTCCGGCCGGTGCGTCTGGTACAGGTCGATGTGGTCCGTCTGCAGCCGGCGTAGCGCGGCGTCGCAGGCGTTCAGGATCCCGGCACGGGAAAGGCCCTGCTCGTTCGGGTTCTGGCCCGGCACATGCTCCGCGCGGGCCAGCCCCGTCTGATCGTCGAACTCGCCGGGGTAGATCTTGGTCGAGATCAGGACCTCGTGACGCCGGGCGCTCTCCTTGAGCACGCTGCCGACGATCCGCTCGGCCTTGCCGTCGCCGTAGATATGGCCAAGGTCGATCAGGTTCACGCCGGCGTCGAGCGTGCGCTCGATGATTCGGCGGGCCTCGTCTTCCGGCGTCACGTCGCCGAAGTTGCTCGTGCCGAGGCCGAGCGGCGAGACCTTCAGGCCGGTACGGCCGAGCGTGCGGTACTCCATCGGGCGGGCAGCCTACCTACAGCCGGTCCGCCAACTGCAGTGCCGGATCGAACACGCGGTTCGGCACGTCGTCCTCGCCGGTCAGGAACCGGATCTCGTCGTCGTAGCCGGTCATCTCCCAGCGGATCAGGGAGATCGGGATGATCCCGCCGGCCAGGAACTCGTCGATGAAGTCGCGGAGGACGAACTCGTCGCCGAGCTGCATGGCGCGTTCGCGGAAGAGCTTCATGAAGTGGGCCTTGCCGACGACGACGCCGGTGTGGAAGCCGGGAAAGCGCAGGTTGGATTCCATCTCGTACCAGACCATGCGCTCGTCCTCCTGGGTCCAGCCCTTGGACATCAGCGCGGCGCAGAGTGCCCGCGACTCGTCGAAGGTGATCAGGTTCGCGTGCATGGCGAGGTCGGGCAGGGCCAGGCTCATGTGGGAGATGTTCATCAGGTACTCGACCTCGCGGCCGCGGCGCGGCCGTTCGTCGAGGACGCCGGCCTGCATCGTGAGTTCCTCGAGGGCGACCGCCCAGCCCTCCATCCGCATCCACTCCATGTTGAAGCGGCGGTCGGCGCCGCGGATCGGCCGGTCGTCGCGCTGGCGCCGCTGGTCGTCGAGCATGTGGCCGACGTACTCGTGGGTCTCGCCGGGCAGGATCTCGCGCTCCCGCGCCTTGTGGTCGATGCTCGTGTCGGACGGCAGCGGCTCCGGCGGCTCGTTCGGGTCGCTGTAGTCGTGCGGGTCGACCCAGTCCGGCACGGTCATGACCTCGCCGTCGCGCAGGAAGTCGACGACGTAGCGGAGCGCCTGGTGCAGGCTGTCGGCGTACTTCTGCGGCGTGTCGGCGATTTCGAACGGCGGCAGATCGCGGTTGCGGTGTTCCTCGAGCGCCAGGAAGGTGACGAGCCGGTTGTACTCCTGCTCGACGATCATCCGGCTCTCCTCCCAGCCGTAGGGCGACAGGTGAACGTTGCGCAGCCACCAGTCGTAGTTCTCCTTGCCGATGCCGGCGACGCCGCTCCACGACGGCGTGTTCTCCTCGACCCAGGCGCCGAAGGCAAGGACCGCGTCGCGCGCCGCTTCGGCGTCGGCGACGAGCTCCGGGTGGTGCTGGGCGAGCTGCTCCACGATCTCGTCGTAGATGCGGGCCTCCCGGGGCGCGGCCCAGATGGCGATCGTGCCGAGGTCCGGAACCGCCTCGGTCAGGTTCGACCGCGCCTGCTCGTAGACCTTCGGCACCGCCTGAAGGGTCGTCCGGTACTCCTCGAGCTCTGCCTCGTCGAACGGCGGTTCGAGCCGGAAGAGCGACCGGAAGCCCGACATCGCCGGCCCGGCGCCGCCCTGGGACATCAGGTAGAAGGCCGGATCCCGGGACCAGGGCCGCGTCACCCGGTGGTGGAAGTCGAGGCCGTTCATCTCGGCGCGGACCAGGTGGTGGTCGATCTGCTCGGAGACCGTCCATTCCGAGATGTCGATTACATGGAGCCGGCGCTTGTAGTCCTCCAGGCCCTGCCGCTGGGCTTCCATCGCCTCGGCGGTGTAGTCGGGCACGCCGTCCACGATGGCCGGTTGCTGGAAGACGCGGAACTCCTCGAAGAGCTGCAGCAGGTCGTCGTGAGTGCCGGGCGCGGTTTCTTCGGCGGGTGGGGCCGCCGGGGCGCAGGCGATCGCCAGCGCGAGCAGGAGAGTGAACGGAGCGAGGCGGAGTCGGGGGTGCCGCATGATGGGAGCTCCTCTAGTCGGGGATGTTGACGAGCGTGTAGTAGGCCTCCGAGTGGAGTAATGGTTCGCCGTCGTCGCTGCGGACTCCGTCCAGATGCAGTTCATGGACGTAGCCGGCGCGCAGCGGATCGAGAGTCAGCCGAACGGTCATGCCGTCTTCTGCCACCGCGGCGGAACGAACGGCGACCTCCAGCTTGTCTTCTTCGGGACCGCCGTAGTTCTCGCTGAGCCGATACGTGTAGCTCTCCATCCGGTAGGACGCCGGGTCGCCGGCTGTCTTCGGATCGACGGCCTCGGTGAACCAGAGTTCGAAGCCGTCGGCGCGGGCCCGCATCTCGTGGACCTCGAACGGCACGGCGCCGGTCCAGACGATCCGCTGGAGACCGTGCGACCTGGGGCCGATGCTGCCCCAACCGCGCTCGGACAGGCCGGCGAAGAGCGATCCGTCATCCGCGAAAGCCAGGCGGATCACGCCGCTGTCGAGGCCGCGGCGGAAGTTGAAGGCGGCGCCCTGCCAGTGGCCGCCGATCTTCTCCAGAAAGACCCGCATGACCATCGCGTGGTGCTGATCCCCGACGAAGATCTGGCCGCCGAACGGGCCGAACGAGCCGCCGGTGGTGTCCCACTTGAGGCCGGACGGCGACTGGCCCATCTTCACGTAGGGAAACCAGACCGAAGGCATGCGGAAGTTGGGGATCGACGCGGACAGGTCCTTCATGTAGGTCCCACCTTCGGGCTGGCCGTCGGGCGGCGGTTCGACCATCGACTCGGGCAGCAGGGTCGAGGCCATGCCGTGGGGGTGGCCGTGGAAGTCTCCGACCTCGATCAGCGACAGCTTCGAGGCGTTGTTCCATTCGCCCTGGTTGTCGGTGTAGAAGACCTCGCCCGAAGGGCTGACTTCGACCCCGGCGGGCGAGCGGAGCCCCGCGGCCACGAACTCGGTGGCGCCCGTCGCGGGATCGACCCGCACCGCCCAGCCGCGCCAGTCGACCGGACCGTACGGCTCGGCGCCGAAGGGGATGTTCAGAGTCATCCAGAGCTTGCCGTCCGGCGTCAGCCGCGGACCGAACACGTACTCGTGGTAGTCGCCGCTCGTTTCCCAGGCGTCCGACACGGTCTCGAAGACGTCGGCCCGGTCGTCGCCGTCCGTGTCCCTGAGCCTGGTCAGTTCGCCCCTCTGGGAGGTGTAGATCCAGCCGTCGAGTTCGAGCAGGCCGAGCGGCTGCCCGAGTCCGAAGGCGTACTGCTTGAAGACCGGCGCCGGCGGATCGCTGAAGGCGTTCTCGACGATGAAGATCTCGCCGCGCCGGGTCGCCGCCAGGATGCGGCCATCCACAAGCTGCAGCAGGCCGCCGACCTCCATCGACATGTCTTCCGGAAGCGGCATCGTGAGCACGCGGTAGTACTTCTCCTCGGAGGCGGTCTGTTCGCCGAGCACCTCCCGCTGGCTGGCGAGCAGCGCCTTCTCGATGTCTCGCCGGTCTTCCTCGTCGGGCGGTTCCTGGGCGAAGGCCGGCAAGGGCAGCAGCACCGCGAGCAGCGCGGTCGCGGCGGCGTGGCTTGCGTTCGTTCGTCGGTTGCGAGGGGACATCACCAGGACAGGGTCACCTCCAGGTCGAGGCTGCCGTTCGGTTCGAGCTCGATCCGCTGCAGGAGTTGCCGGACGCCCTGGGAGTCGCGGACGATCGGCGTGAGGTCCTCGTCGGAGGCGAGGGAGACGTCGAGCGTGCCGTCCACCGACCAGGTCCGCTCCGGGCCGGGCACGATCTCCTCGCCCTCGGCCAGCAGCAGGAAGAGCGGGTCGGGAGCCGGGCCGGCGGCGAGCCGGAAGCGGCGAACCAGATTCGCGCCGCCGGCTCCGGGCAGGGGGGCCGGCGCTTCCTCGATCAGCACGTCGCCCAGGCGATAACGGAGTGCGGGGCGTCCCAGATCGTCCAGCCGGTAGCCGAGGAAACGGCCGCCGACGTTCCGGTCGTAGCGGCCCGTTGCCGGCCAGGGGCTGTCGATGTCGTCGAGAACGGCGAAGGCAGGCCCGGTCGGGAGATTGAGAACATCCGTGCCGTAGGGGCCGAAGAACTGCCCGGCCCTGCCCTGCCAGGTTCCCTTGGCGTCGAAGAAGGCGCCGCGCCAGACCTTCGCCAGGCGGACGGTGTTCGCGTCGAAGGCGGCGTGGACGTTCTCCGGGTAGCCGATCGCGATCGCCCGCGGACCGACATCGATCATGTGGGTACGGAAGACGAGCGGGCGCTGGTCCGGAACCAGCACGAGTTCGGAACCGATGTCCATGCCCTCGGGCGTCGGCATCGAGGCGCCGAGCGACAGGAAGCCCCAGAGCGCGTCGATCTGACCCTTGGTCGTGCCGCCGCCGAGGTGCGGGAAGTTCGCCTCGCCCTCGGGCCAGTAGGCGGGCATGCGGGTGCCGGGGCGGAGGGCGGCGGGGTCCCGCAGGAAGCGGAACACCCAGCCGGGGCGCAGACGGTCGTAGGCGGTGGCGAGGTCGATCGTGGAGATTCCGGGCGCCGGATGCACATGGATGTCGTGGCAGGTGACGCAGCTCATGCCGGTCGTGCCGATCAGTTCGAGGCCGTCTTCCGTGCCTGCGGCGGAGAGGGGCGGCTCATCCAGATCGCCGGGCAGGGCGTCGGCCGCTTCCAGGGCTTCCGCGAGGCGCTCGGCGGCGCCGGTCGGGAAGCCCGGCATTCTGACCTCCATGAAGTCGCGCCGGACGTGGAGGCGGTCGCCGGTGAGGATCGAGCGCAGCGCGCCCGGCTTCAGCTTGCCGCCAACGCCGTGAAGCGGCGGGGGAAACCGCCCCTCGTCGCCGAGATCCTGGTTGCCGACGACCCGGAAGTGCCTGGCCCGGACCGGGTCCGGGCCGCCGACTTCCACGTCGCCGATGCGGCGCCGGTGGCACGAGAAACAGTTGAAGCTCGCCATGGCGAGGGTGATCTCGTCTTCGTGCCGGCGCTCGGGCGGCAGGTCCGCCAGCGCCGCAAGCGCGGCGCGGATGGCCTGCTTCTGGTGGCTCGCCAGACGGTACCGCGGCGACGTTTCGCCGCCGTGCATGGCGGGTTCGGCGAGCGCCTGCTCCGGATCCAGGGCGTCGAGGGCCGGAGCCCTGGCGCGGGACACCGCGTAGGACCGGCCCCGCTCGGGATCGACGCCCGGCGAGGTGTGACACGAAGAGCAGCCGTAGCGTGCGAAGAGAATGCTGCCGTCCTCTTCGTATCGTCGCCGGGGCGCGGCAGGACCGTCGGCCGGCCGCAGGCGGACGCTTTCGTGGCTGGTCAGTTCGTGGAGCGGCGTCGGCTTCGGCAGGGCCGCTCCGGCGAGCCGGACGTCGACGAAGGGCCGGCCGGTGCTGCCGCGAAGGAAGTAGGTCACCTCCACGGGATGGTCGCCCGCCTCCAGCTCGGCCGTGACCTCCGAATCGCGGCGGCTGAAGGGGGGCTTTGCGGCGAGGACGTCGTCGCCGACCCGTAGCGAGGAGCCCGATCGCCGGTCCGACGCCAGGGTGAAGGTGTACGCCCCGGCGGCTGGGAGTCGCAGCAGGCCGCTGAAGCGGAACGCGTGGTTGCCGCTGTTCATCGAAATCGGCAGATCGAGCGACAGGGTGGCGACACGGCCGGCGCCGGCCGGGCGCAGCGCGTCGAGGTCCGGTGCCGGGCGGAGGAAGAAGCCCGGCACGTCCTCGTCCTGTTCCGGATCCAGGTAGTACTCGAACTCGAAACCGCGGCGGCGTTCGGTCACCAGGGGTGTCTGCCCGCGCAGCAGGTAGACCGCCATGGCCTCCGCCTCCTCCCGCTCCAGGTGGAGCGGCGGCATGCGGCCGCCCGGCCGCGCGGCTCGCGGATCGAGCAGGAACCCGGCCAGCGCGTCAACCGACGTCTTCGCCGTCAGGTCCGGCAGCGGCACGGAGGGGATCGCCGGTTCGCCTTCCGCGCCTTCCGGCGCATGGCAGGCGACGCAGCCGACGGAATGAAAGAGCCTCCGTCCCCGCTCGACCGTGGCCTGGAAACGGTGGACGGGGAACTCGCCGAGGGCGTCGGCGGCGACCGGCCTGTCTGCCGAACCGCTCCGCGGCTCGGGACTCCCGGAGTCAAGCGACTTCGACCCGCGGTGAGCGAGGTACCCGATCAGCGTGCGCACGACGTCTTCGCGGTCGTCCGGCTCGAGCGAGTGGAGAACGTCCGGCATCGCCGAGCCGGGTTTCTGTTCGTGAGGCGCCAGCAGGTAGTCCGCAAGCCATCGGCCGGTGGCGCGCTCGGCGATGCGGTCGAGGTCGGGCGCCGCTCTGGTCGGGATGCGCTCGGCAACGGCGGCCGTCGGCGTGTGGCACGAAAGGCAGTTCAGTTCGCCGAGCAGGAGCTCGCCCAGCGCGGCCTCGTCCGCCGCGCCGGCGAGCCGCAGTTGCTCGTAGCCGGGGACGACCGGCGCCGGCGGATCCGCGGAGCCGGTCTGCGCCTGTAGCGGTCCGGACGCCGCCGTCGCGATCGCACAGGCGAGCAGCACGGACCAGTCGGCCCCAGGAGAGCGAAGTGCCTTCATTCGGTGGGTCACAATCACGATACATGAGCCGGCTGGGTGCGCGGGTCTTCTGACCCGCTGCCGCCGAAGGCGTGTGACCGCGGGTCTTCTGACCCGTGGAAGACAGCGCGCCGCGAAGCGGCGACCATTCGGCGGCGCTAGGATCGATCAATGAACGGCTCGCCCCGAGCCTTGGGCGTGTGCCTTCGACCGATCGCGGCCGCCCTCCTGCTCGTGGCCGTCCCGGGTTGTGCGCCCGAGCCGGACGAATCCACCGCGGCCCCGGCCGAAACCGCGATCCCGCACCCGGTCCTCACCGAACTCGAACCGCCTCTGGCCCGCGAGATCGAGGCCCGCCGCGCTGACCTGGACGCCTTGCTCGCCGACCAGGAAGCGAGCGCCGTTGCCCGGGCCCAGGCCCTCGGCAACTTGGGCCGCCTCTACCAGGCCCACCGCCTGCTGGAGGCGGCCTTGGTCTGCTACGAGAGGGCCCACGCGCTGGCTCCTGACTCCTTCGACTGGGCCTACTACCTGGGGGTCCTCGCTGCTGGAAGCGGGGACGTCAATACCGCGGCGACGGCTTTCCGGCACGCTCTCGAACTGCGTCGCGACGACGGGCCGGCCCTGATCCGGCTCGCCGATCTGGAACTCGAGCAGGGGCGTGTCGGGGAGGCGGAGCTGCTCTATGTTCGGGCTGCTGCCGTCGACGACTCGGCCGCCGTGGCCTACGGTCTGGGCCGGGTCGCCGAGGAGCGTGGCGAGTACGCCCAGGCCATCGAGCAGTTCCAGCGCGCGCTGACGCTGCAGCCGCGTGCTTCCGTCGTCCACTACAACCTCGGTCAGGCCTACCGCGAGCTGGGCGAGTTCGACCGCGCCGAAGAAGCGCTGGCGCGGAGCGGGCCGAGCCGTGTCGCCATGGCCGACCCGCTGATGCACGAGTTGACGACGCTCGCCATCGGCGCCTTGCCCCATCTCGCGCGAGGCCATGCCGCCGCCCGGGAGGGTCGGCTGGCCGATGCTGAAACCGCCTACCGGCAGGCGGTGGCGGCCGACGCGACGAATGTGCGCGCGCACGAGAGCCTCGGGACGCTGCTGGTCCGCCGGGGCAGTCCCGAAGCGGCCGCGGAGCACTTCGGCGTCGCGGTTCGTCTGGAACCCGGGAATGCCCAGGCCCACTCGGACCTCGGCGTGCTCCTGAGTGAACTGGGGCGAAACGACCGCGCGCTGGAGCACCTTGGCCGGGCGGTCGAACTCGAACCGGGGCTGGTGGAGGCGCTGCTGACGCTGGGCAACGTCCAGACTCGCATGGGGAGCCTGGACGAGGCGGAGGCTAGATACCGCCAGGTGCTCGAGAGTGACGCTGCCAACGGCGAAGCACGGCTCGGACTCGGCGCCGTGCTGGCGCAGACTGGCGACTTCGACTCGGCCGCCACGGAACTGCGCGAGGCCTTGCGCCTGCTACCCGAGGGCGGCCGGACACCGCAGGTTCATTTCGGCCTCGCCGAGGCGCTGGTGCGCACCGGCCGGTTGGAGGAAGCTCTGTCGCACTACACGCGGGTGCGCGAACTCGACCCGACGCAGGGTCTCGCCTGGCTCCGCGAGGCGACCGTGCTGATGGGGCTCGGACGCTTCGCCGACGCCAGGGGCGTGCTCGAAGCGCGGCTGGCGGTCGACTCGACCGACGGGCCGGCCGCTCACTCGCTCGCCCGGCTCCTCGTCGGCGCCCCGGACCCATCGCTTCGCGACGGTCAGCAGGCCATGACGATCACCGGAGCGCTCCTCGAAGCCGACAACTCGGCGCCGACCGCCGAGACCGCCGCCATGGCGTTGGCCGAAATCGGTCGCTTCGAAGAAGCGGTCAGCATCCAGAGCACGCTGGTTCAGGAGGCGCGCCGGCAGCGTCGTGCCGGCGAAGAGCGGCGGCTGGCTCGGAACCTGGAGCGCTACGAGCGCGGGGAAGCCTGCTGCGCCCGGGCGGCGGACGCGTTTCCGCCTTACTAGCTACGTGGACTACCACTGAGGAGAAGCACCATGACGATGAACAACCCTCCACACCCAGGCGGGATTGTCAGGCGACAGTGCCTGGAGCCTCTGGGGTTGTCCGTCACGCGAGCCGCCAAGGGCCTGGGTGTCACCAGGCAGGCGCTCTCCGACCTGGTGAACGGCCATGCCGGCGTTTCGACCGAGATGGCTGTGCGTCTGTCGAAGGCGTTCGGCTCTAGCCCGGAGACCTGGCTCGGGATGCAGATGGCCTACGACCTGTGGCAGGTCCGCGAGCGCGCCGAGCGGATCACGGTCGAGCGCTTCGATGCGGCATGAGGGACCCGTCCCTGCTGGGTTGCGGGCTCACGAGGGCTTCTCGGCCTCAACGCTGCCGGTCGAGCGATTCTCCTTCGCCCTGGACCAGGGTCTGGTACTCACCGAGCCGCACGTCGGTCCATCTCTCATCAGCGCCGTCCGGCCAACGGACTTCGACGTGGTTGACGGCGGCGTTCGCGCCATCGCCTAGGCCGACAAGCACCCGCGGATCGCGCGCCGAGGCGTAGCTGCCGTCGGTGTGGACGTGGCGCCAGATGGGCGTAGCGCCTGGCCGGTGGATCGTGACGTGAGCGCCCAGCGCGTCGCGGTTGTGGGCTACGAGCCTCAAGCCCAGCCAGGGCTGGTCCTGGCCGACCTGGTTGAGGAGCAGGCGCGTCGGCCCGTTGCTGTTGACGATGACGACGTCCAGATCGCCGTCGTTGTCGACGTCACCGAAGGCAGCGGCGCGGCTGACTTCGGACGACTCGAAGACCGGGCCGGCCTCGGCGGTGACCTCCGCGAACGTGCCGTCGCCGAGGTTGTGGAAGAGCTGGTCGGTCTGCCGCAGGGGGTAGGGATCGCCCTCCCGGATCAACGCGTCCATGCCGATCACGGCGCCGTTGACGACGAGAAGGTCGAGCCGTGAGTCGTTGTCGTAGTCGATCCAGCCGATGCCGAAGGCGGTGAACGGCAGGCTCGGCGGCCCGAGCTGGGACGACGCCGACTGGTCCCGGAACAGGCCGGCGCCGCCGTTGACGTAGAGGGTGTTCGTCTCCTGTTCCAGGTGGCTGAGGACGATGTCCGGGTCGCCGTCGCCGTCGAAGTCCCCGGCGTCGACGCCCATGCCGGCCTCGGGCTGGCCGTCGCTGTTGACGGCGACGCCGGCCAGCAGGGCGTTGTCGGCGAAGGTGCCGTCGCCCCGGTTGATCCACAGCCGGTTCCACATCAGGTCGTTCGCCACGTAGAGATCGACCCAGCGGTCGCCGTTGAAGTCGGCGGCGACCGCGCCGAGGCCGGAGCCCGGCTCGTTGCCGATCCCGGACGCCGCGGACACGTCCTCGAAGGTGCCGTCGCCCCGGTTGCGGAACAGGCTGTCTGCCGCCGGCGGATAGGCGCCCGGGGCGCAGTAGGTCAGCACGCCGCTCGGGAGCGGGCACGGCGCGTTGTCTTCCAGCGAGTAGTCGACGTAGTTGCCGACGTAGAGGTCCAGCCAGCCGTCCCGGTCGAAGTCGAAGACCGTGGCGGCGACGGACCAGCGGGGATCGTCGGCGCCTGAGGCGGCCGTGACGTCGTCGAAGGTGCCGTCGCCGCGGTTGCGCAGCAACTGGTTGGAGCCGAAGTTCGTGATGTAGAGGTCGGTCCAGCCGTCGTTGTCGAAGTCGCCGGTGGCGACGCCCATGCCGTAGCCGGCGGCTTCGATCCGGCTTGCCTCGGTGACGTCGGTGAAACGGAGGTCGGCGCCGGCGGCGCCGGGTTCCAGGTCGTTGCGGTAGAGGCGGTCGGTGAGCGGCGTGCCGGGAGGCGGCGGCAACAAGGCGTCCTCGATCGTGAGGTCGGGGCCGATCATCCGGCCCTGGAGGAGGTAGAGGTCCAGGTCGCCGTCGTTGTCGAAATCGAACAGGGCGGCGCCGCCGCCCATGATCTCGTTGAAGTAGTGCTCGCCGGACATGCCGTTGAAGTAGATGAAGTCGAGGTTCGCGGCAGGGGCGGCGTCGATGAAGATGGCGGGTTCGGTGGTGCTGGCGGGTTCGGTGTCGGGCGGGGCGGCGCAGGCGGTGAGGAGGAGGAGGAGAATGGGGACGAGGCGATAGCACTGGCTCGCCGCTTTGCGGCGTCGCGCTTGATGCGGGTCAGAAGACCCGCGCACCCAGCGGTTCGGGCTCGCCGCTTTGCGGCGTCGCGTTTGGTGCGGGTCAGAGGACCCGCGCACCGACAGGCGGCGCACCCAGTGGGAGGTCAACCGCTGCGTTCCAGGGCGCGGGCCGAGGCGAGTTCCCGTTGTGCCTCTTCCGGCTGGCCAAGGCGTGTGAAGATGTCGGCGAGCAGGTAGTGGCCCATGGGCGCCATGTCCGAGCCGGGGTCGAGTTCCAGGCCGGTTCGCGCCAGTTCCATGGCGCGGTCGAGCTGTTCGTTTCCGTCGACGAGGGACTTCGCCAGGAAGAAGTGGCCGATGGCGAACTCGGGGTTGATCTCGATCGACTGCTCGAGCGCCGCGGTCGCCCCGTAGCGGTCGCCGAGGCTGTCCAGGAGCCGGCCGAGGTTGAACTGGACGCGGTAGGACTGCGGGTGGATATCGAGTTCGCGGCGGTAGAAGTCGGCGGCCGCCCGCGGATCGCCGCGCTCCTCGGCCAGCAGGGCGAGGTTGAAGTGGGCGAGGCGCACGTCCGGCTGGATCGCAAGCGCCGCCTCGAACAGCCGTTGCGCGGCTTCGAGGTCGGACCGCAGCAGCGCCACGGCGCCCTGACTGACCACCGCGGCGCCCATCTCCGGCGACAGGGCGGCCGCCTCCCTGAGGTGTTCCTCGGCGCGCTCCAGATCGCCATGGTCCACGAGCATGCGCGCGAGTTCGTAGTGGATGATCGCGTTGCGGGGATCGAGGCGCAGGAACTCCTGGTAGCCGAGGACCGCCTCCTCCTCCGCACCGGCCTGCCGGTAGGCGTTGGCGAGATTGATCACGGCGTGGGCGTTGTCGGGCTTCAGCTCGATCGCTCTCCGGTAACTCTCGATCGCGGCGGCCGTGTCATTGTCGCGCAACTGCTCGTCGCCTAGCCGGACCCACGCATCGATCACCGCCGGGTCCTCGATCAGCACCCGTTCGAGGGCTTCCACCGCCGCCGGCCGGTTCCCCTTGAGTGACGCCTCGTGGGCGGCCTGCATCAGGTTGAAGAGATGGATCCGGTCCTTGGGGTCGGCAAGCGAGGCGCGGTCTACCGGTTCGGCGGAGCTGCCGCCGAAACTGCCCAGGTAGCCGAGGGCGGCGAGCCGCGCCCGGGTTTCCGGGTCGATCTCCTCCACCGGATCGGGCAGGGCCCGGTCGGTCCACCTCGATTCGAGCGCCTGGAGCATGGACGCCATCCGATCGGCCTCGTCCGGGCGGGCGGAGTAGAGGTTGTTCAGCTCGCGCGGGTCCGCGGCCAGGTCGTAGAGTTCGGGCCGCGGGGCGGCGACGTACTTCATGTTCCCGAGCCGCAGCGCGGCAAGGTCGCTCCAGCCGTAGTGGTAGCGCGGGTAGACCGCCTCGGCATAGGCCGGCAGGCGCGGCCCCGAGGCGCCGGTCAGCAACCGGACCAGAGTGGTTCCCTCGTAGGAGGAATCGAGTTCGCCCTGGCCCGCATCGACAGCCAGGAGGTCGAGGACGGTGGGGGTGACGTCGACCGCCCGAACCACGTCCGCGACTCGCCGGCCTCGCATCGTTTCGTAGGGCGCGCGGAGGATGAAGGGAACCCGGGTCGCCGCCTCGTAGATGAAGAAGCCGTGACCGGACTCCCCGTGTTCGCCGAGGCTCTCGCCATGGTCGCCGATCGCGATGACGACCGTGTCTCTGGCCCGGTCGTTGTCATCGAGCCACTCGAGAAGACGGCCGATCTGCGAGTCCATGTAGGCGATCTCGCCGAGGTAGGGACGGTTGCGATAGCGCTCGGCCCAGGGTTCCGGCGGCTCGTAGGGCGAGTGCGGGTCGTAGTAGTGGACCCAGGAGAAGAAGCGCGCGCCGGGCGCCTGATCGAGCCACGCCAGCGCGGCGTCGGTCACCTCGCCCGCCGGTCGTTCGATCTCGTTGAGCGCCATGTGCACGGTGTCGCTGAGGTCGAAGTCGTCGAAGTAGTGGTCGAAGCCCTGGGCGATCCCCCACTTCGCGTCGAGGACGAACGCCGCCACGAATCCCCCGGTGCGCAGCCCCTCGTCGCGCAGGATCTCCGCCAGGACCACGTGCTCGTCGTCCAGGTAGAAGCCGCCGTTGTCCCGAACCCCATGCGCCGGCGGATACTCGCCAGTGAAGATCGACGAATGCGCCGGCAACGTCAACGGCGCCACCGCCTGCGCCTGCTCGAACAGCACCCCCTCAGCCGCCAACCGGTCCAGATGCGGCGTCGCGATGTCCGCGAACCCATAGGCCCCGATCCGGTCCGCCCGCGTCGTGTCCAGCGTGATCAGCAGCACGCTCAGATCATCGGGAGCCACCCCGTCCGGAAGCCGCCCCAGCAAGTGCCCCGACGGCGCCGTGACCTCCCCGCCTGACTGCAACCGGACCGCCACACCGACCACCACGACCACAGCCACGGCCAGAGCAATCCCAAGCCCGACCCATCGCCCCACGCGCTTCACGTCATCCCGACGAGTTGGTCCGCTGCCCATGACGAGGAAAAAAGCCTAACAGCGGGTCGCAGTCGTCTTCTCACGAGCGGTACGTGCGTACGCCACACCCTCTGGATCCCCGCGACAAAGCTGGACCGTGCAGCCGCGCGACCTCCTCCAGCCTGCCGCGGTCCGGTGGAGAGGGTCCCAGCGGGCTGAAGGCAAGCGACGCCCAACAGCCTCTCGTAGTCCGACAACAAGCCGGAGCGCAGCCGACCGAAGCGAGCGCAGACCCCCCATCCACCCCGAAAGCGCGAGCGTCCGCCGGGACCCTCTCCACCGGGCCGCGGCAGGCGGGTGCAACCGCACCCGCCGCGCCGTCGCCTAGAACTGGAGCCGCGCCCCCAGCCGCCAGACCCGACCGCGTATCAGCCGCCTCGGGGCGCCGAAGGGCCTGTCGCTGTTCAGGGTCTGTTCGGCTTCGATGACCGTGTCGGCGTTGCCGACGTTGAAGACATCGATGCCGACGCCGAGCCTGCGGTCATTGCCGATGTTGAAGTCCTTCTCCACCCTCAGATCGAGGCTGATGCCGTCGTCGAGACGGAAGGCGCCCGCCGGGTAGCCGTAGATGTCCGATGTTTGATCGACGTCTTCCACCCTGATGAGCTGGTTGTAGGTGTTGCCCGAGAAGTAGCGGAGGTAGCCGCCGACGACAACCCCGCCCGGGAGTCGGGCGTTGCCCAGAACCTTGATCAGATGCGTTGGGTCGATCGTCAGGTTGCCGTAGGCGTTGATCTGGTGGTTCGGGTCGCTGAAGAAGGTCGAACTGCCGAGCTGGGAGCCTCTTCCTTCCAGGAACTCGTACCAGCCGTTGTTGTCGCTGCCTCTTGCCTCGCCGTAGGTCCACGAAGCCTGCATCTGCCAGTTGTTGCGCCACCGTCTGGCGAGGCTTGCCGTGATCCCGGCGTACTTGCGGACCTTCCTGAAGCAGGTGAGCTCCTTGTAGGCCTGCCCGTAGTCCTGGCAGTGGTTGACGTTCGTGAAGTAGTACCGGTTCTCGCCCTCGTTCGTCTGGTTGAGAACGTTGAAGGTCCGTCCACTGTCGGGATCCGTGTACCGGGTGGGTTCGAACTCGCCGGTGAGGTTCACGCCGTCCAGGAAGTCGTCGTTCGTGCGATAGGTCGCCGTGATGTCGAGCGAGACGGTACGCGAGAGCACCTTCTCCCAGCCGACGTCTACGGCGTCCATGTAGGGCACGTTGAGACTGTCGTCGATCGTCCACTGGCCGGGACCTCGCCCTTCGGTGAAGTCGTGCTCCCAGACCTCGTCGTCGGCGTTCCAGATGTAGCCCGTCACGTTGCTCTCGGGTGCCAGCCGGCTGTAGAACAGCGAGATGACCTGGTGGAAGTAGCGCCCCCAGTTGGCCTTCAGCACGGAGTCGTTGTCGTCACCGAGGTTGACGTTCAGTCCGATGCGCGGCGCGATCCCGAGGCCGGGCGTGAACACGCTGCCCTGATCGAAGCGGACGCCGTTAACGTCCGACTCGACGGCCCCGCGCCAGTAGTTGGCCCGCAGGCCGAGGTTCAGCCTCACCCGGTCGTTGATTCCCCAGGAGTCCTGCACGTAGCCGACGATCTTGTCGGTGTCGGCATAGGTGTCGTAGCCGGTGCTCTCGAAGAGGATGTAGTTCTCGCCGGCGTAGTCCTCGTAGAACTTGCCGCCCGCGTACTGGTTGAGCGTGTTGACCAGCGTGTTCTGCAGCTCGACGCCGAACTTGAAGTCGTGCTCGCCGCGGATGAAGTTGTCCGTGAAGTGGCTGACCGAGGCAATGAGCTGGTAGCGCTCCCGGTTGGCATTGAAGGGCCCCCACCAGTTCTCGGTAAGGCGGTCTTCATAGATGTCGTAGCGGGCGGGTGTATCGCCGCCGTCGGGCGTCTCGGACTGACGCTGGCGATAGCCGCCGAACTTCAGATCGAGCAGCGTGTTCTGGGACAGCATGTCCGTGTAGTTGAAGTTGAACAGGTACTGGGTCCCCTCCAGGCTGACGGTGGCTCCAGGGGCGATGAAGTCACCCTCGTCCGCGCCCTGGTAGGCCTGGTCGCGGGTGCTGTACTCGAGCATGCCGCTGAAGATCTTCTCCTGTGTCGGCGTCCAGTTGATCTTGCCGAGGAGGCGGGGCCTCTCGTTGGTCGGGGCGTTGACATGGTCGCCGCTGGCCTTCGAGTCCTGCTGGTAGTACTTGAACGAGGTGAAGAACCACGCCTTGTCGCGCTGCACCGGTCCGCCGATGTCGAAGTGGACTTCCGTATCCGTGCGGTCGCTGCCGCTGCGTTGCAGATCGGGGTCGTTCGTGTTCTGGGACTGCCAGTCGTTGTCGGCGAGTTGCAGGTCGACCAGACCGTTCATGTCGTTCGAGCCCTGCTTCGTCGTCACGTTGACGATCACGCCGGTGTAGCCGCCGTACTCGGCCGAGGCGCCGGCGCCGAGGACCGTAACGTCTTCGACTGAGAAGAGGCCGAGAGGCACCTCGCTCTCGCCCGCCTCCGGGCTGTTGATGATGACGCCGTCGACCGAGAACTGGACGCCCATGCCGGGCGAACCGAAGGCTGAAGGTTGCCTGCCTTCCGCGTTCTGGGAGTGGACGCCGGGCGCCAACTGCACGATTCTGCGGATGCTGCGGTCACTCGGCACTTCCATCAGGATCTCGTTGTTGAGTTCCGTCGTCTGGAGCGTCGAGCTGCGGACGTCGATGAGCGGCGAGCCCTCGACGATGATGATGTCCTCGACGCTCCCCAGCTCCATCGCGAGGTCGACGCTCAGGGTCTTGCCGACGGTGAGCACGATGTCCCCTTGCTGGGCGGTCGAGAAGCCCTCGATCGACGCCGCGACCGTATAGGTGGACGGCAGCAGGGCGACGAAGCGGTAGCGTCCGTTCGCGTCCGTCATCGTCTCGCTCGTGGCGCCGAGTTCCGTCGACGTGAGCATCACGTTGACGCCGGGCATCCGGTCGCCGTTCGGGTCCGTGATCGTGCCCGTGATCGAGCCGCGCTCGATCGACTGGGCCGATGCGCCGACGGAGATGAAGACGAGAAGGATCCCCAAGCAGATGATCCAGGTGCTCCTCGCCTGCCGGGCGAGCGAGCGCGAACCCACCGTTCCGCGGTGCTTCATCTCCGCCTCCTTCTTCTTCGGCTTCCGTCTTCTCCCTAGCGGTGCTCTATCTCACAGGTCAGCTTGACCCGGGCCGACCGGATGCCTATGGCGTTCGATGTTCCAACTACGTTAGCGCCGCGCGTTGCCCGCGTCAACGGAATTCGGATTGTTGGATCCGAACCGCGGGGGCTACTGCCTGGCCATCTCTTCGATCGCGTCGAGCCCACCGACGCGCTCCGCGTTGTCGAGGTAGACCTGACGCACCTTCTCCTCGAACAGGCCGCGGTCGATCTCGTTGAACTCGAGACCGAGCTTCTCCAGCTCGACCAGGGCCGCCGCGGTCATCGACGCCATCGCCTCCCGTTCGACCTGGACCGACGCCCTGCCGGCGTCGAGCACCGCCTCCTGGAACTCCGGCGGCAGCTCGTCGTACAGCTTCCGGCTGAAGATGAGCGCCACGGCGAGGTAGAGGTGCCGCGTGTAGGACACGTACTTCGTGACCTCGTAGAAGCGCTCTCCGTAGAGGTCGACGTGGTCCGTCTCGGCACCGTCGACGACGCCCTGTTCCAGCGCCGAGTAGAGCTCGCCGAACGACATCGGCGTCGCCTGGGCGCCGAGGGCGTTGAAGGTGTCGACCAGGATCGGGGTCGGGATGACGCGGATCTTCAGGCCCTCGAAGTCGGCGGGGACGACGATCGGCCGTTCCGCGTTCCAGGCGTTGCGCCGGCCGGCGAACCAGTAGCCGAGCACGACGACGTCGAGTTCCTCCTCGATGCGGGCGGCGACCCGCTCGCCGACCGGACCGTCGAGCACCCGGTAGAAGTGGTCGAGATCCTGGAAGATGAACGGGAAGTTGAAGATCTCGGCTTCCGGCACGAAGGCGGCGATGCCGCCGCCGGCGCTCGCGGCCGAGGCGGCGAGTGCTCCCAGCTTGACCATCAGCGTCGCCTCCTCTTCGGTGCCGAGTTGCTCGTTCTCGAAGATCTGCACCTGGACGGCACCCGCCGTGCGCTCTTCCAGGACCCGGCCGAACTCCTCGAAGCCGGCCTGGAACGGGTGTCCGATCGGGCCGTTGTGGGCGACCTTGAGTACGGTCGTGCCGTCGCTGCCGCGGCAGGCGGCGAGGAGGGCGAGGGAGCAGAGGGCGAGGGCTGCGGCATGCCTGGGCACGCAGCTACTCATAGCCGAGGGCCTCCGGTAGCCACAGCGTGACCCCTGGAACGAAGGTGATGACCATCAGCATGATGAGCAGCAGGGCCAGGAAGGGAAGCAGCTTCGGCGTCACCTTCTCGATCGGCGTCTTCCCGATGCCGCAGGCCACGTAGAGGCAGATGCCGACGGGCGGCGAGATCATCCCGATGCCGACGTTGGCCGCGACCAGGATGCCGAAATGAACCGGATCCATGCCCAGGGCGATCGCGGCCGGCAGCAGGATCGGCATCAGAATGATGATCGGCGGCAGCGCGTCCATGACCATGCCGAGGAAGAGGAAGATCAGGTGGACGAAGAGGATGAAGACGATCCAGTTCGGCGCGTGGGTCGAGATCCCTTCGGCCAGCAGGTGCGGCAGTCGCTCGAAGGTCAGAACGAACGAGAACATCGACGCCGTCCCGAGGACGAACAGGACGACGCCGGAGAGCGAGGCGGTCTGCAGCAGGACCTTCGGGACGTCCTCGAGTTTCAGCTCCCGGTAGACGAAGAAGGACACGAGGGCGCCGTAGACCACGGCGACCGCCGAGGCTTCGGTGGGCGTGAAGACCCCGCCGTAGATGCCGCCGAGGATGATGACGATCATGAACAGCGGCAGGATGCCGTTGCGGATCACGCGGAGGCGCTCCGGCCAGGACGCCTTCGCCTCGAGCGGCAGGTTGAGGTCGAGGGCCTTGATCCAGGTCAGCGTCATCAGGGCCAGGCCGAGCACGATCGCCGGCGTGATGCCGGCCGCGAACAGGGCGCCGATCGACATCCCGGAAACCACGCCGATGATGATCAGGTCGATCGCGGGCGGCACCAGGGTAGAGACGCCGCCGGCCGAAGCGAAGACGGCGGTTGCGAACGGCGCCGGATACTGCCGCTGGCGCATTGCCGGCAGGGCGACGGAGCCGATGGCGGCGGTGTTCGCGCTCGGCGATCCGGAGATGCCGGAGAACAGCATCGTCGACAGGATGACGACGAGGCCGAGACCGCCCGGCAGGCGGCCGACGAACTGCATCGCCAGGTCGACGATCCGGCGCGCCATGCCGCCGTGCGAGATGAGCGCTCCGGCGAGCACGAACAGGGGCACCGCCAGGAGCGGGAAGGAATCCAGGCCGGCCAGGAACTTCTGCGGCATCACAATCAGGAACTCGGGTGAGCTGTAGAGCAGGCCCACCATGGCCGCGAGCGCCAGCGCGATGGCCACCGGCACGCCGAGCAGCAGCGCCGCCACGAGGGTGAGGATGACCAGGATTCCCATCGCCTGGCCCTACTCCTCCTGCCCGCGGAGTTCCCGGCGCCAGTTCACGAGCACGTAGTAGAGGGTCAGGGTGCTGCCGACGAAGGCCGACGAGTAGGGAATCGCCATCGACATCCGTGTGGCGGGCGCCTCCATGTCGTGAACCTCGATCGCGAAGCGGAGCGACTGCCAGGCGAAGACGGCCAGGAACGCGGCCGCGGCGAGCGCGACCGCCGAACCGATGAGGCGCCGCATGGCCGGCGGCGTGCGGTCGACGACGAAGTGAAGCGCGAAGTGGGCGCCCGTCTTCATCGCGTAAGCGGTGGAGAGGGCGGCGAGCCACATCAGGAGGAAGCGGGCAAGCTCCTCCGACCAGGAGAGCGACGCCTGCAGGACGTAGCGGAAGACGACCTGGGAGAAGGTCACCGCGACCAGCGCCACCAGGATCGTGCACACCGCCACCTCGAGCGGGTGGCGAAGCAATGCCCGGAGCGCTGCGCCGAGGCGCTTCAATGCATGTACTGGCCGCCGTTGGCGTAGAAGGTGGCGCCGGTCGTGAACTCGGAGCCGATCATGCAGTCGACCATCCGGGTGATGTCTTCGAACTCGCCCAGGCGGCCCATCGGCAGGGTGGCGAGCTCCTTGGCCAGACCCTCCTCTGTTTCGAGGTCGTAGCGATCGATCACCTCGCGCGTCCTCACCGATCCGGGCACCAGGCAGTTGACGCGGATTCGGGGAGACAGTTCCTGGGCCATGCACTTGGTCAGCGCGATCACGCCGCCCTTGGCGCTGCAGAAGTTCGCTCCGTTCTTGCGGCCGATCTGGCCGCAGGCGGCGCCCAGGTTGATGATCACGCCCGGGCGGTCGGGGTTGTGGAAGACGAACTCCTGGCCGCAGACGAAGTGGCCGCGAAGATGGGCGGAGACGACCGAGTCCCACATGTCGTCCGTCAACTCGGTGAAGGGCGCGTCGCGGTTGATGCCGGCGAAGTTGATCAGGACGTCGACCTGGCCGAACCGCTCGATCACGGCGTCGAACATCGCGCGGACCTGTTCCCGGTTCGCGACATCGGCCTGCACCTTCATCAGCCGGTCGGTGCTGCCCACGCTGGCCGCGATGCGGTCGTAGGTGGCCTGCGCCTCGGGCTCGATCAGGTAGCTCATCACCACGCGGTAGCCCTTGAGCGCGAAGTGCTCCGAGACTTCGGCGCCGAGGCCGCTCGACGCGCCGGTGACGACCATCACTCTGTCTTCGCTCATCGCAGTCATTCCTCCTGGCCGCCCCAGATGTCGCCGACGGTGAACCCGTTGGGGAAGGGGTCCTCCGGGTCGACGACGTACTGGGCGAAGCCCGTAATCCATGCCGTGCCCGCCAGCGTCGGCACCGCGGCGTCGACGTCGCCGACCTTCGTTTCCCGCACCATGCGCCCGGTGAAGGTCGTGCCGAGGACGCCCTCGTGGACGAAGTCCTGGCCGAGGGGCAGTTCGCCCTTCGCCCACATCGCCGCCATCTTGGCGCAGGTGCCGGTGCCGCAGGGTGAGCGGTCGAGGGCGCCGGTCCAGGTCAGCGGCCTGTTCCAGTCGAGCGTGCCGGTCGAGACGATCACCGTGTTGCGCCGGTGGGAGCCGGGCACGAGAGGCGGCGCCGAGAGCTGGCCGATCGTCACGCCGCGGATCTCCGGATTGAGCGGATGCACCGGTGGCGGAAGCTGCTCCTGGCAGGCCGCCTTGATCATCTCGCCGACCCGGGTCGCCTCCGCGGCCTCTTCCGCCGCCAGGGTGAGGCCGACCTGGTCGGCGTCGGCGATCACGTAGAACATGCCGCCGTAGGCGACGTCGACGGTCACGTTGCCGAGTTCGGGCACATCGAGGACGGCGTCGAGGTGGACGGCGAAGGCGGGCACGTTCTCGAACTCGACCCGCTTCACCTTTCCGTGTTCGACGTCGGCGCGCACCCGGATCAGGCCGGCGGGCGATTCCAGGGTGAGTTCGGTGACCGGCTCCGTGTGCGGCACCATCCCGGTCTCGATCAACACGGTGACGACCGCGATCGTGTTCGTGCCCGACATGCCCGGGTATTCGACCTGCTCCATGATCACGTAGCCGGCGACCGCGTCGGGGTGAGTGGCAGGCAGGATCAGGTTGCAGTTCGCGGCGGGGTAGCCGCGCGGTTCGCGCAGCATCCGCAGGCGCAGCTCGTCGGCTTCATCCTCGAGGTAGCGCATCTTCTCGAACATCGTCGCCCCGGGGACGTCGAGGACGCCGCCGACGATCACCCGGCCCGGTTCGCCGCAAACGTGAGTGTCGACGGCGTGGATCACGTTGGAGACGCGCATCGGGGATCTAGTTCCCGGCCGCTGGCGGGATGACCTTCATCTTCATCCAGCCCGCCGTGTTGTGGAAGTCGGCGACGACGCTTCCGGGCGGAACCAGGGCGTCGCACGCGGCCCGCTGTTCAGAGGAGAGGGTCATATCGAGCACGGGCAGCAGGTCCTCCAGGTGGCTGAGCGTGCGCGGCCCGATCAGCGGCGCCGTGATGCCGGGCTGGTCCTTCGTCCAGAGGATCGCGAACTGAGCCGGCGTGAGGCCGGAGTCGGCCGCGATCGCGGCGAACCTGCGGCCGACGTCGATGCCGGCGCGGGTGACGCGGTCGGCGTAGAAGCCGCCGCGCAGTGCGGCCCGCGAGCCCTGGGGATAGTCGGAGTCGCTGAGATAGCGGCCGGCGAGCACGCCCATCGCCATCGGCGCCCAGGTGATGATGCCGAGGCCCAAGGCCTCGCACATCGGGATCAGTTCGTTCTCGATCCGGCGGTCCAGCAGGTTGTAGGGCGGCTGCTCGCTGGCGAAGCGGGCGTAGCCCTTCAGTTCGCTCGTCATCACGGCCTCGGCGACCATCCAGGCCGGGTGCGTCGAGCAGCCGATGTAGCGGATCTTGCCGGCCCGGACGAGATCGTCCAGCGCCCTCAGGGTCTCGTCGAACGGCATCTCGGGCGAGGGCCGGTGGAGTTGATAGAGGTCGATGTAGTCGGTCTGCAGCCTTCGAAGCGAGCCCTCGCAAGCGCGGATCAGGTTGATCCGCGAGTGGCCGTACTCGTTGGGGCCGATGCTGCCGGTGTAGTCCACGACGCTCTGGCCTACGACCCTGCGGCCGTGGTCGACCTTGGTCGCGATCAGCAGTTCGTGTCGGCGGCCGTTCGCCTTCAGCGCCCGGCCGATGATCCGCTCGCCCTCGCCCTCGGCGTAGACCTCGCCGGTGTCGATCAGGTTGATGCCGGCGTCCATCGCCGTCTCCAGCATGCGGACGCATTCCGGTTCCGGCGTCGGGTCGGCGAAGTTGTCGCTGCCGAAGCAGAGCGGCGCGACCTTGACCCCGGTCCGTCCCAGTACGCGGTACTCCATGAGTGATCCTGCCTCCGGCCGATCCCGCGCGCCTACTTGTGCCAGCGCCGTCCGTTGGCCAGGCCGTCGGTGCGCGGGAACAGCTCGTCCCTCATCGCCGCATGGTAGGCGAAGCTGGCGAGGATCACGGAGGCCTGCTTGAGGTCGTCGGCGATCAGGCGGTCGTAGACGTCCATGTTCGTGTGGAAGGTCACGTTGAAGAACTCGAGATCGTCCTGGATGAACTGGTAGCCCTGCAGGCCCGCTTCGAGAAAGGCCATGTGGTCGGTGCAGCAGGTGTTGCCGGGCACGATCCAGGTCATCCCCACGTCGTGGAACGGCTCCTGCCAGGCCTCGAAGATCGGCCGGGACGCGTCGTTGCCCTGCAGGTACATGCCGCGGAAGCGGCCGTACCAGTCGACGTTGAAGTAGACGGAGAGGTTCGCGTGCGCATCCGGCTTCTCCGGTGACGCCGGGTCGCCGAAGTGCTCGCGGACGTAGGCCCGGGAGCCGAGCAGGCCGCTCTCCTCGGCGCCCCAGAGCGCGGCCCGGATCGTGCGCCGCGGTTCGAGTCCGGTCGCCCGCAGGAGCCGCATCGCCTCCATCACGATCGCGCTGCCGGCCGCGTTGTCCGTGGCGCCCGTGCCGGCCGGCTCGGCGTCCAGGTGGCCGCCGATCATGACGACTTCGTGGGCCAGATCGCCGCCGGGGAGGTCGGCGATCACGTTGTAGTCGAGTGGATCGTCGTCGCTGAGGACGTTCCTGACCTCGATCTCCATCTCCACCGGCGTTCCGGCGGCCAGCAGCCGCATCATCCGGTTGTAGTGCTCGGCGGCGACGACGACGCGAGGCATCGGGACCGGCTCGTCGAGCGGCAGCGGACCGTCACCCGAGACGTGGACGATCCCCTTGTCCATCGGGCCGACGTTGGTGGAACCGATCTCGACCAGGACGGCGACGCCCTGTTGCTCCAGGAACGTCTCGATGTCGTGGCGGGAGAGTTCGGGTGCGGCCTCGTCCTCCGATGACCGGGTCGGATTGTTGGCCGGATCGATCTCGAGGCGGGCCATGCCGCTGAGTTCCTCGTCGGAGAGCCGGACCGCCTGTGGCGAGAAGTTGGGAACCAGCTCCCGCTCTGGCGAGATGAGGAGGATCGACGGTTGGATGGCTGCCCCCAGGGCTTCCAGATCGTCCCGCGTCCGGATGGCGGCGAGGTCGACCGCGGCGACGGGACCGGCCACCTTGCCGTCCGTACCCCGGGTGCCCGGCTGGGCGTAGCCGATGACCGGCTGGTACTGCGGCGCCGTGATGTGAACCGAGGTGTGGCGGTTCTCCCAGGCGTAGCCGAACTCGCCCCACGGTTCGAGGGCGGCTTCGAGACCGAACTCCTCCAAGGTGTCCCGGGCCCACGAGGCGGCGGCGTCGTAGGAAGGCGAGTTCGCGTATCTGGGGCCGTAGAGGTCGGTCAGGACGTGGGAGAACTCCATGACCCGGGAGCGGTTGAAACCCTCGTCGCGGAGTTCGGCGACGACCTCGAGGTCGACGGGCTCCGTTGGACCGGTCGGCCCTCCGGCGCCCTCTTCGCCGGCCGGGACGCCGCACGCCGCGAGCGTCGCTGCGAGCGCGGCGAGTGCGGGCATCCGCTTGACGTCGCGTGCGATCACCGAGTCTTCGAACCTCCGCGATTTGCTGACTGTTCGGCACTATACAGGCGGCGCCGGAGCGACCGCGCCACTACACTGCCGCCGTGTCAGCGATCGG
The DNA here is from genome assembly GCA_022826745.1 of Thermoanaerobaculia bacterium. GTDB lineage: Bacteria > Acidobacteriota > Thermoanaerobaculia > Multivoradales > Multivoraceae > Multivorans. Next base: position 10,193 of record JAJDUI010000034.1, on the reverse strand, counting down.
CATCGCCGTTCTCCTCTTCGTCGCCCTCACGCTGTTCATCGGCGTCCGCACCTACGCGAAGATCCGCGGCCGGGCGACGAACTACTACGTGGCCGGCAACGCGATGCCGGTCGGCGTCGTCGGCATCACCCTCTGCGCCCAGGCGTTCGACGCGAACGGTTCGGTGGGCAACGCGTCGCTCGTTCACTCGGGCGGTTTCTGGGCCGGCGCCGTGATTCCGGTCGGGCTCGCCCTCTGCCTGTTCATCGCCGGCACCTGGTTCGCCGAGCCGCTGCACCGCATGCGGCTGATGACCCTGGCGGACTTCTACCGTCGCCGCTACAGCGTCCCGACGGAGACTCTCGCCGCCTGCCTGATGCTGCTGAGCAACGTGGTCCTCGTCGCGGGCAACCTGGCGGGCCTCGGCCTGCTGTTCGAACTTGTTTTCGGCGCGCCCTACCTCGCCATGCTGGTCGCGGTGGCGCTCTGCATCCTCGCCTATGCCGTCTCCGGTGGTCTCTACGCGACGATCGCGACCAGCGTGCTCCAGGTCGCGATCTTCATCGTCAGCATCGTTGTCGCCTTCGCCTGGCTCGGCGGCAGCCACGGCTGGGGCAACCTGCTGGGCGCGGCTCCCGAAGGCGCGATGAGCTTCGCGGGCCTCTTCTCGCGGGAGAGCGGCGCCCTCGTCAACTGGGCGGCGCTCGGGTCGCTGGCGCTGGGCGACATCGTCGCCATCGACTTCATCCAGCGGATGATCTCGGCCGACTCGGGCCGCTCGGCGAAGCGCGGCTGCTACCTAGCCGGAGGATTGACCCTCGCCGTCGGTCTGACGGTCTCGCTGATCGGCCTCTCGGGCCACTACTTCGGCCGCGACGCGGGTTCCTCCCTGCTGGTCGACCTCGCGCTGACCGACCTGCCGCTGCTGATCGGAGGGGCGGTGTTGCTGGGCATCATCGCGGCCAGCATGTCGACCGCGAGCGGCGTCGTGCTCGACCTGGCGAACGTGATCACCCGCAACCTGGTCCAGCGCCACAGCCGGTCGACCTGGGACGACGAACGGATGCTCCGCTTCTCCCGCTGGATCGCCCTGCCGACGATGGCCGGCGCCGTCGTCTTCGCCTACGTCCGGCCCGAGCCGGGCGTCCTGCTCATCCTCGCCTTCGACATCGTGCTCGCCGGCTGCTTCGTGCCCCTCGTGCTCGGCCTGTTCTGGCGCAGGGCGAACACGACCGGTGCCCTCGCTGGCGTCCTCGCCGGCAGCGCCGCGCGGGTCGTGCTCCACTTCGCGGTCACAGACGCCTGGCGCGGCCTGGACACGTTGCTGGCGCCGGTGTTCAGCCTGATCGCGATGGTGGCGGTGTCGTTGGTGACGCAGAAGACCCACCGGCCCCGGCACGACGAACTCAGGCGCGTCCCATCGGAACGCGATCTCGTTGCGGGTCTCGACGGCTGACGGGCGGCCCCCTAGTCCTCCAATGCCTGCCAGACCGCCTTTGCGATCTGAATGTCCTGCACCGCGACACCGGTCAGATCCGCGATCGTGATCTCGTCCTCGTCCGAGCGCCCCCTGGCTCTGCCGGCGATGATGTCGCCCAGTTCGACGAGACCGGTTTCGTCCAGGTAGCCGCCCGCCAGCGCGTGGTGCGACTCGCCGTGGTCGATGCACTGCGACAGTGAATCGACGGCACAGACACCGGCTCTTGCGAACAACGCCGGGTCCAGTTCCTGTTTGCCGGGAGCATCGCTTCCCATCGCGGTGAGGTGAGTGCCGGGCCGGATCCACTCTTCGCGGACGAGAGCACTCCTCGCCGCCGTGGCGGTGACGATCAGGTTGCTGTTCTCGCAGAGGTCCTGAAGCGTCTCGGCTACCTGGACATCGAAGCCGGAATCCGACAGTTCGCTCCGGTACGCCGTCGATTGTTCGCGGCGTCGCGCCCAGACCCGAACCCGGTTGCAATCGCGCGCATGGCGCAGGTACTGCAACTGCATGCGGGCCTGCATGCCCGCACCGACGATGCCGATGCACTCGACCGCGTCGGGTGCGAGATAGCGGGCCGCGATGCAGCCGGCGATGGCGGTTCGCACATCGGTCAGGTAGCCCGAGTCGTCCAGCAGGGCCAGCGTCTCGCCGGTCTCCGCCGACAGGACGATCATCATTCCGTGGCCCGTGGGAAGACCGCGCGAAGCGTTCTCATGGAAGCCGGTGGCGATCTTGACGACGAACACGTCATCGCCGTGGATGTGGCCGTACTTGATGTGGCAATCGCCCGGCGGTCTGTCGAATCCCAGATAACCGACGGCAGGAACCGTCGCGGCACCGCTCGACAGCGCGACGAATCCGGCTTCTATCAACTCGATGGCGGCGGGCACGTCGAGAACGGATCTGATCTCGTCAAGGCCCGCCGATCGCATTCCGGCGATACTACGTTGGGAGTTCCGCCATGACAGACCACCCGACCCTCGGCGACATCGTCCGGGCGCAGCACCGCCTGAAGGCTCACCTGCGGCCGACACCGCTCGAAGAGGCCGCCGGTCTCGGCGCCGGGACGTTTCTGAAGCTGGAGAACACCAATCTGACGCACTCGTTCAAGATACGGGGAGCGCTGAACGCCATGCTGTCGCTGGACGAGAAGGCGCTGGCCCGGGGCATCATCGCCGCATCTTCGGGCAACTTCGCGATGGCGGTCGCCTACGCTGCGCGTCTCTGTGGTGCAGCGGCACAGATTCTGATGCCCGTTGGAACGCCGGAGAAGAAGGCAAGCGGAGTGCGTCGCTACGGCGCCGGCGCCGAAGCGGTCCTCTTTGGTGACAACTTCGATCAGGCCGAGGCCGAAGCCCTGCGCCGCGCCCGGGGCGGCTTGACCTGGTTGTCGCCCTACAACGACAGGCGGGTGATCGCCGGGGCCGGCACGATCGGCGTCGAGATCGTCTCCGAGTTGCCGCGGGTCGAAAGGGTGCTGGTCCCCGTGGGCGGCGGCGGCCTGATCTCCGGCGTTGCCACCGCCGTCAAGGAGCTCGACCCCGCGGTCGAGGTGATCGGCGTGAGTGCCGAATCGACGCCGGCGATGTTCAACGTCTTCCACGACAGCGACAGACCACAAGTCTGGAACACCCTTGCCGAGGCGCTCTCGGGCGATATCGAGGCGGGCTCGATGACGGTGCCGATCTGCAAGCGCTACCTGGACGATGTGGTGCTCGTCGCCGAGGAACAGATCGCGTCGGCGATGCGTTTCCTGGTCGATGTGCAGGGCTGGGTTGTCGAGGGCGGCGGCGCGGTCGGTGTGGCGGCCCTCCTGCAGGGCGCGATACCGCGCGACGGCAAGATCACCGCGGTGGTCGTCAGCGGCGGCAATGTGGACGGAGAGACGTTCAGGCGGGTTCTCCAGCCTGGCAGCGATCCATGCGTCCGGTGCCTGGAAGATCTCCTCCGGCGTGAACTCGAGGCGGAGGGCCTTCGCGTGGAGACCGCGACCGAGGACGGCGAGCCGGTCCTGGTTGTCGGTGAGATGAAGGTCTTTCCCCGGCGACTGCTCGAAGGCCAGATCGCCGAAGCCGGCGACCCCGAGGCTGTCGACCTCGACTGGCTCGCCAGGGCCCATCGTGCCTACTTCCGCAACCTCCGCCGGTTCCATCCGAGTCTGGTGACCAGGTCGGCTTCCTGACGCCACGCCGCGGCCGCAGCCGGCGGCGTACACTTGGCGGCCGATGCGGAATGCCATGGCCCTCGGCCGCCGATCGATCCTGTTCTGTCTCGCGGCGGCGGCCGTGGGGGGCTGCGGCGGCGATGGTCGGACGCCGCTGGTCGTCTACTCGCCGCATGGGCGGGACCTGCTGACCGTGGTCGAGCAGGCGTACGAGGAAGTTCGGCCGGACGTTGACGTCCGCTGGCTCGACATGGGGTCGCAGGAGGTCTACGACCGGATCCGTTCGGAGCGGGCGAACCCGCAGGCGGACGTCTGGTTCGGCGGTCCGGCGACGATCCTGGCGCGGGGCGCGGCGGAGGGCCTGCTGGCGCCGTCCGAGCCCTCCTGGGCCGCCGCCCTCGATCCGGCCGACCGGCACCCGGAGGGTCTCTACTACACGCTCTACCAGACGCCGACGATCATCGTCTTCAACCGCGACGCGATCGCCGAGGACGAAGCGCCCGCCGACTGGGACGACCTGCTCGATGAGCGCTGGCACGACGAGGTCGTGATCCGCGATCCGCTGGCGAGCGGCACGATGCGGACGATCTTCGGGAAGATCCTGGCCGACTCGGTGTCGGAGACGGGCAGCACCGAGGCCGGCTTCGACTGGCTGCGGCAGCTCGACGGACAGACCCGGGAGTACGTCCACAGCCCCGCGGTCCTGCACGAGAAGCTGACGCGGCAGGAGGGCGTGCTCACGTTGTGGGAGATGACGGACACGCTGTCCCTGATCGATCGCGGCGCGCCGATCGCCTACCGCTTTCCGGCGAGCGGCACGGCCGTGATCCAGGATTCGGTCGGCGTGGTCGCGGGCTCGGACAGCGAGGCCGAGGCGGAGGCCTTTGTCGACTGGCTCGGCTCGCCCGAGGCCCTCGGGCTGGCGGTGCGCGAGGCGTTCCGCCTGCCGGCGCGGCTCGATCTGGAGGCCGGGGAGCTTGCTCCCTGGGTAGCCGACGTCCAGGCGCGACTCCGCCGCGCGGAGGTGGACTGGCGGATGATCGAGGAGAACGGCGCCGCGTGGATGGCGGAGTGGGACCGGGCCGTGCGCGGTCAGGGCGGAGGATGAGCCGGCGCGCCCCACAGGCTGCCAGGTGACGGCGTCCGGCGTCTCGGTCCGCTTCGACGACGTCTTCAAGGCGTTCGACGACACGGTCGTCCTCGCCGGCGTCTCGCTGACCGTCGAACCGGGTGAGATCTTCGCTCTGCTCGGCCCGAGCGGCAGCGGCAAGACGACGATGCTGCGTCTGCTGGCGGGCTTCGAGCAGCTCGACCGCGGACGCCTGCTGATCGCGGACGAGGCGGTCGAACACCTGCCGCCGGCGCGCCGCGGAGTGGGCATGCTGTTCCAGAGCTACGCGCTCTTCCCGCACCTGAGCGTGGCCGAGAACGTGGCCTTCGGGCTGAAGGTCCGCGGCGGCTCTCAGGAAGATCCGCAGGCCCGCGTGGCCGAGATGCTCGAACTCGTACGACTCTCCGGCTTCGAGCAGCGGCGGATCGCCGAGCTTTCGGGCGGCCAGCAGCAACGGGTGGCCCTCGCGCGGGCGCTGGCGCCGCGGCCGCGGGTGCTGCTGCTCGATGAGCCGCTTTCGAACCTGGACCCCGCGCTGCGCGAGGAGACCCGTGCGGACCTGCGCCGGACGGTCAAGCAGACGGGCATCACGACGGTGCTGGTGACCCACGAGCAGGAGGAGGCCTTCGAGCTCGGCGAGCGGATCGGCCTGCTGAACGAGGGGGGCCTGGAGCAGGTCGGAGGGCCGGCGGAGCTCTACCGGGATCCCGCTTCGCGTTTCGTTGCCACCTTCGTCGGCCGCTGCTCCGTGCTTTCGGGGGTCGTTCTGGAGCGGCACGGCGGCGACGAACTCACGGTGCGCCTGGAATCGCAGCCGCATGCCGAGCCCTGGCTGTGCCGGGGCGACAGCGGACTTCGGGCGGGAGAGCAGGTCGACGTCTGTGTCCGTCCGGAGGCCCTGGAATTGTCGACGGACGGCGGGTCGGGGTTGGCCGGCCGGATCGAGGCGGAGCGCTTCACCGGCAGCAACAGCTTCTACACGGTGCGCCTTGCGTCGCCCCGGAGTGACGCAGGGGACGGCTCGGCGGCGGGGCCGGCCATTGAGGTGGCGATGCCGGGAACCGCGGCGAGCTTGAGTGGCGCCTGCGTCGTGCGGCAGCTTGCCGGGGAGCCGCCCTCGGTATTTGCTGGAGCTTCGACGGAGTCCGATCCTTGAGCGCCGCCGGGACCGGCCGACGGGCGCCGCAACTCCGGTCGCTCATGCCGTGGCTGGTGCTGGCGTTCCTGGTCTGGCTCGTCGGCTACCCGCTGCTCGTCGTCGCGGCGGAGGCCTTCGGCATCGGCAGCCCCGGCGGAGGCGGCCCGACGACCGAGGCGTTCCGGTCCTTCTTCACTCGTGCCGACGAGTGGAACGCGATGTGGCGGACGCTCTGGATCTCCGTGCTCTCCACTCTCGCCGCGGCCGCGATCGGCGTGCCGCTGGGCTTCCTGTTCGAGCGCAACGAGATCCCGGGCCGGCGTTTGCTCGGCGCTCTCGTCGCGCTGCCGGTGGCGCTGCCACCGTTGGTCGGCGTCATCGCCTTCCTTTTCCTCTACGGCGAGAGCGGGCTCGCGGCGCGCGGGCTCCAGACGCTGGGCCTCGACGTGTCCTGGCGGCTCACCGGAGCCTGGGCGATCCTGCTGGTCCACGCGTACTCGATGTACGTCTACTTCTACCTCTTCACCCGGGCGGGACTGTCCGGGCAGGACGGCGCGGCGATCGAGGCGGCGCAGAGCCTGGGCGCGAGCCGGAGGCAGATCCTCTTCCGGGTCACCCTGCCGCGGCTCCGGCCGGCTCTCGCGGGAGCGACGCTGCTCACCTTCATGACATCGCTCGGCTCATTCTCGGCGCCCTACATCTTCGGCGGCGGGTTCCGCGTGATGACGACCCAGATCGTGGCGTCGAAGCTGAACGGCGAACTGCGGATGGCGTACGTCGAGACGACGATGCTGGCGCTCCTGGCGTTTACTTCGCTGCTGCTGCTGCGCCGGATCGATCCGGGCCTGGACCTGGCTTCGGGCGCGCGCGGCACGCCGCCGGCGCGCCGCCGCCTGCACAGCCGGGGCGCCCGGGTCGCCGCCGCGGCGGGCGGCTGGGTTCTCGCAGGCGTGCTGTTGCTGCCGCACGCGACGTTGATCCTGATGTCGCTCGTGCCGCCGAACACCTGGACGGTCGAGGCGTTCCCGCCGATACTCGGGCTTGTCAACTACGGCGAGCTCCTGTCATCGACCGAACGGCTGCGGCCGGCGCTGAACTCGCTCTGGATGGCCGCCGCGGCGACGCTGGCGGCGGTCGTCGTGGGCGTGATGGCGGCGCGGCTGTCGCTGCGGCGGGGCGGACTGCCCGGGCGCGCGCTCGAGGCGATGATGACCCTGCCCTGGGCCATACCCGGCACCGTTTTCGCCCTGGCCCTGGCGGCGGCGATGAGCGTCAACGCGCCCTGGGTCGGCCGCTTCGTGCTGGTGGGCACGCTGTGGATCCTGCCGCTGGCGTACCTGGTCCGCTCCCTGCCGCTGACGGGCCGCTCCATCTTCGCCGGCCTGCGCCAGCTCGACCCGCGCCTGGAGGAAGCGGCGGCGAGTCTCGGCGCCGGCTCGTTGAGGACGGTTCTCCAGATCGTGCTGCCCCTGTTGCGGCCGGCCGTGATCGCGGGCGCCGGCCTCGCCTTCATCACGATGCTCGGCGACTTCGTGACCTCGATCGTGCTCTACACCTACGACACCCGCCCGATCTCGATCGAGATTCAGTCCAGCCTGCGAATCCAGGAGACCGGCATCGCCGCTGCCTACGGTGTGCTGCTCATGCTGCTGAGCGCGGCCGCGTTCATCGCCTGGGACGACCGGGCCGGCGGCCGCCTCTGACGTGTCGCGGCTGATCGACCATCGCCTGGCGGCCCTCATGGTGGTCGCCTTCGTCAGCACGCTGGGCGAGTTCCTGGTCGTGGCGCTCCTGCCGTTCTACGCCGAGCGCTACGGCGCGACGCCCCTGGAAGTCGGCGCTCTCGTATCCGCCTTCGCCCTGGCGTCGATGGCGACCGCTCCACTCTGGGGCCGGCTCGCGGACCGGAGAGGCCGGAGGCCTGCGCTGCTCCTCGGCCTCGTGGTCTCGGCGGCGGGCTACCTGCTCTTCGGCCTGGCGCAGTCGCTCGAACTGCTGCTGCTCGCCCGCCTGGTGCACGGGGTCGGCGGCGGCACGGTGCCGGTGGTGTTCGCCTACATCGCCGACTCGGTCACCGGGGAACGGCGCGCCGAGGGCATCGGCTGGGTCACCGCCGTCACGAGTTCCGCGGCGATGATCGGCCCGGCGGTGGGCGGCCTGGCGGGCCAGCTTCATCCGGCCGGTGCCGGCGCCGTGGCCGCTGCCTTCAGTCTGGCGGCAGCGGTGTTCGCGCGCTTCTGGCTGCCGGAATCGCGACAGAGAAGGGAAGGGGAGCCGGGGGAGGAGACGCGCTACTCGATCCTTGGTGCGGTCGGTCGCGTGGCCGCGCAGCCGCTGCGGCCGCTGAACCTGCTGATCTGGATCTACGCCGCCGGACAGGTCGGCATGGCCGGGATGACCGCGATCATCGGCCTCTACCTCGGTCGCCGTTTCGGAGCGGACGAGTCGAACATCGGCCTGTTCTTCTTCTACCTGGGCGGCCTGTCCATCGCCTTCCGCGTCTTCGTTCTGGGGCCGGCCGTTCGGCGTTTCGGCGAGGTCAAGGTCCTGCGCGCCGGCGCCGTGAGCTTCGGCGTCGGCTTGATCGCCATTCCCTTCGCCACGGGTCTCTGGACGCTGGGAGCGGCGATCTTCCTGGTCCCGCTGGGAACGTCGCTGCTCTTCCCCTGCACGACCTCCCAGGTCTCGAAGCGCGCCCCCGGAAGCGGCGTCGTGGGGCAGGTGCTCGGCGTTCAGCAGGCGTACGGCAACGGCAGCAAGGTCGCGGCGCCGCTGGTCGCGACCTACATGTTCCAGGCCTTGTCGCCCGAGGCGCCGTTCGTCGCAATCGGGGCGATTCTGATCGTGGCGGCGGCGATGTCCGCGCGAATACGCGCTGAGCCTGCCGGGTAACCTCTCTCAACAGGGAGGTACAGGCATGCCGCAGTTCTCGTTGTCCGCGCTGGCGGCCGGCACCCTGCTCGAGTCGGCGGGGATGCTGCTGCTGTTCATCGGCTTTCTCTTCGTGGGTTCGATGGTCCTGCCCGGCCGTCGGGTCGCCGGGCCCGAACTCGAGGGGGAAACGCGCGTCTACAAGCTGAACGGCCTGGCCCTGTTCCTGGTCACCGTGACCCTGGGCATCGTCGCCCAGGGGTTCGGCTGGTTCTCCTTCTCGGTGCTGCACACCCACTTCGCGGCCCTGTTCGTCGTCGCGAACGTGTTCGCCCTTGCCGCGGCCGGCTGGCTCTATCTCCGGGGAGCACGAGCCCGGAGCGCCTCGGGGGGAGACGGCCGGAGCTTCCTGATGGGTTCGGAGCTCAACCCGACGCTCTTCGGAGTGGATCTGAAGATGTTCAGCTACCGGCCGTCTCTCATCGGCCTGGCGGTGTTCAACCTCTCCTTCGCCGCCGTCCAGTTCGAGACCCACGGCGGGCTGACGCTGGCGATGGCCGTCTACCAGGCGATCACCTTCGTCTACGTCTTCAACTACTTCCAGTTCGAGTACGGGATGGTCCACACCTGGGACATCATCGCCGAGCGTTTCGGACTGGGCCTGGTCTGGGGCGACTACGTCCTCGTGCCGTTCTTCTACTGCCTCGCCGGCTGGTGGCTGGTCGACGCGCCGGACGCCCTGCCGCCGGTCGCGGCGGTCGGGATCGTCCTGCTCGCCGCCTTCGGCTTCTGGCTCTTCCGGGGCGCCAACGAGCAGAAACACCGCTTCAAGCAGGACCCGAACGTGAGGATCTGGGGGCGGCCCGCCGAAACGCTGGACGGCCGTCTCCTGGTCTCGGGCTTCTGGGGCAAGGGCCGGCACCTGAACTACACCGGGGAGATCTGCGTCTACTTCGCGTTCACGCTGACCACCGGGTTCGTCTCCTGGGTGCCGTTCCTGGTCCCGGCGTGGCTCACGGGGCTGCTGCTGCACCGCTCGAGGCGCGACGACCGCCGCTGCCGCGCGAAGTACGGCGAGCTGTGGGAGCGCTACACGGAGCGGGTGCGCTACTCCGTGCTGCCGTTCGTTCCATAGCACCGCCAGTGAAAAGGGCGCGGCCATCGGCCGCGCCCTGTATCGACTTTGGTAGCGGGGGCAGGATTTGAACCTGCGACCTTTGGGTTATGAGCCCAATGAGCTACCAGACTGCTCCACCCCGCGTCAGGACGGAAAATGGTGGCATAGCGGGATAGGGATGTCAACCTGTAGTGCTGTCCAACGAGAAGTGAGCGTGAACGGGGGGCGTGAATCCAACGAGAAGTGAGCGTGGACGGTCTGTGTCGGGGATGATGGGAGGATGATTCTGACTCTCCAGACACGCCGCCTTCAGACCCTCGATGAGGTGCG
>JAJDUI010000007.1 GCA_022826745.1 Thermoanaerobaculia bacterium | reverse complement strand
CGCACCTCATCGAGGGTCTGAAGGCGGCGTGTCTGGAGAGTCAGAATCATCCTCCCATCATCCCCGACACAGACCGTCCACGCTCACTTCTCGTTGGATTCACGCCCCCCGTTCACGCTCACTTCTCGTTGGACAGCACTGACCATTGATGTTTCGTTGGGCGGGTGCTACTGTCGGCCGCCGAAATGCCGCTTTTGGCGGCGTAGCGCGGATGACGATTATCCGGTGCGCTGAGCGATCGGCGCGCCGCTGAGAGAGAACGATGTACGCAGTGATAGAGACCGGCGGCAAGCAGGTCCGGGTCGAGGAAGGCGATGTCGTCGACCTGGAACGCCTCGGCGGCGCTCAGGCCGGTTCGGAGGTGGTCTTCGACCGGGTGCTGATGATCGGCGGCGGCGAGGGCGAAACCGAAATCGGCGAGCCCGTCGTCGAGGGCGCCAGGGTGCGGGCGCAGCTCGTGAGCGACCTGCGCGGTCCGAAGATCGTCGTGTTCAAGTTCAAGCGCCGGAAGGGCTACCGACGGCGCCGCGGGCACCGCCAGGAGTTGCAGCGCTTCCGGATAGAAGCGATCGAACGATCCGGCGGGGCATAGCCGCTCGCCGGAGCAACGGAGGTCAAGAGAGATGGCGCACAAGAAGGGCCAGGGTTCGAGCCGCAACGGCCGCGATTCCAACCCCAAGAACCTGGGCGTGAAGCGTTACGCGGGCCAGAGCGTGACCGGCGGCACGATCATCGTGCGCCAGCGGGGCACCCGCTTCTTTCCCGGCGAGAACGTCGGACGCGGCGGCGACGACACCCTCTTCGCACGGGCGGACGGCGTCGTCGAGTTCCGCAACCGCGGCCGGCGCGGCACGGTGGTCAACGTCCATCCGGCTGGGTAGGCGTAGCGCCGCGGGGAGCGGCTCATGCACTTCATCGACGAGGCCGTCATCGATGTCCTCGCGGGTTCCGGCGGAGACGGCTGTCTGGCCTTCCGGCGCGAGAAGTTCGTGCCGCAGGGCGGCCCGTCGGGCGGCGACGGCGGCAACGGCGGCGATGTCGTTCTGGTCGGCTCGCCCGGCCTCGGCACCCTCTACCGTCTCAGCTTCCCGGCCGCCTACCACGCCGAGCGCGGCAGGCACGGCGAGGGGTCGAACAAGACCGGTCGGAGCGGCGGCGATCTCGTGATTCCGGTGCCGCTGGGGACCGAGGTTCATGACGCTGCCAGCGGCGAGACCCTGGGCGAGGTGCTGGCCGAGTCCGACCGGCTCGTCGTGGCGCGCGGCGGCTCCGGTGGGCGCGGCAACGCCCGCTTCAAGAGCGCGCGCCAGCGAGCGCCGAGGCGCGTGGAACCGGGAAGACCGGGCGAGCAGCGCCGCCTGCGCCTGGAACTGAAGCTGCTCGCCGACATCGGCGTCGTCGGCCTGCCGAACGCGGGCAAGTCCACCCTCATCAGCAGGCTCACTGCCGCGAAGCCGAAGATCGCCGACTATCCCTTCACGACGCTCGTGCCCCAGCTTGGCGTGGTCGGGCCGCCGGCGATTCCGGTCGAGGCGGAGCCCTTCGTGATCGCCGATCTGCCGGGACTGATCGCCGGCGCCGCCCAGGGCGCCGGCCTCGGAACCCGCTTTCTGCGCCACGTGGAGCGCTGCCGTGTCCTCCTGCACCTGGTCGACCTCGGGCCGCAGCCCGAGGAGGAAGCCGGCGCGGTCCAGGCGGCCTTCGACACGATCTCCGCCGAGCTTGGCGCCTTCAACGAGGATCTCCTTCGCCGGCCCCGGATCCTCTGCGGTTCGAAGCTCGACATCGCGGAACCGGACCGGCGAGGCGACCTGGCCGCCCTGGCGCGAAGGGAAGGAGTACGGTCTCTCGAGATCTCGGCCGTCGCGGGCACCGGGCTCGACCGCCTGGTGCGCGAACTGCGCCGCCTCCTGGATGCGGCCGACTCCGAAGGCTGTGAGGCTTCCGCGGGAATTGCCCCGCCATGAGGATCGGCCTGTTCGGCGGCAGTTTCGACCCGATCCACAACGGGCACATCCTGCCGGTGCTCGCCGCGCGGGAACTCCTGGATCTGGACGTCGTCCACTACCTGCCGACCGCCTGTCCTCCGCACAAGCCCCGGGGGACGAGGGCGCCTGCGCTCGTGCGGAACACGATGGTCGAACTGGCGCTCCTGCCCTACCCCGAGCTCTTCGTCTCGGACGCGGAACTCGATCTCGGCCGGACCGCGTACACGGTGGACACGGTCGAGCGCTACGCGGTCGAGAACCCGGAGGCCGACCTGCACCTGCTGCTCGGCGTCGACAGCTTCAACGACCTCATGGCCTGGCGGCGGTTCGAGGACCTGATCGGCGCCGTCAGGCTGGTCGTTCTGGCACGGCCGGGCGAACGGGGCCTGGATCCGGCAGTGCGCGCGGCGGTCGAGGGCGCGCGCGGCTTCGATCTGGTCCGGCATCGCTCGGTCGATGTCTCGTCCAGCTCGATCCGCCGCCTGCTTGCCCGGGGCGAGGAGGTGGATGCCGGCTTGATGCCCGCCGCCGTGCTGCGGTACTGTCGCAAGTACGGGTTGTACCGTTGACGCAAGCGCAGACGCTCCAGGCCCGGTTGGGCGCCATCTCTCCCAGTCCCGAGGGGACCCCTGACTCCGAGGAGCGTGTCCGGGCCGTCGCTGCCGCGGCGATCGACCGGAAGGCGCAGGACCTTCGGGTTCTGGAACTCACCGACGTCAGCGACTTCACGGACTACTTCGTCATCTGCAACGGCGCCAACGCGCGCCAGGTGAGCGCGATCGCGGAGGCCGTGGAGCGGCGACTGCGGTCCTGCGGCGCCCGTCCCTTGCACCTGGAGGGGTCGGGACGCGGTCAGTGGGTGCTGCTCGACTACGGCGACGTCGTCGTCCATGTGTTCGACCCCGAACGGCGGGAGCTCTACCGGCTGGAGCGCCTGTGGTCCGACGCCCCGGACCGGACAGCGGAGCTGGCTTCGGACGGAGGACCGGTCTCGCATGGCGCCCCTGCTGCGACTTGAGGTCAACGGCCGCGAGCGGGAGCTGGCCGTCCCCGGGGCCGGCGCCAGCGTGCTCGACCTGCTGGCGAGCCTCGATCAGCATCCGAAGACCGTGGCCGTCGAGGTGAACCGCGAACTCGTGCCGCGCGCACGGTTCGGCGACATCAACCTCCAGGACGGCGATCGGGTGGAGATCGTGCGTTTCGTCCAGGGCGGTTGAGTGGCTGATCGGGTATAGTCGCCCGTCGCTGCCGGCCGCCCCGAGCGGCTCAACAGAGGCGGCGCGGAGGCTGGGCCGCTAGCTCAATTGGCAGAGCAACAGACTCTTAATCTGTGGGTTCTAGGTTCGATTCCTAGGCGGCTCACCACGCCTCGCCCGTGGCGGCTTCCGCGGCACGATCGGGCGAAAGTGGCGGAACTGGTATACGCGCCAGACTTAGGATCTGGTCCCGAAAGGGTTGGGGGTTCGAGTCCCCCCTTTCGCACCAGCGGCGCGCAACGGTCGGACTGCTAGAGTCACGACCTTCTCCCGTCGCCCGCCACTCCTCTCTCTCGCAATCGAACACTCCGGAATCCCCGATCGGCATGAGTGTGGTTGTCAGCAGAAGAGAAGTCGGCGTATGCCGCCAGGAATTCGAGATCGAGGTGCCCGCCTCCGAGGTGGACGCCGAGTACCTCCGGGTCGCCAGGGACTACCGTCGCCGCGCGCGCATCGACGGCTTCCGCAAGGGGAAGGCGCCGCTCGACCTGGTGCGGCAGCGGTTCGCGGGTTCGATCGGCGAGGACGTCTCGGAACGTCTGGCGCCGAAGTACTGGCAACGGGCGAGCGAAGAGGACGGCGTGCACGCCATGCTGCCGCCCAGCGTGGCGCCGGTACTGGCCGCGCCGGGCCAGCCGTTGCGCTTTACCGTAACCGTCGACGTCGAGCCCGAGGTCGAGATCGGCGACAGCCGGAGCTTCGAACTGCCCCAGCCCGAGACGGAACCCAGCGAGGCCGAGGTCGACGAACTCCTGGAGCAGGTACGGCTCCAGCGCTCGACCTGGGTGCCGGTCGACCGGGCGGCGGCTCGCGGCGACCGGGTTCGCGGCAGGATCCACCGCTCTGCCCTGCCCGGCTACGTTCCGGAAGCAGCGGCCGAAGACGACCAGGATCGTGACCAGGACGAGCGTGGTCCGGCGACCCACGACATCGACCTCGAACTCGGCGACGAGCGCGCCTGGCCCGAGCTAACGGACAACCTGACCGGCCTGTCGGCTGGCCAGAGGGCGGACTTCGAGCGCACCGAGACGGACGAGGACGTCGAGCGGCAACGCGGCTACGAGATCGAGGTCGAGGAGGTGCTGGAGCGCAAGCTGCCGGACGTGGACGATGACTGGGCGAGCAGTCTCGCCGCCACGATCGAGACCGTCGACGACTTGCGGCGGCAGCTCAGCGAGCAGGTTCAGGCGCAGAAGACCGAGCAGGCCGGCCAGCAGCGCACCGACGCGCTGCTCGACCAGTTGAGGGAGCGCTATCCGGTGACCCTGCCGGAGGCGGTCGTGGAGCGCGAGGCGCTCCAGATGGCCAGGTCCTATGCGAACAACCTGGCTCGCCAGGGGTTCGACCTCGAACGGCAGCAGTTGCCCTGGGAGCAGTTGATGGAGGAGATCCGGCCGCAGGCGGAGAAGCGGGCGCATTCCTCGTTCCTGCTCGACCGGATCGCCCGCGACGACGGCGTCGAGGCAACGGCGGAGGACCTGGAGCGGGCGCTCGAGATCATGGCCCGGGCCCGCAACACGAACCGCGGCCGGCTGCGCCGCGAGCTGGAGCGGGACGGCGGCCTGGAGATGTTGAGAGTCGAACTGAGGCGGGACCGGACGGTGCAGACTCTCCTGGCGGCGAACGCGCCGTCTGAGGAACCGTCCGCCCCGGCGGACGAGCCCGCCGCGGAAGGAGAGGACTAGAGCGATGCTGGTACCGATGGTGGTCGAGCAGACCAATCGGGGTGAACGGGCCTATGACATCTACTCGCGGCTGCTCAAGGACAACATCGTGTTCCTGGGCAGGGCGATCGACGACGAGGTGGCGAACCTGGTCATCGCGCAGATGCTCTTCCTCGAGTCCGAGAACCCGGAGAAGGACATCTCCCTGTACATCAACTCGCCTGGAGGTTCGGTGACGGCCGGCTTCGCGATCTACGACACGATGCAGCACGTCAAGCCGGACGTCTCCACTCTCTGCGTCGGCCAGGCCGCGTCCTTCGCGGCGGTCCTGCTGGCGGGTGGCGCGAAGGAGAAGCGGATGGTGCTGCCGAACGCCAGGGTGCTGATTCACCAGCCCTGGGTGCAGAGCCTCGGCGGCCAGCAGACGGACATCGACATCCACGCCCAGGACCTGCTGCGGATGCGCGGCCGGATCGACGAACTGCTCGCGCTGCACACCGGAAAGTCGACGAAAGAGGTTCACGCCGACACCGAGCGGGACAAGATCCTCACCGCGGAAATGGCGGTGGAGTACGGGCTTGCCGACCGTGTCGTCGAGCGCCGCGGAGCCTCCTGACGGAGTCCAGACGGAGCTTCGGCGGCGGGCCCCGGAGTCCTGGCCGTGCTAGCATCCGACGGTGCGCACGGCCTCTGGAGCGCGTGCGAACAGGCCGAACGAGACACGGGAAACAAGCCGGAACGACCAATCGTGGCGAAGAAGGACAGTGGCGACGACGCGCTGAGGTGCTCGTTCTGCAGCAAGAGCCAGCGAGAGGTCAAGAAGCTCATCGCGGGCCCCACCGTCTTCATTTGCGACGAGTGCGTCGACATCTGCCTCGACATCATCGCCGAGGACCGGATGCTGGAACAGCGCCAGGAAGCGGCGCTGCCCAAGCCCCAGGAACTCAAGAAGCTGCTCGACGACTACGTGATCGGCCAGGAGCAGGCCAAGAAGAAGCTGGCCGTCGCGGTCTACAACCACTACAAGCGCATCGACTTCGGCGAGCGGTCGCGGACCGACGTCGAACTCCAGAAGTCGAACATCCTCCTGATCGGCCCGACGGGCACCGGCAAGACGCTGCTTGCGCAGACCCTGGCGCGGCTGTTGAGCGTTCCGTTCACGATCGCGGACGCGACCACGCTGACCGAGGCGGGCTACGTCGGCGAGGACGTCGAGAACATCATCCTCAAGCTCTACCAGGCGTCCGGTAGCGACAAGGAAAAGACCCAGCGCGGGATCGTCTACATCGACGAAGTGGACAAGATCTGCCGCAAGGGCGACAACCCTTCGATCACGAGGGACGTGTCGGGCGAGGGCGTCCAGCAGGCCCTGCTCAAGATCCTCGAGGGAACGCAGTGCAACGTGCCGCCCCAGGGAGGGCGCAAGCACCCGCACCAGGAGTTCCTCCAGATCGATACGACGAACATCCTCTTCATCTGCGGCGGCGCTTTCGTCGGTCTCGAAGAGCGCATCGAAGGACGGATGAACGAGAAGACGATGGGCTTCGGCGCCGAGATCAAGGACCGCGACAGGCGGGCCGGCGAGATGCTCCGCCATGTGCTTCCGGAGGACCTGATCAAGTACGGCCTGATTCCTGAGTTCGTCGGCCGCCTGCCGGTCGTGGCGACCCTGGAGCAGCTAGACGAGGACGCCCTGGTCCGGATCCTGACCGAGCCGAAGAACTCCCTCGTGCGCCAGTACGAGGCGATGTTCGAGTTCGAGGACGTCAAGCTGACCTTCACCGCCGAGGCTTTGCGCGCGGTCGCCCGCCAGGCGATGAAACGCAACGTCGGCGCCCGGGGCCTCCGGATCATCCTCGAGGAGCTGATGCTGGAACTGATGTACGGCCTGCCGTCGGAAGCCGGCGTCAAGGAGTGCGTCATCAACGAGGACGTGGTGGTCAATGGCATTCAGCCGCTGACCGTGTACGAGAAAGCGGGTTAGGGATGGCCTCCGGATACGTTTCGACCTCGAGCGACCGGCTGCCTGTCGTGCCGCTGCGGGACATGGTGGTCTTCCCGCAGATGATGGCGCCCTTCATCGTCGGCCGGCGCGGTTCCGTGCTCGCGCTGGAACAGACGCTGCGCACGGCCGGCAAGCTGATCTTCCTGGTCGCCCAGCGCGACCCGAAGGTCGACGACCCGGGGATCGACGATATCCACCGGATCGGTGTCGTCGCTCGGGTGGTGCAGAACGTCAAGCTGCCGAACGGCAACGTGAAGGTGATGGTCGAGGGATTGCGGCGGGCCGAGTTGCGGACGCTCGAAGAGATCGACGACGCCTTCGAAGCGGAGGTCGAGGTCTACGAGATCGACTACCCGGCTGACGACAAGGTCCAGGTCTACATGAGCCGCCTGCTCAACAGCTTCGAGCAGTACGCGAAGATGTCCCATCACCTGGCCTTCGAGAGCCTGATGTCAACGCTGAAGCTCGACGATCCCGACCGCTTCGCCGACGCCCTGGCCGCTCACCTCACCGTGTCGACGGCCGAGAAGCAGACGCTGCTCGAGACGCTGAATCCGTACGAACGCCTGCAGGCCGTGCACGATCTGCTCGATGTCGAGGTCGAGAAGATCAACATCGACAAGCGGATCAACGTCCAGGTCAAGAAGCAGATGGAGAAGGCTCAGAAGGAGTACTACCTCAACGAGAAGATCAAGGCGATTCACCACGAGCTTGGGCGCAAGGACGAGCGCGGCGACGAGGTCGCCGAGCTGAAGGAGAAGATCGAGAAGTCGGGCGCCCCGAAGCTGGTGCGCGAGAAGGCGGAGCAGGAGTTGCGGCGGCTCGAGGCGATGCCGCCGGTGTCGGCCGAGGCGACCGTGTCGCGGAACTACGTCGACTGGCTGGTGTCGGTGCCGTGGAAGAAGCGCAGCCGCGAGCTGAAGGACCTGCAGAAGGCGGCGCGGATCCTGGACGATGGGCACTACGGCCTGGAGAAAGTCAAGGAGCGGGTGCTCGAGTTTCTGGCCGTCCGCCAGCTCACCCACAAGAACCAGAACTCGATCATCTGCTTCGTCGGCCCCCCCGGGGTCGGCAAGTCGTCGCTGGCCAAGTCGATTGCCGCCGCCACCGGCCGCAAGTTCGTGCGCCTGTCTCTCGGCGGCGTTCGCGACGAAGCCGAGATCCGCGGGCACCGCCGTACGTACATCGGCGCGTTTCCCGGTCAGATCATCCAGATGATGAAGCGGGCGGGCACGGTCAACCCGGTCTTCCTCCTCGACGAGGTCGACAAGATGTCGATGGACTTCCGCGGCGATCCATCGTCCGCGTTGCTCGAGGTGCTCGATCCGGAGCAGAACGACACCTTCGTCGATCACTACATGGACATCGAATACGACCTCTCCAGGGTCATGTTCATCGCCACCGCGAACGTCGAGCACCCGATTCCGCCGGCGCTCAAGGACCGGATGGAGATCATCCAGCTCGCCGGATACACGCCGAACGAGAAGCTCGAGATCGCGCGCCAGTTCCTGGTGCCGAGGCAGTTGGACAGCCATGGTCTGACCGCGGACGCGGTCCGCTTCGGCGAGGACAGCCTGGGTCACCTGATGGACTCCTACACGCGCGAGGCGGGCGTCCGCAACCTCGAGCGCGAGATCGCGGCGGTCTGTCGCAAGCTGGCCCGCCGGCTGGTCGAAGAGGGCCGCACGAAGAAGCTGAAGGCCCGTGCGAAGGCCAAGGGCGGTACGAAGGCCAAGAAGGCCGAACCCACGATCGCGGTCGACCGGGAACTGGTCGGCGAACTCCTCGGCAAGCCGAAGTTCCGGCCCTACAAGAAGCTCGACGAGTCCGAGGTCGGCGTCGCCACCGGTCTGGCCTGGACCCAGGCGGGCGGCGAGTTGCTCCAGAGCGAAGTCGGCCTGATGAAGGGCAGCGGCAAGCTGATCCTCACCGGCAAGCTCGGCGACGTGATGAAGGAGTCGGCGCGAGCCGCGATGTCCTACCTGCGCAGCCGCGCCGACGGATTCGGCCTGGAGCCCGGTTTCCACGCCGACCAGGACCTCCACATTCATGTCCCCGAGGGCGCCATTCCCAAGGACGGGCCGTCGGCGGGAATCACGATGGCGTCGGCGATCATCTCTTCCCTGCTGCGGGTACCGGTACGCGGCGACGTGGCGATGACCGGCGAGATCACGCTGCGCGGAAAGGTGCTGCCCGTCGGCGGTATCAAGGACAAGGTGCTGGCCGCCTACCGCGCGGGGATCTTCGAGATCCTGCTGCCGAAGGAGAACGACAAGGACCTCGAGGAAGTGCCCGAGGAAGTCCGCGACAAGATGAAGTTCCACCTCGTGGAGTCGATGGACGAGGTCCTGGAGATCGTCTTCGACGGAGTCGTGCGGAGAGCGCCGGAGGTCGCGGCCGAGTTCCAGAAGACCGCCTCCGAGGCGCCGCCGGCGAACGTCGCCCACTGAAGAGGCCCACTCAGGAGGTCGAGCGGGACCTTGAAGGTCCGTGACGCCCGCTTCGTGGTCTCCGCCGTCCGGGCGGCCGATCTGCCAGGGGACGGCCGGCAGCAGATCGCCTTCGCCGGTCGCTCGAACGTCGGCAAGTCGAGCCTCATCAACCGGCTGCTGGGCCGCAAGGACCTTGCCCGCACGAGTTCCAGGCCGGGGCGGACCCGGAGCGTCAACTTCTTCCTGATCGACGACTCGTGGTACGTCGTGGACCTGCCCGGCTACGGCTATGCGCGGGTGTCGAAGAGCGAACGGGAGGCCTGGGGTCGCAGCGTCGACCGGTACTTCCGTTCGGCAGCCGGGCGGGTCCGCGTCGTGCTGCTCGTCGATGGTAAGGTCGCGGGCACGCCGCTCGACTCCGAAGCATACGGTTACCTCCAGAGTCTGGGACTCGAACCGGTCGTGGTCGTGACCAAGATCGACCGCGTGAAACGGGGGGCTCGAGCCGGGACCCTTGCCAAGGTTGCAGAGCTGCTGGGAATGCCGTCCGGGGCTGAGCTGTTTCCCGTGTCGTCTCGAACCGGCGAAGGAGTCTCGCGGCTGTTTGCGGAGTTGCTCAGCCCTTGACGCTCAGATCTCGAGGACCGGGAGCTTCTCTCGGCGAGGATGAAGAAAGATGACGATCGACGGAGCCAGTGACGCAGGGCGTGGTGGAAACGGCGGCGCCAGGGCGGCGGAGAGCGCCGATCTGGCCTTCGACCTGAAGGCCCTGAAGGACCTGAGCAATGCCGACCTTCTCGAGCTGGCCCACAAGCTGGAGGTCGTCGGCGCCACCGGCATGCCCAGGCAGGAGTTGACCTTCAAGATCCTGGAGGCGCAGACGGAGAAGAGCGGGCTGCTGTTCGGCGAAGGGGTCCTCGAGTGCCTGACGGACGGCTTCGGTTTCCTGCGCGCGCCGGAGTACAGCTACCTGCCGGGGCCGGACGACATCTACGTTTCCCGCAGCCAGATCCGGCGCTTCGACCTGCGCACCGGCGACACCGTTTCGGGTCAGGTGCGGCAGCCGAGGGAGAAGGGCGAGCGCTACCTCGCGCTGATCAAGCTCGAGGCGGTGAACTTCGAGCATCCGGACGCGGTCCGGCAGAAGATCTTCTTCGACAACCTGACCCCGCTGTATCCCGAGGACCGGCTCGAACTGGAGGTCTCCGGAGACCTGTCGTCCCGGGTGACGGACCTGGTGACGCCGATGGGCAAGGGCCAGCGCGCGCTGATCGTGGCGCCGCCGCGCACCGGCAAGACGATGCTCCTGCAGTCCCTGGCGCGATCGATCGCCACCAACCACCCCGAGGTCGTGCTGGTCGTCCTGCTGATCGATGAGCGTCCCGAGGAAGTGACGGACATGGAGCGGTCAGTGCGCGGAGAGGTCGTCTCGTCCACCTTCGACGAGCCTGCTTCGCGGCACACCCAGGTCGCCGAGATGGTGATCGAGAAGGCCAAGCGGCTGGTCGAGTACGGCAAGGACGTCGTCATCCTGCTCGACTCGATCACTCGCCTGGCTCGCGCCTACAACACGGTGCAGCCGCCTTCGGGCAAGGTGCTGTCGGGAGGCATCGACGCCAACGCCCTGCAGCGGCCGAAGCGGTTCTTCGGCGCCGCCCGGAACATCGAGGGCGGCGGCTCGCTGACCATCGTCGCCACGGCGCTGGTCGACACGGGCAGCCGGATGGACGACGTGATCTTCGAGGAGTTCAAGGGCACCGGCAACTCGGAACTGCATCTCGACCGCAAGCTGGTCGACAAGCGGATCTTCCCGGCGATCGACATCGAGAAGTCCGGCACCCGCAAGGAGGAGCTGCTGCTGTCGGCGGACGATCTGCAGCGGGTCTGGGTGCTGCGCAAGGTGCTGAATCCCCTGCCCACGGTCGAGGCGATGGAGGTGCTCCAGGAGCGTCTCAAGAACACGCCGTCGAACGCCGAGTTCCTGGCGGCGATGTCGCGAGGCGCAAGGGGGGCGCCGAACTGAATCCCGCAGCCGCAAGCTCCCGGGTCGCCGTGCTGCCGACGGCGCCCGCCTCGATCCTGGCCGACTATCACGAACTCCTGAACCTCGCGGGCTATCGCGAGGTGATCGATCCGTCCGTCGATACGGCGCTCAAGATCAACATCTCCTGGCACTTCTTCTACCCGGGCAGCTCGACCACGCCCTGGCAGCTCGAGGGCGTCGTGCGGGCGATGGAGAAGGACGGCTACGACCCGGCGCTGATCCACGGCTGCCACAACCGCACCGTTGTCATCGACGCCCGCCTGGGCGAGCGGGAGAACAAGCAGATCGACGTCATCGAGGCGCACGGTCTGCGCAACGTCCACCTCTACGAGGAGGGCGAGGAGTGGCTGCCGGTCCGGGAGGCCGTGGGCGACCTCGCCTCCCGCTTCCTCTGCCTGAACGACGTCTACCCGGGGGGCTTCCACATTCCGGCGCGGTTCGTGGGCGAGAACATCATCCACCTGCCGACGGTCAAGACCCACGTCTTCACGACCACGACCGGGGCGATGAAGAACGCGTTCGGGGGTTTGCTGAACGAGCGGCGGCACTGGACCCATCCGGTCATCCACGAGACCCTGGTCGACCTGCTGATGATCCAGCAGCACATTCACCGGGGCGTGTTCGCGGCCATGGACGGCACCTTCGCCGGCGACGGCCCGGGACCGCGCTGCATGATCCCGCGGGTGGGCAACGTGATCCTGGCCAGCGCGGACCAGGTGGCGATCGACGCCGTGGCGGCGAAGCTGATGGGCTTCGACCCGCTGTCGATCCGCTACATCCGGCTCGCGCACGATCTCGGCCTCGGCTGCGGCGATCCGCGGGACATCGAGATCGTCGGCGATCCCGAAGTCGCCGGCAAGAGCTGGGGCTTCGTCGGCCCCTTCCGGAAGATGACCTTCGCCGCGCGGATGCAGCACAAGATCTACTGGGGTCCCCTGCGGCGTCCGATCGAATGGTCGCTGCGCACCTTTCTCGCGCCCTGGGCCTATCTGGCGAGCGTTCTCTACCACGACACCTTCTGGTACCCGTACAAGGCGAAACGGCAGATGGCCGAGGCCCTCGCGAGTCCCTGGGGCCGCCTGTTCGCGGGCTGGGAAAGGGCAAGGGCCGACGGTCGCGGCTACCCGGAGATCGAAGACCGGCCGGCCGCCGTGTTCCGCACCGGCTGGCGGGCCTTCCTGACTTCGCTTCGCATCCTCTGGACCTGCCTGCGGGAAGCGCCTGAAGTCGCCGTCCGTCTGAGCCGCCGCTCCGGCGCCACCGGCGTTCACGGTTCGGGTTCCTGAGCCGGTCCTTCGCCCTGTCGATGCGCGGCCGGCGGTGGCAGGAAACCGGCGCCGCGCTCGCCGTCGTGTCGGTCCTGGCGGTGATGGTGTTCCATGCGGGGACGTTCCACCGCGGGGCCACCGCCTTCTCCCTGGCCGCCGGCGCCGCTCTGCTGCTCGTGTTCGCGTTCCTGGGCCGCCGATCGTTCCTGGATCCGCTGGCGGTGGGAGGCGGTGCCTGGCCGTGGTGGCCGGCGGTTCCCGGCGCCCTCTGGCTCATCGTTCTCCTGAGCTGGATTCAGTCGCCGGTCGGCCGGGCCGGCGAGGCGGTCGTCCTCTTCCTCCTGCCCGCGGCCTGGGCAGCGGCGGGTATCGGGCGGCTCCTGGGCTCGGAGGCAGCCGTGCGCACGGCTCTGGCCGGCTGCGCCGTGGTTGGCGTGGCGGCGTCGAGCTGGGCGCTGGCCATGCAGCCGCTCCACGAAGAGGGCCGGGCCGCTCTGCCGATCGGTCACCACAACCAGTTGGCGCTGGTGCTGGTGGCGGTTCTGCCGCCCGCCGTGCTCGGCGCCTGGCGGGGCGCCGGACCGGAAAGGCGGAGGCTGCGTCAGGGTGCGGCGCTCTTCGTCGCCGCGGTCCTGGTCTGGACTCTGGCCGCCACCGGTTCGATGTCCGGCCTGGCGGCGCTGGTCGTCCAGGCAGTGGCGGCCGCGGCGTGGATCCTCTGGCGGAGCAGGGGCCGCCGGTTGCTCGTCCCGCTCGCTGCCTTGCTGGCTCTGGCCGCCGGACTGGCGCTCGCGACAGCCTGGGCCGGTTCCCGACTCGACGTGCCGGGTCCGATCGGCCGCCTGGGCGCGGTGCTGCGGCTCGAGGACCCGTCGCTCCTGGCGCGCCGGACCTACGCTGAAGCCGCCGTCTCCGGCTTCTCGGAGCGCCCGTTCCTGGGCTGGGGTCCGGGGTCCACGAGCTGGACCCTGGCGAACCACTGGCGGCCGGCGCCGGGAGTTCATCCGCCGGGCGAAGTGGTCACGGACGCGCACAGCCTGCTGGCCCAGGCGCCCTACGAACTGGGGGTTGCCGGTTCCGTCCTGCTGCTGTTGCTGGCGGCTCGCTACGGCCGGGCCCGCCTGGGCGAACTGAGCGATCCCCGCGTGCGGGATCCGGAACTCCTGGCGGCGGCGCTGCTGGGTCTGACGGGCGCCGGAGTCTGCCTGGCTTTCGGGGTCTTCGCCGTGGTCACCGCGGTTCCCGCGGTGCTGATTCTCAACCTGGGTCTGGCGGCCGCGGCGCGGGCAGTCTCGACCGACGGCGATCCCCTGGGCTCGCTGCCGGCGTGGTGGCGGCGAGGGCTTCAGACCGCGTTCACCGTCTGGCTCGTCGTCGCGCTGGGGTGGACGTGGCAGCGGAGCTCGGCTGCCCGGTTGTACGAACTCGCCGTGGCTGACGGACGTACGGACCTGCTCCGGATGGCGGCTGCCTCCGATCCATCCTTCCCGCTCTACCAGGCGCGGCTTGATCCCTGGGCCGCTGCCGAGGCCGCCGGCGGCCTCGCCCCGCTATGGCTCCTGGCCGGGGTCGAGCAGAGCATCGACACCGGGAGGCGTCGACTGGCGCTCGAGCGAGCCTGCGACCTCGACCCGCTGTCGGCGCTGGCCCCGTTCGAACTCATGGGCCTGGAGCGCGAAGCGGGTGCGGCGGCCACCGACCCCCGGGTGGCCGCGCGCGCGGCGCGGGCGATCCTGGCCGAGCCCTTGCTGCTGGCGGCGGCCGCCTTCGAGGGAGACCCGGATCTCCGGGCCGAGGTGCATCGCCGGATCCAGTCGTGGCCGGGCTTGCCGCCGGGCTGGCTGGCGGCCTTCGAGGAGCTTTGGTTCGGACTCGACTGGTCGAACGGCAGCGAAGGTCCCCCGCTCGACGTACTGTCTGTGGATGCCGACGGCCGTCCAGCGGTCTCGTTGAGCCTGTTCGCCTTCCGGCGTCCGCCCTGGCCGCTGTCGATCGGTGCGGTGCCGCTCCGGAGCCATCGCCTGGAGTTCATCGCTGCCTACGATCTTCCCGCGGCTACCCGGTTGCCCCAGACCGCTCCGGAACCGTTCTGGATCCGTCGCTGCGGCGTGGAGTAGGGAGACTCAGGCCGCGCCGGTGGCTTCGGCGTCGGCCGCTGCCACGCGGTTGCGGCCGGCCTTCTTCGCCCGATACATGGCGTTGTCCGCCAGTTGCAGCAGGCGCCTCGCGGCGCCTGCCGGGCCGGGCGTTCCGTCGCGGACACCGCCGGCCTCGGCCCGCATCGAGGCGGCGCCGATCGAACACGTCACGTGGACCAGCGGGCGGCGGCCCGGCGGCTCGCCGCCCGCGAAGATGGTGGCCGCCAGGGTGGCGCGGAGCCGCTCCGCTTCACGGAGACAGCGATCGAGATCGGCGCCCGGCAGGACGGCGACGAACTCGTCGCCGCCGTAGCGGGCAGCAAACCCGGTTTCCCGTCTGGCGGCCCTCTCGATGAGACCGGCGACCTGGCTCAGGACGCGGCTGCCGGTCACATGCCCGTGGCGGTCGTTCACCCGCTTGAAGTGATCCAGGTCGAGGAACAGCAGGCCGATGTAGCCGCCGTCCCGCCCCGCGCCCGCGATCGCATCGGTCAGGCCGCGGTGCAACGTGCGGTCGTCGAAGAGGCCGGTGAGACTGTCCCGGCGCGAGTCTCCGGCGCGCCGGGCACCGGCGACCTCGCGGAGAGCCGTGGCGGCTCGTGCCGCGAGTTCTTCAGCCGAGGCCTTCCTGGCGTCGCTGCTGCGCGGGGTCACGGCGGAGATCCTACGGGCTACCCGCCGTCTCGTGCTCTCGGGACTTCGGCCGACGTCTCACCGGCCGGCCTCGGAGATCCGTTCCAGGCGAGCCGGGACGCTCTTGTGCCATGGCGTGCCGGCGATGGGATCGCGGTCGGCGGCGGTGGTCAGTTCGTTCGGCGCCACACCGTCGAGGGTGCGCCGGCCGGCTTCGTCCGGATAGTCGAGGCCAAGGCCGTTCGGAAGGGAGATGTGCCCGTCCTGCATGCGGTCGCTGATCGCGGCGAGGACCTGGGTGGCGCCCTGCGAAGTCACCAGCCGGACCAGGTCGCCGTCCCCGATCTCGAGGGCCGCGGCGTCGCTCGGCGACAGGGCCAGCGCCTCCTCCAGCGCCTTGCGCCGCCACCTGGGATCGCGGTAGATCGTGTTCGCCGTGAACGAGCGGCGCTCGCCGGCTGAGAGCACGAGGGGGAACGTCTCGCTGGTGATGGCGGGGCCGTCCGCCGCGACAAGGTCGTCGATCGCCTCGAACAGTTCCGGGATCGCAAGCTGGAGGCGGCCGGTTGCCGTCTGCACGCGATCCCAACTGACTTCGGGCGGGTCGACGGAGAACACCAGGCCCCGTGGGCTGTCGATGATCGCGTCGAACAGGGCTTCGCCGAGTTCGTCGCCGTTGCCTTCGATGCCGGCCCGGCGCACGGAGTCGGGGAAGCGCCGGGCGCAGATCCGCGCCGCGCTCCACAGGGCGGCGCCGGACTTAGCGTCCGGCGGCAGGGTCTCGCCCAGGGTCCGGTAGAGGAGTGCCGGCGCCGTGCCGGCGAGGCGGGGATTCTCCCTGATCGTTGCCATGAAGGCGTCGGCGAACGCCGCGCGCCCGCCATCTCGCAGGGCGCTGCGGAACTCCTCGACCAGCTCCCCGGAGTAGCCGCCGAGGGCCTCCGTCAGCCGGCAGTGGATCTCCGGCTCCGGCAGCGGCCCCGCCTTCTCCGTCGGCGGCGGCTCCAGGAGCGCCCGGCGCAGGAAGAAGGCGTTCTCCGGGAACTCGAAGTTGAAGAAGACCGCTTCCGCCTTCTCGTACTGCGTGGTCGCCGGCAGCACGTAGTCGGCCAGCCGGGCGGTCTCGGTCAGCGCGACATCGATCGCGACGACGAACTCGAGCGAGTCGAGCGCCGCGCGCATCTTCCGGCTCTCCGCCAGCGAGTGGACCGGGTTGGCGCTCTCGATGAGCATCGCCCGGAAGCGTTTCGGGTGGTCGCCGAGGACTTCCTCGGCGATCCGGTTGCAGGGAACGAGCCCGGCGATGACCGGCGCGCCGGTCACCGGAGTCTCGCGCGGCCCCGAAGACCGCGCGGCCGTGAGCGGCACGAGCGAGGTGGTGACGTTCATGGCGCCCGTCTTCGCGAAGTTCCCCGTGAGCATCCAGACCAGTCGCTGCAGGTAGCTGACCAGGGTCGAGTTGCGGTTCATCTGGACGCCGAGATCCTCGAACACGGAAACGCTCGACGCCCTGGCGATCCGGCGGACCGCGGTGCGGACGAGATCCTCGGAAACGCCGCAGACGGAGCAGGCGGCGTGGATGTCGGTCTGCTCGAGGTGGGGGCGGACCTCGTCGAAGCCTTCGGTGTGGCGGGCTATGAACTCGTCGTTCACAAGCCCTTCCTCGAGCAGGACGCCGAGCATCGCCATCAGTAGCCAGGCGTCGGTGCCGGGCTTCACCTGGAGGAAGATGTCGGCCAGGTCCGCGGTCTCGGAGCGCCGGACGTCGATGACGATGAGGCAGCGTTCCGGGTCCTTGGCGAGCTCGCGCAGTGTGACCCGGGCTCGGGGGATGCCGTGCGACTGCCACGGGTTCTTGCCGAGGACGATGCCGACTTCGCAGTGGTGGAAGTCGCCGCGCGAGTGCGCGCCCACCATCTGGCCGGCCACCCACATCTCGCCCGTCTTCTCCTGCGCGAGCGCGTTGGACCGGAAGACCGAGCCCAGCGTGCGCAAAGTGGAGCGGGCGTAGAAGCCGGGCAGGTGGTTCCCCTGGCCTCCCCCGCCGTAGTAGAAGATCGACTCGCCGCCGAACCGGTCGCGAATCCCGGCGAAGCGCTCGGCCACCTCGCGGATCGCGGTGTCCCAGTCGATCTCCTCGAAGCTGCCGTCCGGGCGCCGGCGCAGCGGCGACAGCACGCGGTCACGGCTGTTCTGGTAGTGGTTCAGACGCCCGGCTTTCTGGCAGACGTAGCCTTTCGAGACGGGGTTCGCGCGGTCGCCTCGCAGCCGCGTGAACTGTCGCCCGTCGTCGCCGCCCAACTGGACCTCGATGCCACAGTTGTTCTCGCACAGGATGCACGCGGTCGGCTCCCACGGGGGTGTCTGTTCCGGCTGGGTCGGTTGGTGGCTTGCTGGCTCCATGGCGGCTCCTGAACGGCGGGCGGGATCGCGTCGCGCACCGGAGCTTATGCGGAGCAGCCTGCTACCGTGGAGGCCGGTGACCGCATCGGGCAAGAGCGATCCGCCGCTCCGCCGATCCCTTGGCCAGCACCACCTCCGCCGCGCGGCGTCCGCGACTCCCGCGGTCGACTTCCTGGAGGTGTCCGGCCGCACGGTGATCGAGATCGGCCCCGGCGGCGGCGTGCTGACGCGACTGCTCCTGGAGCGGGGTGCGAGCCGCGTCATCGCCTGCGAACTCGACTCTTCATGGGCCTTCGCTCTTCGCCGGCGGTTCACCGACGGGCGGCTCCGCCTCGCGGTGGGCGACGCCTGCGACCTGGCCTACGAGCGCGCGCCCGCCGCGGCGCGGGTCGCCGGCAATCTTCCCTACAACGTCGCCACGCGGATCGTCTCCCGGGTGCTCGAGCGTGCTCCGGTCGGCCTTCGGTC
This sequence comes from Thermoanaerobaculia bacterium, assembly GCA_022826745.1. Taxonomy (GTDB): domain Bacteria; phylum Acidobacteriota; class Thermoanaerobaculia; order Multivoradales; family Multivoraceae; genus Multivorans. Next base: position 21,009 of record JAJDUI010000007.1, on the reverse strand, counting down.
GGCCTTTCTGGTTCAGCGCGAGGTCGCGGACCGCTTGACGGCGGCGCCCGGCGAAGGGGCCTACGGCGCGATGACGGTGCTGACCCAGGCTCGTGCCGCCGCGCGCCGTCTGGCCGTCGTCATGCCCGGGAGCTTCGTGCCGCCGCCGGCCGTCACCAGCGCCTTCGTGGGTCTGGAACGGATCGCGCCTCCGATCGACGAGGAGGAGTGGCCCGACTTCAAGGCGCTCGTTCGAACCGCGTTCACCCGCCGCCGCAAGACCCTCCTGAACAATCTGGCGGCGGTGATGGGGCGGCCCGCGGCGGCCGCCGCGATCTCGGCGCTGGGGCTGCCGCCGATGGTACGGGCAGAGGCCCTCGGCCTGGATGAGTTCGTCGAGCTGTTCCGCGTCTGCTGAGTTGCTCACACGAATATAGCCATATCCGGCTTTGTCGGCTACAATCGTTAGCCCGTGCATGCTCCCGTCAACGCTTCATGGGGAGGGCGTCGATGATTCGCTCCGATGATGGCCCCAGACGGTTCGCGCTCGGCGGTCTGCCGACTGGCAAGGCCGGCGAACTCGTCGGTCTGCTGTTGCTCATGCTCGGCGCGCTCCTGCTGCTCAGTCTGCTGAGCTACCAGCCGAGTGATCCGAGCTTCATGCGCAGCGCCGAGGACTCGGTGGAGACGGCCAATCTGATCGGACCGATGGGCGCCCACGTCGCGGCCGCCGGATTCGGTTTCCTCGGGTTCGCCGTGCTCGCCGTGCCGCTGGCCCTCCTCGGTGTGGGTTACCGGCTGGTTCGCGCACGCGCCGACGTCCCCTCCGTCCTGCAGGGTGCGGGGATCGTCGTCGCCCTGGTGGCCGCGCCGACACTGGCCGCTCTGACCGTCGGTGAAGTCGCTTTCCGGGGTGAGTCGCTGACGGCCGGGGGTTTCCTGGGGTCGACGATCGCCGGGGCGGTCGAAGGCCAGCTGGGCGCGCTCGGAACAGGAGTGATCGCCGTTTCAGGCCTCGTGTTCGGGCTCGCGTTGATGCTGCGGAGCAGTCTGGACGAATCGGTCGCCGCGGGTCTTCGCCGGCTCAAGGCGTTCCTTGTCCTGCTCAAGCCCCGGGTGCGGAAGAAGGTCAGGGCCAGGGCCCCTGAAGAGGCGTCGGGCCGCGGCAAGGCGAAGGCCGCGCCACAGCCGGCGGATGACCCTCCGCTCGTGGATCTGCCGCTGCGCCGGACGGCGGTGAGGAAGGCAAGGACGGCGACCCCGGAACCGGAGGAGGCAAGGGCCGCACGGCCGGCAGCGGCCGGGGCGACGCCGGCGCCCTCCGTACCCGCGAAGACGGCGGTAGCGGGCACGGAGAAGGTCGAACCGCCGGTCGAGAACACGGAACTGCCGCCGCTCGATCTGCTCTACACCGAAGAGGTCAACAGCGAGGTCGACGGAGACGGGTTGAGGGAACTCGGTGAACTCATCTGTGCCCGCTGCGCCGAGTTCGGAGTCGAGGGCACGGTCGAGGGCATCAGCCCCGGTCCGGTCATCACCGTCTTCGAGTTCCAGCCTGCGCCCGGTGTGAAGGTCGCCCAGATCGTCAACCTCCAGGACGATCTGGCGCTCTCGCTGAAGGCCGAGGCGATCCGGATCGAACGCATGCCCGGCCGATCGACGCTGGGCATCGAGGTCCCGAACAGGCACCGGACGATCATCCCCCTGGGCAGCCTTCTGGCCGACTCCGGGTTTCGGGACGGCAAGTCTCCGCTCACCATGGCGCTCGGGCGCACTCTTCGTGGTGAGCCGTACTTCGCCGACCTGGCCAAGATGCCGCATCTGCTCGTAGCGGGGGCCACCGGCGCCGGCAAGAGCGTAGGCCTACAGGGCATGCTGACCTCCATCCTGTACCGCTCGCGGAGCGACGAAGTCCAGTTCATCCTGATCGATCCGAAGCGGATCGAACTCGGCGTCTACGCGGACATTCCGCACCTGAAGACCGCCGTTGTGGTGGAGCCCAAGCAGGCTTCGAACGCACTGCGCTGGGCCGTGGCCGAGATGGAGCGTCGCTACCGTCTGCTGGCGGAAGTTCACGTCCGATCGATCGACTTCTACAACCGAGCCATCGCCGATCCGGAGGTGGCCAACCGCCTGCGCCTGCGGGACGAGGAGGCGGACGAACCCGCCGAGCCTCGCAACCTCGAGCCGCTCCCCTACTACGTGATCGTGATCGACGAACTGGCCGACCTGATGATGGTCGCCTCGTCGGAGGTCGAGACCTCGATCGCTCGCCTCGCACAGATGGCGCGGGCCGTCGGGATCCACCTGATCGTGGCGACCCAGCGGCCCTCGGTCGACGTCCTGACGGGCACGATCAAGGCGAACTTCCCGTGCCGGATCTCGTACGCCGCGGCGACCCGGCACGATTCGCGCACCATCCTCGACCAGGTCGGCGCCGAGAAGCTGCTCGGCAAGGGCGACATGCTGTTCATGCCGCCCGGGAGCGGTCGCATGCTCCGCCTCCATGGCGCTTTCGTGACGGAGCAGGAGACGGCGGCTCTGGTCCGCTGGCTCAAGCGGCAGGGCCAGCCCAACCTCGATCCGGCCGTGCTGGAGCCGCCGCCCGAGGACCGTTCGGCAAGCGCCGGGGAGAACGGCGGCGACGATGTTCTCTACGACGAGGCTGCCCGCCTGGTCGTCGCGGAACGGATGGGATCGGCGAGCTTTCTCCAGCGTCGGATGAGAGTGGGCTTCTCCCGTGCTTCGCGCCTCGTGGACCTGATGGAGCAGGATGGCATTCTGGGCCCCGCCCAGGGCAGTAAACCCCGGGAAGTCCTCGTGGCGCCCGACTACTTCGAAGAAGTCGACCAGTCGCAGATCGCGTTCCAGTAGCGTCGGCGGACGATGTCCGCGCGGCCGCGCTTCAACAGGATCGCTTTCTTCGGCACGCCGGAGTTCGCGGTGCCGTCGCTCGCCGCTCTGGACTCGGTCGGCCGGCGTCCTATCGTCGTTGTCAGCCAGCCTGCGCGGCGCGCGGGCCGGGGAAACCGGCTGGTCGAACCGCCCGTTGCCCGTTGGGCGCAGGCCCACGGCGTCGACTTGCTGCAGCCGACGTCGGTGCGGAGTGACGAGTTTCTCGGTCGACTCGGCGCCATGGAACTCGACCTTGCGGTGGTCGCAGCCTACGGAAAGATCTTCCCCCGCGGCCTGCTCGAGTTGCCGTCCTGGGGCTGCCTGAACGTCCACGCATCCCTGCTGCCGGCCTGGCGCGGCGCCTCGCCGATCCAGGCCGCGATCGCCGCCGGCGAAACAGTCACGGGAGTGACCACGATGGTCATGGAGGAAGGCCTCGACACTGGGCCGATTCTGCTGCGCGAAGAAGTGGCGATCGGTCCGCTCGAGACAGCCGGCGAGTTGGCGCCACGGCTCGCAGCGACCGGCGGCCGGCTTCTCGTCCATACCCTGGACGGCCTGGAAGCCGGCGATGTCGAACCCCGGCCGCAGTGCGAGGCGGCGGCGAGCTACGCGCCGATGCTGCGGCCCGAGGACGGCGTCGTGGATTGGGACCGGGAAGCCGGCGAGATCGTCTGCCGGGTGCGTGCCTATGAGCCGTGGCCGGGATCCCGCACGTCGCTGCGGGGCGAGGCGATACGGATCGCCGCGGCGCGGCCCGTCGCCTCGTTTCCGGGTCCGGACCGGGGCAACGGTCGGGATCGGCCGGGCGCGTTCCTGGGGTGTCGAGAGGTAGGTGGCATCGGCCGGGCGGCGGTCGTGCGTTGCGGCGGTTCGTCGGCCCTGGCGCTTGATCGCGTCCAGCGGCCGGGCCGCCGTCCGGTCAGTGGCGTCGACCTGGCGAACGGCCTGCGTTTGACGGTCGGCGAAGTGTTCGGGGCTCGGACGTGACCCGTCGACGACCGATTCGGAACCTGGGCGCCGGCCCGAACTGGCGCCGCCGCCGGCCCGAGGCGCCCCTCACGGCCCACGCCAAGGTGAGGGAGTCGGCCGCCTTCGTTCTCGAGCGGACGCTCGAGTCCAGGGCGCCCGCTTCGACCTTCCTCGACGGTGCGCTCGAGCGCTGCGATCCGAGGGACCACGGTCTGTTGCGGGAACTCGTGCTGGGAACGCTGCGCTGGCTGCGCTTCATCGACCATGTGCTCGCGTCCGCCTCGGGAAGGCCGCTCTCCCGGATCCAGCGTGCGCTGCTGGCCCCGCTGAGGATCGCGGTGTACCAGCTCTTCTTCCTGGATCGTGTCCCGGTCCACGCGGCGGTCAACGAGGCGGTGGAGCAGGCGGCGGGCCGCACCCATGCGGGCGGCGCCAGCTTCGTCAACGGCGTGCTGCGGCGGATCGCCCGTTCGCCGCGCCGTGACGCCTGGCCGGTCGAAGCGGACGATCCGGCCGTCCGGCTCGGCATCCTGCACTCTCACCCGGATCTGCTGGTCGAGCGCTGGCTTCGCACGTATGGCGAGACCCGGACCATCGCCATCCTGACCGCGAACAACCGCCCGAAGCCGCTGCATCTGCTCGCGTTTCGCGATAGAGGCGGCCGCGCCTTGCTGGCGGAGCAGTTGATCGACGACGACGTGGGCGTCGAGCCATCGGTGCTGGCGCCGCACTGCCTCACGGTCCAGTGGGGCAACCCGCTGTTTTCGGAGGCCTACCGGCGTGGCGCCTTCTACGTGCAGGACGAGGCGAGTCAGTTGGCGGCGCTCGTGCCTCCGCCGGCGCCCCGGGAACGGGTGCTCGACATCGCCGCGGCCCCGGGCGGCAAGACGTTCGCGTTGCTCGCGGAGCAGCCGGATGCTCGTTGCGTGGCGAGCGACGTGTCGCTCGGGCGCCTGCAGACCATGCGCCTCAACGCCGCGCGCCTGGCCCTGGAGCCGTTGCTCTGCGCCGCGGACGGCGCCGCCCTTCCGTTTCGTGACCGCTTCGATCGCGTCATCGTCGACCTGCCGTGCACCGGTACGGGCACTCTGCGCAAGCACCCCGAACTCAAGTGGCGGATCAGCGGGGCCGAGATCGAGCGGCTCGCTGAGCAGGCCCGCTCGCTGGTTGGCGGCGCGGCCGATTGCGTGCGGCCGGGCGGTTCGCTGGTCGTTCTCACCTGTTCGATCGAACCCGAGGAGAACGAGGACGTTGTCGCGGCCTTCCTGGGGTCACGGTCCGACTTCAGTCGGCGGGATCTGAGCGCCGACCTGCGGAGGCCCGCCGCCGATCACGTCGAGTCGCCCGGTCTGTGGCGGATGCTTCCGGCCGAAGGTCACGACGGCTTCACGGTCCAGGCCCTCCGACGCACGGCCGGCTGATGGAGCCTCGGGCCGGGCGCCGGCGCTCGCCGACGTCGCCCGCCGGGTCAGGGACGATCGGAAATATATGTATACATTGACATTTGCGGCAGTTCTGCCGTAGATTGTCAGGGCTTCGTGAGGTTCACGAGCAAAACAGCCGAGCATACCCGAAGATGACATGGAGCACCAGAAGCCAGGCGGCGGAGATGCCTGCCGGGAACGCTGCGTCCACCTGGCTTCCGGTCCACCAGTAACAACTTCGGAGTGGCTCAGGTAGCCCGTGATCCCAGGCGAGCTCTATGGGGGCTCGCCACCCGTAATCGAAACTTGGAGGAGTACGTTCCATGGCCGGAAAGGCAGACATCGTAGACGCCGTCGCCGAGGGCGCGGGTCTCAGCAAGAAGCAGGCGGCGGATGCCGTCCAGTCCCTGATTGACAGCATCTCGAGCCATCTGCAGAAGGGCGATCGCGTGCAGATTCCTGGCCTCGGGAGTTTCTCCGTGTCCCACCGCGCCGCTCGCGCCGGGCGCAACCCGAAGACGGGCGAGTCGCTCATGATCGCGGCCAGCAACGGCGTTCGGTTCAAGGTCAGCCGTCCGCTGAAGGACGCGCTGAACTAAGTGCGTGAGCCCGTGCGACCGCGGTCGCACGGGCACTAGGCCCCCGGCGGCTCTGGCCGCCTCTACCTCCCGGCGCTAGCGCACCAGGGGGTAGAGGCCCGCCAGCCGTGCCGGTTTGACGCCGGCGGCGAACAGCGACCAGATCAGCCAGTTCGTCGCCACGGTGCGAACGACGCCTCGCTCGGCGAAGCGTCGGGATGAAGTGGTCGCGCGTTGCTCCACGACCGAGATCGGTCCCTGTCGACGAAGGCGACCGATGAAGTCGAGATCCTCGAGGATCGGCAGGTCGGAAAAACCGCCGCAGGCGAGGTACGCGGCTGTCGTGGCGAACTGAGCCTGGTCGCCGAGCGGGGTATGCAGCCAGCGGGTGCGGATGTCGATCAGGACCCGGCCCCGCCGCAGCAGCGGCGGGGCCGCTTCGAAGTCGATCAGGAAACCCCCGCCTGCCGCGCCGGAGTTCACCGCGCGTTCTACCCCGGCTCGCGCGGCCGGCGGCAGCCGCGTGTCGGCGTGGAGGAACAGCAGCACGTCGGCTCCGGCCCGGATTGCCCGGTCGGCGCCGGTTCGCAGTTGGGGTCCGCGCCCGGCGCGCGGCACGGTTTCGACCAGGGCGCCCGCGGCGGAGGCCAGTTCCGCGGTGCGATCCCGGCTGCCGCCGTCGACGACGATGAGATCGTCGCAGTGGGCCCGCGCCGCGGCGATGGCCGTCCGGACCCGCGCCGCTTCTTCGAGCACCGGCATGACGATCGCGAGGCGCATTCCGGGCTGTTAGGTTAGCGAGTCGCGATGAGCGCAGGGACTTTCAGCCACCTCGACCGCGGCGGGCGGGCTGCCATGGTCGACGTCTCCGCCAAGGAGGTGACGCGGCGTGTGGCCGAGGCGTCCTGCCGCGTTCTGCTGTCCGCACAGACGGTCGAGCGGCTGGAGAATCTGCCCAAGGGCGATGCCGTGACCGTGGCCCGCGTCGCTGGCGTTCAGGCGGCGAAGGGCACCGCGACCTGGATCCCCCTGGCCCATCCTCTGCCGCTCGATCAGGTCGAGGTGGAGATCGAACCCGCGGAGGGCGGCGTCACGATCCGTAGCCGCGTCGTTGCGACGGCTCGGACCGGCGCCGAGATGGAGGCGCTGACCGCGTGCGCCGCGGCGGCTCTCGCCCTCTACGACATGGTCAAGTCGGTCGAACGTGGCGCGGTCATCACGGACCTTCTGCTCGAAGCGAAGAGCGGGGGCCAGCGCGGCGACTACCGCCGCGGCGCAGGCTCCTAGCCTCCCGTCGATCATGCCGATCCCGTCCGGACTCGACCGCCTGCTTGAGGACGCCGGACGCATCAGGGGCCGGCGCTATGCCTTGCTGTGCCACCAGGCCTCGCTCAGCCTGCGCGGCGTCCACGCTCATCTCGCGCTGGACGCGGTGCAGCCGGCGGTCACGCTCCTGGGGCCCGAGCATGGCTTCTACGGTGTCGAACAGGACATGGTCGCGTCCGGGGACGAACCTGATCCGTGGACCGGCCGTCCGGTGGTCTCGCTGTACGGCGGTGAGGCCGGCAGCCTCCGACCCCATCCGGGCGCCTTCGCAGGCTGCGACCTGGTGGTGATCGACCTCCAGGACGTGGGCGCGCGCTACTACACGTTCGCGGCCACCGCGGTGTGGGCGGCCGAGGCGGCGCTTGTGGCCGGCTGCGAGGTGTGGGTCCTCGATCGCCCCAATCCGCTCGGCGGCCTGGAAGTGGAGGGCAACCTCCTGGATCTCGACTTCACCTCCTTTGTCGGCGCCTTCCGGATGCCGCAGCGACACGGTCTGACGATGGGGGAGATCCTCCTGCTGGAGGGCCGCCGGCGCGGCTGGGACAGCGGCTCGCTGACGGTGTTCAAGGTCGAGGGCTGGCGCCGCCGCCAGGCGTGGGGGGACATCGACCGGCCGTGGACGGCGCCTTCGCCCAACATGCCGACACCGGAGACGGCGCATCTCTACCCGGGCCTGTGCCTGTTCGAGGCGACGACGATCTCGGAGGGGCGGGGAACCACGAGGCCGTTCCAGCTCCTGGGCGTCCCCGGCGCCGACGCGCCCGCACTCGCTGGCCGTTGCCGGGAACGCCTGGCTGCCGCCGGGCTCGCCGGAATCTCCGTGGTGCCCGCGATGTTCAGACCCCAGTTCCAGAAGCACGCCGGCTCCATCTGCGCTGGAGTCGAGCTGCGGCTCGAGGACGCCGCTCTCCTGCGGCCGGTCCGGCTGGGCTTCGAGTTGCTGCTGGCTTTTCGCGACGTTCTCGGGACCGACTTCGGTTGGCGCAGCGAGCCCTACGAGTTCGTCGCCGACACGCCGGCGATCGATCTCCTGGCGGGCACGGACCGTTTCCGGACCGGTCTCGACGGCGGAGACGGGATCGAACGCTGGTATGCCTCCTGGGAGGAGGACCAGCGGGAGTTCCGGGCCGAGTGCGATTCGGTCTTGCTGTACTCCTGAAGCGCTGCAACAATCCGCTCCGATGCAGCGGATTCTGATTGCCGATTCGCTGGCGCCGGCAGGCGTCGAAGTTCTGCGCCAGAGCGCCGACGTCGACGAGTTGCGGGACGCGGACCGGCCGCGCCTGGCCGAGTTGATCGCGGACTACGACGCCGTCATCGTGCGCAGCGGAACGCAGATCACGCGCGAGGTGCTGGAGGGCGGCGATCGCCTCAAGGTCGTGGGCCGCGCCGGGGTCGGCGTCGACAACATCGACATCGCCGCCGCGACGCAGCGCGGCGTGCTGGTCATCAACGCGCCGACGGCGAACTCGCTCTCGGCAACCGAGCACACCTTCGCCCTGCTGCTGGCGCTGGCGCGACGGATTCCCTCCGCCGACGCGTCGCTCAAGGCGGAGCGCTGGGAACGCAAGAGCCATGTCGGCAGCGAGTTGCAGGGCAAGACGCTGGGCGTGATCGGCTTCGGTCAGATCGGCCAGCGGGTGGCGACCCGTGCCCGGGCCTTCGAGATGGAAACGCTCGCCTACGACCCCTTTCTGCAGGCGGAGGTGGCGCGCCGTCTCGATGTCGAGCCGGCGGCACTGGACGACCTGCTCGCGCGGTCCGACTTCATCACCTTCCACACCCCGCTCACCGACCAGACCAGGAACATGCTCGACGACTCGCGCATCGCCCTGATGAAGGACGGCGCGGCGGTCATCAATGTGGGCCGCGGCGGTGTGGTCGACGCCGAGGCCCTCCTCGCCGCGCTCGAGTCCGGCAAACTCTCGGGGGCGGGCCTGGACGTCTTCCCGGAGGAGCCGCCGACGGACTACCGGCTCGCCGCTCACCCGAAGGTGGTGGCCACGCCGCACATCGGCGCCCAGACCACCGAGGCACAGGAGCGCATCGCCACGGAGACCGCCCGCATGGTGCTTGCCGCGCTCGGCGGTTCGCTCGCGGTGTCGGCGGTGAACCTGCCGTTCCGTTCCTCGGGCTCTCGCGGAGCACCGTTCCTGCGGTTGGGCGAACAACTCGGCCGGCTGTCCGCGCTCGCGCTCGGCGGCAGCCTTCGACGGGTCCAGGTCGATCTCTGGGGCATCGACAGCGAACTGCGGAAGTCGGTTGCCGTCGCGGCGCTCAAGGGCGCCCTGATCCCGTCCTGCGGCGAGGGAGTGAACTACGTCAACGCCGAGCGTATGGCCACCGACCGCCGGGTCGAACTCGTGCAGGCCACCCACAGCGACCGGGCCGCCTACGCTCACCTGGTGCGGGTTCGGGCAGTCGGCGCTGAACCCGCAGCCGGAGCGTGGACGGCCGACGGCGTGGCCGAGGTGTCCGGCACGACCTATCGCCACGGAGAGATCCACGGCGACCTGCGAGTCGTCTCGTTCGGCGGGTTCCAGATGGAGTTCAAGCCCCGGGGTCTGCTGCTCGTCGTCCGCAACCGGGACGTGCCCGGGTTCGTCGGGCGTCTCGGCACGCTCCTTGGCGACGACGGCATCAACATCGCCGACATCCACCTGGCCCGCGAGCCCGGGGGGCACGCCCTGGCCGTCCTGCGGCTCGATCAGCCGCCGGACGACGACTGCCTGGCGGCGCTGCTGGCCCTGGACGAGTCGATCTCGGTCGACCTGTTCGACCTCTCCTGACGAGCCGGCCCGGGCCCATCAGCCCAGGAGACTCGTCAGCCCATGAGAAACGCGGCGATGCCGGCGTCCTTCAGGCGTTGGAGCACGTCGTCGGCTGCCTGCCGGCGTTTGCGCTCGATCCGGACGCGGTGCACTCCTCCTCCTCTGGTGATCTTTACGTTGTCGAGGTCCAGTTCGCGGCGGAGGCGCCGGGCCAGCGCCACGGCGCTGCTGCGCTCCCGGAAGGCGCCGGCCTGAATGGTGAATCCGCTCCCGCGGTTCCGGTCCGCCCTGGTTTCGCGCCCGCCGCGAGCCGGGTAGGAGATCGGCAGTCGCCGCTTCTTCGGCGGGAGCCGCACGACCTTGATACGGACGTTCGCCAGTCCCTGGCCGAACATCTCGAGTCGTCTGGCGGCGCCCACGGAGAGATCGATGATCCGGCCCTTGATGAAAGGGCCGCGGTCGTTGATCGGGACCCTGAGCTTCTTGCCGTTGTCGCGGTTCTTCACCTGGACCACCGTGCCGAGCGGCAACTGCTTGTGGGCGGCCGAGATGCGATTCATGTCGTAGATCTCGCCGCTGGCGGTCGGCCGGCCGTGAAACTTGGCGCCGTACCACGATGCCAGTCCTTTCTGTGTGGTTCCGCGGTTCGGCGACTCCAGGCGGGTGGTCGTGGCGCAGCCGGCCAGCAGACCGGCAGCGAGGACGGCGGCAAGCGCTGCCGGGAGCGGACGCGGCCGGTACATCGGGCGGCTACACCCTCGGCGCCTCGACCGCCGCGGCCCGGTGCTTCGCCAACGCTGGTTCGACGGCCTCGGTCAGAAAGTCGTCCACCTGCTGCGCGGAGCGACCGGTGAAGGAATCCGCGTCGACCAGTGACTCGAGTTCGTCCCGTCCGAGCCCGAACGACGGATCGCCCGCGATCAGGTCGATCAGCGGGTTCTGCTCGCCCGCGGAGACCCGCGCGTAAGCCTCGAGACTGTGCCGGCGGATGCGTTCGTGCAGTTCCTGGCGGTCGCCGCCGCGCAGCGACGCCTCCATCAGGAAGGTCTCGGTGGCCATGAAGGGGAGCTCCCGCCTCACCCGGGCGGCCGTGGCCGCTTCGTTGACGCGCAGTCCCTGGGCGATGTTCGCGGCCAGGAGCAGCACGGCATCGACGGTCAGGAAGCAGTCGGTCAGCACCAGGCGCCGGTTCGCCGAGTCGTCGAGGCTGCGCTCGAGCCACTGGGTGCCGGCGTTCAGCGCCCCGTGCAGCGAGTCGCTCATCACGCGACGCGACAGGGAGCACATGCGCTCCGCTCGCACCGGGTTGCGTTTGTAGGCCATCGCCGAGGAACCGACCTGGTTCTCGTCGAACGGCTCGGACAGCTCGCCGACGCCCTGCAGCAGCCGCAGGTCGCTGCCGAACTTGTGGCAGCTCTCCGCCGTGCCGGACAGCGTGTGCAGGACCTGGCTGTCCTGCTTGCGCGGGTAGGTCTGGCCGGTGATCCGCCAGCTCGCCTCGAAGCCGAGAGCCGAGGCGATCCGGGCGTCGAGTTCGCGGACCTTGCCGTGATCGCCGCCGAACAGGGTGAGGAAGGAGGCCTGCGTGCCCGTGGTGCCCTTGGCGCCCCGGCAGCGCAGCCGGTCGCGGCGACCCGCCACTTCCTCGAGGTCGGTCAGGAAGTCCTGGAGCCAGAGGCAGGCGCGCTTGCCCAGCGTCGTCAACTGGGCCGACTGGAAGTGGGTGTAGGCGAGCGCGGTCGTGCCGCGCTCCCGCCGGGCGAAGCCGGCCAGCTCGGCGACCGTGGCGGCCAGCCTGCCCGCGACGAGATCGAGCGCTTCCCGAACGATCAGGGCGTCCGTGTTGTCGGTGATGAAGGCCGACGTCGCGCCCAGGTGCAGGATGCTGCCGGCGTCGCCGCTGACCTCGGCGAAATGCCGGAGATGGGCCACCACGTCGTGGCGCGTCTCCCGTTCGAGCGCGGCTACCCGTTCCAGGTCCAGGTCGTCCGCGTGCTGGCGCAGCGAGTCGAGCTGTTCCTCGCTGATCGGCAACCCCAGGGCCGCCTGGTTCTCGGCCAGGCAGATCCAGAGCCGCCGCCAGGTCCGGAACCGGTGCCGGGCCGAGAACAGCCGCGCCATCTCCGCGCTCGCGTAGCGCTCGTGAAGGGGGTTCTGCGGCGCTTCCCGGGCTTCGGCCATGCGCGCAGTCTACCAGCGCAAGTCGTTGCCGAACTTACGCTTAGCGCGGCGCGTCGGCCGTGCTTCCCGGTCCTTCGCCGAGTTGCCCTAGGCGTGATCGAGAAGGCGGAGCATGACGGCCTTCTGGGTGTGCATACGGTTCTCGGCCTGGTCGAAGACGCGGCTTTGGGGACCGTCGACGACCGAGGCGGTGACTTCTTCTCCACGGTGGCAGGGCAGGCAGTGGAGGTAGATCGCGTCGCCTTTCGCTCTCGCCATCAGGTCGTCGTCGACGGTGTAGCCCTCGAAGTCGGCGAGACGTTGCTTGCGTTCCTTCTCCTGGCCCATCGAGGTCCAGACGTCGCTGTAGACGGCGTCCGCGCCGGCGGCGGCCGCCTGCGGGTCGCTTCCGGTCTCGATTCCGGCGCCCTTGCCGGCGGCGAGGCCGCGCGCGAGTTCGAGGTACTTGTCGGCGACCGCATAGCCGGGCGGCGAGGCGATGGAGAAGTCGACGCCCGCGCGGGCGCAGGCGATCATCAGGGAGTGGGCGACGTTGTTGCCGTCGCCGATGTAGGCGATCCGGCGGCCGCGGAGCTCGCCGAACTCCCGGTGGACGGTCATCAGGTCGGCGAGCGCCTGGCAGGGGTGCAGCTCGTCGGTCAGCCCGTTGATCACGGGCACGGTTGCGTGTCTGGCCATCTCGACCACGGTGCTGTGCTCGAAGGTGCGCAGCATGAGCATGTCCACGTAGCGTGACAGGACGCGGGCGGTGTCGGCGATCGTCTCCCCGCGGCCGATCTGCAGGTCGCGGGTCGTGAGGAAGATCGCCTGACCTCCGAGCTGCCCCATGCCGACCTCGAAGCTGACCCGGGTTCGCGTGGACGACTTTTCGAAGTAGAGGCCGATCGACTTGCCGTGGAGCGTGCGTCGGTGCGCCTCGGGCCTGGCCTGGAGCTCCAGCGCCAGTTCGAGGAGCGACTCGAGTTGACCGTCCTCCAGGTCGGCGATCGAGATCAGGTGTTCAGGCATGTGGGACATCCCTCCGTTGGGCCGGGGCGTGTGGGGCGGGCTACACTGCCTGTCCCTTGACTCTCGCGTTGACTCTCGCGGTGCGAATAATACACCACTCAGGCGCACGATTATCCACAACTCGTCCAGGCGCCGGCGGGTGAGCGACGGGGATGCCAGCCAGCAACCGTGGGTGCTGGTGACCGGCAACGCGAACAAGCGACGCGAGGCGGAGCGGATCGTCGGCCACCGGCTGGAGACGGCGGCGATCGATCTGCCCGAGATTCAGTCGGACGATCTGATCGAGGTGCTGCGGTTCAAGGCCGAGGAGGCCTGGAAGCGGATCAGGAGGCCGGTCGTGGTCGAGGAGACCGGACTGGAGCTCTCCTGCATGAACGGCTTCCCGGGACCCCTGGTCAAGTGGATGCTGGAGGCGGTAGGCGACGAAGGCATCGCCAGGGTGGCGATCCAGGCCGGGGATCCGCGCGTCGTCGCGCGCTGCGCGATCATGTTGCGTGACGGTGGTGGCCAGATGATCGCCCAGGGAGAGACCGCGGGCAGGCTGGTGCTGCCTCCGCGTGGCGAGCATGGTTTCGGCTGGGATCCGGTCTTCGAGCCGGATGGCCTGGAAGAGACCTACGCTGAACTGGGCGATGACGTGAAGGACCGGATCGGGCACCGGGGCCGGGCCTGGCGCCGGTTCCTGCGGGGGCTTCAGCCGGCGGCCTGAGTGCCGGCCCGCTTCCGGAGAGCTGCCAGCACCGTCTCGACCCGGGCGCGAAGCTCCGCGAGGCTTCCGGTGTTCTCGATCACGAAGTCCGCGGCCGCGCGGCGGTCCTCCGACCGGGCCTGCGCCTCCATCCGTGCCGCTGCCTGGTCGCGGTCGAGGCCGCGTTCGACGGCGCGGTCGAGGCGGAGGTCGGCCGGGGCCTCGACGGTGATCACGGCGTCGTATCGTCCGCGACCACCGGTCTCGGCCAGCAGCGGCACCTCGAAGACGACGACGGCGCCTTCGCCGGCCGACTCGAGGATCTCCACGTAGCGCTGGCCCACGAGGGGATGGATGGCCTGTTCCAGGCACCTGCGGCTGGCGGGATCGGCGAAGACCGCGGGTCCGAGCGCTTCCTTGTCGACCGATCCGTCCGCTTTCAGCATCTCCGGGCCGAACAGATCCGCGACCGCACGGGCGCCGGGCTGACCCGGGCGATACAGGTCGGCGACCAGGGCGTCCGCGTCCGTGACGACGCAGCCCAACTCGGCCAGCATCGCGCCGACCGTCGACTTGCCGCCGGCGATGCCGCCGGTGAGACCCACTCGTAGAGGCGCCATGAGGTGAACGAGGATACGCGGAAGCGTCGGTTGACGGACCGGCGTTCGTCTTGACAAGGCCCGCCCCGGACTCTACGATCCCCGTTCCTCTGCGCGGGGAGGTTGCGGTAGGAGTATGTCCGCTCCTGCCGTCAGCCCGTGCGCAACGGAGCGCCGGCATCCGGAAAGCAAGGACGGGCCGGCGAGGGTACGAACGAATGACGGCAATCACCAAGGCGAGGACGCCCAACCGCACCTACAGCCCCAAGGCGGGGGAAGTGGAGCGCCGTTGGTACGTGGTCGACGCGGAAGGCATTCCCTTGGGCCGCCTGGCGACGCGTCTGGCGCGCGTCCTCACCGGCAAGGACAAGCCGACCTACGCCCGCCATGTCGACGTAGGCGACTTCGCCGTGGTCGTGAACGCCGAGAAGGCGGTCCTGACGGGCGGCAAGGACGACAAGAAGATCTACTACCGGCACAGCGGGCAGCCCGGAAAGCTCAAGGCTGAGACGGCCGGACGCCTGCGTGGCCGCCGGCCGACCCGGTTGGTCGAGTTGGCGGTCAGGGGCATGCTTCCCAAGAACCGTCTCGGCCGTCGCCAGTTGCGGAAACTCAAGGTCTACGCCGGCGCCGAGCATCCGCACCAGGCGCAGCAGCCGGAAACGATGACGATCACTGCAGAAGGGAGCGCGAGTTGACGGAGACGAGCTACGGAACAGGCCGTCGAAAGACGGCCACCGCGCGGGTGTTCCTGCGCGAAGGCACCGGCGAGATGTCCGTCAACGGCGTGGGGATGGACGACTACTTCGGCAGCGAAGTGCTGAAGATGATCATCCGCCAGCCGCTGCAGGTCGTTGAGAAGGAAGGCGAGCTCGACATGTCGGCCACCGTCCGCGGTGGTGGAAGCTCCGGTCAGGCCGGCGCGATCCGTCACGGTCTGTCGCGGGCGCTGGTGAAGTTTGAACCGACGTTCCGCGAATCGCTCAAGACGGCCGGGTTCATGACCCGCGACCCGCGGCGCAAGGAACGCAAGAAGTACGGCCAGAAGGGTGCGCGTGCGCGCTTCCAGTTCAGCAAGCGATAGCGGGGGCAGGGTCTTGGCTCAGGTCACGATGAAGGAGATGCTGGAGGCCGGAGTGCACTTCGGCCACCAGACGAGACGCTGGAACCCGAAGATGCGGAGCTACATCTTCGGCCGCCGAAACGGCATCTACATCATCGATCTCCAGCAGACGCTGGAGCGCTTCCGCCAGGCGGCGGACTATGTCGAGCACATGGCGCGCATGGGACGGCGTCTGCTCTTCGTCGGCACCAAGCGCCAGGCGCAGCAGGCGATCGAGGAGGAGGCGCGGCGCTGCGGCCAGTTCTACGTTACGCATCGCTGGCTCGGCGGAACCCTGACCAACTTCGTGACCATCCGCGCTTCCGTGGAGCGTCTCCAGGATACGGAGAAGAAGCTCGCCGACGAGGACAGCCTGCTGACCAAGAAGGAGCTTCTCCGGCTTGAGCGCGAGCGGGACAAGATGGTCCGGAACCTCGAGGGGATCCGCGACATGGAGCGGTTGCCGGATGCGCTCTTCGTCGTCGATCCACGGCGCGAGCACATCGCGATCGGGGAGGCGAACAAGCTGAACATCCCGGTCGTTGCCATCGTGGACACGAACTGCGACCCGGAACTGGTGGATCACGTGATTCCGGGGAACGACGACGCGATCCGGACGATCCGGTTGTTCGCCGGCCGCATTGCCGACTCCTACATCGAGGGCGCAGCAGCCTGGGGCAAGGACCGTAACGGCGACGGAGTCGAAGCGGAGGCCGCCGGCGGCGCCGAGGTGGAATCCGAAGTGGGGGCCGTCGGCGCGGAGGAGGCTGAACCCGCCGTGGCGGCGGAGACTGTCGGGGCAGCCAAGGCCGAGCCGGAGGCCCAAGCTGAGGCGGAGCCCGCGTCTGAACCGGAGGCCGAGGCGGCCGGCGAGGCGGAGGCCGAACCCGTGGCGGAGGCCGAACCCGAGGCCGAGAGCGGTGAACCGGCGGCTGAAGACGAGAGCGCCGGCAGCGACGCCGAGGTCAACTGACCGAGGCGAGTCTGGCCGCGCACTCTGCAGGTGCGGCGGCAGAGAACAGATGAAGTTCTAGTCCGGGGCGATCTCCGCCTCGTAGGGAGCAGGAACAATGAGTGCGACAGTGACGGCCGGCATGGTCAAGGAGCTCCGGGAGCGGACCGGCGCCGGCATGATGGATTGCAAGAAGGCGCTGGTAGAGACCGGCGGCGACGTGGAGGCGGCGATCGACGCCCTGCGGAAGAAGGGGCTGGCGTCGGCGGCCAAGAAGGCGGGCCGGGCGACCAGCGACGGCCTCGTGATCTCCTACATCCACGCGGGCGGCAAGATCGGCGTGCTGCTGGAGATCAACTGCGAGACGGACTTCGTCGCGCGGACGGACGACTTCCAGCAGTTGGCCCACGACCTCTCGCTCCACGTGGCCGCGAGCCAGCCGCGGTTCATCGGCCGCGACGAGGTGACGGACGACGTGCTCGAGCGGGAGAAGAGGATTCACCGGGAACAGGCTCTGGAGTCCGGAAAGCCCGAGCAGATCGTCGAACGGATCGTCGAGGGGCGGATGTCAAAGTTCTTTGCCGAGAACTGCCTGCTGGAGCAGCCCTTCGTCAAGGACACTGGACGGACGGTCGAGGAAGTGCTGAAAGAGGCGATCGCCAAGCTGGGCGAGAACATGCGTATCTGCCGGTTCGCCAGGTTCCAGCTCGGCGGCGACTCGACCGTGGCGATCGCCCCCGCGCCGGCCGCCGATCCATCCTGACGGTTCAATGATCGAGCCGGCCTACCGCCGCATCCTCCTCAAACTGTCAGGCGAAGCCCTGATGGGCGACAAGCCCTTCGGTATGGACGAGGCCGTGGTGCGCCGGATCGCCGGGCAGATCCGGGACGTGTTCGAGCTCGGCGTCGAGATCGGCATCGTCGTCGGCGGCGGCAACGTGATCCGCGGTCTGGCGGCGAGTCATCGCGGCGTGGAGAGGGCGACCGGCGACTACATGGGCATGCTGGCGACGGTGATCAACAGCCTGGCGATGCAGGATGCGCTGGAGAAGATCGGCGTCGCGACACGGGTACAGACGGCGCTCGAGATGCGCAGCGTCGCCGAGCCGTTCATTCGCCGCCGCGCGATTCGTCACCTGGAGAAGGGACGGGTGGTCATCTTCGGCGCCGGCACCGGCAATCCGTATCTCACGACCGACACGGCGGCCGCGCTGCGCGCGAACGAGATCCAGGCCGAGATCCTGCTGAAGGCGACCCAGGTGGACGGCGTCTACAGCGCCGATCCCCGTCGCGATGCCGGAGCGGAGCGCCTGCCGGAGGTGACGTACCAGGAGGTCCTGGAACGCAACCTCGGCATCATGGACGCCGCGGCGATCAGTCTTTGCCGGGAGAACGACCTGCCGATCGCCGTGTTCGACCTGGGGGTTCCCGGGAACATCCGCCGGGTCGTTCTCGGCGAGAAGGTCGGTTCGCTCGTCACCTGACGTCGGCCGGATCCGTCGTACAATCCGTCCGGGAGGCTGAGCGGATGCAGGAGCTGTTCTTGGAGATGGAGCTCAAGATGAAGGATGGCGTCGACCATCTTCACGCCGAGCTCAAGACGCTGCGCACCGGCCGCGCCTCCACCGCGATGCTCGACGGCGTGACGGTGGAGTACTACGGTACGCCGACGCCGCTGAACCAGCTCGCCAGCCTGTCGGTTGCCGACGCCACTCTGCTGGTGGCCCAGCCGTTCGACCCGACGCAGATCGCGGCGATCGAGCGCGCGATCCTGATCGCGGACCTGGGGCTGAACCCGTCCAACGACGGCAGGATCGTCCGCATCCCCGTGCCCCCGCTCACGGAGGAACGTCGCCGCGAGATGGTGAAGCGCGCCCACGAGATCGCCGAGCGCTTCCGCAACACGGTTCGCGGCGTCCGGCGGGAGGGCAACGAACGCCTGAAGCAGATGGAGAAGGCGAAGGAAATCTCCCAGGACGACGAGCACCGGGGCGAAAGCGAGATGCAGAGGCTCCACGATCACTACATCGGCCAGGTGAACCAGGCGCTCGCGAACAAGGAGCAGGACGTCCTCGAGGTCTGAGGCACGGGCGGGCCGTCCTTCCCCTCGACCTGGCCGAATCGTGACCTGCTGCGCCATCGTCCCGGCCGCGGGCGGCGGCCGCCGGTTCGGCGGCGAGCAGCCCAAGCAGTTCGTTCCCGTCCTCGGCAGACCCCTGCTGGCGTGGACCGTCGAGCGGCTCCTGTCCGTGCCCGAGATCGACCGCGTCGTCGTCGCGGCTCCGGCGGGCCGCGCCGGGGAGACCCGGGAGATGCTGTTGCGGGAGGTTCGGGTTTCGCGCGGCGTCGACCTCTCCGCGGTGGCGGGCGGACGACGCCGGCAGGACTCCGTGCGAGCCGCACTCGCGGCCGCGGACGTCGCCCCGTCGGACTGGGTGGCGGTGCATGACGGCGCCCGGCCTTGTCTGGCCGCGACGGACCTGGCGGCTGTGCTGCGGAGCGCCGCCGGGAGCGACGGCGCGGGCGCGGTGCTCGGTCGTCCGGTGAGCGACACGCTGAGGACGGCCTCGGGTGGCCGTCTCCACGAGACGGTCGACCGTTCCGGCCTGTTCCGGGCCGAAACGCCGCAGGTCTTTCGGGCCGGTGAGCTTGGTGAAGCGCTGGACCGCGCGGATCGGGAGAACCTGGAGGTCAGCGACGAGAGCAGTCTGTTCGCGTCCGGTTCGGTGGCCGCGGTCGGCGCGTCGCAGCCGAATCCGAAGCTCACGAGCGCCTCGGACCTGCCCGCGATCGAGGCCCTGCTTCGCGGGGAGCACGAGGTCCCGAACGAGTTCGAGGCGGCAGTGGGCCATGGCTATGACGTCCACCCGCTGAAGGCCGGCCGCCCGTTGATCCTGGGCGGGCAGCGCATACCCCACGAGGCGGGCCTCGATGGCCACAGCGACGCCGATGTCGTGCTCCACGCGATCGGCGACGCCCTGCTCGGCGCGGCCGGCCTGGGCGACCTCGGCGTCCACTTCCCGCCATCGGACGAGGCCTGGCGCGGTGCGGACAGCTCGGACCTGTTGCGCCGGATCGTCGCGGTGGTCGTGGAGCGGGGCTTCTCGGTCCGGAACTGCGACGCGACGCTCATCGCCGAGCGTCCTTCGATGGCGCCTTACCGCTCGGCTATCGAAGCGCACGTCGCGGAACTACTTCGCATCGAGCCCGAACGGATGAACTTCAAGGCAACGACCCACGAGGGGCTCGGCCCGCTGGGCCGGGGCGAGGGCATGGCGGCCCATGCGTCCGTGCTGGTCGAGCGCACGCGAGCTGCCGTATGAGCGGACGGTCAGGCGTGCCTGAACTTCGCGAGGACGGTCGATGGCGGCTGGGGTTTCAGCCGGTGCGGGAGATCCTGCGGAGCCAGCCGCATCGAGTCGCGGAGGTCCTCGTCTCGCGGTCCGCCGGCGACCGCCGCCGGACGATCGAGGGGCTCTGCGAACGGCATCGCGTGCCGGTCAGGAACGTCGCGGCCGCCGAGCTGCGGGCGCGCCTCGCGGAGGCCGGCCAGGACCATGCGGCGGCGCGAGGCTTCGCGGCCCGTCTCGCGGAAACGGAACGCGGCGGTTCGACGGCGTCCGCGATCGATTCCGAGCTCGTCGTCCTGGTCGAGGACGTTCAGGATCCGCGCAACCTGGGCGCCCTGCTTCGGGTCTGCGAGGGCGCCGGGGTCGGCAGGGTGCTGATCCGCGACCGTGGCGCGGCGCCCCTGTCCCCGGCGGCCGCGGGCGCCGCCGCGGGCGCGGTCGACTGGCTGCACGTCGAACGGATCACGAACAGCGCCCGAGAGATCGAACGTTTCAAGCAGGACGGTTTCTGGGTCTACGGCGCCGACGCGGCCGGCGAACCGCCGTGGAACTTGGACCTGAGGGGTCCGGTCGTCGTCTGCATCGGCGGCGAGGCACGGGGCCTTCGCCGCCGCACGAGGAGTCTCTGCGACGGTCTTCTCGGCCTGCCGATGCGTGGTCGGGTCGAATCTCTCAACCTGTCGACGGCGGCTGCCGCGCTCCTCTATGAGGCGGTGCGCCAGCGTCTTGTCAGCGCGGAGGGGCTATCGTAGACTTCGGCGTCGCCGTGGCGCCAAGCGCCTCGTAAGCGAGGGCCGGCATAGCTCAGTTGGTAGAGCAACTGCCTTGTAAGCAGTAGGTCCTCGGTTCGAATCCGGGTGCCGGCTCCATGGGGAAGTTGCCGGAGGTGTGGCCGAGCGGTCAAAGGCAACAGACTGTAAATCTGTCGGGCAAAGCCCTACGGTGGTTCGAATCCATCCACCTCCACCACTTCCTCCCCTCGCGGGTGCGCGGGAGTAACTCAGGGGTAGAGTCACAGCCTTCCAAGCTGTTGGTCGCGGGTTCGAATCCCGTCTCCCTTGTGCTGACGCCGTGGTCGCGTCGGTTTGCTCCGCTGGGTGCGCGGGTCTTCTGACCCGCTGCCGCCGGAGGCGGCCAGAGATCGTCGCCGGCCTTTGGCCGGCGGCCGCACTATCCGAGTTCCG
>JAJDUI010000038.1 GCA_022826745.1 Thermoanaerobaculia bacterium | reverse complement strand
CGGCCGCGTCGCCCACTTCGAGGCGCGAGGCCTCATGGACATCGAGGCGAACGCCCCGATGCGCAAGGACGCCATCTTCCCGATCGCCTCGATGACGAAGCCGGTGACCGGCGTCGCCATCCTGATGCTCGTCGAAGAGGGCAAGATCCGCCTTGCGGATCCGGTGTCCCGCTTCGTTCCGGAGTTCAAGGAACCGAAGGTCGCGATGCGGCGATCGGACTCCGCGGGCGAGGGAGGCGACATCTACACCGTACCGGCAAACCGCGAGGTCACGGTGCATGACCTGATCACCCACACCTCGGGTCTCGGCAGCGGCGGCGCGGCAAGCGAGGCGACGTCCCGCATCGCGCCTCGCGACGAGACCGGCACCGTAGCGGACTGGGCGGCCGCGCTCGGAGCGGCCCCCCTCGACTTCCAGCCGGGAACCCGCTGGGCGTACAGCGGGCTGGCGGGGATCGACACGCTGGGGCGCATCGTCGAGGTCGCCTCGGGGCTGACGTTCGACGAGTTCCTGCGACAGCGGATCTTCGAGCCCTTGGGAATGAAGGACACGGCCTTCAACGTGCCCGAGGAGAAGAAGCCGCGCGTCGTCACGATCTACCGTCGCACCCCCGAAGGCCTCGAGCTATTCCCGCCACCGGAATGGCTGGCCACGACGACGTTGCATGGGGGTGGCGGCGGTCTCTGGTCGACGGCCGAGGACTATCTGCAGTTCGCGCAGATGCTCGTCAACGGCGGCGAGCTGAACGGGACGCGGCTCCTGGGCCCCCGGACCGTCGAACTGATGGGGTCGAATCACGTCGGCGACCTGTACGAGAACGTGGGTGCCACCGGGCTGGGATTCGGACTGACCGTGGACGTCGTGCTCGACGGCGTCGCGGCCCGCGGCGACCACCGCTCCACCGGCAGCTTCGGCTGGCTTGGCGCGTTCGGCACTGCCTGGTGGGTAGATCCCCGGGAGGACCTGACCGCGATTCTGATGGTGCAGACGCCGGGCGGTCCGCTCCGGGTCGACTTCCAGAACGCCATCATGCAGGCGATCGTCGATTGACGCGGGAGGCACCGTGAACCGCGGCGCTGGCGAACGCCACGCGCGGCGGCCTATTCCTCGAGCCTCGCGGCCAGCGCCGCCACGTGGGTGTCCTCCATACCTAGCGCCCTGAGCGCCGTGTCCAGGTCGCGAACGTAGTCGGCGTTCGCGCCGCTCGGGCCTGTCCCCCGCATGACCTGGCCGGCGATCTCGGCGAGCGGGGCCGGACCGGCGTAGTTCCGGTTTCCGGGCCATCCCTGGTAGGTGAGGCCCGCCACGACGCGCGGTGACGCCGCCGAGGTGTCAGCCCCCTGCCTGGCAGGCGCGTGCAGTTCGAGTTCGATCTCCAAACGGACGTAGCCGCCCCGTTCACGTACGTCCAGATCGGCGAGGATGGCGTCGGCGTCCGCTTCGGCGAGACGGTAGGCAATCCCCCAACAGCCGTCTCCCGGCGCAGGCGCGAGAGTCACGACCCGGCCCGGCCGCCAGGGCTCGCCGCGGTGGTCAGTGGACCATTGCCAGAAGCGCCGCGACCAGCCGGGGGCACGCGCGCGGCGGCGCTCGACGAAGGGAATCGCCGGGCGGAAGATGAGCGAGCCGTAGCCGAAGAGCCAGCGTGGGTCGGTCCGGGCCACGGCGTCGGATTCTACGGGCGGCGCCGCCGGTTCCGCCGCAACCGCCGCGTGATAGCTTGCGCCGCCCGTTTTCTCCCCCGCCATCCGCCGATGCGCCACCTCTTCGTCATCGATCCGATCGAGCGTCTCGATCCCGAGAAGGACACGACGATCGCCTTCTTGCGCGAGGCGGACAACCGAGGCCACGAGCTCGCGGTCTGCACGATCGACACGCTGGAACTCGGGCCGAAGGGACGGCCGAAGGCGGAGGCGATTCCCGCCCGCACCACCGATCCGGAGGCCGGCAACGACTGGTACGAGGTCGGCGCCGGCCGGACCGCGTTCCTCGATGAGTTCGACGTGGTCTGGATGCGGAAGGACCCGCCCTTCGACATGGCCTTCTTCTACGCCACGCACCTGCTGTCGATGGTGGCGAAGAGCACCCTGGTCGTGAACGACCCGCTGTCGCTTCGCGACGCGAACGAGAAGCTGTTCGCGCTCCGCTTTCCGGAGGTCTGCCCGCCGGCGCGGGTCAGCCGCCGGATTGGGGAGTTGCTTGCCTTCCAGGAGGAAATGGGCGGCGAGATGATCGTCAAGCCGCTGGACGGCGCCGGCGGCGAGGGGATCTTCCACCTGAAAGCCGGCGACCGGAACACGAGCGCCATCCTCGAGGCCGCGACCGCCCACGAGAGCCGCTACCTCATGGCCCAGCGCTACCTGCCCGAGATCCGGCAGGGGGACAAGCGGGTCATCCTGGTCGAGGGCAAGGCGCTCGGCGCGGTGCTGCGCGTGCCCGCCGAGGGCGAGTCGCGGGCGAACTTCCACGTCGGCGGGCAGCCCGCGGCCACCGAAGTCGACGAACGCGACCGCGAGATCGCTGCCGCGGTCGGGCCCGAGCTGGTCCGGCTCGGCATCGTCTTCGCCGGCATCGACGTGATCGGCGGCTGGCTGACCGAGGTCAACGTGACGAGCCCAACCGGCCTGCGCGAGATCGCCGACCTCGGCGGACCGCGACTGGAGGTCGACGTGCTCGACGCGGTGGAGGCGCGCCGGGACGCCGGCTGAACCACGGACCGGGTCCGGGCCGGCCAGAAGGCCGGCGCACCGACGGTGGGGACTCAGCGGAGGGTGACGAACTCCTCGGCCGAGGTGGGGTGAATCGCCATCGCGGCGTCGAAGTCGTCCTTGGTGGCGCCCATCTTCACCGCGACCGCGAGGCCCTGGATGATCTCCGGCGCGTCGGCGCCGAGCATGTGGGCGCCCAGCACCCGGCCGCTCGCACGGTCGACGATCAGCTTGACCAGGGTGCGTTCCTGGTTGTCGGTCAGCGTCAGCTTGAGCGGCCGGAACCGGCTCCGGTAGACGTCCACCTCACCGTAGCGAGCTCTTGCCTCCTCCTCGGTCAGACCGACCGCGGCCAGCGGGGGCTGGCTGAACACGGCGGTGGCGACGGTTTCGTGGTCAACCGGAGTCGGTTCGCCGCCGTAGAGAGTCCGGCTCAGGCACATCGCCTCGTGAATCGCCACCGGGGTCAGATTCAGGCGGTCCGTCACGTCGCCGATCGCCCAGATGTTCGGCACATTGCTGCGCGAGTACTCGTCGACGAGGATTTCGCCCAACTCGCCCCGCGCCACGCCGCAGTTCTCCAGTCCCAGGTCGGCGACCAGGGGCCGGCGGCCGGTGGCATAGAGAACCTCGCCGCAATCGACCTCGTCGCCGCTATCGAGGTGGAGCCGCAACCGATCGTCGCCGGCGCCGGCTCTTTCCTCGATCGACTCCACCCGCCTGTCGAACCGGAGTTCGATACCGCGCGACCTCATCTCCTCGGCCAGGTGAGTGCGTATCTCCTCGTCGAATCCGCGCAAGAACAGCGGTCCCCGGTAGATCAGCGTCACGTCGCAACCGAGTCCCGCAAAGATGCCGGCGAACTCGACCCCGATGTAACCGCCGCCCACGACCGCGAAGCGCTCCGGCAGGCGCTCCAGGAAGAACGCCTCGTTCGAACTGATCGCGTGCTCGATGCCCGGGATCGGCGGCATGTCCGGCCAACTGCCGACGGCGACCAGGACCTGGTCCGCAGTGACTCGCCGGCGGCCTGCGTCTCCCCCATCGATCCCCACCGTGTGCGGATCGAGCAGCCGCGCCCGACCTTCGAACAGCTCGACGCCGGCTGAGTCGAGCAGGCCGCGGTAGATCCCGTTCAGGCGCTCGATCTCCCGGTTCTTGTTCGCGATCAGCCGTGCCCAGTCGAAGGCGGGTTGCTCCGCCGCCCAACCGAAACCCGCAGCCTCGCGGTAATGGTCCGCGAAGGCCGAAGCGCAGACGAGCAGCTTCTTCGGCACGCAGCCGACGTTGACGCAGGTACCGCCGAGGTAGCGTTCCTCTGCCACCGCCACCCGCGCGCCGTGGCCGGCTGCCATCCGGCTGGCGCGCACGCCGCCCGAACCCGCGCCGATCACGAAGAGGTCGTAGTCGTAGTCCGTCATGGGCGCAACGCTAGACCAATCGGGCGCGGAATCGCCATGCGCCCTTAGACTCGACTCGATGGCTGACAGCAAGACCGCGCCCGGAGGCCCCGGAGCCGCATCCTGGGTACCGCGCGCGGCCGCCGGCGGTGTTCTGATGGGCCTCGCGAACCTGGTGCCCGGAATCAGTGGCGGCACGATGCTGCTGGCCGTCGGCATCTATCCGCGCTTCATCGAGGCGGTGGCGGACACGACCCGGCTGCGACTGCGCCTTCAGCCGCTGTTGCTCCTGGCCGTCGTGGCCGTTGCAGGCGGCCTGGCGATTCTGCTGCTGGCCGGCACCCTGCGCGACCTGGTCGTCCACCAGCGCTGGCTCATGTACAGCGCCTTCATCGGCCTGACCCTGGGGGGCGCGCCCCTGGTGTGGCGTTTGGCCCAACCGGCCAAGCGGAGCTTCCGGGCTGGCACGGCAGGCGGTTTCGCGGCGATGGCTGCGCTCGCGATCGCCCAGAGCGGTCCGGCCTCCGAAGGACTCTCCGGCAGCGGGCCCGTTCTCCTCGCGGTCGCCGGGTCGGCCGGCGCCGCCGCGATGATTCTGCCGGGACTGAGCGGCGCCTACCTGCTCCTCGTCCTGGGCCAGTACGAAGCGATCCTCGGCGCCGTCGATCTGCTCTTCCAGGGGCTCAGAGGACTTGATGCGGCGGACCTGCTCGAGGCCGGCGCCGTCCTGCTGCCGGTTCTGATCGGCATCGCCGTCGGCGCGACGGTCATCAGCAACGCGGTGCGATTCGCGCTGCGACGCTTCCGACAGGCGACCCTGGGCGTGCTTCTGGGTCTTCTGCTGGGCGCCGTCGTCGGTCTCTGGCCCTTCGAGGCCTCTCCGCCAGGCGTCCTCCAACTCGGATCGGCAGTCGTCCTGGCCGCCGCCGGCTTCGTCCTGACCTGGGGCATGGGCCGGCTCGGACGGGTCCCCACCAAGACGGCAACGTAGGCGCCGGCGCACCCGGTCCTGCTGCGCTACAGTCCCTCTCCGCTTACACCGTTCCACCGCTCGGAGCCGTCGAAATGTGTCGAAACACCCGTCTGCCTCGCCTCGCCCTTCTCTTCGCGGCCGCAGTCTGCCTGCTCGGGGCGACCTCCGCCCTCGCTGCCGACGGTCGCACCGTGATCCACGCGGGCTCCCTGGTCGACGTCGAGGCCGGCGAGGTGCTGGGCCGGCACACGATCGTGGTCGAAGGCGAGACGATCACGGCCGTCGAGGAAGGGCTTGTCGATCCGGAGAGCGGCGACACGCTGATCGACCTCTCCGGCCACACCGTGCTGCCCGGGCTGATGGACATGCACGTCCACCTGACTTCGCAGCAGGCCGGCGCCGCCTCGTACCTGGACCGCTTCCAGGAGAACCCGGCGGACCTGGCGATCAAGGGTCTCATCTACGCGGAGCGGACGTTGCTGGCCGGCTTCACGACGGTGCGCGACGTGGGCGGCGAGACGACGGCGATTCTCGCCGTGCGCAACGCGATCAACCGCGGCGAC
The DNA here is from genome assembly GCA_022826745.1 of Thermoanaerobaculia bacterium. Classification (GTDB taxonomy): domain Bacteria; phylum Acidobacteriota; class Thermoanaerobaculia; order Multivoradales; family Multivoraceae; genus Multivorans. The sequence goes on along the minus strand of JAJDUI010000038.1, from coordinate 79,335 downwards.
ATGCCGGGGCCGCGGATCTTCGCGGCCACGATCTCCCTGGCCTCCACCGGCGGCCACGGCGACCGGACGAACGGCATGAGGGCGGATCTGACCGGCGATCCCGGCCCCAAGGAGGGCATAGTCAACGGCGTCGCAGACGCGCGCAAGGCGGTCCGGCAGCGCTACAAGGAGGGCGCCGACCTGATCAAGATCACCGCCACCGGAGGCGTCCTCAGCCTGGCCAAGAGCGGCCAGAACCCGCAGTTCACGGAAGAGGAGATGCGGGCGATCGTCGAGGCGGCGAACGACTACGGCTTCATGGTCGCCGCCCACGCCCACGGCGCGGAAGGCATGAAGCGCGCCATACGGGCCGGCGTCACGACCATCGAGCACGGCACGTACATGGACGAAGAGGCGTTCGAGCTGATGAAGGAGCACGGCACCTGGTTCGTCCCCACGATTTCCGCGGGCAACTTCGTGGCCGAGAAGGCCGCGGTGCCAGGCTACTTCCCTGAGATCATCCGGCCCAAGGCGGCCGCCATCGGTCCGGTGATCCAGGAGACATTCGCCAAGGCCCATCGGGCCGGTGTGCCGATCGCCTTCGGCACGGACTGCGGCGTCTGTCCCCACGGCAGCAACGCCCAGGAGTTCCTCTACATGGTCGAAGGGGGCATGGCGCCGATGACGGCGATCCAGTCAGCCACGGTCGTGACGGCGAAGCTGCTCGACATCTGGGAGGAGACCGGCTCGATCGCAGCCGGCAAGGCGGCCGACCTGATCGCGGTGGAGGGCGACCCGATCGCCGACGTCACGAGACTCCAGGACGTCCGCTTCGTCATGCGGGTCGGCCGGGTCCACAAGGCGCCGGGCTAGCCCGCAGGATGGTCGCCGCTTCGCGGCGCCTTGTTGTCCGCGGGTCAGAAGACCCGCGGCCACAGCCGGCGGGGGCGCCGGCGCACCCAGTCCCCGCGGGCTAGGCTCGCCTGCCGCCGAGGGTGCGCTCCGTGTAGCGCAGCCGGGCCGCCTCCGACTCGGCCTCTCCCCTCACCCACTGCAGGGTGTCGCCGTCGGCGAAGTCGGTGGCGCCCGCGATGGCCCGGCTCACCGCGTTCACATGGTCCTTCGTGATCGCGGCGGGCACCGTGGGCATCGCGGCCAGGGACCGGGCCAGGTCCAGTGCCTCTTCCTCGAGCCGGTCCGCCGGCACGATCCGGTTGACCATCGGTGCCACCTCCGACGGGCCGAATCGCCGGCAGGTGATGATCAGTTCCTTGGTCAGGGCCGGTCCGATCTCGCGTACCATCCGTGGCACGCCGCCCCAGGCCAGGGGGAGACCCAGCTCGACCTCGGGAATGAAGAACACGGCGTCCTCCGCGACCACGCGCAGGTCACAGGCCGCCATCAGCAGGAAGCCGCCGCCGACCGCGTAGCCCTGGACCTGGGCGACGGTCAACGCCCGCATCTGCTCCAGGGCGTCCATCGCGCGGCGGCCGAGCTGGCCGGCCTCGCGCCGCTGGCGCCAGTTCAACTCCGAAGCGCCACCCATCGCCTTCAGATCGGCCCCGGCGCAGAACGCACGGCCCTCGCCGCGCAACACGACCACGTCGACCTCGCTGCGGCCGTCGAACCAGGCGGCGGCCTGTGCCAGTTCGCTGAGCATCGTCCCGTCCACAGCGTTCAGCCGTTCGGGCCGGGCCAGGGTCAGGAACCCCAGATTGCCGTCGCTCTCGACCCTGATCGTCTCGAAACTCGTCTGCTTCCCCATCGCCTTGGCTCCTCCTGGTCGGCGGGCCGACACCTTCGCCGGCCCCTTCAAACCGTCCCGTACCACGTCGACTGGTGCTCTATCATGCCGCCCGGCAGGCGGCCACGGCCGCACGACAATCTCCGGATCCCGTTTCACAGCCCCATGACGTTCCAGCTCCAGGTCCTCGGCTGCGGCGACGCCTTCAGCAGCGGCGGCCGGCTGCACACCTGCTTCCTCCTGGGCGGCCAGACGAGCGCCGGCGCCCTTTCTCCGACTCTGCTCGACTGCGGCGCGACGTCTCTGGTCGCGATGAAGGCCCGCGGCATCGAGCCCGCGTCGATTCGCACGATCCTCATCACCCACTTGCACGGAGACCACTTCGGCGGTCTGCCCTTTCTCCTGAGCGACGCCCACTACCGGGCCCGCCGAACCACACCCCTCACCCTCGCCGGCCCGCCAGGGCTCCGGGAGAGAATCCGGCAGGCGGCGGAAGCCCTGTACCCAGGCTCCTCCAGACGCGAACTGGCGTTCGAACTCGAGATCGTCGAGCTCCACGAGCGCGAGACAGTCTCCGTCAACGGGCTCGGGGTGACCCCGTTCGAGGTCGTCCACCCCTCCGGCGCGCCGAGCTACGCGCTACGTGTCGAGTACGGCGGCCGAACGCTCGCGTTCTCCGGCGACACGGAGTGGACCGAAGCGTTGATCGACGCCGCCGCGGGCGCGGACCTCTTCATCTGCGAATGTAACTTCTACGACCGGCCCGTCCCGAACCACCTGAACTACGTCGAACTGCTCGCCCGGAGGCACCGTCTGGACTGCGGCCGGATGCTCCTCACGCACCTCGGCGACGACATGCTCGAACGCTCCGACCTCGAGATCGAAGCCGCCGTGGAGGGCCGAACCTACGAGGTCTGAAGGGGTTCGGTGAGAGCGGAGCGTGGCCCGATTTCGCTTGCTACACTCCGCGTCCGAAACAGACCCAGGAGCAGCAATGAACTTCGATTTCTCGGATGCCCAGAAGGCACTGAAGCAGCAGACGCGCGACTTCCTGCGCGCGGCCTGCGATACGACCGTCCCCCGGCGGGTGCTGGAAGACGCGGACGAACCCTTCGCGCGCGATCTGTGGCAGCAGATCGGCGCCAACGAATCCCCCGGCATCGCGGTTCCCGAGGAGTACGGCGGCATCGGCTTCGGCTACCTCGAACTCTGCGTCGTCGCCGAGGAACTCGGGCGCGCGGTCGCGCCGGTGCCCTTCTCCTCCTCGGTCTACCTGGCCACGGAGGCGGTGCTCCTCGGCGGCTCGGAAGAGCAGAAGCAGCGGTTGCTTCCCAGGCTGGCGACCGGCGAGACGATCGGTACCTTCGCTCTCTCGGAAGGCCCCGGTCTGGCGACCCCGGCGAACATGCAGGCGACGCTGAGGGGCGGCACCCTGTCGGGCACCAAGATGCCTGTACCTGACGGCGACATCGCCGACTTCTGCGTCGTTGTCGCGAGGGACGGAGACGGCGTTTCGCTCGCGCTCGTCGACCTGGATGGAAGCGGAGTTTCCCGCGAGCAGGTCGAGACCCTCGACCCCTCCCGTTCCCACGCCAGGATCACGTTCGACGGCGCCGAAGCGGAACCCCTCGGCGAAGCCGGTCAGGGCTGGGCGCTCAAGGACCGTGTGTTCGACCGCGCCGCCGTGCTGTTCGCGATGGAACAGCTCGGCGGCGCCGACGCCTGCCTCCAGATGGCGATCGGCTACGCGAAGGGCCGCTACGCCTTCGGCCGGCCGATCGGCTCCTTCCAGGCGATCAAGCACAAGCTCGCCGACATCTACATCAAGAACGAACTCGCCCGGGCGAACTGCTACTACGGCGCCTGGGCGCTGTCGACCGATGCGCCCGAGCTGCCGGTGGCGGCGGCCGCGGCCCGCGTCGGCGCGACGCAGGCCTTCCACTTCGCCTCGAAGGAGAACATCCAGACGCACGGCGGCATCGGCTTCACCTGGGAATCCGATTGCCACCTCTACTACCGCCGCTCCAAGCTGCTGGCGCTCAGCATCGGCAGCGAGAGAGTGTGGAAGGACCGGCTCATCTCCGGACTGGAACAGCAGGAGGCCGCCTGATGGACTTCAACGACACCCCCGAACAGGCCGCATATCGCGACGAGGTCCGCGCCTGGCTCAACGCCAACGCGGAACCGCGCAAGGACCGCCCCAGCGTCAGCCGCCGGCTGGACGCCGAAGAGGGCCTCATCCTGGCCAAGAAGTGGCAGGCCCTCAAGGCCGAGGCCGGCTACGCCTGCCGCCACTGGCCGACCGCACACGGCGGCCAGAGCCGGCCGATGATCGAGACGATCATCTACGACCAGGAGGAAGCGAACTACGACGTGCCGACCGGCTTCTTCGGTATCGGGCTCGGTATGTGCGGTCCGATCATGGCCCAGTACGCGACCGAGGAGCAGCAGGCGCGCTACATCCCGCCGATGATCCGCGGCGATGAGGTCTGGTGCCAGTTGTTCTCCGAGCCCGCGGCCGGCTCCGACGTCGCCGGGCTTCGCACCCGCTGCCACCGCGACGGCGACGACTGGGTGGTCAACGGCCAGAAAGTCTGGACCTCGGGCGCGCACTACTCCGACTGGGGCATCCTGGTCGCGCGGCACGATTCGTCGCTGCCCAAGCACAAGGGCCTGACCTTCTTCTTCATCGACATGAAGTCCCCTGGAATCGAGATCAAGCCGATCAAGCAGATCAACGGCGGCTCGAACTTCAACGAGGTCTTCTTCACGAACGTCCGGGTGCCGGACAGCCAGCGCCTCGGCGCCATCGGCGAAGGCTGGCAGGTGGCGATCGCCACCCTGATGAACGAGCGCCTCGCCGTCGGCGACGCGCCGCCGCCGGACTTCCGCGAGGTGATGAAGCTCGCCGCCGCCTGCGAACTCGACGGCAGGTCTGCCCTCGAGGATTCGTCGGTCCGCGAAAAGATCGCCGACTGGTACGTTGAAGCGATGGGCATGAAGCACACGAAGGCGCGCACGTTGACGGCCCTCTCCCAGGGCAAGGTGCCAGGACCCGAGAACTCGATCGGCAAGGTCGTCTCCGCCTCGAAGCTGCAGAACGTGTCCTCGTTCGGCGCGGACCTGATGGACATGGGCGGCGTGATCACCGACCCGTCGCTGATGCCCTCCTCGGCCCTGTTCCAGCAGTCCTTCCTCTACAGCCCCGGCCTCCGCATCGCCGGCGGCACGGACGAGATCCTGCGCAACATCATCGCCGAACGCGTCCTCGGCCTCCCCGGCGAGATCCGCGTCGACCGCGACGTGCCGTACAACGACATTCCGACGGGGAACTAGAGGCGGAGCCGCCGGCCTGGCGGCCGGCACCACCTCCTGGCCGTCGGCGTCAGCTAGCTCTCGCTGGCGAGCTTGCGGAAGTACTCGTCGACGAGTTCGCGGTAGCCGGGCGGTACCTGGTCCGAGTTGCCGAGGTAGACGCGTTCGGCTTCACCGCCGCGCAGCTCGCGCCACAGGCGGTACTCGAACTGCCGCAGGCCCTCGACGATTTCGTTGCGGAGCCGTTCGAGGGCCAACGGGTCGCGGTTGAGACCGAGCAGGCTCAGGTCGCCCATCTGCTGGAGTAACTGGTCGAGGTCCGCCGTGTCCATCCGCTCGCGCCGCAGGTCGTTCCTCAGATTCTCCAGGTCGGCGCGTCGCTGGTCCAGTTCCCGGTCGACTTGCCGGAGATCCTCCGCCTGGAAGATGCCCGGCTGGAAGTAGCCGCCTGAACTCGAGCCGTACTGGCTGAACCGGCCCCGGTTCCGGCCGCCCTGCGGATTGGCCGCGTCGCCCCCGGTCTCCGAAGCGGTGTCGCCGGGCCGGCCGCCCTGCTGCTGGCCACCTTGCCGCTCACCGCCCTGCTGCTCACCGCCTTGCTGCTGGCCACCCTGCTGCCGGCCCTCCTGCTCGTTCTCCTGCCCCGGACGCTGGCCGAGCCGGCCTCCCTCCTCGACGCGGTCACGCAAACGAGCCTCCATCGAGGCCAGGTTCTCGACCAGGTCGCGCGTCCGCTCGAGCATCCGCTCCTGACGCTCGCCGCCTCCCTCGCCGACACTCTCCCGCGCCTCGGCGATCCGGTCCGTCACGTCGTCGATGTCCTGCCGGATCTGGTTCTCGAACAACCGGGCGAACTCCGGGTCGCGGCCTGCCAGCACGCCCTTCGAGTAACGGATCTTCTCCTTCAACTGTTCGTCGCGGATGATCGTCGCCGATTCGCGCAGCTTCCGCGCCGTCTCCGGCTGATCGTTGCGGGCGCCCTGGCTCATTCGGTTGAGCTGTGCCTCGAGGCCCGCCACCTCGTCGGTCAGACGGTCCTTGCGCTCCATGATCCGCTCGACGAGGTCGGCGCGTTCTCGCGCCGAGAGGTCGCTGCGCGTCTGGCCGTCCTCGCCTTCCCGGCCGGCCAGTTCACCAACCTGCTCCTCGATCCGGCTCTGCATCCGGGACACCCGGTCGGCGCGCTCCTGCAGTTCCTCCATGTCCCGCCCGAGCTGCTGGCGCTGGTTGCGGTCCAGCAGCCGCCTCGCCTCGCGCAGCTTGTCGAGAGCCGCGATCCCGTCCGCGCCGGCATTCGACTGCGACCTGGAGGAGCCAGCCTGGGAACGCCTCATCTCCTCCGCCGCCTGTCGCAGCGCCTGCGTGGTCTCCCTCAGTTCCGGACGCTGCTGTTCGCGCGCCAGCCGTTCCAGGCGCCGCGCGAGCTCCTCCGTTTCCTCGATCAGGTCCTGCTGTCTGCCTCCGCCGCCGCCGCCTTGCTGCGAGCGGCTCCGCAGCCGGTTCTGACGCTCGTTCTCGCGCTGCTGGCGGCGGGCCAGCTCGCGCAGCTTCTGCATCAGTTCATCGACTTCCGCCTGCGCCTGCTCCGCGGCGCCGCGCTGGACCGTTTCGTACTGGTTGCGCAGTTTGTCGAGCTCTAGCTCGAACAGATCCGCCAGATCCTCGGACAGTTGCTGATTGCCGCCGCCACCGCCGCCGCCCTGCTCGAACGACACGCGCACGTCGCGGAACACGGACTCGGCGCGCTGCAACGAAGCCAGAGCCTTTTTCTCCTCGGCCAGCGCCTCCTCGGGACGCTCCGCCTCGAGCTCCTTCTCCGCCATGGACATCTCGACGTCGGCTTTCCCGAGGAACTCGATGATCTTCGAGAAGTCGTCGTCCTGGAGCAGTTGCTGGCCGCGGTTGCCCATCCGCGTGACCAGGGAGGCCACCTGTTCGCGCAACCGACCCTGCATCAGGGCAACCGTCTTCACGTGCTCGGACAGTTCCTGGGCCGTGTACTCGTCCTCGTCGCGGATCAGGCGGAACGTTGCCGAGATGATCATCTTCTGCTGCACCGAGAGCGTCTGGTCCAGGCCGCCGGCGCCGCCGCCCATGCCGCCTCCGCCCTGCTCGGCCTGGCGATAGTTCCGGTCGAAGGGCCGGATCTCCAGGAAGTAGATGTCGCTGACCGTCGGCTGCGCATGGCTGCGGTCCCAGGCCTCGGCGTGGTAGGAGATGGAGTCGCCGACCTCGAGGTCCATCTCCTCAAGGAAGAGCGTGTGCCCCGCGCTCACCTTCTTCATCGAGGAGGCGCTGTCGAGCAGCGTGACCTCCGTCTCGTCGCCGCCGTTCACGGCGTAGCGGATGTTCAGGCGACGCACGCCGTAGTCGTCCTCCGCCTCGACTTCGGCGAACACCTCGTCGATCATCGACACCTTGACGTCCCGGCCGGGAGCGACGAAACGCACGATGGCCGGCTGATCCTCGAGAGCCGTGACCATGTACTCCGCCGAGGCGCGGTGCCACCGGCCCTCGTCGTCCATCAGCTCGATCCGGTAGTAAGTGCTCTCGTCCACCGTGTACGCCGCAGTCAGCCGGTCGCCTTCGAGGTTCAGGTCTCTGGGTTCGTCACCCTCGACCAGCAGCCGCCCCGCCTCGACCTGGAAGATCGGCAGGATGTTGAAGGTCACCTGGGTGCCCTTGAGAACCGCGATGTCGCCGCCGTCCTCGACGGCCTGGTCCGACAGCCCGCTGTAGCCGGGGAAGCGGTACAGGAGGTCGATCTGGTCGACGTAGGGCAGGTCCTTGACCCGGATCCGGTAGATCGGCGAGCGGACGCCGGAGGCGTCGACGTAGTAGTCCGTGTCGGCGCGCAGGTTCAGGGCGATGAAGTCGTGAGTCGCGGGTTCGCCGCCGATCATCCGCTCCCCATCCTCCCCAGGTTCCGCCAGTTCGAAGCCCTCGCCGACGCGGTTCATCGGCCACTGCTGCCACTCGCCGTCCGGGTTGCCGGCGGCGTCCAGCGGCCTCAGACCGAGTTCGACGCGGTCCGGGTCGAAGCCCAGCACCGCCGCGCTGATCAACTGATCGGAGCCGCGGGCAACCGTCACGTTCCCCGGCGCCACGACCAGGCGGTACGGATTGTCGACGGCCGCCGCCCGCCAGGGCGTGAACAGCAGCATCGCGCCGTGCTGAAGGAAAGCCGGGCTGAGTAACACGGCCACCATGCCGGCGCTCGCCACGCCGGCCAGGGCAGCCGAGAAACGCTGCAGAGCCCCGCGCTCGATCCGCGTCGCGAAACCGCTCTGCTGGCAGCGCTCGATCGCCTCTTCCAGGACCTGCCGCTGGAGTTCAGGCGACACCCGCTCCGTATCCGCGGGAAAGCCCTGTTGCACGGGACCCAGTTCCACCGCGCTCAGCACTGAGGCCTTGAGCGTCGGCTCGTTCTCCTCCACGTAGAGCGCCACCTGGCGCGTGGACACGCGTCGGGCAAGAGGAATCGCGAGCAGCCGAACCGCGAGAGCGAGCAGCGTCAGGTAGGCGAGCCAGCGGAACACGTCGACCGCGCGCTCGCTGTAGAGGAAGTAGTCCATGCCCCAGACCGAGACGGCGAACGCCGCAAAACCGGTCACGATCAGCGTGACCAGCCCGCGCAACGCCACCTTCATCCGCCAGCGCAGGCGAACGCGACGGATCACGCTCATCAGTTCGCCGTAGGTCGGGTCGTAGATCGGATCGAAACCGGAAGCCATCGGGTCTCCTCAGTCAGCTCTGCTCGCCGGTGGGGCTCCATGCTGTCACGACCGGCGCCGCCGCGGCGCGGCGGCGGTTGCCGAACAGGGTCTCGGCAGCAAGTACGAGAGTCGCGGCAGCGATCAGGAACCACCAGAGTCGTTGCTGCCGCTCGCGTTCCTCTGGAGTCAGCGCCGCCGCCTCCGTCGCTGAAGCGCTCTCTTCTTCCCTCGGCCGAATGCGGGACATGAACTCGTCCAGATCGAGCCGGCTCAGGTCGGATTCCGCCACGGGCACGTTGCTCGCCAGGGTCAGGGGCTCGGTGGAGACGTCGGCCCGCACCTCCCGGAACTCATAGAAGCCGGGCTCCTCCACGTCCAGCAGCAGACCTCCGCCGTCCGCATCGATACGGCTCTCGCGGCCCGACGGGGCGACCGAGACGTATCCGTCCCCCTCGCTCGCCGCCTGCCCGCCGGGGAGCTCCACCTCTGCGACTTCACCCACTCGATACCAGGAACGAGGCAACGAGTAGCCGGCCAGGTACTCGATCGAGCGATGGACGAAAGGGAGAAACACCGCCTGAAGCGGCAGCGTGTTCCAGAACGTGTCGAACGAGGTGGGCAGCACGAGGACACGGCCGGAAGCGGCGCCCGACGCCTCGCCGTCCTCCACCGCCGCCGGCATCAGATCGAGCAGCGCCGGAGCGCCGTCGTCGAAACGCGCGATCGCCGCGGCGCCTTCAGGAGGCACGAGCCGGTGATAGCGGAAGAAGGACGCGGAAGAGAAATCGCCGCTCCTGGCCGCGGCGAACACGTCGAACACCGGATGGCCGGTGTCGAACCAGGCCAGGGAAGCCGCGCTGCCGGACAACCGGTCCGCCTGACGTTCGCTGGTCACGCCGAATTCCCTCAGCAACCCTGCAGTCGACGTCATGCCGCGCTCGACCGAGAGCAGCAGGCCACCGCCGTCCCGGACGAAGCCGGCGATCGCGTTGCCGGCCGAGGCCGACAGTTGCTGGGCCGCGTCGTTGATGACGATGACCGACTTGCCGTCCAGCATCGATCGCTGGAAGCCGGATGCCTGCACCCGGCTCACCCGGAAGAACGGCCGCCGGCCGAGCGCCAGGGCTTCCTCGAGGTACCGGCCACGGCGGCGGTCGCCGTCCGGTTCGATCACGAGCACGCCGACTTCGTGCGCCGGCGACAGGACGAAGCGGAACTCGTTGTCGGCGACGAGGGCGTCGTCCCGCAGACGCACCGTGCCGCGGGTGGTGCGTTGCCGTTCGAGTACCTCGGGCGCGAAGTTGACCATCGCCGACGAGTCGGCGCCCAGTTCGACCGCCCTGGTCTGGACCACCTCGCGATCGAGCAGCAGGTCGACTTCCGCCCGCAACGGCGTCCCGGACGGAGCCGCCGACGGCTCGCGGACGACCAGGTAACTGACCCGGGCCGCGATGCCCACCTGTTCGCGGTCACCGCTGCGAGAGTGGTCGAAGGCGACGTCGGTAACGGCGGCGTTGCTCACCTCGTCGTCTTCCCCACCCACGTCGACGAGCCGCAGTTCCACGCCGGCAGGCAGCGCCGCGACGTTCTCCGGCGTCCAGGACGAGCGTTGAAAGTCGCTCACGATGAGGAGTTCGCGCCGGCCGAGTTCCCCCGCTTCGGCCAGCACTCCGCGCGCCATCTGGATCGCCGGCAGCAGCGACGTGGACCGCGGCGCTATCTCCACGTCCTGGACCATCGCGGCCAGCAGCGCTGCATCCGTCGTCGGCGCGCTCTGGAGTTCCGCCTCGTCCGAGTAGACGACCAGAGCGCCCCGGTCGGCGGCCTCGAGGTCGGCGAAGGCCGACTCGACCTCCGCGGCGGCCCGCTGCCAGCGATCGCCGAAGCCCATGCTGAACGAGTTGTCCAGCAGCACGACGACCAGCCGGCTGGAAGAGGTGGCGCCGGCAGCCGCATCGCCCTGCCACAGCGGCCGGGCAAAGGCCAGGGCAAGCAAGGCCACCGCGAGGCAGCGCATCAGGAGCAGAAGAACGTCCCGCAGCCGGCGCCGGCGCATCGAACGGTAGGGCGCCTGGGAGATGAACATCAGCGACGGGAACCGGACCACACGGCTGCGGTGCCGCAGACGCAGGTGGATGAGGACCGGCACGGCGACGGCGGCCAGACCGAGCAGAAACAGAGGCGCCAGCAGACCCATCGGGCTATCTGGCCTTCATCGCGTAGAGCCGGGAGGAGAGGTAGCTGTAGAGCGCCGCATCCAGGGGTTGAGAGATGTCGACCAGCGTGTAGTCGATCCCCGCCTCGACCAGGGACCGGTCCAGCGTCCGCGTGTGTTCCCGGATCAGTTCCAGATACTGGTCCCGCAGCACATCCGGCATCACGGCTTCCCGCACCCCGGTCTCCAGATCCCTGAGGTCGAGCTCGCCGTCGAAATCGAACCGGAGCTCCGCCGGGTCCAGCAGATGGAAGAGGATCACATCGTTGCCCTTGTGCCGGAAGCCGGCCGCGGTCCGGATGACCGTCTCGGGATCCTCGTAGAAGTCCGAGATCAGGACGACCATGCTCCGGCGCCGCACCGCGTCGACCACCTCGAGCAGCGGTTCGCGCAGGCTGCCGCCGCCACCCGGTTCGATCCGGTCGATCGTGTGGAGCACGACCTGAAGATGCTTGGCCGCCGGCGGCACGAAGTCGACGATTTCGCTGTCGAACGTCACCAGGCCGATGCGGTCCTTCTGTTTGGAGGCGAAGTAGCCCAGGCACGCGGCGAGGTAGCGCCCGTAGTCGAGCTTCGTCACGGCGCCTGTTCCGAAGTCCATCGAACGGGAGACGTCGAGCGCGATCGTCAGGTTCGTGTTCGTGTCCGCTTCGAACTCCTTCACGTAGAAGCGGTCCGTGCGGCAGAACAACTTCCAGTCGACGCGCCGGATGTCGTCGCCCGGCTGGTACGCCCGGTACTCAGCGAAGTCCATCGACCGGCCGAGGAACGGCGACCGGTGCAGGCCGCTCACGAAGCCCTCGACCACGGTCTTCGCGAGCAGGTCGAGACTGCTGATGCGCGCGAGCGTCCCGGTGTCGACGAACCTGCCGTAGCTCATGCCGCCGCCTTGCCCGTCAGCTCATCCCACTCGGGGTTACCGGCGCTAGTTCTAGCAACCGGTTGACGATCTCGTCGGTGGTCACCCGCTCCGACTCGGCGTGGAAGTTCGTCAGGATGCGGTGGCGCATGACGGGCCTGGCAAGGGCCCGGACATCTTCGTGCGCGACGTGATAACGCCCGTCCATCAGCGCCTTGGCCTTGGCGCCGAGAACCATGAACTGGGCCGCGCGAACGCTGGCGCCATACTGCACCCACTGGTTCACGAAGTCCGGCGCCTCCGGGGTGTCTGGACGGGTCATCCGCACCAGGTGGACGGCGTAGCGGAGGATCGGCTCCGCGATCGGCACCCGTCGCACCAGCCGGTGGAACGCGCGCAGGTCGTCGCCCGTGACCCGGGTCTCCAGGGTGAACTCGCGGATCGTGGTCGTTGCGTCGACGATCTCCATCTCCTCGTCCTCGGGGAGGTGATCAATGATGATGTTGAACATGAAGCGGTCGAGCTGAGCCTCCGGCAACGGATAGGTGCCTTCCAGTTCGATCGGGTTCTGGGTCGCGAAGACGAAGAACGGCTGCTCCAGGTCGTAGGTCCGGCCCTGGACCGTCACGCGGTGCTCCTGCATCGCTTCGAGCAGCGCCGCCTGGGTCTTCGGCGGGGTCCGGTTGATCTCGTCGGCGAGGACGATCTGGGCGAAGATCGGCCCGGGCATGAAGATCATCTCCCGCCTGCCCGTGTCCTGGTCCTCCTGGATGATGTCCGTGCCCGTGATGTCGCTCGGCATCAGGTCGGGTGTGAACTGGATGCGGCTGAACTTGAGGTCCAGGATCTCGGCGACGGTCTGGACGATCAGGGTCTTGGCCAGACCAGGCACGCCGGTCAGGATGCTGTTGCCGCCCACGAAGAGGGTCATCAGCACCTGGTCCAGCACGTCTCCCTGGCCGACGATCTGTTTGGCGAGCTGGGCGAGGACCTGCTCCCGGCCTGTCGCCAGCCGCGCGGCCAGCTCGATATCCGTTTCGCTGGTCAGGCCCTCGCCGCCGCCTTCCAGGACGGTCGTCTGGCCAAGGCTTTCCGAGGTGTCGTTCATCGAGTTCTCCATGCTTCCGGAATCGGGGCCGCGTCCGTTCGCGAACGGGTCAGTGGGTCATCCCGTAGATCAGGTAGTTGACCCCGAGCTTGAAGCCCTTCTGGGTCACGTCGACCGGGTAGAAGGTGGTCTCCGACCACTCCCAGAAATCGCCTATGTCCATGTTGTAGTTGATGGCGACCATCAGCCGCCGGCTCGGATCGTTGTCCTCGAAGACACCGTAGATCCGGCCCCGCACGGGGTAGAAGCGGGCGTCCTCGATGTCGAAGTTGATGTCCTCAAGCACGAAGAAGGAGCGGAAGACGGGGTGTTCGACGGTGAGAGGAACGAGTTCGTAGCCAGGCAGCAGCCGGCCCATCTGCCGCTCGAAATTCTCCCACTGAACGGGATAGCCGCGTATGTCGAAGAAGTCGTCGATCACCAGGAAGCCGCCCTTGAGCAGGTAGGAGCGGAGGTTCTCGAGCTCCTCCTCCGTCGGGTTCCAGAAGCCCGGCTCGCAGAGATAGGCCCAGGGATGCTCGAACAGCCGGGGATCGCTCAGCTCGAGGACGTTGCCGCCCTCCGTCCGCACCTCGATGTCGGTGATCTCGTCGACGATGCGGGTGAAGTTCTCCTCGGCGAACGGATAGTCGTGGTTCCACTTCAGGTCGAGACCCCACATGAACGGCCCGCCGCCCCAGATCGTCGGCTCGAAGCGGATCCGGGCGAAGGTGAAGCCGCCCGAGTAGGGAAACGACGGCGTCTCCACCTCGGGCGCCGCGGGGCGCCAGTTCTCGTCGCGCGCGGCCAGTCCGCCCGCCAGCAGGGCGAGCGACAGGATGCCCGCCACGGCTGCGAACGTTCGACGTCTGTTGAGCGATTCCTTCACGGCCCCTCTAGTCCAGCCTTCGGCCCCTTCCCCACCAGGTCGAGCAGCAGTTCCTGCGCCGGATCGTACCCCGGCGCCACCTCCAGGGCTCGCAGCACCGTGCGCCGGGCCTCATCGGCCAGACCCGCGTCCCGCTGGGAAAGCGCCAGCCGGTACAGCGCGTCCGCGCGGTCGGGCGGGTCCAGCGCGACCAGTGCGGCGCGCTCGCGCACGGCGACGTCGAACCGGCGGTCGGCGGAGGCGAACTCGGCGAGACGACGGTGTACGCCGGCGTCGAACGGCGAGATGTAGAGGGTTCGCTCCAGGATGTCCGCTTCTTCCTCGCTCCGGCCTGCCTCGGCCAGCAGATCGGCCAGCGCAAGGTGCTCGTCCCACGCCGTCTCGTTGTGCTGGAGCAGATTCTGCAGCGCCCCGATCGCCTCTTCCTCCCGTTCCAGCTCCCGGTAGATCTCGGCCAGCAACGTGTAGGCGTTGCCGGGACCCACGAACTCGGGGAAGAGGTCGCGGCCCCTCAGCAGCGGCGCCTCGGCCTCGGCGTAGCGTTCCTCGGCGAAGAGCGCGTTGCCGTAGGTCATCTGCACGCGGAAATCGTCCGGACGTTCCTTCGCCACACGTTCGAGCGCCTCCAGGTCCGGCCCGGAGCCCGCGAAGAGGTTCCGTCTGGGGCCCCGCGACGGTCCATCTTCACCCGGTTCCTCATCTTCCGCGTCATCCCGGCCGACGGCCCCCGGCACATCGGAGAGTGCAGCCATCGCGGTGCCGAAACGCTCGCGCAGATAGCCGAAGAACCGCTCGTCGAAGCTCTCCAGGGACAGCGACATCGCCTCCTGAAACACCTCGTCGGTGCTCTTGCCGTCCCGGTAGCCGGCAAGCATGAGGAGGATCGCATCGAAACCGTAGTTCTCCTCGATCCAGTCGCAGATCAGCGAGGCCTGGTAGTAGGAGAGTCCGATCTGGTTGGGGAACCTCGGCCGCATGAAGCCGTCGTTGAGCTCGGCGATGCCCAGCAGATCCCCGTCCCGCAAGGAAGTGATGAAGGGGATCTGGACGTCGTCGCCCCATCCGGGCCGTGCCCGCCGTTCCTCGAACACGGAGAGACCTTCCGTGAACCAGCGCGGGATCTTCGCGTCGGTGACGAGGAGGGTGAAGGTGTGGGCGAGTTCGTGCCAGAGCGTGGCGCCCCAGTTGAAGTGGCCGACCTGGCGGGCCGAGGGCGAGTCGAGGGCCAGCACCGGACCGAAGCACACGCCCAGGGCGCCCAGCCCGGCGAGCCCGACCGTGCGGACCGAGAAGTCGGCGTGCGACGGATAGAGTTCGACCCGGACCGGCGTCGGGGGCTCGAAGCGGTAGCGCTCGACCAGCACGGCCCAGGCCTCCTCCGCCAGCTCGACCACGTAGGGCGCCAGCAGTTCCGCCTCGCTTTCGTGGATGTGGAACTCGAAGTGCTCGCTCTGGATCGTCCGGTACTGGACGAACGTGTCGACGAGATCGAGCGTGTTCTTGATCCAGACGTTGTACGGGTCGCCGGCGAAGGCCCGCTCCAGATTGGCCTTCCCGGCCTCGATCTCCCCGAGACGGAGCTGGTTCTGGCCGAGCAGCCCGTAGCCGCGCCAGGACTTCGGATCCAGCCGCACCGCCTCGGCGGCGAAGTCCCGCGCCTGCGGGTAGAGCCGGTTCTCGACGCTGGCGTCGGCAAGTTCGTTGAACAGGTCGGCGTAGCGCGGGTTGTCCGCCAGAATGCCGTCGCGAACGCTGGCGAACTCCTCCTCACGCCCTTCGATGAACTCGACCGCCGCCAGCACGGTCCGTGCCGTGAGCGATTCGGGATCGGCCTGGATCGCCTTCTCCGCCTCCTCGCGGGCCTCGCCGAAGCGTTCCGAGGCCAGGCGGAGCCGGGCCCGGAACACCCGGGCCGCGACCAGGTTCGGGTTCACCTCGAGGGCCGCGTCGAGTGTCTCGGCCGCCCGTGGGTTGCCGTCGAAGCGCATCGTCCGGGCCATCGCCAGCAGCGCTTCCGGGTGTCGCGGGTTCGTCCGCAGCACGTCGGCGATCGAGGTGCGGGCCTGGGAGCTGTCGTACTTCTCGAGGAACAGCTCCCCGAGCCGAATCCGGGGCACGGGCCACGAGGGATCGAGCGCCACGGCCTCGTCGTAGGCCCTCAGCGCGTCCTTGAACAGCTCCGGATCATCGCGCCCCAACCACTGGCAGGCCTCGGCGACCGCGACGAGCTCCTCAGCCGTGTCGGCCGCGCCGCGATTGTAGGCGTCGATCATCGCGTAGAAACCCGTCGTAGCCTGTTCGATCGCGCCCTGGTCCCGGGCCAGCCGCGCCAGCTCGAACGAGGCGACCAGGGCTTCACCGCGCCGGGCCATGCGCGCCGACTCGAACGCCTGTCCGGCTCCCTCGCGGTCACCGTCGAGCAGAGCCACCCGGCCACGGAGAACGCCGAGTCCCACGTCCGCGGGATCGACGCCCTCGAACGCCGCGGCGGCTTCGTCGTAGCGCCCGGTAGCGATCAACGCCTCAACCAGCAGTCGCAGCGCGCGCGGCGCTGCCACCCCCCCGCCGCCCGTCCACACCTCCAGCCGGGAGATGGCGTCCTCGTACCGGCCTGTCCGGAGCATCGACTCGATCTCGTCGAGCGACGCCGGCTCCTGTGCCGCGGCCGGCCCCGCCCCGAGCGACCACGCCCCGACCGACCAGACGACTGCCAGCAACAGCGCGGTCGTCGCGGCTCCTGCCAGGGAGCGCCTGCCAGGGATCACGGATCGGGCTCCCCGTCGCCGCCGCCAGCCTCCTCCAGCTCGCGATCGACCAGCGCCAGTGCGACCATCAGCTCCTGGAGTTCGGCCAGGTAGACCTCCTCGTCCAGCGCCTCCCGCTGCAGGCGCAGCTCATCGATTCGCCGCTGTATCCCGTCACGCCGCTCCGTGAGTTCGCGCGCCTCCGCGGTGAGCGTCGAAGGCTCCGCCTCCTGAGCCAGGTACCGGAGACTCGCAAGCCGGCCATCGGTCGCTTCCGACGCCTCCAGGCCGGCCGGCTCCGGACTGCCCAGACCGTCGCCGTCGTCGTCGAGCAGCGCATTCTCGGTGCGCAACAGCCCGGTCTGCCGGTAGTAGCGCTCGATCTCACGCTGAGCGAACTCGAAGGCCTCAAGCGCCGACGTGCGGCCGTCCTTGTTCGCGTCCCCCGCGGCGCCGTCGAGGGCCTCCGCCAGGAAGCCGCCGAACAGCGACTCGTTGCTCTGGCCTCCCGACTTCGTGGCGGTGATGATCACCCGGCCCTCCTGCGACAACGGCCCGATGAAGCCGCCGGACGCGGAACTCGCGTTGATGAAGACGACGCGGCGGTCGGCAAGCTGTTCCAGCGCCGCGGCGTACTCCGCGGCGGCCAGATCGCGACCGGGAAGATTGAACCGCGGCGGTCCCGCGGCGCCGCTGCCATGGCCGAAGAGCACGATCCACACGTCGTCTCCGACCCTCGACCGCTCGGCAACGGCCGCGATCTCCGCCAGCACGTTCTCGCCGGTTGAGCGTGCGCTGATCCGCTCGGGATCGATGTCCTTGCGCTCCCCCAGGTAGACGACGTTCTCCGGCCTGAGGCCGGCGGCGACCGCCGCGTCCGCGACCCGCGTCGACCACAGGTGGAAGCGTTCGGTGTAGGTCTCCTCGCCACCGACGCCGGCCACGACCAGCAGGTGGGTATCGGCGGAGAGCGGAGCGATCGCGACAAGCCCGGCCACCGCCAGACAGGCGGCAAGGGTGCCGCCGCGACGCGAGTCCGGAGGAGTCACGCCATCCCCAGACGGCGACGGACGGCCCACTCCCCGCCGAGCAGCGCGACCAGGGCCAGGAACAGGATCGGCATGTCCCAGAGATCCCTGGCCTCTCTCACCAGGGTGCCCTCACTGCTCACCGAAAGGTCCTCGACCAGGCGGTCCGCCTGGCCGAGTCCGACCTGCCGGCCGCCCGTTTCGCTCGCGATCCGCTTGAGCACGGAATCCCTGCGGGCCGCGCCAAACAGTTCCTCGTTCAGTTCGTCCACGGCGAAGCGGGAGGTCGCAACGCCGAGCAACTCGCCCTCCGACCGCGCGTCGACCTCGACCCGGTAGAGACCGGGCTCCCTTGCCGTGAAGGTGCCGACGAACTCTCCGTCACGTTCCACCGACCAGTCGAGCGGTACCTCGACCTCCTCGCCGGACGGCTGCTCGATCGCCGCCACGACCTGGGCCCGGTTCACTTCCTGGAACGCCTCGTCCCGCACCGTCGCGCGCAGCGTCACGGTGCTGCCCGGCTCGAAGCGGTCGCGGTCCGCCTCTACCTCGATCCGATCGGGAACGTAGGACACCAGCCAGCGCAGCATCTGCCGCCAGAGGCGCTCGTGAGTCTGGTCCTCGAGCGGAATGTCGGCGCTCATCTGCCAGTGCCAGGAGTCGTGAGGCGTGAACGCGATCGCCCGGCCGCGGCCGATCCGGTGGTGCGCCAGGACGATCATCGGATCCCTGACCATCGGGCTCTCCGCCTGAAGCAGCGCCGTGGCGCCAGCCTTCAGTTCCGTCGCCCGCTGGTAGGCGGAGAGCGGCGGCAGCGTGGGCCAGAGCTCGTTCGCCTCCTCCCGGTCATCGCGCAGGAGCGTCGCCGGGTGGCCCCGCCCCTGAGGCGTCAGATCGATCCGCAGATCCGTCATCAGTTCCGGGCGACCCTGGTCGGCCGGCCGGTCATAGAGCACGACCGGCGAGAGCTCGGCAAGCGGAGTGCCGGCAAAACCGCCCTCGGAGAAAGCCCGACGACCGCCCAGGAGCAGCACGCCGCCGCCGCGCTGGCTCGCGAAGTCGACCAGCATCCGCATCTGGTCGTGAGTGAAGAAACTCGCCTCCATGCTGCCCAGGATGACGCCGCTGTACTCGAACAGCTCCTCGCGCCGGGTCGGAAACCCCTCGAAGCGCCGCGTGTCCTCGTCGAAGTTCATGCCGTAGAACTTGTTGGCCGCCTGCCTCGTCATCGACACGACGTGCAGGTTCTCGTCCTGACTGACCGCTCGCCGCAGGAACTTCGACTCGTCGCGCGGCTCGCCCTCGAAGAAGAAGATCCTTTCCCGCCGCTTCAGCACTTCCACCAGGGCGGTCCGCTCGTTGTTCAGCAGCAGTTCCTCATCCGGTTGGCCGGCAACCTGAAACCGGAACTCCCTGGCGCCCTCGTCGTTCGCCGCGAACATCACGCGGGCAGTGACTGCGGAGCCGCCGCGCGGGAAGGTCACCTGTTCCAGGTTGACGATCCGGCCGTCGTCCTCGACCTCCAGATCCACGGTGCGGCCGCCGAACCCCGTCTGGGACAGCGTGACCTCGACCTCGACCGTTGAACCCTCGAGCACCCGCCTGGGGGCGACTACCCGGGAAACCTCGATGTCCTTGCGAAGCCGCGGCCGGCCGACACCGACCGTGTACACGGGAGTGCCGGCGGCCTTCAGGGTGAGCAGGGCGTCACCGAGCTCGGCCGGCGCGGAGTCGGCGCCGTCCGAGAGCAGAACGAGGCCGGAGAGCGGCAGTCCGGCCAGTTCGTCGCTCGCGGCAACCAGCGCCTCGCCGATCCGGCTGTCGGCGCGTCCGAACCGGAGCTGTTCCGTGGACTCGATCCGCTCGGCGCTGCGCCCGAAGGCGAGGAGCCGTACCTGGAAACGCTCGGCGAGGCGATCCAGCATCGAGCCGGACTCGCCGGACAGGGCCTCCAGCACGGCTCCCGCGCGCGTGCCGTCGGCGGCCGCCGCCTCGTCCGGCATGGCCATGCTGCGCGAATCGTCCACCACGACTCCGACGAACGTCTCCTGCGGCACGACGGTCGACAGGACCAGGGCCGGTTGCAGCAGGCAGAAGACGAGGACTCCGATCGCCAGCGACCGGAACACCGGAGGCAACCAGCGCAGGCGGTCAGCGCCAGCGGTGCGGTCGGCCGCACCGGCACCGGGGCGGCGGTACGAGAACGCGGCGAAGACGAGCAGCGCGCCGGCGAGGAGCGCCGCGACCTGCATCCAGCCCGGGCTGACGAAGGTGAACCGGCCTTCCTCGAACAGCGCCGGCCGGTACTTGAACAGGAACTCGAACAGGCCAACCATGGAAACGCCGGGAAGAAGAACGCCGAAGCCGGGAGACGTCGCTCAGTGCGACATCGCGTACACGACGAAGTTGACCCCCATCTGGTACGCGTAGTGGGAGAACCGCACCGGGTACCACTCGTCTTCCGCCCACTCCCAGGCGTCGCCGAGGTCCGTGTTCCAGTTGATCACGACCATCAGGCGGCCGTCCTCGTCGAAGATGCCGCGAACGTGAGGGGTGAAGCCGTCCTGCTCCCAGGTCGGGCCCCCGTACCTGCCCTGACCCACGTTGGGCACCTGGATGATCTCCTCCACGTCGTAGAAGCAGTGGAAGATCGGGTGATCCAGAGGAATCTCGACGATCGGATACTCCGGCAGCAGCAGGGACAGCTCCCGCTCCAGGTTCGCCCACTCCCAGGAGCCCCAGAAGTCGTCGATGACCCAGAAGCCGCCGGCCAGCAGGTAGCGCCGCAGCGCGTCGCGCTCCGGTGGACTGAGGGCCATGTAGCCGACCTCCACCGAGTACAGGAAGGGGAAACGGAAGAGCTCGGGATCGGTCGCCGGCAAGGCGTGGTCGTAGTCGTAGGCGTCCAACTGGTCGAGCAGCCGCTTCAGCCCGACCATGAACTGACGGTCGGCCTTCGGATAGTCGATCGACCAGCTCCCCGCGAATCCCCGGTACATGTGGCCGCTGTAGGCCAGCCGGGTGAAGTAGAACTCCCGAAGCACCTCGTCCGGGTGAACGGGTCTGTACAGGTACCTCTCGAAGGTCCGCATCGCCTGAGGCGGCAACGGACCGCGATGCCGGCCGCGAAAGGCGCGGCGCTCGTCCGAGGCGCCGACCTGGGGAGTCGCCGCCGGCGCCGCGCCCCTGGCCACCAGGGCCGCCGCTCCACCCGCGAGGAGGGCGGCAACCAGGACCACGAGGGCTGTTCGCCGGCTCGGCACGACGGGATCGTACCGCACTGAACGGCCGGACGGTCGGCCAGCCGGAGTCCCCGCGAGGCGCCCGATCCGCCAGCGATCCTGCCCGGTCAGCGGTCGTGCGACTCCCAGACCTCGGGCAGCACTTCGACACCGGTCAGGGACTCGACCAGGGTGAAGATGAGGTCGTCCTCGTCCGCGCCGAGCTGCGCCGCGAGGTTCCGCATCACGCCGTCGATCGAAGAGACGAAAGAGCTGAACCGGAACTTCCACTGCCCGTTCTCGTTCACGAAGCGGTACTCGAGGTCATCCATCCCGCCGGCGAGGGAGGGGTCCTCGAGCGAGGCCCGGGTTCGCGCCGCGGCCACGGCCTCGCTGCCGTCCATCCGGCCGTTTCCCTCGATCCGGATGGGGCCGACCGCGAGCTGCTCGATCGCTGTCGAGTTGATCCAGCCGAGATCCATCGCCCGCACGATCACGTCCGCAAGTTCCATCGCCGCCAGTTCGTCGCTGGCGAACTGATGACGGAAGGCGACGACCAGGAAACGGTCGACGAACGTGCGCTGGCGGACTTCCTCCTCGCTTCCCTCGAGCACCAGCCGCTTGAGCTGCCGGTAGTACTCCCCGGTCTCCCGATCGACCAGGGAGGCCGCCACCTCGCCGTCGCCGGCCATCAACGCCTGGCGGTAAGCCTCGAAGGTCGCGCGGACGGCCGCCTCCGCGTCGCCCGTGCCGGCGGGTGTCTGCGCGGCAGCCGGCAGGCACAGCAACGCCGCCAACACGGCCCGGGCAAGGCGCGGGCCGGCGAGCGTCACGCGATCTGTCCCTCTCTCAGGAGCCGGTTCACGCCCTTGAACTGCGGGTGGTTCTTGTCTCTGGCGAGCTCGAAGGCGACGGACTCGTGGTTCGTGATCTGGGCGCCCGCGTTGCCCATCCGCTCGATCGCGTGGCGGCGGTACTCTTCGCCGCGCGAGCTGACGCAGTCCCAGCAGACGTGGACGTCGGTCCCGCGCGCCATCAGATCGAGCACGGTCTGCACGACGCAGATGTGCGCCTCGATCCCCGCCACGACGACCTGGCGGTCGGGCGCCGGCAGTCCCGGCCTGGCGGCATCCAGGGCCTCTTCGAACGCCGGCACGCCGCAGCAGCCGAAGGAGTCCTTCTCCACCCGCCACGTACGGCCGCCGTCCGGATCCGTCTCCAGAATCGCCGCCTCCACCTCTTCGCGGGTCGACCCCAGCCCTTGCGGATACTGCTCGGTGACGATCACCGGCAGGTCGAACAACTGCGCCAGACGCAACAGCCTCGCGGTGCCGTCGAGCAGCATCCGGGACCGGTCCATCAGGTCCACCAGCCGGCCCTGGAGATCGATGACCAGAACGATGGCGCGCTCCCGGTCGAGCGTCGCAACGGCGGAGGCAGGGTTGACGACGGAAGAAGCGGCTGCGGTCATGAGTAGCTCCGGATGGTCGATTCGTGGCGGCCTTGCCCCGACCGGCACGGCGGGTTCGACGTTGCCGATCGACGACGTTACTGAATCAGATGCAGCGTCCGGCGCAGCGCTTCCACCGCCTCCGGCCCTGAGATCGCCCGTTCCGGACGGCACTCCGCCGGTTCCGAGATGAGCCGGCAGCGCAGGGCGGCCTCACACACCGCGTCCGCGTCGTCCGCGGCCGGCCCGCCCGCCTCGCCGACGCAGGCCGCGCCGCCGCCCACCCGGCCCGGCATCCGGAGCAGCGTGGCCAGTGCCGGACCGCGCCGCATGTAGTTGTTCGGCCCGAAGCGGCGCACCGCCGCGTCCGCCGGCTCCATCAGTCCCAGGTTGAGGAGCCGCGCGATCTCGCGACGATGCGGATGCTCCAGGATGTCGCTGACGATGACCGTGCTGCCGGCCGGCCCGGTTCGGATGCCGGGCACGAGCCAGGCCGTGAGCGCCGCGAAGTCGCCGCGCAGGAGGCTCGAGGCCTCGAAGAGCTCCCGCACGCTCTCCGGCAGCAGCCTGGTTCGCCAGGTGAACCGAGCCGCGGCCAGACCCGCCGCGATCTCGCTGTTGCCGGGATGCCGTTCGGCAAGCTCTTCGTAGAGCTCGAGTCCCCGGCGGGCGTCGCCCGCCTCGAGTTCCAGCGCCGCCTGGCGATGGCGAACTTCCAGGGAGGCGTTGCCGGCCGCAACGAGTTCGCGCGTCGCCGCCAGTTCGGCCCCGGTGTCCCCCCGCGCCAACGCCAGGCGCCGGCCCAGGTCGAGGGCCGCCGGGTAGCCCGGCGCCCAGACGCGCAGGGTCTCGAGCGCCGTTCCGGCGTCCGCAAGTCCGCCGCCGTCGATGGCCGCGGCGATCCGGTCGCTCAACTCTGCGATGGCCTCGTCCTCTAGCGCCGCGGCGCGCTCCGCCGCCACCTCGTCGACCGCCGCGATGCCCCGGTAGGCCCGGTAGGCGGCGACCGCGTCACCGGTCCGCTCCGCCGCCCTCGCATAGACGAGCTGACCCGCCGTGTAGCCGGGACGAGCCGCCAGTGGCAACGCCAGGAGGTCGACCGCCAGCGCGTTCTCACCGGCCGCGAAGTGGGTCTGGGCCAGCAAGACGGAGGCCGGCAGCAGCGTCGGATCGATGCCGAGCAGCGTCTCCGCGCTGGTACGGGCGACCTCGACCTCGCCGCGCCTCAGCGCCGCCGACGCCCCGGCCAGCTCGTAGCGGCTCTGCTCCGGGATGTTGCCCTCGTAGCCGAGAAGCGGTTCACGGAGAAAGGAGCGAATGCCGGTGTCGAGCTCGGTGACCTCGGGTGGCGCTTCGACTATGGCGGTCGTCACGCAGGCAACGCCCCACAGGCAGGCGACGAGCATCGCCGCCATGCGGCGGGCGGCGTTCACGGCGCCGCCTCGAACGGCCGGCCGTCGATCAGCGCTTCGACGATCCGCGTCCGCGCCCGCTCCGTTTCGCCGGTTGCCACCGCGTCGATCCAGCAGACCCGCGGCTCCTTCCGGAACCACGTCTCCTGCCGCTTGGCGTAGCGGCGCGTCGCCCGGACCGTTTCCTCCAAGGCCTGCTCCAGCGTCAAGTTCCCATCCAGGTGATCGGCGAGCTGCCGGTAGCCGATGGCCTGGAACGCCGCCAACTCCCCGAGGGAGCAACCGCCACGCCCGCGCGCGTGTTCCCGCAGGCGCTCGACCTCGGCCAGCCAGCCGCGCTCCAGCATGCGTCTGGCCCGCTTCTCCACGGCATCGTACAGAACCGTTCTCGGCAGGGTCAATCCAACCTTCAGAAGCCTTCGGTCGAGCCGGCCCTCCGTGCCCCGGCGCTGCCACTCGGAAAGCGGCCGGCCGGTTGCCCTCACCACCTCGAGCGCGCGCAGCACGCGCTGGGTATCGCCCGGGGCAAGCGTTCCGGCGCCCTCCGGATCCACCTCCCGCAGCTCCCGGACGAGCTTGCAGAGTCCATGGGAGCGAAGGTCCGCCCGCAAGGCCTCGCGCACTTCCACGCCGACCGGCGGCACCGGCGCCAGCCCATCCAACAGCGCGCGCAGGTAGAAACCGCTGCCGCCCACCAGGACCGGCAGCGCCCCGCGCGCTTCGATCTCTTCCACGGCCACCGCCGCGCGTCGCGCGAACGCCCCGGCCGAGAACGCCTGGTGCGGCTCGATCACGTCGATCAGGTGGTGGCGAACCCGGCCCCGCTCTCTCGGTCCGGGCTTCGCCGTGCCGATCGTGAGTCCCCGATAGGCCTGCAGGGCGTCCGCGCTGATCAACTCGACGGTGAGCCCCCGTTCGGCAAGGTCGGCGGCCAACGCCATCGCGAACGCGCTCTTGCCGGTGGCGGTCGGACCAAGGACGGCGATCACCTGCCAGGGAGGTGAGGACATGGGTGCAGGCTAGCGGCGGCGGGGCCAGGCCGCCACCCGCACGACCGGGCGCCGGCCGCCGGAACCGTCGCGGCGGAAGCGAACCTCGATCCGGCCGTGGAGGTCCGTGCGCAGAACCCGGACTCCCCGATCCTCCATCCGTGACACGACCTCCGACGAGGGATGGCCGTACGGGTTGCGTCGGCCGGCCGACACGAGGCCCAGACGCGGCCTTACCGCCGCCAGCAGCCCGGGACCGGTCGAGGTCCGGCTGCCGTGATGCGCCACCTTCAGCACGTCGCTGCGGAGCGGGATCCCGTAGAGCCGCGCTCGGGCGACAAGCTCCCGCTCCCCCGCGAGGTCGACATCCCCCGTCAGCAACGCGCAGGACCG
The DNA here is from genome assembly GCA_022826745.1 of Thermoanaerobaculia bacterium. Classification (GTDB taxonomy): domain Bacteria; phylum Acidobacteriota; class Thermoanaerobaculia; order Multivoradales; family Multivoraceae; genus Multivorans. The sequence continues at coordinate 54,294 of JAJDUI010000038.1, read as the reverse complement.
GTCGACGCACGCCCGTACGACCATCGACGCGGAGTTGCCGCCGTCGGCGCGGTCCGGCGGAGGATGGAGGACCTCCAGGCTCCAGGCCCCCAACTGGCCGCCTTCACCCTGCACCACTCCCCGCACCCGCCGGCCCAGGCGGTCGGCCAGGGCTCGCCCGCATCCGTCGCGAAGTTCCACCGGCACCGCCCACAGCCGCTCGATCCTCAGGTAGTACGTCAACTCGAGCAGTCCACGGCAGTGGTCCGAATCGCCGTGCGAGAGGATCGCCAGGTCGATCCGTCGAACCCCTTCCGCCGCGAGAGCCTGAAGCAGCGCCGCCTCCGCGAAGTTGCCCCGCCGGTAGCCCCCGCCGTCCACCAGGATCACCGGACCTCGCTCGCCGCTCCGCAGCAGGATGGCCTCCCCCTGTCCCACGTCGAGCATCGCCAGGCTCGGTTCGTCCTCCGGCAGCGCCGGAGTGCAGACCAGAACCAGCGCCACTCCCCAGAAGGCGCGCCGGAACCCCGACACCAGGACGCCGAGCCAGATCGCCAGCACCAACGCGGCGACCGGGTCGACGCTCAACGGCAAGGCCAGCCAGGAGCCCGCCGGCAGGTGTGCGAGCGACGCGAACGGCAGGGTGAGCAGGTCGAGAAGCGCCTGGAGCAAGCGAGCACCGGGTCCCAGGATCTCCCCCAGCACGGGAACCGAGGCCGTGAACGCCAGACCGACCCAGGCAAGCGAGACGCCGAGCGTGACGGCGGTGAGCGGCACAAAGGCGAGGTTGAGCAACGGCGAGAACGGCGTCAGCAGGCCGATCTCGAAGGCGGTGACGGGCAGGGTGGCGAGTTGCGCGGCGATCGTCGCCGCCAGCCCGACCATCAGGGCCTCCTGGCCGACCATCGTCGGCCGCACGTTTCCGGCAAAGGCAGGGCGCCGCCACCACCTCAGCAGCCGGGGCGCCAGCAACAGGATGCCGGCGGTAGCCAGGAAGCTGAGCTGGAAGCCCAGGTCGAACGCGGCAGGTGGATCGAAAGCCAGGATGACGAGGAGCGCGGCGGAAAGAGAGTTGAGCGCCTGAGGCGGACGCTCGACGGACAGCGACAGGATGACGAGCAGCGCCATCACCGACGCGCGGAGCAGCGATGGCCGTGGACCGACGAGGCAGCCATAGAAGAGCAGCACCGCAACCGCGCCGACCGCGGCAACCCGGCCCGGGAGCGCACCGGAGAGCCACCAGAAGCCGCCCAGGAGCAGTCCGACGTGAAGCCCCGAGACGGCGAGCAGGTGAGACAGACCGGCCCGACGGAGCCCCGTGCGCCACTCGGGCGGCACCCGCCGCGCGTCGCCGAACACCAGTGCCCGGGCCAGCAGGGCGCCAGGCCCCGAGGTCTCGTCGAGCGGGCGCAGGAGGCGCTGCCGCAGTTTGGCGGCGACCCGAAGGCCCCACGCCGGCGCTCCTCCCATCGGCCTGATCAGCCCCAGGCTCTTCACGTTGAGCCCCCAGTCGCCCGGCCGCGACCTGTTCAGGTTGCGATACGCCGGCCTCCGGCTGAAGTACCCGCGCACGCGAAGCCGTCGCTCGGACGGCGGCGATCTCTCGCCGCGCAACCGGAGCCAGGCGCGCTCCGGTCCGGCTACCGGCCGCCCCGCCTGCTCCACCGCGCGGACGTCCACCCGTGCCGTCCACCCTTCGTCGGTGCGCTGCCAGGCCGCGGCGCCAAGAACGGGCACGAAGACCTCCACCGTGACGGCCCGCTCCGGGTCGAAGGAGAGGAGCTCTCCTCGCTCACCGCCGGCCGCGAGGATCACCAGAACGAACAGCGCGGCCAGGGGCAGGAGCGGCGCCCGGGCCAGCGCCGCACTCCAGTCGACAGAGGTCGAGGCCGCGGCCACACTGACTAGGACGCAAGGGGACGCCGCGAAGCCGTCCAGCGGCGACTTCCACATCCGCTTGCGCCGGCCTGCCGCCGGTGAGAAGCTAGGCGCCGTCGACGCCCGGCGCGGACCGGTTCGAGGTTTCGGCCGCGGCGTGGACTCTTTACCCGCGCATGGCACCGGACTTCGTCCACCTTCACCTCCACTCCGAGTACTCGCTGCTCGATGGAGGCAACCGGATGGAGTCCCTGGTGGACCGGATCGCCGGCCTCGGCATGGACGCGGTCGCCCTTACCGACCACGGCAACCTGTTCGGCGCCGTCGCCTTCTACGAGGCCTGCCGGAAGAAGGGCGTCAAGCCCATCCTGGGGATCGAGGCGTACGTGGCGCCCGACATCAGGACGGAGACGTCCGACCGGCGTCACAAGGAAACCCAGGGAGTGGCGGACGGCGGTTTCCACCTTGTACTGCTGGCCCGCAACGAGACGGGATGGCGCAACCTGGTCCAACTGTCCTCCGACAGCTACACCGAGGGCTTCTACTACAAGCCGCGGATGGACAAGGAGGAAACGCTGCCGCGGTGGAGCGAGGGCCTGATCGCGATCAACGGCCACCTCGGCTCCTCGCTCGCCTATCACCTTCGCAGGCACATCGAGACGGGCAACGACGAGCACTATGACCGGGCGAAGGAGGAAGCCCGCTGGCACCTGAAGACCTTCCCCGCCGATGAGACCGGGGAGCCCTGCTTCTACCTCGAGCTGCAGAGCCACGAGACGCCCGAGCAGGACGAGGTCAACGAGCAGATCCTGCGCCTGGCGTCCGACCTCGACCTGCCGATCGTGTGCGACAACGACGCGCACTTCCTCACCGCCGAGGACTGGGACAGCCACGACACGCTGATCTGCGTTTCGACGAGCAAGTCGAAGCAGCAGGAGGACCGGCTCCACTACCCGAAGGAGCTCTACGTCAAGAGTCCCGAGCAGATGGCCGAGCTCTTCGACAGGCCCGGGACCGCCGAGGCTCTGCTCAACACCCGCCGCATCGCCGACCGCTGCAACGTCGAACTCGACTTCTCCGCCAACCACGCGCCGCTCGTGCGCGTCGAGCGCCTGGAGCCTCCTCCACTGCCGGCGGGAACGGCGGAGCCGGAACCGGGCAGCGGGGCCTGGTTCGACCGCTTCTGCGCCGGCTACCGCGTGGAGCCGCTGGCCGAGCTGCCGGACGAGGAGGAGCTGGCCGCGCTGCATGCCGACTGCGACCGGGCGCTGCGCGAACTCAGCGAAGCCGGCCTCGCCTGGCGCTATGGCGACCGGGTCGAAGACGCGCACCGCCGCCGTCTCGACCATGAACTCTCGGTCCTCGCCGGCAAGCGAATCAGCGCCTACTTCCTGATCGTCTGGGACTTCGTCAACGAAGCCAGGAAGCGCGACATCCCGGCCACAGCGCGCGGCTCGGGCGTCGGCACGATGGTCGGCTACACGCTCGGGCTCTCGCACGCCTGCCCGGTGCGTTACGGCCTGCTGTTCGAGCGCTTCACCGACCCTGACCGCAGCGAGTACCCGGACATCGACATCGACCTCTGCCAGGACGGCCGGGCCGAGATCCTGGAGTACGTCCGCGAGAAGTACGGCTACGTCGCCCAGATCATCACCTTCGGCACGATGAAGGCGCGCGCCGCGATCCGCGACGTCGGACGCGTGCACGAGCTCCCGCTCGCCCAGGTCGACCGCATCTCGAAGCTGATCGGCGCCGAACTCGGCGTGACGATCGAGCAGGCCCTGGGCCGCGAGAAGGAACTGAAGGAGCTGTACGAGAGCGACGAGCAGGTTCGCGAGGTCATCGACACGGCGCGGGAACTCGAGGGGATCACCCGGCACAGCGGCGTCCACGCCGCCGGGCTGGTCATCGCGACCCAGCCCCTCGAGAACCTGGTGCCGCTGGCCACCAGCCGCACCCAGGGCTCGAAGGACGTGCTGGTGACCCAGTGGGACGGGCCCACGGTCGAGAAGATGGGCCTGCTCAAGATGGACTTCCTGGGTCTGACGACCCTGTCCATCATCGAGCGCTGCCGCCAGCTCGTGCGCGAGACCCTGCCGCCCGAGGCGATCGCCGAAGCGGTTCCAACTTGCCCCGAGGGCCGGCATCCACTCGATCTCGACCACATCGACCTCGCCGACCCCACGGTCCTGGGGGTCTTCTCCAGCGCCGACACCGCCGGTACGTTCCAGTTCGAATCGGAGGGCATGCGCAACCTGCTGCTGCAGATGAAGCCCGACCGGCTCGAGGACCTGGTGGCCGCCAACGCCCTCTTCCGTCCCGGGCCGATGGCGCTGATCCCGAGGTACTGCGACCGCAAGCACGGCCGCGAGGAGACCCCGCAGGTCCACGAGATCGTCGACCGGCACACGGCCGACACCCACGGCATCATGGTCTACCAGGAACAGGTCATGCAGATCGTCCACGAGCTGGGCGACGTACCCCTCCGCGAGGCGTACACGCTGATCAAGGCGATCAGCAAGAAGAGCCGGAAGACGATCAACGCCGCCCGCCAGCGCTTCGTCGCCGGCGCGCGCGACAAGGGGCTCGCGAAACAGCAGGCAACCCGGTTGTTCGAACTGATCGAGGAGTTCGCGGGCTACGGCTTCAACAAGTCCCACTCGGTCGGTTACACCCTGCTCGCGTACCAGACGGCGTACCTCAAGACCTGGTTCCCGGTCCAGTACATGGCGGCCGTCCTAACCTATGCCGCCGACAGCACGGACAAGCTGGTCCACTACGTCGACGAATGCGCGCGCGTGAAGCTCCCCGGCGGCCGTCGCGGCATCGAAGTCGGAGCGCCGGACATCGACCGCTCCGGCGTCCGCTTCCATGTCGTGTTCGAGCCCGGGGAGGAGCAGGCAAGCGGCAACGGACACATCCGCTTCGGCCTGTCGGCGGTCAAGGGCGTCGGCGAGAAAGCGGTGCGGGCGATCCTCGAGGCGCGCGAGGAAGGCGGCCGCTTCAGCAGCCTCTGGGACTTCTGCCGGCGCGTGCCGCTCCAGACCGTCAACCGCTCGACGATCGAGGCCCTGATCAAGTCGGGCGCCTTCGACGGCATCCACGGCAAGGACCAGCGGGCGGCGATGGTCGATGCGCTGGGCGCCGCGGTCAAGGCCGGGCAGCGGGCGGCGGCCGACCGCGAGAGCGGCCAGGCCAGCCTGCTGTTCGCCGGCGGTTCCGATGACTCGCCCGAGCCCGACGGGGACGCCGGCCAGGAACTGCCGGCGGTGCCGCCCTGGACCGCCGGCGAACTGCTGGCCCATGAGAAGGAGGCGCTCGGGTTCTTCGCCTCGAGCCATCCCCTCGACGACCACCGCGAGCTGCTCGAGCGCTTCGGCAACGTGAACGTCGAGCGATTGAAGGCCCTGCCGGCCGACACGGAGGTCGTTTTGGGGGCGCTGCTCGGCTCGCTCCGCACCACCCGCACACGGAAGGGGCGCAATCCCGGCCAGAAGATGGCGATGATCCAGCTCGAGGACAAGAGCGCGCGCGTGGAGGGCGTGCTGTTCGCCGACGCCTACGCCGAGTACGAGGAACGACTGGAGCGCGGCGCGGTGCTGTTCTTCACCGGCCGGGTCGACCGGCGGCGCGAAGAACCCAACCTGGTGGTCAGCAAGGTCGTTTCGGTCGAAGAGGCGCCGGTGAAACTCGCCCGCCGCCTGCGCATCCACCTCGACCTCCGGGGCGAGGCCGGAACCCCGGACGAGCCCCTGAACGAGGAGCTGGAACAACTGCGCGACCTGCTCGACAGGCGCCGCAGCCGGGGCAGGAACGGCGGCGTCGAGGTCGAGTTCGAGCTGGAACTCCCGGACCGCACGGTTCTCGCCGGCGCGAACGGCAGCCGCGCGCCTGTCGACGATGCCGTGGCCTCCGAAATCGACGATCTGCTCGGTGAGCGCGGCCATTGCCGCTACATCGGCGCACCGCCGCCGCCTTCCCGGCCCTGAATCCACCAGAGATGACCCGCGAGCGGCGAAACATCGCCCTGGTGCTGACCGCGGTCCTGGCGGTCGGGCTGTTCGGGCACTGCCGGGGAAGCGGTTACCGGAACTTCTTCCGCCACGATCCCCGGCAGGCCCACGACTACGCTCTCGACCAGCGCGACGGCACGACCTGGGAGGTCCGCCTCGGTCGGGACGGCTTCGACTGGCCGGCCGAGGCACCGAGCCGGGACGTCACAGCCCTGCTCGAGTTCCGGGCCAGGACCAGACCCCTGCTGCCGTCGCTGTCCCCCAGCATCGAGTTCCGCGCGGACGGCCGGAACTTCACCCAGTCCTTCGCGCCGCGCTCGACCGGCCGCCGCTACCTGAATGTCTCACCTGCGGCGGGCACCGACCGAATCGAGATGGTCGGCCGGCAGATCGGCTGGCAGCTCGGAGAGACGCGCCTGGTCGTGTTCGAGAACCCGCCCATCGACGAGGTGACCCGCGTTCTCGTCGTCGCCCCCCACCCCGACGACGCCGAGATCGCCTCTTTCGGCCTCTATGCGACGACCCGTGCCGACGTCGTCACCGTCACGGCCGGCGACTACGGCGGCAAGAACTACGGCGGCCTGTTCCCGGACACGGGCGAGCACTACCGGATCAAGGGCTGGATGCGCACCTGGGACAGCCTGACGGTGCCGTTCCTCGGCGACGTTCCGTTCAACCGGGCGCGCAACCTGGGCTACTTCGACGGCACCCTCCGCCGCCTGTACGAACGGCGGCCCGAAGTCGTCGGTTCGATCCTGGCCGACCTCGACGATCCAGGCCTCTTCCGCCGGCTGAACACCGAACCGCAACTCGCCACGCGGCCGTTCGTTTCGAGCTGGCCCGAACTCGTTGCCGACCTGCGCCGCGAGGTCGACTGGACAGGCGCGGACCTGATCGCGACGGCGAACCCGCTGCTCGACAGCCATCCGGACCACCAGTACACGACGGTCGCCCTGATCGAGGCGCTCGAGAGTAATGGCTGGGACGGCCGCCTCCTCCTCTACACGAACCACGCGACCGATGCCGAGCCCTATCCGCTGGGGCCTAGCACGGCGCTCGAGTCGCTGCCGCCGTGGTTCGGCGACCCGATGCCCTTCGGCTCCGTCCTCTCCTACCCCGTCGACGAGACGGTCCGCCGGCTGAACTACCTGGCGCTCGAGGCGATGCACGACCTTCGGCCCTTCGAGCACAGGGTCGTGACCCCCTTCTCCGAACGCGCCCGTGACCTTGCGGCGGAAGCGTTCTGGCGCGCGCTCGGCCGTCACGACAAGCTCCCTGGCTATCTCTACGACTACCTCCGCCGCGGGCCGAGACCGAACGAGATCTACCTGGTGCTCGACCTGGACGAGGCGGTCCAACTGAAGGAGCGCTTCCTCGAGATCGAAGCGCTCCGCCGGCGCTAGAGACTCAGGAACGCCAGCAGATCGGCCATGTCGGCGGGCTCCAGGCCCGCCTCGAGTTCCTCCGGCATCATCGACAGACCGTCGCTGCGGACTTCCCGGACGCGTTCGGCCGGCACTTCGATCAGCAGATCCTCCGCCGCCCGCAGGACGATCCCGCCGCTAGTGCTCTCGGCCAGCAAACCCGTATGGACCTCACCGTCCGTCGTCTCGACGACGTAGTTCACGTAGGAGGCGTCGACCGCCGCGTTCGGGTCCAGGATGTCGTGCAAAAGGGTCTCCGCGCTCTTGCGACCGATGCCGGACAGGTCCGGTCCCGGTCCGCTGCCAGCCCCTCCGCTCCGGTGGCATCGGGCGCAGAGTTCGAGGAACAGGGCCTCGCCCCGTTCCGGATCGCCGTCGAGTCCGAGCGCCGGCCGCATCGCCTCGAGCGCCTCGGCCCTGGTGACGACGCCGGCGTCGTCGAAGAGCGCCTGCGCACGCAGGCGGATCTCCGGCTCGGGCGAACGCAGCAGGAAGCGGCGCCGTTCCAGGATGAAGTTCATCTCCCCGACCCGGACGCGGCCGTTCTCGAGCGCGTCGAGAAGGGCCGGGTGCCGACCCCGGCCTCGAATCAGGTAGCTGCCCGCGTCGCGCCTGGCGTCCGGTCCCAGGTAGGGCCAGCGTTCGATCACGTAGGCCGTGACCGCCGCCTCGTCCGCCGACGCCAGCTCCGCCATCGCCGCGCGCTGGATCTCGGGCGGCTGTCCAACCTCGAGCAGCGAACCCATCCGCGCCAGCCAGGTTCCTCCGGACGAGCCCGTTCCGGCCGCGCCGTCGGCGTCCGGACACGAGAGGTCGACATCCTCCGATTCGTCAGACCAGTGCCGGCGAAGACCGAAGAGGGCGACCGCCTGAAGCCGCTCCTCCACTGAGCGGGCCCGGTCGACCGCCCGGACGCCGGCGCAGTCGAGAAGGGCGACCTCCTCCGCCGTTGGCCGGGCACTCACGGCCGAACTCAGCCGCCAGGCGGCGGCCGCGAGGGCATCGTCGTCCGACTGTCGCAGGCGACGCAGAGGCTCCGACAGGCCCGAAGCGTCAACTCCCCGGTCTCCGGCGCCGGCAGCGGCCACCGTCAAACCCGCGATCAGGCCACGGCCCATAGCCGAAGCGCCGGCCCCGGACCCCGACAGAGCCCTCAGCACCTGATCGCCGGTGACGACCTCAGCCACACGTTCCGCGGGAACCAGGGCGGCGACCCGCTCGACCACCTCGCCGCCGGAATCGCCGGCCTGGAGCAGCAAACCGAGCGATCTCACCGGATCCTCAGCCAGGACCGAGACCGCGGCGAGCCGCAGCCAGGGCACGTCCCGCGGCGGCGGCGTGTCCCGTCCGGGCGGGGCCAGCTCGCCGATCACCGCCGGGATCGCCGCGTCCCGCAAGCCCGCTCCGCTCTCGACCTCGGATCCAACGCCCTCGAGATCCAGTCCACCCACGAGTCCCGCCGTCAGCATCGCCTGCAGCCGCACGCCCCGATCGGGATCGCCGATCAGGGCCAGAACGTGAGGCTCGAATGCCATCCGCAGCCCGGCGACGTCGTCGCCCTGCAACGCTTCCTCGAGCGCCAGCAACGCGTTGCGGCGAAGCTCCGGCTCGGGATCCGCGAGGACCGCTGCAAGCGACTCGCGGTCGAGGGCCCGAATACCCGTCAGGGTCCAGAGCGCGTGTAGCCTCAAGAGCGGCCGGGCCGCGTCGCGCAGTCCCTGGCGCAGGCCCTGGACGATCGGCGCCGGCGGCGCTGTCGCGAACTCCTCGACCAGGAGGCGCTGCGCGGTCAGCCGCCGCCACCGGTTCGGGCTGGACAGCGCGCCGAGGAGTTCGCTGGGCAGCGAGCGGTCGAAACCCCGGAACTCCGCGTGCCCGGCCGGCAGGCCGCCGACGCGAACGACGCGGTAGATGCGGCCACGATCGTCGCCTTCGTACAGGTCAAGCTCAGCCTCCATCGGGTCCGGAATCCACTCGGGGTGTTCGATGACGCCGCGGTGCATGTCCAGTACATAGAGCGCGCCGTCCGGCCCGACCGTCAGGTTGACCGGCCGGAAGAGCGGATCGGTCGAGGCCAGGAACTCGACACCGGGCCGGCCGCGGCCGGCTTCCGCCACGGCGCCCGCCGTGTCGACGACGGCGCGATGAACCGCGTTCGCGGACGGATCGGCTACGAACACGCTGATGCCCCGGCCCTCCAGTCCGGCGCCGCCGAACGCGCCGCCGGCGTAGACGGTGACCGCGCAGGCGGCCGAGAAGCGGTTCGACTGCTCCGGGTGGTTCGGACGCGTTTGCCGCACGCCGATCGGAAACAGCTCGGCCGGACCGCCGTCCGCGGGCGCCGCGAGGCGCAGCCGACCGTCCTGCCAGGCCGCCGGCAGCCCGGTGAGGTAACGGCGCGGAATGACGATCTGGCTCAGGTGGTCCAGGTTGTGGGTTCCGAAGACGCGGCCCCAGGGACCGAGGGTCATGCCGAAACCGCCGGCGCCACGCCCGGTCCGCTCGAAGCGCCGCCTGCCAAGGTCGACCCGGAAGTCGTCCTGGCCGATGTCCTCGACCTCGTCCGGAGCATCCGGCCAGAACACGCGTGCCCCGTTGCCGCCGTTGACGCCGTGGATCCAGTTGTCCAGGCCGTAGCGAAGCGCGTTGACGTTGTGCTGGGGATTGCCCTCGGCAAAGCCGCTCAGGAGCACGTCGCGCCGGTCCGCCCGGCCGTCGCCGTCCGCGTCCTCGAGGTAGACGAGGTGCGGAGGCGCCGCCACCAGCAGCCCGCGCCGCCAGGGCAGGATCGAGTCCGCCATGCCGAGATCGTCCGCGAACAGGCGGCGCCCGTCCCACCTTCCGTCGCCGTCGAGATCGAGTAGCTCGACGATCCGGGCCGGCCGCTCCATGTCGGGGTAGCCCGGCAGTTCCAGGACGAAGGCGCGACCCCGCTCGTCGAAGGCGAGGTCGATCGGGTCGACGGTTACAGGCTCGGCGGCCGCGAGTTCGAGCGCGAACGCCGGGTGGAGCTCGAAGCCCGGCGGCACACCATCGAGCACCCGCCCGTCGGACCTCGGCTCAGCGCAGCCCGCGACCGCCATTACGGCGGCCGCCAACGTCAGGCCGGCCGACCGGCCCCCCGGAACGCTACTCGCCGCCGCCGGCCGGGGCGGCCGCATCGGCCTCGAGCAACCGGGCGCCGCGCATGATGTTGCCGAGCGCGTAGTTCCCTTCATGGCAGGCGTACTCGTAGACCCGGCCATCGGCGGTCGGCCACGGGAACTCGCCACTCCAGGCCGTCTCCCAGGTCGTCGGATCCTCGACGGTGAAGCTGTAGTTCAGCGTGTGTTCGTCGATCCGGCTGAAGCGCTCGGTGACCTTCAGCTCTTCGCCGGCGCCGTAGGTGTACATGCCGGGCTTGCCGCCGAAATTCCTCGTCTCGACGACGAGCGTATCGCCGTCCCAACGACCGACCGAATCACCCATGTAGGCCGTCATCCCGGCCGGCAGGTGCGCGCCACCGATGCGGATGATCCGGGCATCGTGGATCATCTCGGCGAGGATCATCACGTAGTCCTCGGTCTGCACCACCCGCTTCAGGTTGTTGTAGGCGGTCGGCAGCATCGGCGGACCGGAGGTCGAACCGAATCCGAGGATGCAGCGCTCGCCGAGGGGGCGCTGCTCCATGTCGTCGTACGGTCCCGGGCCGTCGTTCTCCAACCACCAGGCCGTGCCCGTGTTCTCGCGAAAGAGGGTGAAGAACGCAATTCGCTTCCGCTGCGCCTCCGGCGTCATCTCCGGCAGGCGACCGTTGACCGGGTCGAAGACGAGGGACGTGCGGAACCTGCCGTCGATGGAGATCGAGCGGCTGCCGTAGTCGAGCCAGAAGTCGTTGTAGCCGCCGACATTGCCCGCGGCGCCCGGCGAGCCGTCCCCACCCGGCGGCGGCGCCTCCCGAGTCGGGTCGCTGGCCTCGAGGTCGGCGGCGCGGCGGTCGGCGACCGTCCGTGCGATCTCCTCGGCCTCTTCCGCGGTCAGGTACAGGTTGTCCCCGAACTTCGGATCCCGCTCGAGCGGCGTCAGCGTCGCGATGTCATAGACGCCGGTGAGGTCGGGCTTCCCGCTCGCCGTCCGCGGAATGTCGCCGTCGCCGTCGGCGGCGGGCAGAGCGGCCGGCAGAAGCAGCGCCGTGCTCAACAGCCCTGCGACGGCTGGGGAGAAAGCGATGCGGTGTTCGGTCGTCTTCGTCATCTGCTCAACTCCGTTCTGGAAGGTCGGCTGCAACGAGTTGCCAGTCTAAGCTACACTCCCGCCGCCACGACCACCAAGCGACGCCGTCCGAACTCCAGGAGAGGGGCGGCCCTGAACGGAGAACCCATGAGAAGCCTCGTGCCAGCCGCAATGCTCGTTAGCGCCGTCACGCTCGCCCCGGCGAGTGCGGGCGCCGCGAACCTCGCCGTAGGCGACGCCGCGCCGGACTTCACCCTTCCCAGCACCGACGGCAACGAGGTGACCCTTTCGTCCTTCGCCGGCCAGAAGAACGTCGTCCTGGCCTTCTTCCCCAAAGCCTTCACCGCCGGCTGAACGATGGAAATGAAGGGGTACCAGGCTGGTATCTCCGACTTCACGGGCAGTGACTCCATCGTCTTCGGCATCAGCACCGACGTGCTGGACGAAAACAAGCGGTTCGCCGAAGAACTGGAGCTCGACTTCGCGCTCCTGAGCGACGCTGGCGGGGAGGTCGCCAAGCAGTACGGCGGCATGATGGAGAGATTCCCCACGGCCGCCAACCGCGTCACCTACGTGGTCGGCAAGGACGGGAAGATCGTCTACATCGGCGAAGGCGCCGAGGCGATGAACCCGGCCGGCGCGAAGGACGCCTGCCTGGGCCTCGAGTAGCGGCAATCAGGCCTGTGCGGCGCTGAGTGCCGCTTCGACCCGGGGCTGGTACAGCTCGACCCGGTTTCCCTCACCGTCCAGGATCCACGCGAACACGGCGTAGCCCTCGTCGTCCCTGCGCAACGGTTCGACGCCCCGCTCGGCGAGGTACGCCAGCAGGGCGTCGAGGTCGCGTACCCGCAGGTTCACCATGAACGGCTGATCGCCGTACATGTCGCCCTGTTCCGCGCCCTCGTTGCGCACCATCCGCGGCACCGGCCGCTTCGCCTTCATGATCGCGAACGTCGTGTCCATGACCCATGCGGGATCGTCCGGATCCGCAGCCACATAGCGGACGTAGAAGGCCCCGAACTCCTCGCTGCCCTCGAACTCGATGCCGAGGTGCTCCGCGTACCAGTCGGCGAGCCGCTTCGGGTCTTCGCTGAACACGAAGGCGCCGCCGACGCCGTCGATCAGGCTCAAGGCAAGCCCCCGCCGGTCGTTGTCGGTTCCATCCGCAACCTGACGTGCGTCCGCACGCTGACGGTCTGGCGGCTCACCGGGTCGTGGACAGAAACGAGGAGGTCGTGTGGTCTCCGGCGCAAAGTCAGGACGGTGTCGTAGGGCACGACGGCATCCGGCGCCGGCTGTGTCGAGCCGGCCAGACTGAGCGGAATGACCGGAATCCGCGCCTGCTGGCCGTTGCGGTCGACGACGGCGAAGCGGAGTTCCAGCCGCGCCAGAAACCGATTCTCGAAGGGAAACACCGGAAAGTGGCCCACGGGGATCTGGACGGTCACCGGAACCAGCATCTTGCGGCGAAACGGCCCGGTCGGCTCGGGTTCGCCGATCTCCACCCGCAGCAACGGCTCTCCATGTGTGCGGGTTTCGTCGGGGAACAGCAGCCGGCCCTGCGTTTCCATGTCCGCTTCGGCCCGGCGGGAAAGATCGACGTAGCCGCCGCGCGAGCGGACACGCAGGTCTGGCCGCCTGACTTCGACCCGCACCTCGTGGGCCCGGTCGTCGCGGCGGTACTCCGGCACGAAGCCGAGCCAGTAGTAGTTCGCCACGTCCTCGCTGACCCGCCGCAGAGCCCCGAGGTTCGCCCCTGCAACGTACGCTCTCCCTCCGGTCCTGTCCGCCACCTGCCTCAGGTTCTGCCAGCGCATCAGGCTCGGGCCTCTCTGCTGGTCCACCGGGTAGACCGTGTAGCCAAGCACGTTCGCCGTGTCGACCAGGCCGTCCAGCATCTCCCAGTCGGAGCGGAGGCCGATCCCCTGGCCGGCTGGTCGGAACAGACCGACCGGCCAGTCTCCCGCCAGCAGCAGCAGGACCTTGCGTCCTTCCGGCACGTCGAGCGATCGCATCGTCGAACTGACCGCGGTGACGGAGAACTCGAGATCGCGAGCCAGGCTCTCCGCCCGCGCTTCGTTGACCGCCTGCGGCAGGTTCATCGACGCGACCTGCAGGTCGGCGGCCACGGAAGTCAGATCCTCGTCGAACCGCGCCCCCGGCGGCAGGCCCCCGCCTTCGCCGCTGGCCAGCATCCGCTGGTCGATCATTCGGGGCGAGCGCAGCACACCGCCGAAAGAGCGTCCCCGTTCGAGTTCCTCCAGCGCGGCGCGCGTCTCTCTTCGGTCTGCCGTGAACGGGCTCAGAACCCGCAGCCGGCGGCGGCTCTGCACCACCACCGCCACCTGATCGCGCAGCCCCAGGCTTGCCAACTGACGCGCGAACCCGCGGATCACCGGGCGCCTGAACGTGACGTGAGTGTGGTCGTCGTCGACGAACAGGAGGTAGTTGGTCGGCACCGAATCGCCCTCGCCGATCGCCGGCGGCGCCTCGCCTCCGCGCGACTCAACCGCGCGGTTCTCCAGGATCTCCGTGAAGTAATCGACGCCGACCTCCAGGTCGTCCACGAAGATCCGGAAATCGTCGGCCTCGAGCCCGTGCACCCGGTTTCCCGACCGATCCTCGACCACCACCTCCAGGTTGACCACCCGGACGTCGATCTCCTCGCCGAAGAAGAGATCGGGGGCCGGTTCCTCCGACTGCCCGGAGGGCGGCTGCGCTTCGGCCGCCTGGGTCCAGGCGACGATCAGGGCAGCCGCGAGTACGAGTGAAGACCTGGGAGAGTTCGAGTAACCCACGCGCAGCCGATTCTGTCAGGGATTCGGCTCGACCTCTTCCGGCGCCACCCGCATGCGCGCGCTGGCGGTCTCTCGCGACAGTGGATCGTGCACGGTGACCACCACGTCGTGGGACAAGCGGCGCAGGGACAGGGACGTCCGGTACAGCACGACATCGTCCGCCGCCGGCAGGGAAGCGCCTCCGAGTCGCAGGTGCTGCACCGGGGCGCCGGTCCGACGACCCACGCGGTCGACGGCGGCGAAGCGAACCTCGAGATCCTGCACGAACTGCCCGTCGTAAGGCAGCGCCGGGAACCTGCCCACCGGCAGGTAGACGGTGATCGGCACGTTCATCCTGCTTCGTCTCACGCTTTCCGCTGCCCCGACGTCGACCAGCAGCCGACCGCCGCCCGGCTTTGCTTCCGCCGGAAACAGGAGCTCGCGCAGGGCTTCCATGTCGGCTTCCCCGCGCCGGGACAGATCCAGGTAGCCACGGCGGGACCGGACCCGGAGGCGGGGCTCCCTGACTTCGATCCGCACGTCGTGCGCCCGGTCGTCGCGCAGGTATCCGGGCACGAAACCCAGCCAGTAGTAGTGCGACGTGTCGGCATTGACGATCTCCAGAGCCCTGACGTTGCTCCCCGCCATGAACGCCCTGCCGCCCGTGCCGCGCGCGACGTACCGCATGTTCGCCCAAAGCCATCCGCCGGAGCCGCCCTGCTGGTCCATCGGATAGACCGTGTACCCGAGCAGGTTCGCCGTGTCGATCAGAGCATCCAGGAGGTGGAGATCCGTCGACTTTCCGATGCTGGCGAGCCCCAGGTCCCCCGAGGGCCAGCTTCCCGCGAGCAGCAAGAACACCTTGCGACCCTCCGGCGGGTCGAGAGCCCGCATCGTCGAAACGACCGCGTCGACGGAGAACTGCATGTCCCGGAACTGCATGTCTGGGGGCACCCAGCCGCCCAGTCCAAACGTCCGGATACCCTGGGGACCGAGCGGAGCGAAGGTAGCGACACCGCTGGCCGGCCATCGGACCTCAGGGTCCAGCGAGCCCTCGCCGGCGTAGGAGTCCGCTTGCGCCAACTCCTCGGAGTTAATCGCGCCACGAATCGACGTGGCGGACACGACCTCCCGCGAGGGCGCGGCTCCTCCGCTCCCGAGCGAGCCACGATCGTCGGCGAGCCGCAGGCGCCGTTGAGTGCGCAGAAAGCCGCCGAAGCGGCCGCCCTTGTCGAGTTCAGCGAGGGCCCTCCGGGTCGCCTCACGGTCCGTCGTGAACGGGCTCAGGATCTCCAGTTGGCGCCCGCTCTGGACGACGACCGCGACCTGATCGCCCGCCGGCAGCGCCGCCAGCCGGTCCCGGAAACCAATCAGCACCGGTCGCCGAAGCGTCACCTGCGAGTGATCGTCGTCGACGAACAGGACGTAGTTCGTGGCAACGGTCTCGCCCTCGCCGATCGACGGAGGACTGCCCGACCCGCCGATGGCCACGGCCCGCTTGTCTCGGACTTCGGTGAAGTACTCGATAGCCACTTCGTCTCCGTCGACGAGGAGCCGGAAGTCGTCGCTGTCGAGCCCGGTCACCCGCTCTCCGGCACGGTTCTCGACCACGACCTCCAGGTTGATCACCCGGACGTCGATCTCTTCGCCGAAGAGCAGGTCGGCCCGGGATACTCCCGTCTGCTGAGCCGCCGCCGGCCAGCCAAAGCCCAGTACGAGCACAAGGGCTGCGAGCGGACTACGGATCGTCCGGGTTCCCGTCAGGGCTTCACCTCGATGCGGGCGCTCGCCGTCTGGCGCGACGCGGGATCGTGGACCGTGACGACCACGGTATGGGGCAGGTGCCGCATCTCCAGGTCGGCGCGGAACCAGTGCACGCTGTCCTGGGAAGGAGCGGCGTCGTGACGCAGGTCGAGAGGAATCGCCGGCTGTTCCGCCCGCCAGCCGTCACGATCGATGGTGGCGAAGCGCACCTCCAACCGCTGGACGTACCGGCCGTCCCAGGGCACCGCCGTGAAGCTCCCGACCGGGATTTCGACATCGACCGGCACGCTCATTCTCTTCCCCCGCAGGGACGTGGCGGTGCCGGTTCTCACTCTCAGTCCGATCTCGTCCGCTTCCGGCTGCCGCGGAAACAGGAGATGCCGTTGAGCCTCCATGTCGGCTTCAGCGACCCGCGACAGGTCCAGGTATCCCCGGCGGGCCCGCACCTGGACGCCGGGGGCTCGGACCTGCACTTCGATGTCGTGTACGCGGTCATCGCGGCGGTACTCGGGCACGAAACCCAGCCAGTAGTAGTTCGACGTGTCGCTGGCGACCAGCTCGAGAGCGGAGATGTTGCTCCCCGCCATGAACGCCATGCCGCCCGTGTCGCGCGCGACGTAGCGGAGGTTCTGCCACAACCTCACGTTCGGCGCACCGGCCTGCTGATCCATCGGGTAGATCGTGTAGCCGAGCAGATTCGCCGTGTCGATCAGACCGTCCAGCATTTCGAGATCCGTTCGCAGCCCGGCACCCCGGCCGGAGGGCCGGAACTCCCCGGTCGGCCAGTACCCCGGCAGGAGCAGAAGCACCTTGCGTCCCTCGGGTGGATCGAGCGCCCGCATCGCCGAGACCACGGCATCGACCGACAGGCTCAGATCCTGCTCGAGGATCGAGGCCCTCGCTTCCTGCTCGAAACTGTCGGGCTTCATGCCGGCGAACACAAGGTCGGACGCCACGATCTCTCCCGCGGCGCCCAGGCTCTCGGCAACGACCGTCCGACTGTCCAGCGGCCCGACTGTTCCCGCTTGCCCGTCGAAGTAGTCCGTCACGCCTCCGCCCTGGCGAGCGAGGTCCGCCGCTGCCTCGGACGCCCAGCTCTGCGGCCCGGCATCGCGGAAGTACGCGGCCGTTCCGCCACGACCTCCGGTGAACGTTCTGAGGATTCGCCGGGAATCCAGTAGCCCGCGAAAACGTCGGCCCCGGTCGAGCTCCCCGAGTGCGGCCAGGGTGGCCTCGCGGTTCGTCGTGAACGGACTCAGGAGTTCCAGGCGCCCGTCGTTCTGTACGACCACAGCCACCCGGTCGGCCGGATCCAGCACGCCGAGCCTGTGCGCGAACCCCTGCAACACCGGCCGCCTCTGGGCCACCAGAGTGCGCTCGTCGTCCACGAAGAGGAGGAAGTTCGTGGCAACGACATCGCCCTCGCCCACGGCCGGCGGCGTCTCGGCGCCGGACGTCGACCGCGCACGCCCCTGGGAGACCTCGGTGAAGTACTCGACATCGACCTCCTCACCGTCTACCAGCACCAGGAAGTCGTCCGCCATGAGCCCCGGGACGCGGCGTCCCTCGCCGTCCTCGACGACGACTTCGAGGTTGACGACCCGGACGTCGATCACCTCGCCGAAAGCGACCTCGGATGAGGACAATGCGTCCGGCTCCTGGGCTCGCGCGGGATACGCGAACGCCAGGGCGGTCGCGAGGACGGCCAGCAGAGCCCGACAGGAGTTTCTCCCGCCACAGAGCCGCGGATGGAGGTTCACGATCGTCATGCCTGTCTCCTGTGAGCCGACACCATAGTCCAGATCCTGCTTCGATCAGGCCAGGTACGTTGCAAGCGAGGTGCCATCGGGTGTGCCGCTGCTAGCCTGCGCGCCATGAGCGAACCCTCTCCCGTCATCTCCACCGACCCGGCGCCGGGCCTGGACGCGGCGTACTGGTCCGCCACCGAAGCGGCTACCGCCATCCGGACCCGCCGCGTTTCTTCCCGCGACTATCTCGAGCATCTGCTCGACCGAGTCGAGCGGCTGAATCCGCCTCTCAACACTGTCGTCACCCTCGACGCCGAACGTGCCCGCGGTGAGGCCGACGCCGCCGACCGGGCGTTGGCGGACGGCCGGAACCTGGGCCCGCTGCACGGCGTCGCGATGACGATCAAGGACTCCTTCCAGACCGTTGGCATGCGGACGACCTCCGGGGCCCCGGAACTGAGCGGCCACGTTCCCGAGGTCGACGCGGTGCCGGTCGCCCGCCTGCGCGCCGCCGGAGCCGTCGTCTTCGGCAAGACGAACCTGCCGATCTACGCCGGCGACACGCAGAGCTACAACGAGGTCTTCGGGCAAACGAACAACCCCTGGAACCTGGAGCGGACACCGGGCGGGTCATCAGGCGGGTCGGCCGCGGCCCTGGCGGCCGGGTTCACTCCGTTTGAACTGGGCAGCGACATCGGCGGCTCGATCCGCGGCCCGGCCTCCACCTGCGGAGTCTTCGGCCACAAGCCGAGCTACGGCATCGTGCCCGCCCTCGGCCAGATTCCGGGACCGCCCGGCACGCTGACGCAGGCCGACATCGCCGTCGCCGGGCCGATGGCTCGCAACGTCGAGGACCTCGAACTCGGCATCGACCTCCTCGCCGGCCCCGACGACTGGCACGCGCCCGGCTACCGGTTGGAGCTGCCGCCGCCTCGCCACGGCAACATCTCGGACTACCGGGTCGCCGTGTGGTTCGAGGAACCGTCCTGCCCCATCGACGACCGGGTGCGCGAACGCCTCGATGCGGCCGCGGATGCACTGGAAGGCGCCGGCGCCACCGTCGATCGCGAAGCCCGACCCGACTTCACCTTCGACTACGCGACGCGCGTCTTCGGCCAGCTCCTGGGCGCCGCCATGTGCGGCGGCTTCAGCCACCAGGAGATCGAGGAACTCGCCGAGCGCGGCCTGCGCGAGGAAGAGGAAGGCGCGCTCGCGGCGCGCTGGGCCTCGCAGCGACACCGGGCGTGGCTATCGGCGAACGAACGCCGGCTGCAGATGCGCCGCAAGTGGCACGAGTTCTTCAGGGAGTGGGACGCCGTGCTTCTGCCCTGCCTGCCGACCACCGCGATTCCCCACGACCACAGCGAACCGATGGGCGCGCGGCGCATCACCGTCAACGGCGAGCAGCGCGCCTACGGCGAGCAGACCCTCTGGGTCGGCCTCACCGGGGTCGCATTCCTGCCGGCGACCGTGATCCCGGCCGGCGCCGCCTCGGACGGCCTGCCGGTCGGACTCCAGATCGCGGGGCCCTTCCTCGAGGACCGCACGACCCTCGACCTGGCCCGGCGGCTGAGCCGGCGCATCGGCGGTTTCGAGCGCCCGCCGGGCTACTGAAGCCCGGCGTCCAGGAAGGAGCGCAGGTCCTCCCGGCTGACCGCCGGCTCGCCCGGGGCCACGTTGTCCAGACGACCCTCGCCGAGCCAGCGCTCCAGCCGGCGCACTTCGCGCTCCAGGTGGCGGAAGCTGTCGACGACGAACAGCAGCGGCTGCAGCGAGTCGATCTCGAAGCCCTGGTTCACGACCCACTCGAGCTGGAAGGGCACGCGCTGCACCCTGGGAGACTCGAGCGAGTGCGCGATCTCGCCTGACGAACTCAACAGGCCGCTGCCGTAGGCGCAGAGCCCGTCGCCGCCCGGACGCCGCATCAAACCGAACTCGATCGTGAACCAGAAGAACCGCGCCAGTGCCCTGAGCCCGCTCTCGACGCTCCGGCAGTCGCCGTCCCGCGCCCGGAGCGCCGCCGCCCGCGCCGCGTCCCCGAAGCGGACCAGCACGCCGGCGAAGGCCGGGTCCGTGTGCATCGGCACGTGTCCGGCCAGGTCGTGGAAAATGTCCGGCTCGGGAAGGTAGTCGAGCCGGTCGCCGTCGCGCACCGTGATCGTGGTCGGGAACTCCCGGCGGCGCAGGCAGTCGAAGAACAGGTAGGCCGGCACGTAGCCACTGACCGCCCGCGCCCTGAACCCGCTCAGCGGCTCGAGGAAACGGTTGACGTCCTCGAGCCTCGGGATGCGATCCGGATCCAGGCCCAGACGCGCCACGCCGTCCAGGAAGCGGGGGTGGGCGTGCTGCTCCCACTTGCCGGCGAGCGCCCGGTACAGCCGCCTCCAGGTCTCCTGGTTCGCCTCGCTGTAGAGATCGTAGGGCTGCTCGACGAACAGGTCTCCCCGGGTCTGCGCGCGCTCGATGAAATCGGCCCGGCCGGTCGTCAGATCCGCGCCGGCGAGCAGGCCGGGCGCGGCCCCGACCGCGCTCACAGGTTCCCCCTCGCCGCCTGCTCCCGCTCCAGCGCCACGAACAGGCTCTTGAAGTTGCCCGCGCCGAAGCCGGTGGCGCCGTGCCGCTCGATGATCTCGTAGAACAGCGTAGGCCGATCCTCGACCGGCTTGGTGAAGATCTGCAGCAGGTAGCCGTCCTCGTCGCGGTCGGCGAGGATGCCGAGTTCCGCCAGGCGATCGATCGGCTCGTCGATCGTCCCGACCCGCTGCTCCAGATCCTCGTAGTAGGAGATCGGCACGTGCAGGAACTCGACGCCGTTCTCGCGCAAACGCGTGACCGTAGCGAGAATGTCGTTCGTCCGGCAGGCGATGTGCTGCACGCCGGGCCCCTCGTGGAACTCGAGGAACTCCTCGATCTGCGACTTCTTCCGGCCCTCGGCCGGCTCGTTGATCGGGAACTTGATCGCGCCCGTGCCGTCCTGCATCACCTTCGACATGAGCGCCGAGTACTCGGTCGAGATCGCCTCGTCGTCGAAGTGCACGAGCTGGCTGAAGCCGAGCACCTGCGAGAAGAAGGCCGCCCACTCGTTCATCCGCCCCAACTCGACGTTGGCCACCAGGTGGTCGATCGCGACCAGGCCACAGTCCCGGCCGGCGGCGGCGCCGGGAATCACGGGCGCCGGCCGGAAGCCGGGGCCGAAGACGCCGCCGTAGCCCCGGCGATCGATGAACTGAAGGACGCAGTCGCCGTAAAGGCGGATCGCCGCGTGGCGGAACCCGCCGTGCTCGTCCGCGGCCGTCGCCGGCGCCGCGGCCGCCTCGGCGCCCCGCGCCACGGCAGCATCGAACGCGGCGTCCGCGTCCGGCACGGACAGCGCGATGACCGCGACCGAATCGCCGTGCCGGCGCACCGAACGCGCGGCGGGATGCGACGAGTGGAGACCGCTGGTCAACAGGAGCCGGATGTCTCCCTGTTCGACGAGGTAGGACGCGCAGGCCCGCTCTCCGGTCTCCAGACCGCGGACCGCGGTGCACTCGAAGCCGAAGACGTGGCAGTACCAGGCGGCCGACTGTTTCGCGTTGCCGACGTACAGCTCCAGGTGATCGAAGCCGAGGATCGGGCAGAAGTCCTCCTCCGCGAGGGCGCTCGCCGCCAGATACCCCGTCCCTGTGGTCTCCGCTACTCCCAGACTCATGTTTCTTTCCTCCTGTTGTCTTCCTTTGCCGCCTTCGTCAGAGACAGGCCGCGAACTTCGCCACGGCCCGACGCAGCGATTCCGGCTCGAGCGTCGAGAAACTCAGCCGGACCGCGTTGGCCGGCGCGTCCAGGTCGTGGACATCGGCAAACGCCGCTGAGGGCACGAAGGCCACTCCGTGCTCGTCCAGGGCCCGCTCGAGCAGTCGTTCTCCGTCCGTCCCGCCAGGCAACTCGACCCACACGAACATGCCGCCGGCCGGTTCGGAGAACGCGCAGCCGTCCGGGAGGCGATCCGCCAGTTCTTCGAGCAAGGCGTTCCGGCGGCCCCGGTACGTGGACCGCAACAGCTCGAGGTGGCGTTCGAAGTCGAGGTCGGCAAGCAGACGGCCGACGGCAAGCATGGTCAGCCTGGAGCACTCGAGGTCGCCCGCCTCCTTGACGGTCGCGAACGTGTCGACCAGCGGCGGCGGCAGGCGCATCCAGCCCAGGCGCAGGGCCGGCGCCAGGATCTTCGAGAACGTGCCGACGTGAATGACCCGCTCCGAGTCCAGAGCCGCGAGCGGCTGCTCGAACTCCCCGTCGCAGCACAGCAGGCCATACGGATCGTCCTCGAGGATCGCGAAGTCGTAGTCCTCGGCCAGAACGACGAGCCGCTCCCGTTTCTCCCGGGTCAAACTCACCCCGAGCGGGTTGTGAGCGTCCGGAATCACGTAGACGAGACGCGGCCGTTCCCCGGCCAGCAGGTACCGCTCCAGGGCCTCCACGTCGAGTCCGTCGTCCAGGCTGCTGGGCAGCGTGAGAATCCGCGGCGAGTGCGGCGCCAGGGCCTCGCGGATGCCGGTGTAGACGAAGCGCTCAAGTGCGACGCACTCACCCGTCGCCACCAGCGCATCCACCGCCACCTGCAACGCCTGCTGGGCACCCGCCGTGATCAGGATCTCCTCCGGGCGACACGGAACGCCGCGCCGCTGCATCAGGAGGGCGACCTGCTCCTTCAGCGCCCCGCTTGGCGGCCCGTACTGCACGGAGCACGGCTCGGCCAGAAGCTCGCGCAGCTTCGCGCCGTACGTTTCGGCCGGAAACAGATCCACCGCCGGCAAGCCACCAGCGAGCGACATCACGTCGCGTCGAGCAACCCGGTTCACCAGGCGGCGCAACAGTGAACGTTCGCGGCCGCGAAGCCAGGGCGCCAGCAGGTGCGCCATCGCGGGTTGCGTGGGCGGCTGTCCGCCGATCGGCGGCGGGAAAGCGGCGCTCACGGTGCGACGATGTGTCTCAACAGCCATTATCGGGACGCTATCAGAGCCAACAAGGCACAACAAGTTCAGATTCCCCTCTATCGACTATCGTTCGGGCCGACTCCCACTCTGTGTAAGAATCCGCCCAATGGACTCCAAGAGCAACCACCAGAGCACCGAATCGCAGCGCTCGGTCGGCCGCCCCCTCGACGCCACGGACTACGCGATCCTCGAGTTGCTGCAGGAGGACTCGAACCGCACCGATGCGGACATCGCCCGACGGGTCGAACTCTCCGCCTCGGGCCTGAAGAAACGCCTCCGGAAACTCGAGAGCCGCGGCGTGATCCAGCGCCAGGTCACGCTGCTGGACCGCAACGCCGTGAACCTGGGATTGCTGTGCTTCGTCCAGGTCTTCCTCTCTCACCACCAGGCGGACGCCGTGCGTCACTTCAGCAAGGTGATCAGCGAACTCCCCGAGGTGCTCGAGTGCCACTTCCTGACCGGCGAGCACGACTACCTGCTGAAGATCGTGGCCCGCGACTACCGGCACCTCGAGCACATCCTGGCGGACGAACTCGCCTCGATCCCCGGCGTCGACCGCCTGCTCACCAGCATCGTGCTGAACGAGATCAAGCGCACGACCGCGCTGCCTCTCGAGTCCCGGACCGCCGCAGCGAAAGAGGAACACGAGCGCCGATGAGGCGGCTTGCTACCCTCCCGCTCCGATGAACGGCGCCCAGGCCATGCTCCGGACCGCGGCGAACGCCGGCGTCGAAGTCTGTTTCGCGAATCCCGGCACTTCGGAGATCCACCTCGTCGCCGCGCTCGACGAGATTCCCGGCGTGCGCGGCGTGCTCGCCCAGTTCGAGGGCGTGGCCACCGGCGCGGCCGACGGCTACGGTCGAATGACCGGCAAACCCGCCCTGACTCTCGTCCACCTCGGACCGGGCTTCGCGAACGGATTCGCGAACCTCCACAACGCCCGCCGCGGACGCACCCCCCTCGTCAACGTGATCGGCCACCACCCGACGTGGCACCGGAACTACGATCCGCCGCTCAACACGGAGGTCGAGAGCCTGGTCCGGGCAGTGTCCGACTGGCAGCGCACCGCGGCCTCCGCCGAGCACATCTCCCGCGACATGGCGGACGCGATCTCGGCCGCCCGCCGTCATCCCGGCCAGATCGCCACCCTGATCGTGCCCACCGACTGCCAGTGGAACGAGGCGTACGGTCCGATCGTCGAGCCGACTCCCCCGCCCGCCGCGCTGATCGGCGCCGAGGCGGTCGATCGAGCCCGCGCCGCCACGTCGAAGGGCGAGCGAACGATGCTGATGCTCGGCAGCTCCGGCTTCACCGATGCCGCCCAGCGCGAGGCGGCGAAGGTGCAGGCGAAGACCGGCTGCCGGCTCGCCGCCGAGACCTTCTGTGGACGCATGGAGCGCGGCCCCCATCTGCCGCCGCTGCCGCGCGTCCCCTACTTCCCCGAACAGGCGGTGGACTTCTTTCGCGGCGTCGACACGGTGGTCCTGGCCGGCGCGGCCGACCCCGTCGCCTTCTTCGGCTACGAGGGCGGCGTCAGCCGGTTGATCCCGGATTCCGCGGACGTCGTCGTCCTCAGCTACCCGACGGAGGACAGCCGCCACGCCCTCCGCGAGCTGGCCGGCGCGCTCAGTGCGAAGGAGGAACCTCCGGCCCGAAGTGTCGAGAGGCCGCCGGCGCCCGCCGGACCGATCGGAGTCCGGGTCGCGGCCCAGGCGATCGCCGCCACCCTGCCCGAGCAGGCGATCGTGATGGACGAGGGGATCACCGCCGGCGCCGGCTTCTATCCCGCTACGATGAACGCGCCGGCCCATACCTACCTCCAGGAGAACGGCGGCGCCATCGGCATGGGCCTGCCGGCTTCCCTCGGCGCCGCCATCGCCTGTCCGGACCGCAAGGTCCTGAACCTCGAGGGCGACGGCAGCGGTCTCTACACGATCCAGGCGCTGTGGAGCCAGGTCCGCGAGGGCGTCGACGTCGTGAACCTGGTGTTCGCGAACGACGTCTACCGCATCCTCCAGGTGGAGCTCCACCGCGCTGGCGTCGAAGAGCTCGGGCCGCAGAGCGTCAACCTGACCGACCTCTCCGGCCCCCGCGTCGAGTGGCTCGACCTGGCCCGCGGCTTCGGCATGCCGGCCGTCCAGGTGCGGACCGGCGAGGAACTGACGGAGGCGCTCGAACGCGGCTTCGCCGAACCGGGCCCCTGCCTGATCGAGGCGATGGTCGACGACGCGGCTTGAAGTACGCGGTCACTCTCCTCCCGGGAGACGGAATCGGCCCCGAGGTCAGCAAGGCGATGGTGCGCGCGGTCGACTTCGTCACCGGCGGCCGGATCGAATGGGAACCGGTCGTGGCCGGCAGTACGGCGGTCGACCAGGGACTCTCGCCGCTCCCCGACGAGGCGATCGACTCCATCCGCCGCAACCGGATCGCCATCAAGGGGCCCCTCCAGACGCCCGTGGCGGGCGGCTGGCGCAGCGTCAACGTCCTCCTGCGGCAGTCCCTGGATCTGTTCGCCTGCGTCCGGCCGGTGCGCTCGATGCCGGGCAACACACTGGCCCGCTACCGGGACGTCGACCAGATCATCGTCCGCGAGAACACGGAGGGGCTCTACAGCGGCCGCGAGCACGAGGTGGTCGACGGCGTGGTCGAGGCGCTCCGGATCGTCACCCGGGACGCGTCGCGCCGCATCATGCAGTTCGCCTTCGAGTACGCCCGCAGCCACGGCCGCAAGAAGCTGACCATCGTGCACAAGGCGTCCATCACGCCGCTGTCGGACAACCTGTTCCTGGACTGCGCCCGCGAGTGCGCGCAGCGCTACCCCTTCTTCCAGGTCGACTACCTGCCGCTGGACAATCTCGCGCTCGAGCTCGCCACGGACCCGACCCGCTTCGACATGCTGGTCATGGGGAACCTCGACGGGGATCTGATGAGCGACCTCTGCGCCGGCCTCGTCGGAGGCCTCGGCGTCGTCCCGGGAGCGAACTACGGCGACGGTTGCGCCGTCTTCGAGGCCGTTCACGGCACCGCCCCCGACATCGCCGGCCGCGACCTCGCCAACCCGATCGCCCTCATCCTGTCGGCGGAGCTGATGCTCCGGTACGTCGGCGAATCCGACGCCGCGGATCACCTCCGTTCCGGCGTCGAGCGACTGCTCGTCGACGGAAAGTCCCTGACCCGGGACCTGGGGGGCTCGGCCAACACGTCCGAACTCACGGACGCCCTTCTCCACGAACTCGAGCGCGTTGCCCGGGAACGGGAGGCCGCCCCATGACCGCGAACGGCGACGCCGGCTCGGGAGCGGAACGGGACACGGCGCGGCCCAGGGTGGCGCTGATCGTCGGCACCAGCGGCATCGGCGCCGAGACCGCGCCGCCGGTACTCGAGATCCTGGAGTCCGCGGGCGCCCGTTTCGATTTCGTCCGCGTCGACGTCCCGACCGCGGTACGACGGAACACGGAGACCGTTCTCGGCGAAGCCGCCGAGGCGATCCGCGACTGCCGGGTGGCGCTCAAGACGCGGCTCATCGGTCCGGGCCCGGACGCCGTGCGCGTCGGACCCGGGCCCCAGAACCCGAACGTCGCACTCCGGCAGATGCTGGGGCTCTGGGCCAGCGTGCGCCCGGTCCGGTCGATGCCGGGGCTCCCCACCCGCTATCCCGACCTGGACGTGCTGCTGATCCGCGAGATCACCGAGAGCGTCTACCGCGGAATCGAGCACGAGATCGTCGACGGCGTGGTCGAGAGCATGAAGGTGGTCAGCCGCGACGCCTGCCGCCGGATCGCCGACTACGCCTTCCGCATCGCCAGGCGACACGGCCGCAAGAGGATCACCGTGATCCACAAGGCGAACATCATGAAGCAGAGCGACGGCCTGTTCCTGGACACGGTCCGCTCCGTCGCCGCCGGGTACACCGACATTCAGGTCGACGACTGCATCGTCGACGCGGCGTGCATGCGGATGGTGCTCAACCCGTACGACTTCGACGTCATGCTGATGGACAACCTCTACGGCGACATCCTGAGCAACCTCGGCGCAGGCCTCGCGGGTGGCATCTCCACCGGCCACGCGATCAACGTCGGCGACGACTGCCACGTCTTCGAGGCGGTCCACGGCGACGCCCCGCACCTGATCGGCACCGGCCAGGCGAACCTGCTGCCGCTGCTGACGCCGGCCACCGCCCTGCTGCGGCACTTCGACCGCCACGACGACGCGGACCGGATCGATCAGGCCGTGACCGCGGTCCTCGAAGAAGGCCGCAGCCTCACGCCGGACCTGGGCGGGCAGTCGTCGACCTGGCAGATGGCGCGCGCCATCATCGCGGCCATGAACTAGGACCTGTCGGTGCGCCGGCCTTCCGGCCGGCTTCCGCCTGGGCCGGCCAGACGCGCGAAGCGCTCAGCCCCCACGCGCACGCTTCAGTTCTGCCAGGAGACGCGCCAGTCCGGCGCGCACTCTCTCTGTCTCCGCGTCGCTCAGGTACGGCGCGAGCACCTGGAGGTCTTCCGGGGCGGGCTCCCGGACCGGTCCGGCCGCCATCGCCCGCAGAGCCCGCACCTGACGCTCGCCGAGGCGGATCAGGGCCGGCCGCATCGCGTCCAGCTCCAGGGTCGGCGCCGCCGGCGCGGTCCGGCGCTGCACCGCCTTCGCCAGGTCGATCTGGAGCGCGAACCACTCGCGTACCGGCGCCGGGTCGAGCCCGAACTCCGCCGCCGTCCGCCCGGCCGCCTCCAGCACGATCCGTTCGCGTTCCGGATCCTCGATCGGCACGACGCGCTCCGCCTTCCAGACGGCTATCGGCGGCATGAAGGCGAGCCGGCGGGCCACGAGGTCGAGCAGGTGATCCAGTTCGTCGCGGCCCTGACCACGGCCGAACCACTCCTCGCGCCGGCCTTCCAGCCAGCCCTCGTTCCGCTGGATCCAGCGGTCGATCGCGGGTCCTAGTTCGTCCGCGCGCCCGGGAGCGACCCAGAAGACCTTCCGGTCGACCGGCGCTTCGCAGCGACGCCGCCAGCCGTCGCGTCCGAAGTGCTCGACCTCGAACGAATCGGTGATGAAGGCGTCGACCTCGCCGCGTTCCAGGCGGCCGGGGAGAGACAGGTTGTCGTCCACGGCGACGATCCGGGTGGCGCCGCTGCCGAAGCGATCCCGTGTCCAGCGTTCCAGGATGCCGCCGCGGTTCACCGCCACCTGGGCAAGCGGCGAAGCCGCGTCCGCCGCCGAGACGACGCACGGACCGCCGGACGCGACCGCCCGGCTCATCCATCCCGCCGCGGCGCGCCCGGGCCGCCAGGTCACGCCGCTCATCGCCACGTCGAACTCATTCGCCGCGACCGCGCTGGCGAGGTCCGGCCAGTCGTACGGTACGAACGCGAGGTCGTAGCCGAGGTCCCGCGCAAGGCGCCCGGCAACCTCGACGGCGAAGCCGCTTCGGCTTGCGGAGCCATCGGCCGCCACGTCCCCGACGGTCGAGAACGGCGGATAGTCGCCGCTCGTCCCCACCCGGAGCACCGGCTTCGGGGGCACGCCGGCCGGCGCCGCCGACGAGGCCTCCTCGAGTTCCGCCGCCGTGAAACGCACCGAAGCGACCCAGGGCTCCTCCCCCGGCATGAAGTGGCCGTAGGTCGTCGTCACGAAGGTGCCGTCCGGCAGCAGTTCGAGACCGGGATACGCGGTGTCCGCGGCGTATCTGTTGTCCATCAGACGCACCCGCGCCTGGCCCGCCCAAGGCTCGCGGCCGCCGCGGCGCAGGTCTTCGTAGCGGCCCAGCCAGCCCACCCAGTCGCCGCGCCACGGGCTGGATGGCTCCTGGTCGCGGAACGTGATGAACAGGCGGCCGTCCGGCGTGTATCGGCCGACGTGCCGGTCGCCGGTCAGCGAAGACGGCAGTTCGATCGGCCGGCTCCAGGTGCGGCCCTCGTCGGGCGAGAAGATGACGAAGGAGTTGAATTGGCGGCTGTTCTCCCGCAGCAGCACGGCGATCTCCCGGCCGTCCGGCGAGCGGATCAAACCCGGCTCGCAGAGGTGCGCCTCCGGATGCCGGGCGATCACCTCGGGCTCAGACCAGGTGAGACCGTCGTCTAGCGAGATCGTCTTGTAGACCTTGAACTCCGGTACGAACCCGGGAATCCGCTCGTAGCGGGACGTCGGCCGGCGGAAGAACCTCCCGTCGTCGTGGAACAGGGCCATCAGTTCACCGTCCAGGCTGCGCAGCCGCTCGACCGACGACATCGCGACGACGCCGCCGAAGTGACCGATCGGCTCGAGTTCGGTCCAGGTCTCGCCCTCGTCGTCCGAGCGCGCCATCCGCACGGGATAGAGCCCGGAGAACATGATGAGCCGCCGCCGACCGTCCGCGAGGTCGACCGGAAAGACCGTCGGCGTCTCCATCGACGTCGCCCAGCTCGCCGGCGTCGGCAGCCGCTGGCTCCAGGTGAGTCCGCCGTCGCCGCTCCGCTTCATGACGATCGGGCCGGCGCCGTGGCCCTTCGGGTAGACGGTCAGGATCGAGCGCTCGTCGGACAGCAGCACCGTCGTCGGATGGCCCAGGTACTGCCCCGGTTCCCGGTCGACTTCGACCTGGCGATGGGTTTCGTCGGCCCAGTCGACCCAACGAAGCGACGACTCGGAAGCGCCGCGGCAGGCCAGCGCCGCCGACAGCAGGAGCGCTGCGAGCAGGACGGCCGCGCGCAAACGGCTCATGCCCTCCCCACACTGGGTGCGCCGGCGCCCTCGCCGGCATCCGCCGCGAAGCGGCGGCTTCCGAAAGCGGCTCATCCGTGACCCGCCTCCGCCCTATGCAGGTTCTTCAGCGCCTCCCGACGGCTCAACGGGCTCAGCCGCTCCTCGTGCTCCCGCACGAACCGCCGTACCTCCTCCGGGTCGTGCCAGGCCAGGTCGCGCAGCGCCCAACCGATCGCCTTGCGGATGAAGAACTCGTCGCCGAAGCGCGAGCCCAGCAGGTTCTCGCCGATCGTCGTGTACAGAAGGTCCAGATCCGTCGAGCCCTTGCGACCAAGCTGACAGATCATCGACGCGCGCCGCTTCCACATGTCCGGACACCAGCTCCAGACCCTCATGCGCTTCGCCATCGTCTTCGGATACCGCTCGACCAGTTCCCGCAGCCGGTGGCTCGCCACCGCGTCGACGTAGTCCCACCAGGCGCCGGTGACGATCATCTCCTCGAAGACGGGCAGCGCCTTCATCGTGCGGATCGGCTGGTAGGCGCGGTAACCGCTCAGGTCGATCGCAGCGTGCCGTTCCTCGCGGCGGCCGGCGGTCCGCCACAGCGCCAGGACGGTCGAGCGCCACTCCTCGAAGCCGTCCAGCGGATGGTGCTGGAAGGCGGCACGGCCGATCTTCCGCAACTCGGGCGTCCTGACGCCCCAGAAGGGCATCTCCGACTTCATGTAGGCCTGCTGCCCCTTCGCCCGCTGGGGGTCTCCGGCGGCCTTCAACTCGCGCCGCAGTTCCAGAATCAGCTTCCGGCCCGCCGGCGGGGGCCGCAGTTCAGACATTCGCGCGAATGTAGCAGCGACGGCGGGCGGGCTATCCTCGAAGCTGTGCCGCACGCCGCCTGGATCGCAGGGGGCTTCATCGTCGCCCTGCTGACCGTGTCGAACGCCCCCGCCCACGCCGCTCCGCCTCCCGGCGCCGGAGAACGTCCGCCGGAAGTCCAGGCCCGGCTGGAGGCGGCGCTGGCGGCGATGCCGGCCGGCTACGAGCCCCGGACCGAGCACCTGGCTCCGGACGGACGGCCACTGTTCCTGAATCGGCTCGTCCTCGAGACCTCGCCCTATCTCCGGCAGCACGCCCACAACCCGGTCGACTGGTTCCCCTGGGGCCAAGAGGCCTTCGAGCGGGCGAAGGCGGAAGACAAACCCGTCTTCCTCTCGATCGGCTACTCCACCTGCCACTGGTGCCACGTGATGGAGCGGGAGAGCTTCGACAACGTCGAGGTCGCGCGGCTGATGAACGAGTTGTTCGTCTGCATCAAGGTAGACCGTGAGCAGCGGCCCGACGTCGACGACATCTACATGACCGCGGTCCAGGTGACCCAGCAGCGGGGCGGCTGGCCGATGTCGAGCTTCCTGCTGCCCGATCGCCGGCCCTTCTTCGGCGCGACCTACTTCCCGCCGCAACAGTTCGTCAACCTGATGCGCCAGGTCGACACGGCCTGGCGCGAGCGGCGTGCGGACCTCGAAGCCAGCGCCGCCCAGATCACGGACCTAGTTCGGCAGATCACCGCCGCCCGGGGCGCGGCGAAGAACCTGGGTCGCCCGGTGATCGGCCAGGCGGTCCAAGGTCTTGTCGCCAGCACGGACCGGGTCCACGGCGGCTTCGGCGGCGCGCCGAAGTTCCCGAACGAGACGAACCTCCTGCTGCTGCTCGAGGAGGCGCTTCGCACCGGCGACAGGGGACCGCTGGACGCCGCGTTGGTCACGTTGCGGGCCATGGCCCGCGGCGGCATCCACGACCAGGTCGGAGGCGGCTTCCACCGCTACTCGGTGGACGGGCACTGGCTCGTGCCCCACTTCGAGAAGATGCTCTACAACCAGGCCCACCTGCTCCGCGCCTACGCCCTGGCCTACCGGCTGACCGGCGATCCGCTGCTGGCTCGGGTGGCCCGCCAGACCGCCGACTACGTGCTGCGCGACATGACCTCGCCCGAGGGCGCCTTCTACTCCGCCACCGACGCCGACAGCGAGGCGGAAGACGGCGAATCGGTCGAGGGCGAGTTCTTCGTCTGGACGAAGGAACAGCTTCGCGACGCGCTGCCGCCCGACGACGCCAAGCTCGCGATCCGGATCTTCGGCGTCACGGACACGGGGAACTTCGAACACCGGAACATCCTCTTCCTCGACCGGCCGCTCACCGAGACCGCCGCCGATCTGGGCATGCCACTCGATGATCTCCTGGCCCGCCTCGACGCCGTTCGCGAGCGCCTCTACCCGATCCGCGAGGAACGGCCGCATCCCCTGCGCGACGACAAGATCCTGACCTCCTGGAACGGCATGATGATCCGCGCCCTGGCCGAAGCCGCGGACGCGCTCGGCGAGCCGGCCTACGCCGAGGCCGCGGCGCGATCAGCCGAGTTCCTGTGGCGGCAAAGCCGGCGCGACGAAGGCGGCCTGTGGCGCGTCTGGCTCGACGGCGAAGCGTCGACGCCCGGTCTGGTCCAGGACTACGCCCACCTCGTGCATGCGTTCGTCGCGCTCCACGACGTGACCTCCGATGGCAGGTGGCTCGAACGAGCCGAGGGCGTGGCGGCCGAAATGGTCGAACGATTCTGGGATCCCGACCCTGCTCCGGATGCCGGCAGCGGCTTCTTCGTCGCCGAGCGCGAGAAGGCCAACCTGCTGATCGCGCAGCCGAAGAGCCCGACCGACGGCGCCGTTCCCTCCGGCAACTCGGTGGCCGTCCGCGCCCTGGCCGAACTCGGCCGCCGTACGGGCGACCGGAACGTCACCGACCGGGCGCTCGCGACGGTGGCCGCGTTCGCCGCGAACATCGAACGGATGCCCGCCGCCTACACCTACATGCTGACCGGCCTCGCCGTGGCGCTCGACGGCGACGCCGGTCCCCGAGCCACCGCCGGCAACGGCGCCGTGGTTGCCGCCGCCACCCTGAGTCCCGCCCAAGATGCCGGCGAGTACGAAGTCCACCTAGACCTCGTGATCAGGGAAGGCTGGCACGTCAACGGCCCCGAACCCCTCCAGGAAGACCTGATCGGCACCACAGTCGAAGGCGCGGGCAGCCGCTTCGAGGTCACCAACCTTCGCTACCCGGAACCCCGGCGGACTCAGGTCAGCACGCAGTCCGGCGACGTTCTGATCTACGAGGGCACCCTGCGCATCACCTTCGCGCTCCGCCCTTCAAGCTCCTCCCCGGAACAACTCCCGGCGTCGGTTCCGATCTCGATCCGCCTCCAGGCTTGCGACGACCGTCTTTGCCTGCTTCCCGAGATGGTCACCCTGGAACTGCCGGTGCGCCGGCCGGTTCAATCTACGGCGTAGCGATGCAGTACAGGTTGTTGCGGCCGCGCAGGTAGATCTCGTCGCCGACGATGGCCGGCGACGCGTCGAAGCGGTCGTCGAGTTCGTTCTCCGCCAGGACCTCGAAGGTCGGACCCGCCTTCGCGACCAGGAACTCGCCGTCGCGGCTCGTGAAGTAGACGCGATCGCCGACCGCGACCGGAGAGGCGTAGACGTTGCGAACGGGCCCCAGTCGCTGGTTCGCATAGAGCGCTTCGCCGCTGGCCGCGTCGAACGCCGACAGGATCCCGTTGTTCGACTTCGTGAAGTAGATGACGCCGTCGTGCAGCAGCGGCGAGGGTACGTACGGAGTGTCCCGGTCCACCGACCAGACCACATTGTCCGTCCCGGTGATGTCGCCCTCAGCGCCGTCGAGCCGCACCGCCAGCAGCTTGCTGCCGCGGAAACCGCTGGTCAGATAGACGACGCCGTCCGAGTAGACCGGCGAAGGGATCGCGTTCAACGTCATCCCCGTCGCTTGCCAGATCGGTTCCCCGGTGTCCGCATCGTAGGACCGGACCCGGTTCGTCGCACTCGTGATCACTTGCGTCCGGCCGTCATGCTCGACGACCAGAGGCGTCGTCCAGGCCGTCATCTCGTCGCGGTCGCGGCGCCAGATCTCCTCGCCCGTCTTCTTGTCGAGAGCGACCATGAAGGAGTCGTCCTCGTGGTCCCAGATGACGAACACCCGGTCGCCGTGAAGCGCCGGCGAGCTTCCCTCGCCGAAGCCGAGCCGGGTCCTCATGTCGCCGAAGTCGCGGCGCCAGAGTTCCGTCCCGTCGAGATCGAAAGCGTAGAGGCCCTGCGAACCGAAGAAGGCGATCAGCACCTCGCCGTCGGTCACCGGCGACCCGGAAGCCCAGGTGCCGTCGGGATGGGTGCCTCCGGACGGCGCCTCCGTGCGCACCGTCCGCTTCCACACCGTCGACCCGTCCGCACGGTCCAGGGCGTGGACCTCGTAGCTCAGGACCTGGTCCGGCGGGATGCCGTCACGTCTGCCGGCGGGCGGCGCATCCCCGACCTTCTCCCCGGTAGGCACGGCCGTCGTCAGGAACAGTCGGTCGCCCCAGACAATGGGAGACGACAGGCCTAGGCCCGGCACCGCCTTCTTCCAGCGCACGTTCTTCTCCTCGGACCAATCGATCGGCGGATCGCCCCCCGGCGCCGACCCGGTCCGGCTCGGCCCACGCCAGGCCGGCCAGCCGCCCTCCACATCCGAACCCGCGGGCGGCGCCGCCGTCGCGACGCCGGCCGCCAGGACCAGGGCAGCCGCCAGTATCAGACGCTCCGAACGCAGCACTCCACTCAGACGCATGACCGGCACGGCGACCCTCCTACAGGCTCTCGAATATGGACGTGATGAAGACCGACTCGTTGATGAAGCCGGAGGCCCAGCTTTTCCACTCGTCGGGGAGGCCGGCGGCCTGGATCTCCTCGACCGCCTTGCCGGCGTCCTTGCCCGCCTTCACCGTCGCCACGCACTCGGTGAGCATCCGGTGGTACGTCTTCAGGTCATCAACAGAAGAGAGGGGGCCGTGGCCGGGAATCACCTTCGCGTCGGCCGGCAGGTGGTCCAGCACCTCCCCGATGCTGTCCCTGAGCCCGACCGCGTTGCCGCCGTTCCCGACATCGACGAACGGAAAGCGCCCGGCGAAGAACTGGTCGCCAAGGTGCATGACGTTCGAGTCCGTGAAGTAGATGTAGCTGTCGCCGTCCGTGTGACCGCCGGTCAGGTGGCCGATCATGATCTCTTCGCCGTTGAAGTGGATCGACACCCCGTCGTCGTAGGTCACCACCGGCAGAGCCTCCTTCGGCGCCGGTTCGGCCGGCCGGCCGCGCACGCCGGCGCCTTCCGCCAGGCGCTTGCGAACGTTCGTGTGCGCCACGATCAGCGCCTCCTTGCCGAAGATCGCGTTGCCGCCCGTGTGGTCGAAGTGGAAGTGGGTATTGACGACGAACTCGAGGTCGCCGGGCGAGATCGCCGCGAGCGCCGCCCGGATCTTGTCGGCCAGCGGCGCGAACTGATCGTCCACGATCAGGATGCCGTCCTCGCCGGCCGAGACGCCGATGTTGCCGCCCGCGCCGGTCAGCATGTGAACGGCGCCGGAAACGTGCTCGCCAGTCACCTCCACGGCCGAGAAGTCCTGCTGGGCCGCGGCCGGAGCGGCGAGGAGCAGCGCCGCCATAACGGCGACGAACGCGAGAGAGAAGTTGCGAGACGGAGTACGGGTCACGTATGTGTCTCCTTCGTTCAGTGGGAGAGCGCGTAGAGCACCAGGTTCACGCCGAACGGATAGGACTTCGTCAGCGAGAAGCGCTCGAAGAACTCACGCGACTCGCCTTCCCGCTCCCAGCCGTCGGCGATGTCCGTGTTGTGGGTCATCGCGACCATCAGCCGGCCGTGCTCGTCGAAGATGCCCCGGAAGTGCGGCTCGGCGGAGCGCTGGCCTCGTTCCGAAGTGTCCGCCCGGCCGGTCATGTTCCAGTACTGGATCGACGGGATCTGCGGCACCTCGTCGACGGTGAAGAACGTGCTGAAGATGGGGTGATCGAGCGGAATGTCGACGATCGGATACTCGCCCGGCGGCAGCACGCGGCCGATCTGCCCCGCCCAGCGGTCCCAGGCCTGCGGGCCCCAGAAGTCGTCGACGTAGAGAAAGCCGCCGGCCAGCAGGTACTTTCTGAGGTTCGCCGCCTCGACGTCGTCGATACCGATCGTGCCCACGTCCGACATGAAGAGGAACGGGAACTCGAACAACCGCGGATCGTCCAGCGTCAGGACCAGATGCTCCGGGTCACCGTAGGCTGTCCGCTGGATCTCGACCGTCGTCAACTGGGCCAGCCGCGTCATGAAGTTGTACTCGGAGTCGGGGTAGTCCGTGAACCACCCCTGGCCGAGCCACTCGTCCACGACCTGCCGGTACTGGCCGCGGCAGAAGACGAAGCCGTCGAGATACTGGCGGCCTTCCTCTGGGTAGCGGGCGGGCACCGGCCGCCACCACTGAGCCGGCAGCAGGGAGGCCAGGAGCAGGGCGAGCGCGGCCACGGCCGTGGGCGCCAACCACCTTCTTCCAGACCCTGCCCTGAACTTCATTGGAACGATCGTACCCCGGGGCCGGCGCTAAGATGGAAATCAGCCTCCTCACCTTCCTCAACGCTGTCCGCCCGGAGACCCTTCCGATGAACACAGAGTCCCTGTCTCGCCGAACCCTGATCGCCGGCGCCGCTTCGGTCGCCGCCGCGGCCGCCGCGCCCGGAGCCCTCGCTGCCCAACAGGAGCGGGTCATCAGGAAAGGGAGGATCCGCCAGTCCGTGTGCCAGTGGTGCTACGGCCGGATCCCGCTCGAGGAGCTCGCCGCCGCTTCCCGCGCGATGGGCCTCGAGTCCATCGAGATCCTGGGCCCCGAGGCCTTCCCCACCCTGCAGAAACACGGCCTCTCCTGCGCCATGACGAACAGCCACGGCATCACGAAAGGCATCAACGACCCCGCCAACCACGAGGCCTGCCTGGAGGCGATCACGGCCGCCATCGACGCCACCGCGGCGGCGGGTTTCCCCAACGTCATCACCTTCTCGGGCAACCGCGAGGGCATGCCCGACAGCGAGGGTCTGGAGAACTGCGTCACGGCCCTGAAGCAGGTCACCGGCCACGCCGAACAGAAGGGGGTCACGATCTGCATGGAGCTGCTCAACTCCAAGGTCAACCACGCCGACTACATGGCCGACAACATGTCCTGGCTGGTCGAACTCGTGGAC
Organism: Thermoanaerobaculia bacterium; assembly: GCA_022826745.1. GTDB lineage: Bacteria > Acidobacteriota > Thermoanaerobaculia > Multivoradales > Multivoraceae > Multivorans. Next base: position 17,739 of record JAJDUI010000038.1, on the reverse strand, counting down.
CGGGTCGCCTCCGACCGCTTCAAGATCCTCTACGACATCTACCACGCGCAGGTCATGGAAGGCGACGTGATCCGCACGATCCGCGACCACCACGAGCACATCGGCCACTACCACACCGCCGGCAACCCGGGCCGCAACGAACTGGACGAGGATCAGGAGCTGTACTACCCGGCGATCATGCGCGCGATCCTCGAGACCGGCTACACGGGCATCGTGGGCCAGGAGTTCATCCCCAAGGGCGAGGACAAGCTCGCCGCGCTAGCTCACGGCGTGGGCGTCTGCGACGTCTGATCCCTGAACAACGCCCCGAACCCCAGCATCGTCACCAGGGCCAGGGCCGACAGCGAGTACCAGAGTGCCGAGTAGTCGAGCACGCCGGCGTCGTTCGTAAACGCCTCGGACAGCACCTGGAGCACCGGCGCCGCCAGGACCGGCCCAAGACCGAGAATCACGATCCCGAACACGGTCTGGGCCGAGTGGCGGACGTCCGGTTCGGCGATCCGGTCGACGTAGATGAAGGCGGCGGCGAAGAAGCAGGCGTAGCAGAGGCCGTGCAGCGCCTGGCTGGCGACGATCACCTCGACGGGCAGGAAGTCGCTGCCGAAGATCGCGTAGCGGGCGCAATAGGCGAAGGCCCCGATGACGATGACGCCGCGGAAGCCGAGCCGGGCGAGCAACCAGCCGGTGGCCACCATGACCGCGATCTCGGCGAACTGGCCGATGCTCATCGCCGGTCCGATCCGGCTGTCCGGAAGTCCCAGCACCTCGCTCATGAAAGGCGCCGTCTGCATGAAGTAGATCTGGTGGATCACCGCGATCGGCAGGCTCGCCGCGACCAGGACCGCGAACGAGCGCCGGCGGAACAGCCCGAAGGCCTTCGCGAAGGCGAGCTTCTCCTCCGCGTCCCGCCGCGGCGGCGTCGGCGGCAGGAAGAAGCAGAACAGGGCGTAGCCGAACGCCAGTACGCCGCTCCAGATCAGCGAATCGACGAGTCTCGCCGTCGCGTCGGCGGCCTCGGCCCCGACGTAGAACGGCGGCAGCCACGAGAACCGTACGTCCGAAAGCAGCCAGAACAGCGGAAACGCCCAGCTCGCCGCGATCCAGCCGATCGTGCCCCAGACCCGGACCTTCGGGAACTGGCTGTCGGGGTCGTCCAGATGCGCGAAGGCGAGGGAGTTCGAGAGCGCCAGGGTCGGCGTGTAGAGGACCGAATACGCCACGGAGAGCCAGAGCCAGGCGGAGAAGGTCGTCTGGTACGCGGTGACGATCTTGATCGCGCCACCGGCCAGCAGCAGCACGGCGAGGACCCTCTGGGTCGAGAACGAGCGATCGGCGAGTTGGCCGGCGACGAACGGCGCGGTGACGGCGCCGATCGAACTGGCCAGGCCCAGAATCCAGCCGACCTGCCCGGGGCTGAACCCAAGGCCGCCCTCGGCCTGGTCGGCCTGCAGGTAGCGGGCAAGAACGGGAAGCCAGACACCCCAGACGCCGTACTGCAGGAGCATCATGACGGACAGCCGGAGGTATGTCTGGCGTTTCACGATGGCTGAGCATCCTACGACTTCCGATCTACACTCCGCCTCCATCAACCCCATGCAGACCAAGGACACCAGCGCCGGCGCCCTGGCCGGCATTCACGTCGTCGACCTCGCCGGCACTGTCGCCACCGCCTACTGCGGCAAGCTCTTCAGCGACCTCGGCGCCGCGGTGACGAACCTCGAGCCGCCGGGTGATGGCCACCCGATCCGCCGCCTGCCTCCCTTCCATCCGAAGGCGTCGGCGCCCGAAGCCAGCGCGCTCGCGACCTGGCTCTCCCTTGGCAAGCGCAGTGTCGCCGCCGGACCGGAGGACCCCGAGGGCCGCGGCCTGCTCGAGAGCGGCCATCTCATCCTCGACGCCGACCCCGCCGCGGAGAGACGGCTGCTCGAGGGCCAGACCCGCCTCTCCATCTCCTGGTTCGGCGCCTCGGGTCCCTACGCCGGCCGCACCGCCACGGACCCGGTCATCAGCACCCACACCGGCGCCGCCAGGGCGATCGGACCGGCCGACGGGCCACCGATCCTGGCCACGGGGCACACGCCGCAGGTGGTCGCCGGCACGCTGGCCTACGTTGGCGCCGTCGGCCACCTGCTGGCTCGGGAGACCGGACGGCTCGACGCCCCGCTCCACCTGGACGTCTCGATCCTCGAGGCGGCGATGTGCATCACCGAGCCCGGTCCGCCAGGAACCCTCGCGACGGGAGAGATCCGTCCCCGGGTCGGCATCAACCGCTTCTGGCCCACCTATCCGGTCGGCATCTACCCCTGCCGGGACGGCTGGCTCGGCGTGACGACGGTGACGCCGTCCCAGTGGCGGAGCCTCTGCTCTCTGCTGGGCCTCGACGAACTCGGTGCCGAGCCCCGCTACCAGGTGTCGATCAACCGCCTAGAGGATGCGGACCGGATCGACGCCGCGCTCAGGCCGCGCCTCCTGGAACGCACCGCTCGCGAGTGGGTCGAGGCCGGGCAGGCCGCGCGCGTCCCCCTCGCGCTCGCACCGACACCGGCAGAGCTGCTCGACCTGGAGCAGTTCCGGGATCGCGGCGCCTGGGTTGAAGCCGAACACCTCGACCAGGCGCGCTTCCTCGCCGCCGGCACGCCGTTTCGTCTTCACCGTACTCCCGCAGCTCGCGGCGGCCGCGCACCGCGGCTCGGCCAAGACAACGAGGCGCCGGGAGCCGGGAGCCACGGACACACCGCGCAACCGGCTGGCGACCCCGAGCCGGCGAACCGGAGGCCGGCCAGAGGGCCGGCGCACCGACAGACCGCCCGACGCACCGCCCGATGCACCCATCTCCTTCAGGAGATCCGCATCGTCGACCTGACGATGGGCTGGGCCGGCCCGCTCGCCACCCGCCAGCTCGCCGACCTGGGCGCCGACGTGATCAAGGTCGAGTCCTGCCAGTACTTCGACTGGTGGCGCGGCTGGGAGTCGACGCCGGAGTCGATCGCGCAAAAGCTCTACGAACAGTCGACGGCCTTCAACACGACCGGCCGCAACAAGCTCGGGGTCACCCTCGACCTGACCAGCCGGCGCGGCGTCGATCTTCTGTTGCGCCTCGTCGCGAAGTCCGACGCCGTCATCGAGAACTACACCGCCAGCGTCCTGCCCAGGCTGGGACTCGACTACGACCGGCTCCGCCAGGCGAACGCCGAGCTGGTCATGGTCTCCATGCCACCCTTCGGCAGGAGCGGCCCCTGGATGAACCACCGCGCCTACGGCTCGACCGTCGAGCAGGCCTCGGGGCTCCCCCACCTGAACGGCCGCGCCGGCGACCCGCCGACCATGCAGCACGTCGCCCTCGGCGACCCGATCGCCGGCATCAACGCCGCCGCGGCGCTGCTCACCGCCCTCCGCCACCGCCGGCGGACCGGCGAGGGCCAGTACGTCGACCTCTCCCACGTCCAGTCCATGTTCCCGCTCGCCGCCCACGGCCTGATCGAGCAGGCGGTCCGCGGCGCCCCGCCGGAACGCTCTGGCGGCCGCCACCCGCTGTTCGCGCCGTGGGGGGTCTATCCGTGCATCGGCGCGGAGCCATGGATCACGGTCACGGTCGAGACCGGGGAGCAGTGGCGAGGCCTCTGCGACGTTCTGGGCATGGACGCGGAGGACCCCGGCTTCGCCAGCGCCACGGACCGCAAGCAGCGCGAGGACGAACTCGACCGCGCTCTGGCGGCCCGCACCAGACTCCACGACGGCCTGGCCCTGGAACGGCGCCTCACCTCCGCGGGCGTGCCGGCGGCCGTGCTGCGGAACACGCTCGACGTGCTCTACGACCCGCATCTCGAGGCCCGCGGCTACTGGCAGTGGCGCGAGCGGGCGTACGTCGGCAATCAGCCCAACCCGTCCGCGCCGTTCCGTCCGGTGGCCGATGATGGCGCGAGCCGGCCCTACGCCGTCGAATGGCCGGCGCCGACCCTCGGCCAGCACAACCGCGAGGTGCTGACGCGCCTGCTCGGCCTGAGCGAGGATGAACTGAAAGCACTGGAGCGGGACAATGTGATCGGCACGGAGCCGATCCGTTAGCGGACGCGCCCGCACACTGGGTGCGCCGGCGCCCCCGCCGGCTGGGTGCGCGGGTCTTCTGACCCGCTGCCGCCGAAGGCGGCCAGAAGTACGCGCCGCGAAGCGGCGACGATCCGGCGCACCCCGCGGCGGTCGTATGATCCTGGCCAGCCATGACGGTCACACTGGCGCTCGTCGCCACCCTCGCCGCGGCGCACGGAAGCGTCGAAGACGCCTCGCCCGCATTCGTGGAAGTAGGCGCCGACGTGGGGATCGACTTCGTCCACTACAACGGCATGACCGGGCAGCTCTACACCGCCGAAGTGGTGGGCGCCGGGGTCGCCCTGTTCGACGTCGACAATGACGGCGATCTCGACGTCTACCTTGGCCAGGGACGCTCCTTCGACGGCGACGAGAACCGGGAGCCCGTCTTCCCGCCGCCCGCGGCCGAACCGACCGACCGCCTGTTCCGGAACGATCTCGCCGAGACCGGCGAACTCCGCTTCACCGACGTCACGGCGGAGGTCGGACTCCACGAGCCGGGGTACAACATCGGAGTCGCCACCGCCGACTACGACCGGGACGGCTGGGTCGACCTCTACCTGACGAACCTGGGGTCGAACCGGCTCCTCCGCAACCTCGGAGGCCGCGGCTTCGAGGACGCCACGGAGGCCGCCGGAGTCGACGATCGGCGGTTCAGCGTGCCGGCCGTCTTCTTCGACTACGACGCGGACGGCTGGCTCGACCTGTACGTCGGCAACTATCACCGTTTCCACCGCGCCAACCGCAAGCGCTGCTTCCTGACAAGCGGGAAGCCGGACTACTGCGGCCCGCTGAGTCAGCCGGCCGAGGCCGACCGCCTCCTCCGCAACCTGGGCGACGGGACCTTCGTCGACGCCACAGTCACTTCCGGCCTGGGCGCCGACTCGGTGGAACCCGCCACCGCGCTGGGCGCGATCGCCGACGACTTCAACGGCGACGGTCTCGTCGACCTCTACGTCGCCAACGACCAGATGGCGAACCACCTGTGGCTCAACCAGGGCAACGGCACGTTCATCGAGGACGCCGTGTTCGCGGGCGCAGCGTTCGACCGCGACGGACGCCCCCAGGCCAGCATGGGGATCGCCGTCGGCGACTTCGACGGCAACGGCGCACCCGACGTCTTCCTCTCCCACCTCGTCCGTGAGCACAACACCCTCTACCTGAACGACGGCGATGGGCTGTTCGACGACCGCAGCCGCGAAGCCGGCCTGATCGACGCGAGCTGGCCGATGACCGGCTTCGGCGCCGCCAGCCTCGACGTCGACGGCGACGGCGTGCTCGACCTCTACGTCGTGAACGGGGCGGTGCGGCGGATCGAAGCCCAGGTCGAAGCCGGCGACCCGCACCCGCTGCGGATGGAGAACCAGCTCTTCCGCGGCCTCGGCGGCGGCCGCTTCGAAACGGTGCCGGCTGAACGCCGGGAGCGGCCGGTCCACGTCGAGGTCAGCCGCGGCCTGGCGGTCGGCGACCTGGACAACGACGGCGATCCGGACCTCGTCATCTCCAACAACGGCGGACCGGCCCGCGTCCTCCTGAACCAGCGCCGGCCCGGGCGCAGTTGGGTCGGCCTGAGGCTGGTCGAGGCCGCCGGCGCCGACGGCCGGACACTCGTCGACGTCTACGGCACCCGCGCCCGCCTCGCCGGCGAAGGCGGCTGGCGCAGGGTCCGCACTGACGGCAGCTATGTCGCGGCCCGCGATCCGCGGCTGCTGTTCGCGCTGCCCGGAAACGCCGAACCGGCCGGCGAAGCCGAAGACCGCAGGATCGAAATCCGCTGGCCCGACGGAACCGCGCAGACCGTCACGCTCGAGGCCGGCCGCTACCACACCTTGCGACGGGACGCGCCGCCTTGACTCCGCTCCGCTGGGTGCTCCCCCTCGGCCTCTGCCTCGCCGCCGCGTCAGTCGCCGCCCAGGAACCGCCACCAACCGAAGACGCCCGAAAGGTCCGCGCCCTGCTCTCGGTGGACGCCCTGCCGGCGCCAACGCTCGACCACCTCGACCCCGAGCAGCGCGAGCAACTCGCCGCCGACCGAACCGCCGCGGCCGACGCCCTCGCCACGGCCGCGACGGACGAGCAGGCGCAACACGCCGCGAACATCTTCGGCGACCTCTGCCTGCAGTATCTCCACCACGAGCTCCACGCGGCCGCCGCCGTATGCCTGGCGCAGCTTCGCCTGCTTGCCCCGAACGACTTCCAGTGGACCTACTACGAGCTGCTGCTCCACGACGCCACCGGCAACCTGGAGCGCGCCCGGCTCTCGGCCCGCGCCGCCCTGGCGCTGAGCCCGAACGACACGGCGACCCTGATCCGTAGCGGCGACCTCCACCTCGACGCCGGCGACCTCAATGCGGCCGCGGCAGCGTACGCGCGGGCTCTCGACGTACGCCCCGAGAGCGCCGCGGCGCGCTTCGGTCTCGGCCGCGTGGCGCTGGACCGGGGCGAGATCGCCCAGGCAATCGCCGCCTTCGAGGAGGTGCTGGCCTCGCAACCGGAAGGCAGCGTCGTCCACCACCACCTCGGAATGGCTCTGCGGGCCGGAGGCGACACCACCCGGGCCCGCGCCGAACTGGCACGCAACCGCCAGGTGCCGATCGCGATCGTCGATCCGCTCCGGGACCGGCTCCAGATCTACGGCCTGAAGACCGAGGCCCGGTTCGACCGCGCGGTACGCGCCGCCCGTTCCGGCCGGAACGACGACGCCATTGCCCTCTACCGGGAACTGCTGGCCGAAGACGCAACCGATCCTGAGATCCACTTCAATCTCGCCCGCTCCCTGATCGAGACCGGCGACCAGGCGGCCGCCGAGGACCACTTGCGACGGGCGATCGAGACGAACCCTTCGCACGGAGCGGCGCACTTCAATCTCGCCCTCCTGCTGGGCCGGACCGGACGGACCGGGGAGGGCGCCCGACACCTGGAGCGGGCCGCAGACATCGATCCGGAGAACCTCCAGTGGCGGCTCATGCGGGCGCGGGCCCGAGCCGACGCCGGCAATGCCGAGGGCGCCCGCGCCGAACTCGAGGAGATCGTCCGGCTCGACCCCGGAGCGATCGAAGCCCACCGGCTGCTGGCCGCCATGCTGCTCGAAGCAGGCGAACCCGCCCGAGCCGCCGACCACCTGGAAGCCCTGGCGGCACTGACCCCGGACGACCTGCGGGCCCACTTCAACCTCGGCCTGACCCGGTTCGGGACCGGTCAGTTCGCCGCCGCCCGCGAGGCGCTGGAGACCGCGCTCGAGCGCTTTCCCGGCGACCTCGCCGTGAAACACCTGCTTGCCCGCCTTCTCGCCACGAGTTCCGACGCCGCCGTGCGTGACGGCGAACGGGCGGTGGAACTCGCCCGCTCCGTCGTCGACGAGCAGCCGGCGATCGACCACCTGGAAACCCTGGCGATGGCGATGGCCGAGGCCGGCCGCTTCGACGACGCCGTCTCCTGGCAGCAGCGGGCCCTGGACCGCGAACGGGAAAGCGCCGGCGGCAACTCGCCTCAGCGCCTCGACCGTCTCCGCCTCTACCAGGCACGGCAACCGCTCCGCGCTCCCGGGGGCGGTCGCTAGGCGTGCACGCCCGCGTTGTCGCTGCCGTGTGCGCCGCCGCGCTGGCCTGCAACTGTGGCGGCGGAAGCGGCGCCCCGGTCGACCAAGCCGGCCGGGAACCGCTATCGCCCGAACCGGCCGGGCCGGCAGTCTTCGAGGAAAGCGCCGCCGTCACCGGCCTCGACTTCGTCCATCGCAACGGCGCCGCCGGTGAGCACTTCCTGCCGGAGATCATGGGCGCCGGCGCCGCGCTGTTCGACTATGACGGCGACGGCGACCTCGACGTCTTCCTGGTGCAGGGCGGTCTCGTCTTCGGAGACGGCGGAAACGATCGCTCGACCTACCGCGACCGCCTGTTCCGCAACGAGCTGGCCGAGTCCGGACAGCTCCGGTTCGCCGACGTGACGGAAGCGTCAGGACTCCGCTCCGACGGCGTCGGCATGGGAGTCGCCGCCGGCGACGCGGACGGTGACGGCTGGATCGATCTCTACGTGACGAACGTCGGTTCCAACGTGCTCTGGCGAAACCGCGGAGACGGCACCTTCGAGGACGCCACCTCGAAGGCCGCGATCGACGACCCCGGCTGGAGCGTGCCGGCCCTGTTCTTCGACCCCGACGGTGACGGCGACCTCGACCTGTTCGTCGGCAGCTACCTCGACTTCAATCGGGCCACCCACACGGTCTGCGCCGCGGCGGTCGGCGGCCCGGACTACTGCAGTCCGCGGAGCTTCACCCCCCAGCCCGACCGCTTCTTCCGCAACCTCGGCAAGGGCCGCTTCGAAGAGGCGACCGAGCAGGCCGGACTCGCCGGCGACGACGCCTACACCCTGGGCGCCGTGGCCGTCGACGCTGACGGCGACGGCCGGCTGGACCTATACGTCGCCAACGACTGGACGCCAAACCACCTGTGGCTCAACCGCGGCGGCCGCTTCGAGGACGGAGCACCGCTCGCCGGAGTCGCGGTCAACGCCGGCGGGGTCGCCGAGGCCGGCATGGGAGTCGACGCCGCCGACTTCGACGGCGACGGAGACGAAGACTTCTTCCTCGCCCACCTGACCGGCGAGACGAACACCCTCTACCGCAACGAGGGCCGTGGCCTGTTCCGCGACGCCACGCTGGCAGCCGGACTGGGCGCGCCGAGCCTGCCGTGGACCGGTTTCGGCGCCGCCTGGGTCGACATCGACAACGACGCCCGGCTCGATCTGGTCGTCGTGAACGGCGCGGTGCGCCGGATGTCGAAGCCGGGAGGCGTGGCGGACTTCGGCCAGCCCAACCAGGCCTTCCGGAACCTGGCCGACGGTTCGTTCGAGGAGATCTCGGATCAGGCCGGCCCCGCCTTCAGCGACGACCTCGTCTCGCGCGGCGCCGCCTTCGGCGACATCGACAACGACGGCGACACCGACCTCGTGGTCAGCAACAACGGCGGCCCGGCCCAGCTCTTCCTGAACAGGATCGGCCAGGACCGATCCTGGATCGGACTGCGCGTCGTACACGGATCGCCGGACCGTGATGCTCTAGGCGCCGTCGTCGAGCTGCGACTCGGCGATGGCCGGACGATCACACGGCGCGTCCGCACGGGAATGAGCTACGCCTCGTCGAACGATCCGCGGATCCTCTTCGGGCTCGCGGGGGTCGACGCGATCGACGAGGCGCGGATCCGCTGGCCGGACGGCATCGAGGAGACCTTCAACGTGCTCGGCCTCCACCGCTACCACACCCTGCGCCGGGGCGAAGGGACGGCGCCGTGATGGACCACGGCCGCTGGCCCCTGCAAGCGGTCCTCGTCGCCATGGCCGTTCTCGGCTGCGGTGGGGACTCCCGTTCCGCGCCGCAGCTTCCGGCGGCTGACCTCTCCTCGGCCGACGAAGCGCTCCGGGTGCAGGTCACCCGGCACGAACAGCGGATCGGGGACCTCCACGCGGAGCGCGCCGCCGCGGAGGAGGTGGCAGCTGCCGTCGGCGAACTCGGCCGCCTCTACCACGGACTGCAGCTCCTCCAGCCCGAAGCCCTCTACCTGCTCGAGAACGCGCTCGCCTGCTACCGCGAAGCGCAACGACTCGATCCGGGCGGCTGGCGCTGGCCCTATCTCGAAGCCTTCGCGCTGGACGCCCGCGGCGACCTGGAGCCCGCCGCGCAAAGGTACCGGGCCGTGCTCGCGTCCACGCCGAACCGGGTGACCGTGCTGCTCCGTCTCGCGGAAGTCGAACACCGGCTCGGTCGCTCGTCAGCAGCCGAGGCGCTCTGGAGAGAGGCGCTTGCCCTGGACCCGGACCAGCCGGCCGCGCACTACGGCCTCGGCCGCATCGCACTCGATGGCGGAGACGCGACTGCCGCCGCCGAAGCACTCGAACGGGCACTCGAACTCGCGCCGGCCGCCGGTCGCGTTCACCATGCGCTGGCACTGACTCGCCGGGATCTGGGCGACCGGGACCGGGCCGGCTTCCATCTCGAACGGGCGAACGAAACCCCGGCCCCTGTAGAAGACCCGCTCGTTCAGGGCCTCGTCCTTCTGCCCGCCGGAGGCGGCGCGACGCTCCAGCGCGGCCTGCTGGCGGTGCAGGCCGGCGCCATGGACGATGCCGTCCGGCTGCTTGAGCGAGCGACCGAGGAAGACCCGGCCAACCTGGCCGCGCACCGCAACCTGGCGCTGGCGCTCATCGACGCCGGCCGACCGGACGAGGCGATCAGCGCGCTTCAGGCCCTCGCCCGACTCGACCCGGCCGACGCCTGGACGCAGCTGGAACTGGGCCGTCTGCACGGCGGCCGCGGCCGTTTCGATCTGTCCCTCACGCACCTGGAACGCGCGGTCGAGCTCGCGCCGCGCCACAAGCAGGCCCGGGTCGAACTCGGACTGGCCCTGGCGCGAGCCGGCAGGCCACGAGAAGCACTCCCGCAGTTCGAGACCGCACTGGACATCGATCCCTTCTACACCGAGGTCCACAACCACCAGGCCGTCGTCCTCGCCGCCTTGGGAAGACCGGACGAGGGCGCCCAGCTCCTGCGGAAGCGTCTGGCGGTCGCGCCCGGAGACGGCGCCGCGGCGCGTGCCCTGAGCCGCATCCTGCGCCAGCAGCAACGGTTCGACGAAGCCCGCCGGGTCCTGACCGCCGCGTTGGCGACCGCTCCCGACGACCCGCGGGACGAAGGCGCGCTGCGCCTGGAACTGGGGCGCCTGCTCGCCCTGGGAAACCAGCCTGCCCGGGCGCTCTCGGAGCTCAACCGGGCGCGGCGGCTGACGCCTGAACTGTTCGAGGCGGCGTTCCTGGCCGGACTCGTCTACGCCGAGCTCGGTCGGCTGACCGACGCCGCCTCCGCCCACGCGGCTGCGCTCGAAGCGCGGTCCGATTTCGGTCCTGCCCGTCTCGCCCTGGCGGAGGTGCAGGCCCGCCGAGGTCGTTGCGAGGAGGCGATCGACACGATTGAGGCGGGACGCAGACTGGCTCCAACAGACCGCAACCTCGACCGCGCCCTCGCCGACCTGCGCCGGTCCTGCGTCGAAGGCGGTGCACCCCAATAGAGTTCAGCCCGACCGTGGCTCGAGCCGGAAGAAGCAACAGACCCGAAAGCCGCTGCTCGTGGCTGCTGGCCGCCTCTCTCCTGACCCCGACCGCCGCCGCCCAGCAGCCCCCCGGCCGGGCTGCGGCAGTCGACGCGAGTCACGAGCGGATGCTCGCCACGTTGGAGGCGATCCGCACGGAAGACCTGGACGGCAACCCCTGGCTCGGCGAGGGCCCGGGCCGGGCCGCGCGTGAGGCGCTCGCGGCGGCCGCCGACGCGGCCGCCGCCACCCGGTTCCGGCTGCTGGTCGACCTGGCCGAGCAGGAACTCCGGCTCGGTGACGAAGCGGCCGCCCTGCAGCGCTTCGACGAGGCACACGACCTGCTGGCCGGACTGTCCGGGCTGGCAGCCGAACTCGGGAGCGAGGCGACCGAGGTTCTGTTCCGGATCGCCGTCGCCTGGCTCCGTTACGGTGAAAGCCGCAACTGCGCGGGGATGCATGGCGCGGAAGCATGCATCCTGCCGATTCGCGGTGAAGCGATCCACAGCGAACGCGAGGGCTCCGAGCAGGCGGCCCGCTTCCTCCGTGAGTACCTCGCGGCCGTACCCCCGAACTCCGTCCAGCAGGTCAAGGCGAGGTGGCTGTTGAACCTGGCCCACATGACCCTGGGCGACCATCCGGCCGCCGTCGAGCCCGAGCACCGGCTGCCGCTCGCCGCCTTCGGTTCCGCCGCCGACTTCCCGCGCTTCGACAACGTCGCGCCCGAACTCGGCATCGACAGCTTCAACCTCTCGGGCGGCGCCGTGGTCGACGACTTCGACGGAGACCTCGACCTCGACATCTTCACCACAACCTTCGATCCGGCGGGCTCGCCGCGGCTCTTCCTGAACGACGGGCGGGGCGAGTTCACCGATGTCTCCGCCACGGCGGGGCTCGACGGTCTCTACGGCGGACTGAACGTGGTCCACGGCGACGCCGACAACGACGGCGATCTCGACCTCCTCGTGCTCCGCGGCGCCTGGTTCGGGCCCCACGGCCGGCATCCGAACTCGCTGCTGCTGAACGAGTCGGCCGACGGCGGCGAGGCGAGCCTGCCTGTCTTCCGGGACGCGACCTTCCTCTCCGGCCTGGGCGACACCCACTACCCCACCCAGACGGCCGCATGGGCCGACTTCGACAACGATGGCGACCTCGATCTCTTCGTCGGCAACGAGCACAGCCCGGCGGTCGATGCGCCGTCGCAGCTCTTCCGCAACGAGGGCCCGGGCGCGGACGGCGTCGTCCGCTTCCGGGATGTCGCGGCGGAAGCCGGCCTGGCCCTCCGCGCCTTCGTCAAGGCGGCGGTCTGGGGCGACTACGACCACGACCGCTTCCCCGATCTCTACGTCTCCGTACTGGGCGGGCCCAACCGCCTGTACCGGAACCGCGGCGACGGCAGCTTCGAGGATGTGGCGCCCCGGCTCGGCGTCACCGGACCCAGGCAGAGCTTCCCGGCCTGGTTCTGGGACTTCGACAACGACGGCCACCTGGACCTCTTTGTCTCCAGCTACACCGGGGACCGCGGCGGCCTCGGCTTCGTCGCCGCCAGCTACCAGGGCTATCCCGGTCCGTGGGAACAGGCCAGCCTCTACCGCGGCGACGGCCAGGGCGGCTTCGAGGACGTGGCCGCGAGGAGCGGGCTCACCCGCCTGCAGCTTCCGATGGGCTCGAACTTCGGCGACCTCGACCACGACGGCTACCTCGACTTCTACCTAGGCACCGGCTATCCGGATTACGAGGCGGTCATGCCGAACGTCCTCTACCGGAACCTGGCGGGCAGCCGGTTCGTCGACGTCAGCCTCGCCGCCGGATTCGGCCACCTCCAGAAGGGCCACGCCGTCGCCTTCGCCGACCTCGACGGCGACGGCGACCTGGACGTCTTCGAGCAGATGGGAGGCGCGTTTCCCGGGGACCGTTTCGGCGACGCCCTGTTCCGCAACCCCGGCTTCGACAACCGCTGGCTGGCGCTGCGGGTGGTGGGAACGGAGAGCAACCGTTCGGCGATCGGCACCCGCATCCGGGTCGACCTCGTGGACCCGGACGGTGCCCGACGCAGCATCTACCGCCGCGTGAACGGCGGCGGCAGCTTCGGCGGCAACCCGCTCCGCCAGACGATCGGCCTGGGCAGGCCGGCCGCGATCGAGCAGGTCAACGTGTACTGGCCCGCGACGGACGTCTCCCAGACCTTCGGCGGAGCCGAGGCGAACCGGCTCTATCGCATCGTAGAGGGACGGGACCAACTGGAGCTCCTGGACCCGCGCCCCTGACTCCAGTGGCCACGTGCCGCGGGAACGGTGCTCTTGTCGGTGGACGTCCGCGTGTCGGTGCGCCGGCCTTCTGGCCGGCTCGAGGCGAAGGCCCAGGGAAGGGCCCGGCCCGAACTCTTCAAGACACTGAACGCCGAACCAACATCTTGAATCGAAGCGCCCTGTTCGGCCTCTTCACGGACCCGATTTGACATTGCCCATGGACTCAGTGAGGATGCCCCGCTTTCTTTATCCGCACCTCATCGAACCGACCAAGGAGGATGATCTCGATGAAGCGACTTTTCGCGGCCGCGTTGCTGCTGCTTCTGCCCGTCGGCGCCATTGCCGACGCGCCGGAAACGGCGACGATCAGCGGCCAAATAGTGGATCCCGGCGGCTCCGCGCTGCCCGGCGTGAGCGTCACGCTGAGCGGCGAGCGCGGGGACAAGTTCGGCATCACCGACGAGAACGGTAACTACCGCTTCGTCGGCGTAACGCCCGGCGACTACAGCCTGACCGCCACGCTGGAGGGCCTCGGCGAAGCCGCGGCTCAGGTGCGCGCCGTAGCCGGCGATCGCACATCCCTTGACCTCACGCTGCAGGCGGCGATCGAGGGCGAGGTCACGGTCACCGGCGAGACGCCCATGGTCGACAAGTTCAACGTCTCGGCCGGCGCCACGGTCTCCGGCGAGATCGGCGAACAGATCGGCGGCGTCACCCGCACCTACTACGGCATCATTAACGCACTGCCGGGCGTCACCGCCGACGCGGAGAACGACGACATCCAGCAGACCCGTCCCTCGGTCAACGGCGCGCACTTCGCCGACCAGGGCGTGTTCATCGACGGCGTCGACACGACCTTCGCCAAGTTCGGCGGCAGCCGCGTCCGGGTGCCGACGACCGCGCTCACCGAGGTTTCGATGGAGGCCGGCGGTTCTTCGGCCGAGTACGGCCGCTACGTCGGCTCCGCCACGAACGTGATCGTCAAGTCCGGGACCAACCGGTTCCACGCCGACACGCTCTGGAACCACCAGCGGATCGACTGGGGCGCCGACTACAAGGACCAGCCTTCGCTCACGGAGCGGACGAACAAGCCCTACCCGGCCGACTGGTTCCAGCGCTGCCACGGCGACGAACGGGACGCCGGCCGCGGGATGATTCCGGGCGGCACGGACGGCTCACGCGAGCTCGAGCCCTGCCGGCCCGGCGGCTCCGAGTGGGCCGGCGCCAGCGACGGCTTCGAGGTCTCCCTCGGCGGTCCGATCGCGCGCGACAAGTTCTGGTTCTACACCGGCTACAGCGAGTTCGACGACGCGTACTCGGAGCGGCTGGTCGGCGGCGACCCGTACGACATCAGCCTGTTCGACGACACCCGGATCATGAAGCTGAACCTGCAGGCGAGCAACGCCCATTCGATGAACGCTTCCTGGATCGAGACGCCGACCTTCAGGAACTACTTCAATCCGCAGTCCTTCGACTACTGGACGCCGACGCCGCACGAGAACGACAGCGAGTTGGCGACCGTCAACTGGAACTGGGCGCTCTCTTCCAACTGGTTCCTGGAGGCCAAGCTGGCGACGCAGGAGACCCAGGAGAACAAGTTCCTGGGTTGCCACAACACGCTGTCCCAGGACAATCCCGACGTTCTGAATGCGGACGGCCAGCCGATCCTTGAGTGGCTTGGCCTGAACCATCTACCGGAGGTTCCGGCCGAGATGGTCACGACCTGCCTGCAGGCGAAGGCGCTCGACCGCGGTCCGGAAGCGGGCCACTCCGAGCTCGACACTTCGGGCGGCGACACGAACTGGCCGCTGCGGTTCCCGTTCGACCCGGACCAAGGCTTCTTCTGGCCGGGCAACAACTACAACGTCTACGTGGACGGCGAGAACCTCGGCGCCTGGCACAACGGCTGGATCCTCTCCGACGGCTTCGGCTTCAACGCCTTCCCGCGCGAGCAGGCGAACGTCGGCCTGACTCAGTTCGTCGGCGCCAACCACGAGCTGAAGTACGGACTCGACTACCAGGACACGAAGTGGGAGGGCGAGAACGCCCGGACTTCCTTCATGAACGGATGGGGTTACGACTCCTACAACCCGTTCGGCTATGGCGGCGCCGGCACTCTCGCGGACGACAGTTGCGGACTCCAGTGGGCCCGTCCGTTGAACACTTCCCCCGACAACCCCTACACGCCGATTCCCGGCTTCATCCCTCCGCAGACCACCCGCTCTCGCATCTGTACCTACGTCGACTACAACTCGCCGAGACTGAGCTGTGAAGGTGAGATCGGCTCCGAGTTGACGCCGATCGAGATCACGAGGGTCAACGGTGAGATTCACCGCTCAAACTTCGACCAGGGCAACTGCCTCGGCCGTGGTACCGGCGACGCCGAAATGAAGGACACCGCCTTCTACCTCCGGGACCGCTTCACCGTCGGCGATCACTGGACCTTCAACATCGGCGTGCGCGCCGAGATCCAGGAAGGCTGGAACGACGTTCGCCGCAAGGTGGTGGATTCCACATACGCCGACCCCCGCTTCAACGCGACGTACGACGTCAAGGGCGACGGCCGTCTGCTGTTCACCGCCAACTGGGGCCAGTACCACGCGATGCTGAACCAGGCCTGGATCTCAGGCGGCGGAGACGTGTCGGGCGGCATGCACGACCTGTGGAACGGGTATGAAGGCTACGAGGTCTGGCTCTTCTGCGACCCGATCGAGGCTGCGGTGTTCTGCCGTACTCCCGACCGGGCCGATACACGGGCCCGCGGCACAGTCGGGACCGCACTTCCGGGCTACAACTTCGCCTGGAGCACGCTTATCCCGGGCCTGATGTGGGATGCCACTCGTCCCTGTCAGGACGGCGAGATGACCGGCGTGGACTGCGAAATCTGGGACCACAGCGTCGATCCCTACTACCGGGAGGACCTGATCATCGGCCTCGAATGGCAGTTCGCTCCGAACTGGGCCCTCGACGTGAAGTACATCGACTGGTCCATGCAGGACATGATGTTCTCCAACACCCAGCTCGACCACAAGGGCCGGAACACGTTCATCACCGGCAACTACCACGACCTGGCGCAGATCGTCACCAACGCGGCGGACGCCCGCGAGGCCAAGGGTCTTGATCGGCAACTTAACGACGAGGCGCTGGCTCTCGCCGACCCGGCCAAGAACGGCTATCGGGGTCTGCAGATCCAGCTCAATCGCCGATTCGCCGACGGCTGGGCGTTGTACAACAATGTTGCCTGGTCGGAGACGGACACTACCGGTGCCGGGGCCTGGTGGAACAACACGAACGCCACCTACCTCGAGAACCTGAGCGCCGTTCTGACGCAGGAGATGATCGACAACTGCAACGTCGGTCAGACGATCCCGGACCGCCGTACCGGACGGACGGAACTCTTCCCCATGGACTGTAACCAGGCGCTGTCGGAGTGGATCGGCTACCCGGTCTCGATGATCAACCGGCGCGGCCTGAACCAGGCCTACGACCGGACCTGGATCTACAACTCCTTCGGGTTCAAAACCTGGCGCCTGGGCAGCCACGACCTCACGATGTCGGGTCACCTGAGCTTCCAGACCGGGACTCCTTGGGTGCGGAGCGAAGGCGTGTCGATCGTCAAGATCGACCCGAACGATCCGAAGCCGGGCACTCCGAACGACGGCGTCAGCTTCAATCTGCATGCCCCGGGCACGCAGGGGCGGTTCACGTCGGACGAGTACACCCTCAATCTGAGCGGCGCCTGGGGATTCCCGATGGGCTACCGCGACGTGCGCGGTGAGGTCCGGGTCGAGGTGCTGAACGCCACCAACCAGCAGCGGCGACGCTCCTGGGGCGGCGACGGTCAGGTCTACCCAGTGCGGCGCTTCTTCCAGCGTCCGCGCCAGGTGCGGGCCTCGCTGAGGTTCCGCTTCTAGGAGCTGGACCATTCAGAGCCTCGGGCCCTGCACCCGGGGCTCAAAGGAATCAAGGGGAGAGGGCTTCGGCTCTCTCCCCTTTCCTTTTCGGCGCCATCGAACGCGAACCAGCCCGAAACGCCGTCTCAATCGCCCAGCACGCCGGCTCCCAACCATTGCGAAACCGCCGCCGGTGCCCCTGCGATAAGCCCTCTTGCACTTTCGCCGCCGCGCAAGTCATTGCCTGCCGAACGTTCGCACGAACAAAACCAAGGGAACTTACCTTGACATCCAGGCTAGCCCGCATTTTTCACCGCGTGATCCGGTTCGGCGTTGTCGGGGTAGTTGCGGAGCTGTATTGGAGCCGAGTGGATCGGTCCGTCGGGTTTGGCGGATCCGTCGGTTCGGATCGGCGTTTCTGGGGGTCTATGGCCG
>JAJDUI010000004.1 GCA_022826745.1 Thermoanaerobaculia bacterium | reverse complement strand
AACGGCACGAAGTCCGCGCCGCCCTTCTTCGCCAGTATGTTCGTGATCGCTGCCGTCAGCGTCGTCTTGCCGTGATCCACGTGACCGATCGTCCCCACGTTCACGTGCGGCTTCGTACGCTCGAACTTCTCCTTCGCCATGACGCTCGTTGCCTCTCCCGCCTCAGCGGATCAACTGTCCGTGTTTGTGTTCTGCCTGGATAAGCCTGTCTGGAGCCCACGACCGGATTTGAACCGGTGACCCCTTCCTTACCAAGGAAGTGCTCTACCCCTGAGCCACGTGGGCAGCCGTCTCAGGTTTCCCCGCCTTCAAGTCTCTGGTGTGTTCGGGACCCCCGTTTCCGCTCCCCAGGTCGACCCTCGACACGCAATGCGACCCGCACCTCGGAGTTGACTCCTGCGGTGCTTCGCGGGGAAGGGGCGGAGTCTAGCCGCTTCTGCGGCAGCCGTAAACCCCCCTAAGGCGCCTGGTGGCGCACGACCTCGCCATCGACCAGGAAGACGACATCCTCGGCGATGTTCGTCGCCAGATCGGCCATCCGCTCCAGGTAGCGCGAGATCGACAGGAACTGGATGCAGACCGCCGCGGACGCGGGTTCTTCCTCGATCATCGCCGCCACCACGCCGTACATGGCCTCGTGGCTTCGGTCGACGACCTCGTCCTCGGCAATGACCGTCCGGGCGAGCTCCGTGTCGCCGCCGACGACCGCGTCCAGCGCCGCCCGCAGCATCTTCGGGATGCGCTCGGCCATGGTCCAGATCTCCCGCGGCACGTCGACCGACTCCGCCACGGCCAGACTCTCGGCCCGCTCCGCGAGGTTGCGGGCCAGATCGCCCGCGCGTTCGAGGTCGTTGTTCACCTTGAGGTAGGTAACGACCATGCGCAGGTCCGCGGCCACCGGCGAGTGCAGGGCCAGAATCTTGAGGCACTCCTCCTCGACTTCGATCTCGCGGGCGTCGATCACCCGGTCCTGACGCTGGACTTCATGCGCGAGATCGACGCTCCGCTCCCTGAGCGCCTGCAGCGACTTGGCGATCATCTCCTCGACCATCGCAGCCACCCCGAGAAGCGACTGCGTCACGTCGTCCAAGTCGCGCTGCAGATGAACACTCATGCCCTTGATCCTCGCCGCGAACCATGGTGGCGCAGCGACGCGCCCCCAGCGAACCAGCCCGATCGCCCTTCCCCGGACGATCCGGTGGAATGTCGCTCAGCCGTGTGAAGAATGCGTGAAATCCGCCTCATTCTGCCGCAGGAAGCCAGAGGCGGAAGGTCGAGCCCCGATCCCGTTCGCTCTCGACCTCCACTCCCCCGCCGTGCCGTCTGGCGACGTTCTTGACGATCGCCAGGCCCAGGCCGGTGCCGCCAAGCTCCCTGGAGCGGGCGCGGTCGACACGGTAGAAGCGCTCGAAGATCCGGTCCAGGTGTTCGCCGGCGATGCCCGGTCCCTCGTCTTCGACCTCCAGCACCGCCCGTCCGTTCCGTGCCTGCAGGCGCACGATCACGCGACCGCCTGCCGACGAGTACTTGACCGCGTTGTCGACCAGGTTCGACAGGGCCTGGCGGATCGCCTCCTCTTCGCCCAGGACCTCGACTGCCGCCTCCGGGAACTCGGCGATCAGTTCGAGACCGCGCTCCTCGCTCGAGGGCTTCAGCAGACTCAGGACTTCGCTCACGGGCGACCGCAGATCGAGCAGCTTCTCGGGTGGCTCAGCCGACGACTCGATCCGCGACAGCGTGAGAAGGTCGGACACCAGGGCGCTCAGCCGTTGGCTCTGCCGGCGGATCTTGCGCAGGAAGCGCCCGCGAGTCCGGCCATCGACCGGATCGGCCTCCAGCAGGGTTTCCACGAAGCCGTGAATGGCGGTCAGCGGCGTCTTCAGTTCGTGCGAGACGTTCGACACGAAGTCCCGCCGGACGCTCTCCAACCGCTCCAGCTCCGAAATGTCGTGGATCACCGCCACCGCTCCCTCGACAACGTCATCGTCCCCGCGGAACGAGAGCAGCGGCGACGCGTTCAGTTCGAACCTGTTCGGGCCGCCATCCTGGCCGGCGAAGCGCGCCAGGGTGAAGGTGTGACTCACCTGCTTTCGCTTCTCCATCGCCTCGATCAGAGCGCCCGCGATCTCGGGCTGGCGCGACAGCTCGTAGATCGGACGTCCGACCGCCGACTCCGGCGCCGGGCGTCCGAACCACTTCGCGGCCACCGAGTTCAGGTGCAGCACCTGTCGGTCGGGATCGATCGCCACGACGCCCTCGACCATGCCGCCGAGCACCGCCGTCAACTGATTGCGCTCCGCCCTGAGCTGTTCGAGCTGTTCGGCGAACCTCGTCCGGCCCGCCTCGAGACGCGATTCAAGCCGCGCCAGCTCGTCACCGCCGGACTCGGGTTCGGCCCCGACGAGCGCAGCCGCCTCGTCCGCCAGACGCCCGGCGCGCGCCGCCATCCGGCGGGCGCCAATCGCGACCGCGGCAACCACCAGGACGGTCACGGCCGCAGCGGCGGCGGCACCGAGGAGGCCGGAGGCCATGGCGCCGCCGATCAGCACCCCCGCCCCGAGCAGAACGGCCCCGCTCAGGGTCAGTCTCCAGTACAGCGGTGAGCGAATCATCGAACCGACGAACAACCGTGGGCGGGCCCCGGCCGGCTTCGCCGCGCCCCGCCGCGACTCCGGCGATGCACCTTCTAGTCTTCGTCCTCGTGGAAACGGTACCCGATTCCGCGCACCGTCTCGACCAGCTCGCGGTGCGAGCCGAGCTTCTTGCGCACCGCCCGGACGTGGACGTCGATGTTCCTGTCGATCACCACCGCGCGGTCGCCGATCGCCCGGTCCACGAGTTGGCCGCGAGTGAACACCCGGCCGGGGTGAGAAGCCAGGAAGTGCAGCAGCCGGAACTCGGTCGGCGTGAACTCAAGGCGCCGGCCCTCGACGTCGATCCGGTGCTTCACCGGGTCGATCGCGAGCGGACCCCGGACGATCTTCCGTTCCGGGTCGCGCTCCCGTACGCCGCCGCGGCGAAGCACGGCGCGGATGCGCGCGATCAGCTCCCGAGGACTGAACGGCTTGTGGATGTAGTCGTCCGCGCCGACGCCGAGACCCAGGACGACGTCGCTCTCCTCACCGCGAGCCGTGACCATGATCACGGGCAGGTCGCGCGTCGAGTCGACGGCGCGAAGGCGGCGGCAGACATCCAGACCGTCCAGGCCGGGCAACAGCAGGTCCAGCAGCACAATGTCCGGCTTCTCGCGGCCGATCACGGACAGCCCGCTCCGACCGCTGGTCGCGGTCGCGACCTCGAAGCCCTCGCGCCGGAGGTTGTACTCGATCAGTTCGAGAATGTCCGGCTCGTCCTCGATGACGACGACCTTGGTGGCGCTCATGCCTGAACCAAGGCTAGCCACTCTTTCGTGAACGGGCGATAAAGCCGGCGCTCTCGTCTCCGGTCCTGACACGAACGACCGGCTCACGCCTTCTTCACGTTCCCTTCACGCTCTCTTCAAAGGGTAGCCCGGCGAGCGGCCGCCGGGCCGGCTGCTCTCGGCGAAACCACCGAGACCAACACCGACCCCAGCGAGGACTGCGAATGTTCCGTTCCCCGGCTCTTGCCGCGCTGTTTCTGGTCAGCGCGGCCACCACGACGCAGGCGCAGGAAGACGGAGCCTTCGACATCTCCGTCGGCGGGCGAGTCCACGTCGAGGCCAGTTCCTCCTCGCCCGACCCGGCGCTCGAAGAGCGCTTCGAGTTCGAGGACGGCGTCGACTGGCGACGCGCCCGCCTGGTGCTGAACGGCGAGTTCCTCGACCGGTTCACGTTCAAGATCGAGCACGACATCGCGAGCGGCGACGTCGTGCCCACGGACGTCTTCCTCGAGGCAACGCCGAACGACGGCGCGGCCACGTTCCGCGCCGGCCACTTCAAGGAGCCGTTCAGCATCTCGATCCAGCAATCGTCCAACTACCACTCCTTCATCGCCCGCCCGGCCGCCGTCACCGCCTTGGCGCCGGGCCGGAACCTCGGCTTCATGGTCCACGACCGGCTGGCCGGCGACCGCGTCGCCTGGGCCGTCGGCGCCTTCCGCGACAGCGACGGCTACGACATGCGGCCCGGGTCGGACTGGAGCCTGACCGGCCGCGTCACCGGCCTCGCCCTGGATGGGGACGAAGAAAGCGACCCCCTGCTCCACCTCGGCGTGGCTCTCTCCCACCGCCAGCCCACCGCGGACGCCGTCCGTCTGCGCGGCCGCACCGGCGTCCGGCTCGCGCCGCGCAAGGTCGACACCGGATGGCTGCCGGCCGACGGCATGCGGCTGCTGGGGGCCGAGTTCCTGCTCGCGCGGAGTTCCTTCTGGCTGCAGGGCGAGGTGCTGTCGGCCCAGGTCGATCTCCTTCCGGCCGGCTCCCCGGTTAGCAAGAGCGCCCGCTTCGACGCCCAGTACGTCGAAGCGGGCTGGTTCCTCACCGGCGAGAGGAAGGCCTACAGCCGAAGCGGCCGCTCCTTCACCCGGGTGAGACCGAAGGCACCCGTGCCCGAGGGCAGGGGCGCGTGGGAACTCGCGGCGCGCTGGGACCACATCGATCTGACCGGCGGCTCCACTCTCGGCGGCAGCCAGCAGAGCCTGTCCCTGGCCCTCAACTGGTATCTCCGCGGCAACCTGCGGGTGCTCATGAACTACGTCTCGACCGACCCGGACGGCGCCGGATCGGTCGAGCACGCGGGCGTGTTGCTGCACTTCGACTTCTAGGGGCTTGCGCCGCTAGAACGAGTAGCCGACGCCCAGGCTGATCGCCCTGCCCGGATCGTAGAGGCGGAACGTCTCTCCGCCCTGGCTCCAGTTACGCTCCTCACCCAAGGCGTTGACGACCGCCAGCTTGAGGTCCAGGCCGCCGACGATGCCCTGGCGCCACACGATGTCCACGCTGCTGCGCGCCTCCTCGATCACGTCCGGCAGACCGAACACGCCGCCCAGGTGGATCTTGTCGTCCACCATGCCGTAGAGGACGCGAAGCGTCGTGTCGTAGCTGTCCGGCGCCCACTCGAGCCCGAGATTGACCAGGTTCTCGGGCTGCCCGGTCAGCGGCCGGACGGGATTCGTCAGCACCGTCGTGCCGGCGTCGATCCGGATCTCGGAGTCGATGAACGTGTAGTTCAGGATGGCCGTCCAGTCTTCGGCGGCGGAACCGAAGAAGCCGAGGCCGCGGCGGAACTCGAGCTCGACGCCCAGGTTCCGGGCGCCCTCCGCGTTGCGGAAGGTCTCCGTCGGCTCGACCGCCGAGATGACGACGCTCTCGATCGGGTCCGTGAAGTCCTTGTAGAAGACGCTCGCCGCCACCACGTCGCCGGCCGACGGGAACCACTCCCAGCGGGCGTCGAAGCTGTCGATCAGGGCGCGCTCGACATCGGGGTTGCCGACCACCACGAAACCGCCGACGATGTGCTTGAACCGGAACGGCGCGATCTCACGGAACTCCGGCCGGTTGACTGTCCGCGAGACGCTGAAGCGCAGATTCTGCGTGGCGCCGAGGCTGCGGATGACGCTCAGTGAACCGGCGATGTCGCTGTGGGACTTGTTCGTCACCGTCTCGACGCCGCCGAGGGCGGTCCGGTCGATTGTGCGGACGTTCTGGTCCGACTCCTCCAGCCGCAGACCGCCGACGATTCTCCAGGCCTGCCAGCCGTAGTCGACCTGCGCGTAGGCCGCGTCGACGCCCCAGTCGGCGCCGTAGCTGTCCGTCGCGTTCGTCACTTCGGTCAACTGGAAGCCGAAGAAGTCGATGTTCTCCGGCGAGTAGATCTGCTCCGGCGTGCCGGTGAGATCGATGCCCTCCGTGTTCCTGGGGAACATGCGCAGACGCCGGCCGCCGAAGGCCCGGTCGTTCGTCCAGCGGCGCACGCCGACCTTGAAGCTGCCGAAGCGGTCGCCGCCGGCGAAGAACGTCTCCCAGTCGGCACGGTAGTCGTCGATCTCGTCCTCGAGGTCGTTGAAGTACATGAAGCCGCTCTGGCCGTTGTTCGTCAGGCGGAAGCCGTCATCGAACAGTTCGTAGATCGTCTGGCGCAGATCCTCGTGCGTTCTGGCCGTCGACGACGAGCCGCGCCAGCTCAGCGTGCTGCCGTTCGAGCCGACGCCCGAAACGTAGTGATCGCCGCCGACCTGCAGGTTGAAGACCTCCTGGTCCTCATGCTGGAGGCGGTGATCCTCGATGTCGTTGTTGATGTCCGAGAAGAACCCCTCCTGGAAGCGCGCCTCGGACATGCTGAGGTTCGTCTGCAGCGACCGGATCTCGATCTGGCCGCCATCGCCCGCCCGGATCGAGAAGTTGCCCATCCAGGAGCTCTTCACCTGCTCCACGCCGTAGTCGAAGTCGTAAGCGTGCAGCGGCACGATCGCGCCGCCCTGGCCAACCGAGTAGAACGTTCGCTGCTCGGCCCGCGACTCGAAGCTGTTGTCCCAGTTTCCGGCCAGCATCACCCCGAAGCCGCCGAAGGTGTTGCCGTAGGCGATCTTACCGCCGCGGCCGAACGGCGCGTCCTCGCTGCTGGTCGGAGTCCAGCGGCCGGCGATCTGCTCTCCCATCCGCTCGAGATCGGCGCTGCCGAAGCCGATGCCGAGGAAACGGCTCTGGCGCACGACCGCCCGATCCGGAAAGTCGGCAGGCAGCGGCTGGCCGCCGGCGCCGGAGGAACTCAGGCCCATCGGGTCCTGGAGCAGCGCGTTGCCCGTGGTCTCCGAGTTGTGACCGCTCGAGAGGCCGACGGAAAGCACCTGGCGCGCCGGGAAGCTCCGGGTCACCAGTTCGATCGCCCCGGCGGCGAAGTCGCCCGGCTGTTCCGGCGAGTACGACTTCCTGACCGTGATGTTGTCCAGCAGGTCGGCATCGAACAGGTCGAGCGGCACGACCTTGCGCTCGAACTCGGTCGAAGGAATGCGCGACCCGTCCAGTGTCGTGTTGCCGTAGCGGTCGCCAAGACCGCGCACATAGGCGAACTTGCTGTCCTGAAGCGAGATGCCGGTCACGCGGCGCAGGGCGTCGGCGGCGTCGGAACCGCTGTTCTTCGAGATCTCCTCCGAGCCGATGTTGTCGATGATCTCGGCCGATGCCTTGCGCTCGGCGAGCAACGCGGAAGCGGAAGTGTCGATCGCGGCCGCCTCGACCGTGATCGTCTCCGAGAGAGCCGCCTCCTGATCGGCGCCCTCGCCGGCCGGCATGAGGACCGCGCTGAACTGCGTCAGGCCGTCCGCCTCGACGACAACGTCGAGGATGCGCTGGGATGCGTAGCCGTCCGCCGAGACGACGACCGCATGCGTTCCCGCCGGCAGGGCCAGTTGAAAGACGCCGTCGACGGACGTCGTGGCCGACGCCGAGCCGCCCTCGACCGTTACCGTGGCGCCGCGCACCGGCGTGCCGCTGCGGCCGTCGAGGATCGTGCCGGTAGCGGAGCCGTCCTCGGCGACCGCCGCGCCGGCGGCAACGAAGAAGACCGCGAGAACCGCGGCCGCGAGGCCGGTCAGCCGCCGCGTGGTGGATCCCGCGTCCCCGCGGGTGCCTGTGTTGTGCATGGTGAAACCTGCTCCTGTGTGCTCTGTGAAGCTCATCTGTCCTGGGTGTCCAAGTTCTAGTTGTCCGAGAAGGTGGTCCAGCCGTCGTCGACCCACGGGTCGTCAGGCGAGACGCCGCCGATGTGGGTCACGGCATCGAAGAAGCCGTCTGCCGTGGCGGCGGCGACGGCCGCCGGGATCAGCGCGCCGCCCGAACGGGCCGGCGAACCCGCCAGGGGCGCCAGGTCCGGCTGCACCCGGCTCCGGGAGTTCGGAAGCAGCGGGTCGGAGGCCAGGATGTTCGTCGCGTGGAGATCGACGTTCGCGAAGCCGTCCCTGTTGTTGAAGAAGATGCTGTTGTCGATCGTCAGCAGGTTCCCCACCAGGCTCTCGGTCACCGCGCCGTCGACGTCCACCGCGTAGTCCTTGGCGTTCATGACGATGGCGTTCCGCAAGGTGATGGCGGTACCGCGACGGAGCAGGATCCCCGGATCGCCCGAGTCGCGCCACATGGAGATGGTCAGGTTGTAGATCGTCGGATGGGAGCGCGGCTCGAGGTTGTTGTTCGACTTCTCGTTGTCCGCCTCGATCCCCTTGTCGTGGTCGTCGAAACGCTGCAGGACGACCGCGTGCTGCATCCGGCCCCGCCAGCCGAACGTCCAGTCGATGCTGTCGTCCTGGGAGTCGGTGATCAGCACGTACTTCGCGTCGACCGTGCCGCCGAAGAACTCGACGCCGTCGTCCGCGTTGTGGTGGACCTGGATGTGGTCGATCACGGTGCCGCTGCCGACGCCCTGCAGGGCGATGCCGTTCAGCTCGTTCTCGTCGGTGAACCGGATGCCGGCGAACTCGACCCGCAGGTAGGAGAGCCGGCCGCTCGAGTCCGCAGCGTTGTTGCCGCCGAACAGGCCCGAGTCGCCCTCGCCCTCGCGGGGACAGACGTTGCAGGGTGCGTTGCCGCTGATGACCAGGCCGCCCCAGTCGCCCGGCTCCCGCTCGCCGACGTCGAACTCGGAGGTCATGACGATCGGCATCCGGGCAGTACCCGCGGCCATGATCTTCGAGCCGGGCTTGACCACCAGGACGCCCTGGTTCACGTTGCCTCCGAAGACGAAGGTGCCGGGCTCGATCGTCAGCGTGGCCCCGGCGTCGATGAACGTCGGTCCGTTCAGGTAGTAGGCGTTGTTCGCGGTCCAGGTCTCGCTCGACGTGATGTTGCCCACCTTGTGGATCACGGCATCCACGTGGCTGTACATCGCGTTGGCCCGGGCGATGACCTTGTCCCCGGCCGAATCGCGAATCTCGATCACGAACTGGTAGCGGCCGGTCGCGCGGGGCAGCGAAGCCGGCAGCGACCCCAGGACGCCGCCGCTGCCGAACAGCCGGAAGGTGTTCGACGACGCTCCCAGCCTGCTTCCCAGCCCGGTGACGTCGATTGCCTGCGGAGCGCCGGCGACGCCGAACACGTCGACCTCCCCGGAGCCGAAGGAGTTCGCGGCCTGGTTGTAGTAGCTCTTCGCCTGAGTGCTCCGGTTCTCCCAGTACAGGTAGACCGTCGCCGGGGCCGTGTACCCCCTGGCGTCCAGGGTCAGGTCGAGGTCCGGCTCGGTCAGCTCGAGCGCGGACGTGAAGACGTAGAAGTTGGTCTCCAGCAGGATGGCCGGGCGATTCGGAATGCCCGGTTCAACCGGCGGGAAGAAGGCCGCGGCCGGCAGAGCCGAGGCCGCCATCAACAGCAGACCCGCCAGGAACGTGCAGCCCGGGCGGGAAAACGAGAAACGCCGATGCAGAGTCAAGTGGTCCTCCTCCATGGTTGAGGAGGATTCTTGGGCTCTGTTGTGAAGAGACGCCGCGAAAACCGTCAAAAGACGGTGAAGATCGGCGTCGGCTCCGCGCTCGACGACGGCGCTTCTCGTCAGTGCAGAGGCAAGCGGGAGACGGCCGAAGTGCCGGGGAGAACCTCCGCCAGTGCGACGACACCAGTCGATGGACCTGCCTCTTCGTCGACCTCCCCCAGCAGATCCTCCAGCACGCGCTCCCACGTCCACTCGACCGAACTCCGTCGGGCCGTCTCGCTCATCGAACGCAGCCTGGCCGGGTCCCCCTGGAGCTCCATCAGCGCGGCGGCGAAGGCGCCCGGCTGTGGCGCAACGACGACGCCGGACTCGCCGGGCACGACGATGTCCTGCGGACCGCCGCGGTCGCTGACCACCGCCGGCAGCCCGCTCGCCTGCGCTTCCAGGACGACGTTGCCGAAGGTGTCCGTGACGCTGGGGAAGACGAACACGTCCGCGCTGGCGTAGGCCTCCGCCAGCGCGTCGCCCTCGAGGACGCCGGAGAAGCTCACCCTCCCGGCGGCCACCAGATCCGCGAGCTCCCGCGCCAGGTGGGAGCGGCTCGGACCGTCACCCACGAAGCGCAGGCCAGGCGGCGCGGCCCCGCTCTCGAGGCACTGTTTCAGCAGCAGCCGAAACTCCGCGCCGAGATAGTCGAGGTTCTTGTCGGCGGACAGCCGACCTACGTAGAGCAGGAGGAGACCGGCGGAGCTGCCCGAACGGTCCCGTGACTTCCCGGGCGCGAAAAGCTCCCGGTCGACACCGCGGCGCAGCAGGCCGACGCGTTGCGGCGAGAGCCCCATCTCGAGCAGCTCGTCGCGATAGGCCCGGCTCGGCGCCAGCACCCTGTCCATCTTGCCGTAAAACCAGGCCATGGCCTGCCGCGTCCAGCCGGCGAGAAGGGACTGGTCCGTGTACTGCTCGACGTAGCGCGGGAAGTCCGTGTGGTAGATGCCGATCGTCTCCAGCCCGAGCAGGCGCGCGGCCGCCAGCGCGGTCAGGCCGACCGGTCCCGGCGTCGAGACGACGACCTTCGAGTACGAGCGGCGTTCGATCGTCTCGATCATCGTCAGGAACGGCGGGAAGGCGACCGTCTGACCCGGGTACTCGTCGATGTCGAACGTGCCGACAGGCGGGAAGTTCTTCACCCAGGGGAACCCGACCGACCCGTGCCTTGAGGTGATCACGTCCAGCCGCTGGCCCTCGCGTTCCGCGGTCTCGCCCAGCGCCCGGATCATCTTCGCCACGCCGTTCACCTCCCCGAACGTATCGGTGGCCCAGCAGACGCCGCCGCCCTTGCGGGCCAGCGGGGCCGCCGCTTCGAACCAGCCGCAGATGTCCTGCAGAAAGGGCTCGTCCTGGTGCTGGGTGGAGAACGACGCCAGGTAGGGCGAAACCGCCAACCCCACCGGCGCCAGCGACGCGAAGGTCTGGAAGGCGTCCAGGAAGCGACCCGCCCGGAGATGCTCAACCAGTTGATCGAAGAACCGGTACCCAAGCAGGTGGACCACCTGGGCCGAGCGCTCGAACACGCGACGGTCCGGGGCCGCATCAGGTCCGCCCGGGTTCTGGGCCAGCAGGGCGCGCAGTTGATCGAAGACCAGGCGCTCCGGATCCGACAGGCGCCGGCGGACGAACGCTCCCCCGACGCGACTGTAGAAGCCGCTGCCTGACTTCGCCTCCCCGCCGGCCCGCGCCAGGTTCTCCAGTACCTCGCCGACCAGACTGCGGCTGCCGCCGAACCGGTCGAGGTAGTAGCTGTAGGCGATCTCGTAGAAGCTGTGCGCCAGTCGCAGGCTGCTGCCGGCCTGCCCTCCCAGCTCGCAGGCGCCGGCCCGAAGCTGATCGAGAAAGCCATCGACCGAGGTTGTCGGTTCGGCGACTGTCGTGCAGGCGCTGGCGATGAACAGACCGCTGTGATCGTCGCTGCCGCCGGTAAAGCACTTGACCCAGGGCCGTTCGCCGTGCGGCTCGATCCCGTGCTGATCGACCATGCGGTCCATCATCCCGGGCGTCAGGCTCCGCATGACCAGATTCACCAGGTCGCTCGCGCGCCGCTCCCGGGCGCCGTTCAGACCCTCGAAACGGTTGAACAGGAGCAGCAGCTTCTCTACGTGGACCGGCGTCAAGCGATGGTTCACCCGGAAGAAGGGGTGAGCGACGGAGTGCGGCAGGTCCGTCTCGATCAGGTAGTCGCGGAGCTCGTAGATGCTCGGGCGAAGCTCGTCGACGTAGCGGAACGTCTCCTCGTCGAGCCCGAACACCAGAAGGTGGATCTTGCAGCGGTCCTCGGGGAAGTACGTCGTCACCTCGCAGGAGATGAAAGTCCCCGGCAGGTGGGCGATCTCGGCCGCGCCCTCAATGCGGTTGTGATCCGAGATGGTGACGAAGTCCATCCCCCGCTCCCGCGCGCGACGGTACACCTCGGTCGGCTCGACAAAGCTCTCGGGGGCTCCGATCCGGCGCAGGAACCACGCCGACGGACGATTGGAGTACTTGCTGTGTACGTGCAGATCGGCCCGCGGGCCGGTCAGGGGTTCCATCGACGGCGGTCCTCCCAGGGTCATGCCCTACCGTCGCCGAATCGCCTCGAAGTTTCTGTAAACCTCCGATGAGAAGACGATAAAACCGGAGAGTTCTCAGTAACTTACGGGCTCATGTGCTGGGCCAGGAACGCCGCGTAGCGCTCCGACGCCTCGATCCGGTTCACGCGGTTGCGGAAGCCGTGGCCCTCGTCCGGGAACAGCACGTACTCCACCGGAACGTCGTTCGCCCGCACCGCCTCGACGAGTTCGTCGCTCTCCACCTGGAGAACCCGCGGGTCGTTCGCGCCCTGGACGACGAGCAACGGCTTGACGACGTTCGAGGCATGGAAGAGCGGCGAGATGCGCTCCAGGCGCTCGCGCTCGGTCGCCGGATCGCCGAGTTCGCCAAGCAGGGCCACCTTCTGCGCCTGCCACCACGGGGGCGTGCTCTCCAGCGTCCGGATCCAGTTCGTCACCCCGAAGATGTTGATGCCGACATCGAACACCTCGGGCTCGAACGCCAGCGCGGCGGCCACCATGTAGCCGCCGTAGCTGCCGCCAATGATGCCGACCCGCGAACCGTCGACCCAGTCCTGGGACTCGAGCCAGGTGCGCGCCCAGACGCAGTCCTGCAGGTCGACCTCGCCGTGCTTCCTGTCGTCCATGTGGAAGAAGGTCTTGCCGTAGCCGGACGAACCCCGGTTGTTCACGCCAAGGACGACATATCCCTGGTTCACCAGGTGCTGGATGTCGGCCCGGTAGCTGCGCCG
The DNA here is from genome assembly GCA_022826745.1 of Thermoanaerobaculia bacterium. GTDB lineage: Bacteria > Acidobacteriota > Thermoanaerobaculia > Multivoradales > Multivoraceae > Multivorans. Next base: position 77,129 of record JAJDUI010000004.1, on the reverse strand, counting down.
TGTCTGGCCGCCCGGCCCGCCGTGGACCCAGACCATCGCCGGCGCCGGGTTGTCGGCCGAGGCCCCGTGCGGCCGCCAGAGGATGGCCGGAATCTCCAGGCCGTCGAAGCTCGGATAGCGGATCACTTCGGTGGTGACCAGCTCGTCCGGGTCGATCTCCGGGTTCAGGCTCTCGGTCAGGCGAAGCGCTTCACCTCCCTGCTCCAGGTCGACGACGTAGAGGTCGGACGGCGACCGGTCGCTGGTCAGGTAGAAGGCCATCAGCCGGTCGCTGACGGAAAAACGGACCGCGCCGATGTCGCCGGCCGGCAGATCGGGCAGTTCGACCGGAGCTCCGGTCTCCGTGTCGAGCACCTCGACCGCCGTCGACGCGTCCTCGTTGACCGCCGAGACGCGGTACCGGCCGGTCTCCGAGAAGGACACGCCGAAGACGTCCCAGTCGGCTGCCAGCACGAGCTCCCGGGAACCGCCGGCGAGATCGTAGGACCAGATCTGGTTGAACTCGCCGTGCTCGTTCGTGCCGTAGTAGAGCTGCGCGCTGTCAGGCGTGAAGCCGCCCGAGGAGTGCTCGACCTCGCCCTCGTGCTCCGTCACGTGGACCAGGTGACCCGCCATCAGGTCGTAGGCGTACACGTCGCTGTCGTAGTTGCTGGTCAGCTTGTCGAGCGCCAGCCAGCGGCCGTCGTCGCTGACGTCGCCCAGGTTGAAGGTGCCGTCGTTCTCGAAGACGAGTTCGCGTTCGAAATCCCAGGTACCCGGCGGCGGCACGTCGTAGCGGTAGAGGTCCATCGCGAAGGGCGTGCGCTCGTTCGTCCGCACAAAGAACGCCTCGCCGTCAGCGCGCCAGCCGGCAAACGACGCCCGGACGTTGTCGCCCGGCGTCAGGTCCACCGCGCCTTCGGGCACGTCCCCGGCGCCGTCGGACCCCACGTACAGGTGGTTCAGCTCGTTGCCGCCCTGGTCGCCCGTGTAGAGGAAGCGGTCGTCGTTCGGGAACCAGCTCTGCGCGAACACCGGGCCCGCGCTGTCGGTCAGTTGCTCGGGCTCGCCGCCGGTGACCGGCATGCTGTAGACGGCCCACACCCCGGTCATGTCGCTCGAGATCAGCAGGCGGCTCTCGTCGGCCGAGAACGAGGCGCCGCTGTACGACGTCGTGTTGTGGAAGGCGGCCGCGCCGTAGACGGCGGGTAGCCGAGGCGCCGGTTCGTCACCGGACGCGCAGCCGAACAGAACAGCGGCCAGGATGGCCATCGCGCCGACCATCCGGGCGCCAGACCCCGGGCGGCACGCGGCGGGACAGGGAAAGTGCGATGCCGGTCGCGCGTTCTTCACGGGTGGAGTGTACCGGTTGAGCCATCGCCGCAATCTCCGCGGGACGCCGTGCTCCGGGTTACCATCGAACGTCCATGTCCACTCAGGCCAGCTTCAACGGCCTGCCGCTGCCGCCAGGTCCCAAGGGCGGTCGATTGCGCCACGCGATGAAGCGAGCGCGGGACTTCCAGGGCCTGCTTGAGGACCTTCACCGCGACTACGGCGACATCGTCCGCTTCGAGCTGCCGACCTCCCTGTGGTGCGCCGTGTTCACCGGCGAGCTGGCGCGAGAGGTCCTGACCACCCAGGAGCAGTGGTTCCGGCCCTTCTACCCGCCGTCGAACTACGACCTGCTGACTCACTACTTCCTGCAGACGTCCCACGGCGACGACCACCGGCGGCGACGCGAGATCATGCTGGCCGGATACGCCGAAGAACGCATGCGTGCCTGCGCGAACCTCATCCTCGACAACGTCGACGAACTGATCCGGAGGTGCCCGCCGAACCGGGAGATCGACATGATCGACGAGCTGGAGCGCTTCTCGTGGCGCTGCATGCTCGACCTGGTCCTGGGCCGCGAACTGAAGCTCGATCCGGAGTTGGGCCGCAACGTCCTCTCCGCGATGAAGCAGGATCTGCTGCTGGGGGTCGTCCCGTTCAAGAAAGTCATCGTCAAGCTGCCGCTGCCCTTCAACCGCCGGGTCCGCGACACCCTGAAGGCTCTGGACGAGGTCACGTACTCCGCGATCGAACGGGCCAGAGACCCCGCCCACGACGGCCACGACCTGATCTCGCACCTCGTTCGAACGGCCGCCGACGGAAGCGCCCACGGCCTCTACGAGACGGACCTGGAGGTGCGCGACGAGGCCTACGGTCATCTCTGCGCCGCCATCGACGCTCCGGTCGGCGCCCTGACCTGGGGCATTCACCTCGTTGCGCACGAACCCGACGTTCGCCGACGCCTGGAGCACGAACTTGACGACGTCCTGGGAAACCGGCCGATCGAGGCCCGCGACCTGCGCCGCCTCCCCTACCTGCGCGCCGTCTTCCGCGAAGTCATGCGTTTCGAGCCGCCGGCGTACGCCATGCCGGCCCGGGAGGCACTGGAGGATCGCGTCCTGGGCGGCTACTTGATTCCGAAGGGCTCGATGACGATCGTCGGCGCCCATGCCATTCAGCGGCGACCGAAACACTGGGAAGACGCCGACGAGTTCCGGCCGGAGCGCTGGCTCGGAGTCGAAGCCGGTGACGGCATGCGTCCCGAGGAGGGCTACATGCCTTTCGGCGTCGAACCGCGCGGTTGCCGGGGCGCCGGCTTCGCCGCCATGATGTTCGTGTTCGCCCTGGCGTCGCTGTTCAGGGGCCGCAGGCTCGAACCGACCTCGAGGCGCCCGCCCTCGAGAACGAACATCGGCATCGGCGTACGGGGCGCGTACAAAGTGAGGATCGAAACCCGATGACGAAACCGCCGCTGCCCCCCGGTCCCGCCCTGGGAAAGCTCGCGACCCTGCGAAAGATGGCGGAGGACGTGCTGGGCTTCCTCCACTGGCTCCATGAGAACCACGGCGACATCGTCCGCTTCGAACTTCCCGGCCGCCGCCGTTGCGCCGTCTTCAGCCGTGAGCTGGCGCACGAAGTGCTCGTCGAGAAGACCGACGTCCTGCGGATCCTGCATCCCAGAACCGCCTGCGACGTGGTTCCGAGCTCCGGCCTCGTCCGTATGCCCGCCGGAGAAGAACACGGTCGCTTGCGCGAACTCATCGTGTCCGCGGCGACTCCCGAGCGGGTCGCGTTCCAGAAGCAGGTCGCGGCCGCCGAAGCCAATCGGCTGGTCGACGAACTCCCGGAGGGGACCGTCGACCTGCCGCGGACGATGGAGCGCTTTACCTGGAACGGCGTCACGACGAGCCTCCTGGGCCGCGGCCCCGAACTCGATCCGGCCATCGTCCGGCCCTCCCTGAAGGCGGTGAAACTGACCTTCATGCTGAGCGTGCTGCCGGGATTCCAGTTACTGCGGAGACTTCCCCTGCCGCACGACCTGAAGGCCCGCAGGGCCATCCGGCCGCTCGACCATGCGACCCGCGAAGCCATCGGGGCGGCTAGAGCGTCGGCGGAAGCCAGGCCCGAGCTCATCTGCCACCTCGTGCAGGCAACGGAACGCGAGGAGTCCGGCTGGCGCTTCGCAAACGACAGGGAGATCCGCGACGAGGTGTACACCATGCTGTTCGCCGCCCTGGACGGCCCGGTGCAGATTCTCACGCTGGCGCAGTTCTACCTGCGCGACCGCCCGGAGGTTCGCGAACGGATGGAAGCCGAGGTGGACCAGGTGGTCGGCGACCGCCCGCTTCAGGGAGACGACCTCGGACGGCTCCCGTTCACGCATGCCGTCGCCATGGAGCTCCTGCGGCTTCACCCTCCGGCGCCGTTGCTGGTGGCGCGGCGGGCGGAGGAGGACTGTACGCTCGGCGGCTATCTCGTCCCGAAGGGAACCAGCGTCGATGTCGTTCTCCACGTCATGCAGAGGGACCCCGAGAGTTGGGGAGACGGCGGCGCCTTCCGGCCCGAGCGATGGTTGGAGGGTCCGGGATGCCCCGTCGACCGGTTCGTCCCGTTCAGCTTCGGTCCGAAGGAGTGCCGCGGGGCAGACCTGGCCACCAACCTGATCGTCGCGGCGCTGGCCGCGGTGGCCGGACGGCGCCGGCTGGAGCCGGTGGAGCGGGACCTGCCGACCGAGCCCGGCCTGGGAGTCGGCGGATTCAGTGGCGCCATTCCGGCCACGGTGACCCCTCGGTAGGAGCCGGGGCCCGCCGCGAGCAACGGCGAGGCGACCGTGCCGCCATGGCCGCATCGAGTCCAGCACGTTCCAGTCGGAATGCAGCCCTGGCGCCACTGCCCGCCTCCTACGGCGGCGCGTCGTGCAGCCAGCCGGCCTGTTCGAGGATCGAGACCGCCGCCAGGTCGACCAGCTTCTCGCCGGCGCCGACCTCGACGATCGTGGCTTCCCGCCCGCCGTAGCCACCCTGGGCGGCGGCGGCAATCGTCGGGAAGTAGGCGAGTTCGCCGTTCGTGTAGCCGGCGAAGAAGACGTGGGGCATCTGAGTCGCGGCCCGCAGGCGGAGCTGGTGCTCGACGAAGAACTCCCCCGGGAAGGTGGCGAGCGCGAACTGCCCTTCGCCGACCTCGCCGAGGACCAGGGTGTTCACCTCGGCCTCCCGTTCACGCGGGAAGCGCGCGCGATACCTCTGGAGGGACGCCTCCAGTCCGTGCCGCCGGAAGCCCTCCTCCACCACCGGCGAGTCCAGGTCCCAGCGCGGATCGAGCGTCACGAGGTGACGCTTCACGGACAGCGTCGCCGGATCGTGGAAGGCGTCCGCAGCGGCCAGGTCGGCGCGGACGCGGAGCACCTCCTGACCCAGCCGCTCTCCGGCCATCCGGACCTGCTCGAAGCCGCCTTCCGACGGCGGCGTCTTGTCCCAGAACGGGTTGATGTCGCCGGCGGCGCCCTGCAGCAGCATCGGCACGCCGCCGCCCCGCTCGGCGACCAGCGCGGCCATCGCGCCCGGATAGTCGGCCGAGAGGAGCATGTTCTCGGGCCCCAGGATGACCGGGTGAACGGCGAAGTTGACCACCGTGGCGATCGGCTCGCCGTCCGCCCCGTCCACCGCCAGCACGCCGACCGAGTCGTCGAGGGGCGCGGTGGGCAGCCGCTCGCGGTTGCGCCAGAACATCTCGACGCTGCCGTCCGGCAGCACCCGGCGCCGGTTGTGCCCCTCGCTCGCCCGGCCCCAGCCCACCGCGACGCGCGCCGGCCGGAGCGCGGCATGCGCCTCCAGGACGACGCCGGAGATCTTCCGCTCCAGTTCCTCGACCCACGGGCCATCGGCGCTCGGGAAGTCCGCCTCGAACAGCGGCGCGGAGTGCGTGTGGGAAGCGTTGAGCAGCACGTGGTCGAAGCCGGCGGCTTCCAGGACCGCCTGCCGGATCGGCAGCGTGTTCTCCTTGCGGATCGAGCCGAGGTCGAGCGTCACGAGCGCGGCGGTCTCGCCTCCCGCTTCGAGGACCAGGGCCCGCGCGTAGAGCCCGTCGTGGACTCCTTCCGACCGGTTCGTTCCGCGCGCGCCGTAGCCGTAGAGCAGCGAGCCGGCCGGCGGAGTGATCTCGACCGCGGCGGCGGCGGCGCGCAACTGGGCGGTCATCGGCGGAGGACTCACGCAGCCCAGACCGAGAACTGCGAGGATCGCCGCGCTAGCTCTCGCCACCGTTGATCGTGCCCCACGGCACCCTGCCCAGCGGGTCGCGCAGGATGCGCCGCGCCACGACCATCCGGTGGACCTCGTCCGGGCCGTCGTAGAGACGCGCGTACCGCGCCTCGCGGTACATCTTCTCGAGCGGCGTGTCGCCGGTCACCCCCAGTGCTCCGTGCACCTGGATCGCCCGGTCGATCACGTTGTGGAGCATCCGCGCTCCCCAGAACTTGATCAGCGAGATCTCGACCCGCGCCTGCTCGCCACGGTCCATCGCCTCGGCGGCGTCCAGGGTCATCAACCGGGAGGCCTGAATCTCGGCCGCCGACTCGGCGACGTAGCGCTGGATCTCGCCCTTCTCCGACAGGTAGGAGCCATGCGCCCAGCGGGACTTGGCGCGCTCGCACATCAACTCGAAGGCGCGCTGGGCCTGACCCAGCCACCTCATGCAGTGGAAGATCCGCCCCGGGCCCAAGCGGCGCTGCGCGATGACGAAGCCCTCGCCGCGGCCGCCGAGCAGGTTGTCCTTCGGCACGCGGACGTCGTTGTAGCGCACCTCGCAGTGCTGGCCGGACGTGGTGCCCATCGTGGGCACGGCGCGCACGATCTCGTAGCCGGGCGTGTCCGTCGGCACGATGATCGACGAGAACTTTCGGTGGCCCTGAGCCTCCGGCTCGGTCAGCGCGAAGCAGGTCGTGAACGCGGCCCGGCTGGCGCCGCTCGTGAACCACTTGTGGCCGTTGATCACCCAGTCGTCGCCGTCGAGCACCGCCCGCGTCTGCATCAGGGTCGGATCGGAGCCGGCCACCTCCGGCTCGGTAAGACCAACCGAGGGGTAGATGTCGCCCGCCACCAGCGGCTTCAGCCAGCGTTCCCTCTGTTCCTCGCTGGCGTACAGGTGGAGCATGATCGAGTCCTGCATCGACGCGGAACCGACGGCGATCTGGCCGTAGTGCGAACGGCCGATGATCTCGTTCAGGTAGACGAAGGGCATGAGCGGCAGGCCGCCGCCGCCGATCTCCGCCGGATGCCCCAGAGCCCACAGGCCCCGCTGCTTGGCCAGGGCCTTGAGTTCGGCGAGACGGCCCCGGGTGCGGTCCTCCCCGGACTCCGACTCCAGCTCCGGTTCCGCCGGAATGACCTCACCGTCGATGAACTCCCGCATCCGTTCGCGGAGTTCGATCACCTCGTCCGTCAGACCGTACCTGCCCATTCGCGCCTCCGCTCCCTGTCGGTGTCTCGAAACAGCCGCCGATGATGCCACATGGCGGGAAGACCCGGCGTCGGTTCCGGGACCGAGTCCGAACCGCCGGGCGACGGCCCGGCCAGCCGCCGGCCAGGACTCGACGCCAATCGGCATCGACCAGGCGTGTCGTTCCGCTAGAGTCGGGCGCGCTCACCCAGGCTCGCCTGGCCGGAACCGAGCACTGGAGTCCGCCATGCCCTTCACACCTGGCGCCGCGCGATCGGCTTGCCCCCGGAACTAAGAGCGCGGCCGCCATGGCGAAGCGCAGCGGGAAACCGCCGCCCGGTCCGCGAGGCCGCCGGCTCCGCAACTTCCGAAAACGGACAACAGACTTCACGAACTTCATGAACGAACTCCGTCGCGAATACGGAGATATCGTCTCGTACAAGCTTCCCTTCATGAACTGCTGCGTCGTCTTCGACGCCGAGCTCATCCACGAAGTCCTGGTAACGCAGCAGGCCTACTTTCGACCCTGGTTCCCGGGCGACTTGACGGATGACTTCAAGTACGGCTCGATCGCCCTGCACCAAGGGGAAGAGCACCGTCGAAGAAGCGACCTCATGGCGTCGACGTTTGCGCGGGACTCGGCGGGCGACTACGCGGAGATCGTCGCCGAGAAGGCCCAACTCATGGGAGACCGCCTCCTTTCCGACCATGTCGTCGACCTCGTCGACGAATTCGATCGCTTCGTTTGGGACGCAGTCGTCGAGATCGTGCTCGGCCGAGGCATCCAGCTTCCCCGCCAACTGGGAGAGGACACACTCAGCCTCGCCCAGTTGTACCTGCTGATCGACCTCCTGCGAGGAGCGAGACGCCTCAAGTCGTTGCCTCTGCCGGCGCTGCGAAGCGGGCGGAAAAGCGTGGCGCTCGTCAACGAAGCGATCTACGGCGCCCTGCAGAGAGCCCGCGACACCGGCTACCAGGGCAGAGACATCGCCACCAAGTACGCGCGGGCCACGGATGAGGACATCCCGACGGCGTTGGATTGCGACGAGGCGATTCGGGACGAACTGATCATCCTGCTTACGGGCCAGATCGACGGGCCCACAAGCGCGCTCGCTTTCGGCATCCACTATCTGGCCCGCAATCCCGGCGTCAGAGCGAAGGTCGAGCGCGAAGTGGACGATGCACTGAAGCCGGGACACACCACCAGCGCCGACCCCGACAGGTTCCCGTACATCAACGCCGTCTTCAACGAAGTGCTCAGAATCGACCCGCCCACATCCATATCGCTGCCCAAGGAGGCCACGGAGGATCGGATGCTTGGCAACCACCTGATCCGGAAGGGCACGCTGGTCCACGCGGCGGTGAAGTCCCTGCACCACCATCCCGAGCACTGGGACCGGCCCTCGGACTTCCGGCCGGAACGCTGGCTCGACGATTCGCATCGCGCCTGTCCGGCGCATGCCTACATGCCTTTCGGCCAGGGCCCCCATTTCTGCCAGGGGACGGACGTTGCCAGGAGGATGTTCGTTCTCGGCATCGCATCCCTGGCTCGGAGGCTCAGGTTGGAGCCCCGGTCTACGGAGCCGCCGAATCGAAACAACATCGCGGTCGGCGTTGTCAGCCCATGGACGGCGGACGTTCGCAAGCGGCCAGCAAACGACCAGACATCACGCGAGGAAGCGCTCATGAGCGATCCAAGGCAGTTCCCCCAGGGGCAGGACTCCAGTGCCATCGACAGCCCCGAGGCGCTGCCAGTACTCCTGGCCAGGGCCACTGGCACCATCGAGGCGGACCCGGAAACGGTGTTCGCCACCGTCGCTCACGGCGGCCGGCACGGCGATGCGATCCCTGAAATCACGAGCGTCGAGTTCGTCTCCGACGAGACGATGGGTGTCGGAGCGCGCTTCCGGGAGAACCGGGAAGGGAACGCCGTGCAGGTGCTGCTGCAGAAGCTCGCCAAGGTGCACAGGAACGTGATCGAGTGCACCGAGTCGGTCCCTTGCCAACGAGTACGATACACGTCGGACGGCGCCGGGGTTCTCTGGCACTCGACCTACACGCTAACTCCGTACCCCGACCGGGGGGCGACGCAGGTGGAACTCCGACTCGAAACGTGGCCCAAGAACCTGCTGGGCAAGTGGTTGCCGCAGATGCTCCGGAACGCCTTTTAGGAAGGCGCCGAGAAGGACCTCAAGGCGATCAAGGCCCACGTCGAAAGCGGGGAAGGCGCCTCCTGACCTCACGGAACATCCACCCGCCAGGAGATGCCGCCGAAGCTACCAGTCCCGCGAGTCCTCGTCGTGGAGAGTGGTCGGCAACGCGTACGAGTGCTCGATCTCGCCGAGATCGGACGCGTCCAGCAGCGCATTGAACCGCTTTCTCAACCGATTCGCCAGCAGACGGGGAAACAGTCTCAGGGCCGCCTTCTCCGCTTTGTTCCTCAGGAACAGCAGTGGTACCTGCTTGACGAACCTCGACTTCGGGAATTTGAAGGAGTCGGCGAGGTCATTGCCGATCAGCTCCCGCGATACCTGGTAGATGAACGCCGCCATCTCACGGCGTTCCTTCGTTTCCGTGAATCCGAGCAGGATCGGCGCGCTGTTGATGATGCTGTTGGCCATGATGATCGCGTCGTCGTCGGGCGGCGGTTCGCACATGGCCGCGATCCGGAAGATGCGACACGCCGAAGCGTGGTCACGGAACATGATGGTCTCGGGTATCCCCATGACCAGCCCCGTGTATCTCCAGACGTGGACGTAGGCCTCCTTCTCCTCCTGGCTGAAGTCGCCCCCCAGACGCGAAACGTGTTCCATCAGACGGCCCGAGAAGGCGGCCGCGCCCAGCAGCATGTGCGCCGCGCTGAGCGGCAGCCCGTGTTCCGGCTCGTCCCACTCTTCGGACTGCCTGAGCAGCATCCTCGACTGCGCATGCACGAGGCGGATGCGCAGGCTCAGCTTCCAGGCGTCGCCGCCGGGCTCCTGTCCACCCGGCATGAACTGCTCGGTCAACTGCAGGGTGTTCTGCTTGAGCCTGCGGACGCCGTTCAGGATGATCCGGCTGCGGATACGGAACGACTTGCTGATCAGGGTGGAAAAGCCCTCGACGATGGCGCCGCCCACGAGCGCTCCAAGGACCATGTCCGAGTTGCGGAGGAAGGCCCTGGTGGCCTTCATGGCGACCTCGGAGTCGAACCAGTCGGGGACGACGGCCGAGGATTCGATGAGCTCCCGAAGAGCCTCCGACGTGTCCTTTGGCGGATCGTAGTAGCGGTCGACGGTCCTGGCGATCGTGCCGTGAACGTGCCGGGGTTCCACGATCGCCGCCAGTTGTTCGACCGCACGGTCGGCCAGCGGATCGCCCAGGGTCGTGTAGCGGATGTAGCGCTCCGCCAGGTCCGGATCCAGCGTCCGGGCCGCGTTGTAGCCGTCGACGTAGCAGGCCGGGATGTCCGAGTTCGGTCGGGAGGCGGTGACGGACACGGTGCGTACTCTAGCGGTGGAGTTGGCTGGTCAAACCTGGGGATCCTTGCTGGATGCCGTGATCGGCGTGGACTTCAAGGTCGAACCCGAGCTCGGGAAGTCCGTTCTCGACGCGATGAAGAGCGACTATTCTCGCCAACTCCACCGGAGTACTCCCGCTGAGTCCGCCGACCCACCACCAGGACGTCCGTTACGAACCGGACGAACGGCCGCCCCTCCCGATCACCGTCGGGCTCGGCTTCCAGTACGCCGTCCTCTGCATCGCCAGCGTCATCCTGACGCCCACGGTGATGATCACCGTTGCCGGGGCCGGCGACGACTACCTGTCGTGGGCGGTCTGCGCGGCGCTCGTGATCGGCGGCCTCACCACGGTCATCCAGGCGCGCAAGGTGGGGCGCATCGGCGCCGGCTACATCCTGGTGATGGGAAGCACGGCCGCGTTCCTCGCGGTGAGCGTGACCGCGCTGGAGCAGGGCGGCCCCGCCATGCTCGCGACGCTGATCATCGCGTCCGCGCTGGTTCAGTTCGTCCTGGCCGCGCGGATGGCTCTCCTGCGACGGATCTTCACGCCCACGGTCGCCGGCACCGTGCTGCTGCTGATCCCGGTATCGCTTTCGCCCGTCATCGTCCGCAAACTGGGGGAAGTGCCCCCGGATGTCTCGCCCGGCGCGGGCCCCGTCATCGCCGGGGTGACGCTTCTGGTCATGATCCTCATCCCGCTTCGGTCGTCCGGGGCGCTCCGCCTGTGGGCGCCGGCGATCGGCATCGCCGCGGGCTGCCTGACCGCCAGGCTGGGATTCGGCATGTACGACACGTCGCCGGTCGCGGAGGCCGCCTGGATCGGGCTGCCGAAGCTGGCCTATCCCGGCATCGACCTGAGCTTCCGGCCCGAGTTCTGGGCGCTCCTGCCATCCTTCATCATGGTGACGCTGGTCGGAGCGCTGGACACGCTCGGCGACGCGATCGCGATTCAGCGCGTCTCCTGGCGCAAGCCGCGCGCGATCGACTTCCGCTCCATCCAGGGCGCGATCTCCGCCGACGGCGTGGGCAACCTGCTGTCCGGCCTCGCGGGAACGGTGCCGAACACGACCTACGGCATGAGCATCAGCGTTGCCGAGCTGACGGGCGTTGCCGCGCGGCGCATCGGCGTCTGCGTCGGGCTCGTCTTCGTGTCGCTCGCGTTCCTGCCCAAGGTCATCAGTGTGATCGTCGCGATCCCGGGACCCGTCGTCGCCGCGTACTACATCATCATCGCCGCCCTGATCTTCATCTTCGGGATGAAGATCCTGGTGCAGGAGGGCCTGGACTTCCGGAAGGGCCTGGTCGTGGGCGTCGCGTTCTGGATCGGGCTCGCCTTCCAACTGGACTGGGTCTATCCGGAGCGCTTCCAGGGCATCTGGGCCGAACTTCTCGGCAACGGCATGACCGTCGGAGGCTTCACCGTCATCCTGCTCGCCATGTTCGAGGAACTGATGGGCGGGCGGCGATCGCGCCTGAAGACGCGCATCACGCCCGGGATCTGGTCGGAGATCGACGAGTTCATGGTCAAGTTCGCCGCCCGCAAGGGCTGGGGCGAGGAAATGGAGCACCGCCTGCGCGCCGTGGGCGAGGAGACCGTGCAGATCCTCACTCGCGGAAAGGAGGACGAGGGGGGCTCCGCCCGCCGCCTGCTGGTCATCGCCGGAAGCGACGGCGACGCCGCCGACCTGGAGTTCCTGGCGACGACCGACGAAGCGAACATCGAAGACCAACTGGTCATGCTCAGCGAGGGGGCTCCGAGCGTCGGAGAGGAAACACCACTCCGGCTGCTCCGCCACTACGCCTCATCCATCCGCCACCAGCAGTACCACGACATCGACGTCCTGTTGATCCGGGTGGATGGCTCGGCACAGCCCGGCAGCGGCATCGACTAGGCCCTGTCTCTCCGATGAAGACGACTCGCTACTTCAACCGAGAGGACGAACCATGAAGATGCACTACTACCCAGAAACCGACAGCCTCTACGTCGAGTTCAAGAGCGAACCGAGCGTCGAAACGAGGGAGATTACTGAGGGTCTCAACGTTGATTTCGACGCACGCGGAGAGGTCGTCGGCTTCGACATCGACCACGCCGCCGAGCGCCTGGAACTCGCTACCCTGGAAACTGAAGATTGCCCGTCAGAGCCTACAAGGCCGGTTGACTTGACCTCCGATCCAGTCCCGCTGACCACCGCCTTGTCCACGAAGGGGCGGGTCACCCTGGCCTATGAGGGCCCGCCGAAGACGGTTCAAGAGATGAATGCCGGCGTACTGGCCGAAGCCCGGCTTCGTTCGTAGCGCAAAGGGCGCGGCGCCCGAGGTTACTGAGCCCTGACGGCCGGCGCAGCGGCCGGACGCGCCCGGAGTGCGATACTTCGGACGTGCGCTTCTTCAACACGACGGGACCGACCGATCCCGCGAAGCACTACCAGGTGCCGCCGCTCGAGCGGCTGCGTCTTGGCCACGTCCTCACGCTGATCCGTGACGAGCGGTACTTCGTGCTGCACGCGCCGCGGCAGACGGGGAAGACGACGGCGCTCCTGGCGCTCCGGGCTCTCCTGAACCAGGGAGAGTGCGGCGACCTTCGCTGCGTCTACGTCAACGTCGAGGCCGGTCAAGCGGCGCGTGAAGACACGGAGGAGGCGATGCGCGCCATTCTCCACGGGCTGGCGAACGCGGCGCGCATCACGGTGGGAGACGAATCGCTGGCCACCATCTGGCCCGAGGCGCTCGGCAGCGCCGGCCCCCACGGCGCGCTGGGCGCGGTGCTGACGCGCTGGTCCGAGTCGGATACGAAGCCGTTGGTCCTTCTTCTGGACGAGGTCGACTCACTGGTCGGCGACACGCTGATCTCCGTGTTGCGCCAGTTGCGGGCCGGCTATCCCGACCGTCCGGCGCACTTTCCCCAAAGCGTCGTCCTTTGCGGCGTCCGCGACGTGCGCGACTATCGCATCCACTCCGGCGCCGGGAAGGAGATCATCACCGGCGGCAGCGCGTTCAACATCAAGGCCGAGTCGCTCACGCTCGGCGACTTCACCGAGAACGAAGTGCGCTCCCTGCTGGCGCAGCACACGTCGGAGACCGGCCAGGAGTTCAACGCCGCGGCGACGGCGGCGGTCTTCCGGCAGACGCAAGGCCAGCCCTGGCTCGTGAACGCCCTCGCCTACCGGGCCTGCCCCCGCGACGACGACGGCCGCTACGGCGCGGATCCCGTCACGGAGGAGGCCGTTCTGGAGGCGCAGGAGAATCTCATCCTGAGCCGCGAAACACACCTCGACCAGCTCGGCGACAAGCTCCGGGAAGAGCGAGTGCGGCGGGTCGTCGGCCCGCTGCTCTCCGGCGGCGACGAGCGCGAATTCTCCGCCCGCGACACCGAGTACGTGCGCGACCTGGGATTGATCGCGCGGAGAGGACCGCTGCGGATCGCGAACCCCATCTATGCCGAAGTCGTCCCGCGCGAGTTGACCCTGGCCGCCCAGGAAGGGCTGGTGCAGGATGCCGCCTGGTATGCGAACGAGGACGGCGGGCTGGACCTCGCTCGGCTGTTGACCGCCTTCCAGGAGTTCTTCCGCGAGCATTCCGAGCACTGGATTCCGCGCTTCGACTACCTGGAAGCCGGCCCGCAACTCCTGTTGCAGGCGTTCCTGCAGCGGATCGTCAACAGCGGCGGCCGGATCGAACGCGAGTACGGTTTGGGCCGTGGCCGCACCGACCTCCTCGTCGTCTGGCCCCGTGCCGCGGGAGGCGCGGAGCGCTTCGTGATCGAGTGCAAGATTCTGCGCAAGAGCCTGGAACGCACGATCAACGAGGGTCTGGAACAGACTGCCGCCTACATGGACCGCTGCGCGGCCGACGAGGGGCACCTGGTGGTCTTCGACCGGTCGGAGGATCGACCGTGGCGAGAGAAGATCTTCCGGCGGGAGGAGCCGGTCGAGAATGCCGTGATCTCGGTATGGGGGATGTGAGGGCGCTTCCGGGAAGCAGATCGTGAACCGGATGGAGCGAATGGTCGCGCTTCATCGCGTGCTGGACTCCCGGCGGCATCCCGCCTCGGCCGGCGACCTGATGGCCGAGCTCGAATGCTCGCGTTCGACCCTGTTCCGGACGATCCGCATGCTGCGCGACCACCTGGGCGCACCGATCGCGAACGCGCCTGGCCGGGGCTGGTTCTACGACCGCGAGGCAGGCGCGTTCGAGTTGCCGGGCCTGTGGTTCCGCAGGGACGAGTTGGAGGCCCTGCTGGTCATGGACGAACTGCTGAGCCGGGTCCAGCCCGGCCTGTTCGAAGACCTCATCGCTCCGCTCCGAAGCCGCTTCCGGGCCATCCTCGACCGCGGCAGTCGCCGGGGCGAACGCTTTCCGGCGCACCGGTTCCGCATCCTGCCCGCGCACGGCCGGGACGTAGTTGCGAGAGGCTTCGAGACGATCGCAACGGCCGTGGTGGAACGCCGCCGCTTGCGTTCACCTATGAAGCGCGATCGACCGGCGAGACGACGGAGCGCACCACGTCGCCGCAACGGCTGGTGCACTATCGCGACCACTGGTACCTCGACTGCTGGGACGAGGACCGCCGATCCCTGCGGACCTTCGCCGTGGACCGCATGGCGGCGCCGGAAGTCCTCGACGCCGCCGCCCGCGAGGTGCAGGAGAAGGACATGATCGACACCTTCGGCGCCGGCTACGGCCTGTTCAGCGGCCCGGTCCGGGGCTACGCGCGTCTGCGCTTCCGGCGCGAGCGCGCCCGATGGGTCGGCGACGAACGCTGGCATGGCAAGCAGACGGCGCACCGGTTGCCGGACGGCCGCCTGGAACTGACCGTGCCCTACTCCGAGGTCGAGGAACTGCTGAGCGAGATTCTGAGGTACGGCCCGGACGTGGAGGTCCTGGCGCCGCCGGAACTGGTCGAGATGGTGCGGGAGCGCCTGGAACGGGCGATCGAGCAGTATCGCTGAACGGCTTCCGCGCGGTCTACGGGGCGGTCTGCGGCGCCGGTGTCAGGTTCTGAGACTGGGAGGCGCTAATCTCTTTCTCGCCCGCTGGATTCGACGGGAACGTACTCCGGAGCCCCTCCTCATGCTTGCCACCGCCGCGGTCGTCAGCGTCGTCCTCTTCGTTGCCTTGGTCGTCTGGACCGTGGTCGCGCCGCCGGAACGCGAGGAGCGGCTCGCGCGGCGTCCCGAGCCGCCGGCGGCCGACGAGGACTGTTGCGGCGGCCTCGCGGGCGGTTGCCCGGTTTGTCTGGCGGCCGCCCTGGTGGGGGCGTTTCTGTTTGGCTCGTGGCTGGATGGTGAGTGACTCCGTGGGTGTAGTGTCCGTGCCGCCTTCACCGAAGGTTGCCCCCAATGAACGAAAGCAGCTACAGGTCGGCTGACGCCGACTCCTTGGCGGATCTGTTTGAGACCCTGACCGCCGACAATGGCGAGTGTCATCGACCGTTCCGCTGGCAGCAACGGCTCCTTGACCGCCTGCTTCAAGGGGAACTGCCCGATGCCGTGGACGTACCGACGGGTCTGGGGAAGACGGCGGTAATGGCGCTGTGGCTGATCGCGCTTGGGAAAGGAGCCAAGCTGCCGAGGCGGCTGGTATACGTCGTGGATCGCCGGGCCGTGGTGGACCAGGCGACTCGCTATGCGGAGCGTCTTCGTCAGAACTTGCCGAAGGACCTGGCGAGGGGGCTTGGCGTGGCCGAGCGAGGAGGAGGCCTTCCGATCTCGACCCTTCGCGGCGGGTTCGCGGACAACCGGGCTTGGCAGGAGGATCCGTCCGTTCCGGCGATCGTGGTCGGAACAGTCGACATGATCGGTTCCCGGCTGCTCTTTCGGGGCTACGGTGTCTCCAAGGGTATGCGCCCCTACCTTGCGGGCCTGCTCGGGGCCGACGCCTTGGTGGTGCTGGACGAGGCGCACCTTTGTCCCCCGTTTGAAGCTCTGCTTCGACAGGTCGACGACCACCGTGACGACAAGCTCGGCCCGGTGGTCGATGTTGGAGCGGTGACGCCGCCGTTTCGGCTGATGTCGCTGTCAGCTACCGGACGGCAGTCAGCGAGTCTGGAGGACCGGGACGTGTTCACATTGCTCGACGAGGATCGTTCCGAGCAAACGGTCTGTGACCGCCTCAACGCCGACAAGCGGTTACTCGTTGAGAGGGTCGAGGACTCAGGCGCGCTGGCCGAGAAGCTCGCGCAGCGAACTGTGGAGATCGGAGCTTCACCGGAGGGCCAGCGTGCTCGCATCATCGTCTACAGCAACAGTCGCAAGGTAGCAGTCGATGTCAAGGCACGCATCGACAAGGAGTGCCGACGTGGTTCGGGCGAGAACCGTACGTCGCGGGACTGGGCGACGGAGTTGCTTGTCGGCGAACGCCGCGTGCATGAGCGGACCGAGTTGGAGGGCTGGCTCGAAGAGCGGGGTTTCCTGGGCGGTTCACGCCTCGAGCGGGAGGCGCCAGCGGTCCTGGTGGCGACGTCGGCCGGCGAGGTCGGTGTGGATCTGGATGCGGACCATCTCGTCTGCGACCTGGTGCCGTACGAGCGGATGGTCCAACGCCTGGGAAGGGTGAACCGCCGCGGTGGCCAGGACCGTAGCGCCAGGGTTGACGTGTTCTCGGCCCAGCCGGCCAGCGCGCTGTTCTCTGGAAACAAGGCCGAGAGGGAGAAGCGGGCGGCGGAGGCGGTTGAGCGATGGTTGGCGCCGCTGAAGCGCCTCCGGCCTCTGGGCGGAAGCGACCGGTGTGACGCCAGTCCCGCGTCAACGGTCGAGTTGAAGGAGCGGTATCCGGAGGTAGTTCGTGTCGCGACCACGAAAGCTCCCTTGCATCCTGAACTCACGCGGCCGCTGCTCGATGCATGGGCCATGACGTCTCTTGACCAGCATGAAGGCCGGCCCGAGGTGGCGCCTTGGCTGCGGGGGTGGGAGGAGGTTGAGGAGCCGCGGACCGAGGTCGTCTGGCGGGCGCACCTGCCCTCGGTTCAAGTGGATGACGACGTCACGTTGTCCGCAACGTTGGCCACCGAGTACTTTCGCGCGGCACCCATTCACGCCACGGAGAAGCTGGAGGCCGGCACAGGCCGAGTTCTCGAATGGCTCCTCAAGCGGGCGGCAAGGCTGGCCAAGAGCCAGCAAGCCGATTCTCCGCTCGTGGACGGGGCCGAGATCGTGGGCGTCTTGCTGGATCGGGGGCATCGCCACCGAGGGAGCATCAGATGGTCCGAGCTTCGGACGATGGCCGCGCCTGTCAAGGCGTTGAGCGTCGCTGCCCGGAAGGAACGGGATGCGCTGAAGCGGAAGTGGAGGGAGTCTCTGCTGCCGGGTGCTCTTCTCGTAGTGGATTCGCGCATCGGCGGCCTGCGGGACGGCATGCTGAACGAGCGAGAGGACAAGATGACTGCAACCGCCGATTCCGACCGTGGTTGGCAAGACCTACCGCAGGGGCAGGCCCCTGACGCTGCGCCCGTCATCGGTTTTCGAGTCCAGGAAGTTGTCCGCACCGACGATGGCGAGGGTCTCGTTGAGCCGGTGCCGAGCGACAACTGGCGCCACTTCCGCACCTTCGAGACTCGCGTGGACCTTGGTGGAACGCCGGTCCGTGGGCTTGCCGTTCTGACCTGGGCGGACGAGCCGCTGAACGAGGACGTTCGGTCGGCTGGCGCCAGAGTTCAGGTGCTTGCCGAGCACACGGAGGCGGTGGTTGCTCGGGTTCGGGCGATCGCTTGTCGCCTCGATCTTCCGCAGTCGGAAAGAGAAGCGCTGGCCGAGGCGGCGCGGCTGCACGATGAAGGAAAGGCCGCCTCTCGATGGCAGCGAGCGATGAACGCTCCAAAGGACGGCCGCGTCTACGCCAAGACGGGAGGGGGCGGCAACTGGTGGGCTCTTGAAGGCTATCGGCACGAGTTCGGCTCGCTTCTCAAAGCCGAGACGCGGGAACTGCCCGCCGAAACCCGGGAATTGGTCTTGCACCTGATCGCTTCCCACCACGGCCATGCCCGGCCGCTCATCCGGCCCGATGGCTGCGAGACCGGACCACCTTCCCTTCTCGAAATCAAGGCTGGCGACGCGGCGTTGAGATTCACCAAGCTGCAAGGGCGCTACGGACCTTGGGGGCTCGCCTGGCGTGAGGCAATTCTCCGAGCCGCGGATCAGAGCGCCTCCCGGTCGGCAAAGCCGGAGAACGGTGAGCGAAATGGCTGAATCGACTTTGCCTGTGGACTTGTTCAACCCCGGCCAGGTCCTCGCGTGCCTCGGGCTCCTGGAGGGGGCCGATGTTCTCCTGGGCACCGCGAAGGGAGCGTTCGATTGGTCTGGTGGCGAGGAGGTCAAGTTCCGCGTGTCGGCCGACGGGGACGAGCCTCCAGTTGACCGGATACTGTGCTTCCTGGAGGCCGCGCGGGTAGTAGCACGGGCGCCACATGCCTCGGCTAGTCTGAAGAAGTGGAACGAGAAGTGGGGCAAGACGGAGGTCGATCCGCCCGACCACCCGTTTCCGTTCCGTGATCCTGGGAAGCCGGACGTGCTTCCGGCGGTGCTTCGAGAGCCGGGAGGCAAAGCACTTCCGGTCGACTACTGGGGCGACACGACGCGGCGGGACAACGTCAAGTTCTGGGGAGGGTCGGCCGGTTACCCCGGGGCGGCTCTCCTGCGCGATGCGCTTGAACTGTGTCGGCCTGAAGCTAGCCAACATGCCCGAGACCCGTTCGCGTTGGCCAAAGTCCAGAGCAGCAGCTTCCGACTCGATTGGCGCCGCGACAACCTTCCGCTGCAGGACGGCTTCTCAGCGAACCGGCACGACTCCATCCGTATGGTGGGATTCCCCTTCGTTGAGGTCCTGGCTGCGGTTGGCCTGACGCACGCTCGTCCGATCCGTAGCCCCGAGACCAAGCTGGAGTACGCTTACGGAGTCCTTGGCTTGGACGAGCGACGCCTTCTGCTGGAACCCGCGCTTCACCGCGCTGCCCTTGGACGGCGAACGAGTCCGGTCCCTGGTGCGCCTTTCCGCCGATTCGTAGTGCTCCTGGATTGGCCCGGAAAGGAGGGCCAAGCAAGGAGCATTATCCAAGTACATGAGGAGGAGATCGTTCAGTGATGAGACCCCTGACCCAAGAGAGCCTCGATCTGCTCGCAGATGACCGAAGCGCTGCGGTTGCGCTCCACCTTCGGCAGTTCCTGGTGCCAGTTGAGGGTGCGGGTTCACCTTTCTTCCCGGCGTGACGTCACGGTCAATCTGGTGGCGTTGCGGCGCTTGGATGGGGAGGACGGCCGGAACCTTCGACACTACATCCTGGCCCTCTCCCTGGTGGCGGCGACCGTGCCGATGGACGGCTTCCTCCGTGCCGGTTGTCTGCTTACCCTCGATCCTGACCGGGAGTCCGTGTGGGAACTGATCGAA
This sequence comes from Thermoanaerobaculia bacterium, assembly GCA_022826745.1. GTDB lineage: Bacteria > Acidobacteriota > Thermoanaerobaculia > Multivoradales > Multivoraceae > Multivorans. The sequence continues at coordinate 57,504 of JAJDUI010000004.1, read as the reverse complement.
CGCACTGGCGTCCGCGAACCGGTGGGACTGAACGAGACCTTGGCCCTCAACTATGCGGAACGTGCGGCTGCAGTTTTCGGTGTCGGAAAGAGCCGCCTTGTAGCCTTTGACAAGAAGCTCGCCATCCAAGACTCGAAGGTCAAGTCCAAGGGCTGACGATGCCGCGCGCTCTGGTAATCGCGGCATGGTTCTGCGAGGGCCGCTATCACGGCGAGCAGGACGGATTCGCCGGCGGGCGCGGCTGGCCTCCCTCGCCGGGTCGCCTGTTTCAGGCCCTCGTCGCGGGTGCGGCCCGGGGTGCGATCGTCCGGTCCGAGGATCAGGATGCACTCGGGTGGCTTGAGTGCCTTCATCCGCCGAGGGTTGCCGCTCCGGCCGGTCGACAGGGGCGCCCGGTGAAGCTCTTCGTTCCCAACAACGACTTGGACTCGGTGCGTGGCGATCCAGCCCGAATGGCCAGTATCCGCACTGGCAAGCAGTGGCGGTCGGTCGTGTTCGACTCCGGCGAGCCGATTCTCTATGTCTGGAAGCTCGACGACTCCGGTTTTCCTGAGGCCCGGCAGGTCTGCGAGATCGCGGATCGTTTGTACCAACTCGGCCGGGGCATCGACATGGCCTGGGCCCACGGCGAGATCGTCGACGAAGGCGATGCAGACCTCCTTCTTGCCGCGCATTCGGGCACCGTGAGAACTCCAGGAGGTTCGGGCGACGTGGCGGTGCCTCGCCCAGGCACGCTCAAGAGCCTCGCACTCAGGTACGACGGCAAGCGTCGCCGACTTCGGCCGGAGCGTTCAGGGCGAAAGTTGAGGCAGCGCTTTGTCCAGCCGCCCAAGGCTCTGTTCGGCCGGGTCGGCTACGACGCACCGCCACGGCGCCTCAGCTTCGAACTCCGCAACGAGGATGGCGGGTTCGCGCCGTGGCCTCTTGTTTCGGCAGCGCCTCTTGTTTCAGGTCTGCTTGCGGCCGCCACGCGCAGGCTCCAGGATGCGTTTCCCGAGGGCGCCGGGGAGTATGAGCGGTTGATCCGAGGGAGGGAAGCGGGTCCCGAGGATCTCGCACAGAGAGCGAGGTTGTTGCCGATTCCCTCGGTCGGCTCTCTCCATGTTGACCGCGCCATACGTCGTGTACTCCTCGAGATCCCGGCCGAGTGCCCGATACGGATCGGTGACCTGGAGTGGGCCTTCGCGGGCACGGTGCATGATGATCAGCTTGCCGGTCGTGTTGGCCTTGGCCGCTTGGTCTCGAGCACTGACACTCGGATGGCCGAGCGGTTCGCTGTGCCGGGCGAGACCTTTCGGAGCGTCACACCTGTCGTGCTGTCGGAGGCTCCGCGTCGGCGGACCGGCAATGCCGGCCGCAAGTCCGCCGCGGAGCGTGAGCGTGAAGAACGCGGTGCTGTCTTCTTCGTGCTCCAATCGCTTCGGCGAGCCGGTGTTCAGAACCAGCCGGCGACGGTTCGGCTGCAGAAGGAGCCCTTTGACCGCCGTGGAACCCGGGCGGAGCACTTCGCCGAGGGTACGCGGTTCTCGAAGCATGCTTTGTGGCATCTGGAGTTGGAGTTCGCCGAGGCGTTGGCGGGGCCGTTGGTCCTCGGTGACGGGCGTTTCTGCGGCTTGGGTCTGATGGAGCCGGTCAGTCGGGAAGTCGACGTGTTTGAGTTCGATCTCGGCGCGGCTGGCGGGCACGACATGCGTGAGCGATCTGTCCTGGTTGGACACCTGCGTCGCGCACTGATGGCGCTGGCGCGGGACAGCCGAGGCGAGGTGGGCAAGCTCTTCTCGGGGCACGAGACTGGCGGACAACCGGCCCGGTCAGGACACCATGAGCATGTGTTTCTCGCTGTGGACGGCTCCGCTCCCGGTTCGGTCGAGAGGCTGCTCGTGATTGCGCCCTGGGCGGCCGACCGCCACGCGGGTCGACTATGGCGCAACGTACAGCGCTTCAACGAGGTGGCGCGAGGGCTCACGGACCTAAGGGCCGGAAGTGGGGGACGCTTCAGTCGGCTAGTGGCCATGCCGGTCACGGAAGGAGACCCTCTGTTGGGCCCTTCGCGCACGTGGATTGGCCAGACGGACTACGTGGCCACACGCAACTTGAAGGGGCGTGACGAGGCGGAGGTGGCGATTCGGGCCGATGTGATGGCGGAATGTACGCGGCGAGGCCTTCCCAGGCCAGTCGACATCAACGTCAAGAGTGTCGTCGTGGGCCCTCGGGGAGGACGCCCTACAGCGCGATTGGACCTGCGGTTCGCGGTTGCAGTGAGGGGCCCGGTGCTGCTGGGGGGAGACAGCCACTCCGGTGGCGGTTTGTTCCATGCAGCGAAGGCTGAGGCGTAGGTGTGGCCTTGTCCAGCGGGTGGATCAAGCAGAAGCACCAGCCACTCGCTGCCGTGAACCGGCCCGCGCTTGCCGCGCCTGCGCGAGTTCGTAACTCGCCTGCATCCGCATCCAGTGAACTGCGGTTCCCCAGCCGATCTCTTCAAGCGCCAGCGCCATGCTGGCGGAGACGCCGGCCTTGCCGTTCAGCAAGCGCAACAGTGTTCCGCGCTGACAGCCCAGGCGGGCTGCCGTTTCCGTCACGTTCCAGCCCACGTCATCCATGCTCTCGCGGATGAGTTCGCCCAGGTGCGGCGGATTCATCATGCTCCCGACTCGATCGTCTTCCCTGCCGTTCATGGTGTGCGCTCCTTGCACCTAGTGGTAGTCGATGAGGTCCACGTCCACGACTTCGCCATCCTCGAACCGGAACACGACCCGCCAGTTTCCGGAGACGCGAACGCTCCACTGACCGGCCCTGTCGCCCTTCAGCGGATGCAGCCGGAAGCCGGGCGCCTCGGCGCTTCGTGGGTGGGTTGCTTCTTGCAAACGGAACAGAATGCGCCTTAGCCTTGGTACGAGATTGGCAGGTAACCGAGCTGATTCGTCGCGCTCGTGCAGCGCTCGCAGCGCTTTGTGCCTGATCCTCACGGCGAGACTGTAGCGCGGCGCGTTACGCGACGCAACGCCGCTCCCGGCCGGAGGACCCGCGGCCATGACCAAGGAAAATGCCCCCTGAGTCCCAACTCCTCCTGAACCTGCCTCCCTCGGCTCCGGGGCGCGGCGAAGATCTCGTGCCGGCCCGGATGGTGAACGAGTGGGTCTACTGTCCGCGGCTTGCCTACCTGGAATGGGTCGAGGGCGAGTGGGCCGAGAGCGGGGACACGGCGGAGGGAAGGCGCTCGCACCGGCGGGTCGATTCGGGAGGAGGCCGGCTGGCGGCGCCGGAGGACGCCGGCGACGAGGTGGGCAGGGCCCGGGGCGTCACGATGTCCTCGGAGCGCCTGGGAATCATCGCGAAGATGGATGTGGTCGACCTGGAAGACGGCGTCGCCATGCCCGTGGACTTCAAGAAGGGCAAGCGGCCTCATGTGGCGGCCGGCGCCTATGAGCCGGAGCGAGTTCAGGTGTGCGCCCAGGCGATGATCCTCGAGGACAACGGCTATCGGGTGGAGCAGGGCGCGCTGTGGTACGCCGGTTCCCGGGAGCGAGTGCCCGTCGTGCTCGACGATCAGCTTCGGGCCCGGACTCTCGATGCCATCGCCGGGTTGCGTTCCGCCGCGGCGGCCGGGCGGCGGCCGCCGCCGCTCCGAGACAGTCCGAAGTGCCCTCGCTGTTCGCTTGCGGGAATCTGCCTGCCGGACGAGACGAACCTGTTCGAACGCGGTGGACCGCCCAGGCCGCTCAATCCGTCGGACGATCCGGCGCGGCCGTTGTACGTGCAGACGCCGCGAGCAAGGCTTCGAAAGAGCGGCGAGCGACTGGTCGTCGACGCGGAAGGCGAGAAGACGGAGATGCCGTTGATCGAAGTCTCGGACGTAGCGATCTACGGTCCTGCCTCGGTGACGACGCCTGCGCTTCATGCGTTGATGAATGCGGAGATTCCCGTGTCGTGGTTCACCACTGGCGGCTGGTTCGTCGGTCACACGGTCGGTACGGGGCATCGGAACGTCGCCGTTCGCGAGGCGCAGTATCGGGCAGCTTTCGACGAGCGCCAATGTCTCGAACTGGCGCGGGGCCTGGTGAGGGCCAAGGTCCGGAACGCCCGAACACTGCTGCGTCGGAACTGGCGGGCCGAGAAGGGCGAAGGCCCGGACAAGGACCGCGCGCTGGGTCGTCTGAAGCACGTCGCGGCGGAGGCGGCGACGGCGACCGGCGTTCAGCAGTTGCTCGGCATGGAGGGAGATGGCGCGGCGATCTACTTCCGGTTCTTCAACCGCATGCTGGCTTCGCCGCGCGGGTCTGCAATGGAGAAGTTCGAGTTCACCACGCGAAACCGGAGGCCGCCGACGGATCCGGTGAACGCGATGCTCTCGCTCGCCTATGCGCTGCTGGCGCGGACGTTCACGAACGTCGCTTCATCCGTCGGCCTGGATCCCTACTTCGGGTTCTACCACCGGCCTCGTCATGGCCGCCCGGCCTTGGCACTCGACTTGATGGAGCCCTTTCGCCCGACCGTGGCGGACTCGAGCGTCGTGCAAGTGATCAACAATGGGGAGGTGCGCCCCTCTCACTTCGTCCGCAGCGGCAACGCCTGCGCCCTCAAGCCGCGGGGACGGCGAGCATTCATCGCCGCGTTCGAGCGTCGGCTGGAGCAGGAGACGACTCATCCCGTGTTCGGTTACCGCGTGACGATGCGACGCCTGATCGAGGTCCAGGCACGTCTGCTGACAAGGTTCCTCCAGGGCGAGCTGCGGGAGTATCCTCACTACCTCCCGAGGTAGCGAACGATGGCAAAGGAGCGGCTCTACATCGTGACGTACGACATCGCGGACCAGAAGCGGTGGCGGCGGATCTTCAAGACGATGAAGGGCTTCGGGCGCTGGTTGCAGCTCTCCGTGTTCCAATGCCGTCTGACGGCGAGACGACGGGCCGAGATGACGGCGAAGATCGACCGGCTCATTCGGCCGTCGGAGGATCATGTGCTGATTCTCGATCTGGGCCCGGCTGAACAGGTCGACCTCCGCGTGGAGAGTCTGGGAAAGTCCTACCAGAAGCCCGAGCGGGCGGCGATGATCGTATGATCGAGCGCTCTCAGGGCCCGCGTGGGGCCTCTGCCGACGGCCGGCGAGCGCTCCGCTGCGCTGGCTATCTCTGGCACCGCTCGAACGGTGGCAGCTCCTTGACAACAAGACACTTTGTGGCCGCCCACGCGGGATGGAGCAGCACCCAAGAGGTCGGTGGAAGCGACTTTCGAGGCAGCTCTCGCAGGTCGAGACTGTAGAGTAGGCGGCTCAGTCGGTTGCGAGCACCCCCTTTCCAGGGCGCATGCGCCCTGGCCTCATTGAAGCCGCGTGCTGGCTTTATGGTGCGCCTGGAGCGACCTCCAGCTTTCCAGGGCGCATGCGCCCTGGCCTCATTGAAGCGAGTTGACGCCCGCAGATCTCGTAGGCGTCCACGACTTTCCAGGGCGCATGCGCCCTGGCCTCATTGAAGCAAGGCCAGCAGCGGCGCGCTGATGTCCTCAGCGCCGACTTTCCAGGGCGCATGCGCCCTGGCCTCATTGAAGCCTGCCGTTCCTGACTGAGAGCAAGCAGGTCTGGCTCTTTCCAGGGCGCATGCGCCCTGGCCTCATTGAAGCGGGGCGGCCGCCGCGTCGGCGCCGGTGGCTCGGTCTCTTCTTTCCAGGGCGCATGCGCCCTGGCCTCATTGAAGCCAGCGAGCCCTCGCGCCGGCCATCGACGCGCTGAGCCTTTCCAGGGCGCATGCGCCCTGGCCTCATTGAAGCCTGGCCTGCCAGCTCGCCGGCGCCGGACAGTGGGACTTTCCAGGGCGCATGCGCCCTGGCCTCATTGAAGCTGCACGAACAACGCGCCCTACATCGGGGCGCTTAACAACTTTCCAGGGCGCATGCGCCCTGGCCTCATTGAAGCCACTCCCGACGCGCCGCGAACGCGGCGCAGTACGGCGTCTTTCCAGGGCGCATGCGCCCTGGCCTCATTGAAGCGAGTCCGTGGACCCGGCGGTCGGGTTGCCAGCGATCGGCCTTTCCAGGGCGCATGCGCCCTGGCCTCATTGAAGCTCGCGTCGCGCTTCGCCTACGACCGCGAACGCTACGGCCTTTCCAGGGCGCATGCGCCCTGGCCTCATTGAAGCCGGCTTGATTGCCGGCGTGCCGAGCCTATCCGCCCCTTTCCAGGGCGCATGCGCCCTGGCCTCATTGAAGCTCCTGCAGCTGCACGATCCGGGCGCCCATCGCCGCCAGCTTTCCAGGGCGCATGCGCCCTGGCCTCATTGAAGCACATCGAGATGCTCGACTCGCTGCTCGACACGATCACTTTCCAGGGCGCATGCGCCCTGGCCTCATTGAAGCAGCTCCTGGCGCCCGGCCAGCTCCTCGCGTAACGCCGCCTTTCCAGGGCGCATGCGCCCTGGCCTCATTGAAGCGTGGGCGTGGACTCGCCCGTGTTCGTGGCCGACGGGACGCCTTTCCAGGGCGCATGCGCCCTGGCCTCATTGAAGCAACCGGCTCTCCAGCGGTCGGGGACGGGATCGCCCTTCTTTCCAGGGCGCATGCGCCCTGGCCTCATTGAAGCACCGACGCACCCGGGGACTGCGTTCTCGCACTCGACTTTCCAGGGCGCATGCGCCCTGGCCTCATTGAAGCACTACCTCGCTCGTCGTCGAGTCCGCGGAGGGCGCGCTTTCCAGGGCGCATGCGCCCTGGCCTCATTGAAGCACGGATTGGGGCGACGTGCAGCGGTGTTCGTTGACCCGCCTTTCCAGGGCGCATGCGCCCTGGCCTCATTGAAGCGAGGCTGTGACGTTCGGCGCTCCGTCGCTCCATTGCTTCCTTTCCAGGGCGCATGCGCCCTGGCCTCATTGAAGCGCCGACGAGCTGGATCGCGCGCGCGAACTGCCGTGCACTTTCCAGGGCGCATGCGCCCTGGCCTCATTGAAGCCAGAACTTCCTGTCACCTGCAAGCGAGGCGACTCGCGTCTTTCCAGGGCGCATGCGCCCTGGCCTCATTGAAGCCAAGAACGTGATTCGGTCGGCGACACGGGAGATGTCCTTTCCAGGGCGCATGCGCCCTGGCCTCATTGAAGCATGAAATCGGTCGTCATCGTTTCGCTCCCCGCAGGTACTTTCCAGGGCGCATGCGCCCTGGCCTCATTGAAGCGTAGTGCCGGACGCGGGACTCCGGCTCCGCCTCGCGGGCGACTTTCCAGGGCGCATGCGCCCTGGCCTCATTGAAGCATCACGAGGATGCAGCGGGAGACGGAGATCTGGTGCCTTTCCAGGGCGCATGCGCCCTGGCCTCATTGAAGCAGGCAGTAGTCGGCACCGCCCTGGACGCCGAACATGGGCTTTCCAGGGCGCATGCGCCCTGGCCTCATTGAAGCAACTCGATGGGCCGCGGCGGACGGCGCGCGGCCGCCACTTTCCAGGGCGCATGCGCCCTGGCCTCATTGAAGCCTGAAGACGAACGCGCGGATCCTGGGGCAGTTCTCCTTTCCAGGGCGCATGCGCCCTGGCCTCATTGAAGCCCGGAGATCCGCGACGTGGCCGCCGCGCGCGCGATCGTCTTTCCAGGGCGCATGCGCCCTGGCCTCATTGAAGCCGGGGTATCCGCATCCCATGTAATCGACGGGTAACCAACTTTCCAGGGCGCATGCGCCCTGGCCTCATTGAAGCGGAGACGTCGCGGCCGCGCTCGCCCGTGCGCTCCCAGCTTTCCAGGGCGCATGCGCCCTGGCCTCATTGAAGCGTGCCCGCACGGCGACGGCTGTTGGGGGCAACTGTAAATCTCCCATTCGTGGCAACCGAAGACTGCACAGTCTGCGGTTTGCGGTAGCCGCTCCGTCGGTCGATGCTGTCGGCTTCGCCAACGGCAATGGAGCGACGGATGGATGTACGGATGGGAGATCAGGATGCAGTTGAGGCACTACCTGGAGCGGGTCGTCTCGAAGGCCGAGTTGTCCAGGCGGTTCGGCATCAGTCGGCGGACGATCCACGCGTGGACCGAGTCGGGCCAGTTGGACCGGGACCTGTCGTCGGGCGGGTCTCGGTACTCGCCGCGACCGCGGGTCGCGCACAAGCTGGACCCGTACAAGGAGTTGATCGAGGTCCGGCTTGAGGAGTTCCCCAAGCTGTCGGCGAAGCGCCTGTTCGACGAGGTGCGTGCGTCCGGTTACGGCGGCGGCTACAGCCGGGTCAGGGACTTCGTTCGGGAGGTTCGGCCGCGGGCGCCCCAGGAGGCTCCGGTGCGGTTCGAGACTCCGGCGGGCCATCAGGGCCAGGTGGACTTCGGGACGTTCAGGCTGCCCTGGGGACGTCGGCATGCTCTGCTGGTGGTGCTCGGCTACTCCCGGCTCTTGTGGCTGCGTTTCTACTCCCGGCAGACGATGCCGGTCCTCATCGAGGGGCTCGAGAGCGCCTTTGGTCGGTTCGGCGGCGTGCCGCAGGAGCTCCTCTTCGATCAGATGCGCGCGGTGGTCGTGTCGGACGACCGCGCCTCGGGCGGCGAGTTGGCGCTGAATGCCGAGTTTCTGCGGTTCGCGGCCCACTGGGGCTTCGTGCCGCGGTCGTGCCGTCCTTACCGGGCGCAGACCAAGGGCAAGGTGGAGCGGCCGATCCGGTACGTGCGGGAGAGCTTCTTCTACGGCCGGCTGTTCACAAATGACGCCGACCTGAATGAGCAGGCCTCGTCTTGGCTGGAGGGTACCGCCAATGTGCGTCGGCATGGCACGACGGGTGAGCGCCCGGTGGACCGCTTCGAGCGCGACGAGCGCCAGGCACTTCGCCCCCTGGCCAGCCACCCTTACCGACGTCTGGGCGCTCGGCAGCCCGAGGCGGCGGCTCGGCGCCGGTTCGCGGCGCCGGCGGTACAGGTGCAGCGGCGATCCTTGCGGGAGTACTCGGAGGCAGTCCGATGAAGGCGCCGGCAGGCGATCGGCGGGCTCGGCTGCGAGAGATGCTGGCGGACTTGAAAATGCCCGGCGCCCTGGAAGCCGTGGACGGCATCCTGGCCCAGGCCGACGGCGGAGCGGTGACCGCTTCCGAGGCGATCGAGGAGCTGCTCTCCGCCCAGATCGTGTTGCGCAACAACCGCCGATTACAGGCGGCGATGCGCTCGTCGCGCCTGCCGGCGGTCAAGACGCTCGACCAGTTCGACTTCAGCTTCCAGCCCAGCATCAAGCGGGAGCAGATCGAGAGCCTCCACGAGCTGGGCTTCCTGGAGCGCGCCGAGAATGTGATTCTCCTGGGGCCGCCGGGAGTGGGCAAGACCCACCTCGCGATCAGTCTGGCGATCGCAGCCGCCGAGTCGGGCCGCAAGGTCTACTACGGCACGCTGGCGGCCCTGATCGAGTCGCTGACCGAGGCGAAGGCTGCAGGCAACCTGTCGCGCCGGCTCCGGGTGCTCACCCATCCCGCCTTGCTGGTCGTGGACGAGATCGGCTACCTGCCGATCAGCCAGGACGGCGCCGTGCTCTTCTTCCAGTTGATCAACGCTCGACATGAGCGGGCCTCCACGGTGCTCACCTCCAACAAGGGCTTCGAGGAATGGGGTGGCGTGCTTGGCGACGAGATCATGGCCGCGGCGCTCATCGATCGCCTCCTGCATCACTGCCACATCGTCAACATCCGGGGCAACAGCTACCGGATGAGAGCGCACCAGGACCTCTTCCGCCCCGCCCACGAAGAGCGTCGCCAGGAAACCGGCTCGTGATCAGCCGCCAACCCCCTGGCCTCGGCGCGCCTCCGTGTCGGCTGGAGGGAGCGGAGCGAGCGGAGGCCGACACCGGACGCGCGAGTGGAGGGGTGGTGCAGCAGGCGGTCGAATGAGCGTCGCAGCCATGATCTCGTCCACGATCAGCAGCGCCGAGTGGGTGAGCACCGGGAGTCGCGGCGAGAGGTCGCCCGCGGCCTTCGCTTCGGTCCGGCGCGCTCCAGGAAGACCAGCTCGTGGAGGCTCTCGATCTGTTCCCGCTTGATGCTCGGCTGAAAGCTGAAGTCGAACCGGTCGAGCGTCTTGACCGTCGGAAGACGCGAGGAGCGCATCGCCGTCTGCAGGCGGCGGTCGTTGCGCAGCACGATCTGGGCGGACAAGCTCGTAGCCTTCAGACGGGAGGAAGTCGGCTGACGGCGGTGTTACATTCCAACACCCCGGGAGGGTAGCGATGAAACCAGCGATGCTCGGCCTGTTGGCCGAGACCCCGACCCACCGCGGCGCCGGGCACGGCATGGGGGTCGTGGATCTGCAGGAGGCGGAGTAGGCGTGCCTCCATCCAGGCGCAAGCTGCCCATCGGCATTCAGACGTTCCGCAAGATCCGGGAGGGCGGCAGCTACTACTACGTCGACAAGACGCCCTGGATCCAGGCGCTGCTCGACGAAGGATCGCACTTCTTCCTGTCGCGCCCGCGCCGCTTCGGCAAGAGCCTGTTTCTGGACACGCTGAAGGAGCTGTTCGAGGGCGCCGAGCCGCTGTTTCGGGGTCTGTACATCCATGACCGGTGGGACTGGTCCGTGCGCCATCCCGTCGTGCGGCTCAGTTTCGGCGGCGGCAACTTCACGGAAGAGGGCGTCCTGCACGCCAACCTGATGGCGCAGCTCGACGCCGTGGAGGCCCGGACCGGCGTCGCCTCGGGCTACGCGACGGCCCCCGAGCGGTTCGGCGATCTTCTGAAGCGGATTCACGACCGGACACGCCGGCCGGTCGTCGTGCTCGTCGACGAGTACGACAAGCCGATTCTGGATGCGCTAGCGGTTCCCGACGTCGCCCGTGCGAACCGGGAGTACCTGCGTGGCGTCTACTCGGTGATCAAGGACCGGGACGCACACGTTCGCTTCGTCTTCCTTGCCGGCGTCAGCAAGTTCTCCAAGGTCAGCCTCTTCTCGGGACTGAACAACCTGAAGGACATCACCCTCGACGCGCGCCACTCCGCGCTCTGCGGGTACACGGACGACGACCTGGACACGGTGTTCGCGCCCGAGCTCGAGGGTCTCGACCGAGAGCGGATCCGGGAGTGGTACAACGGCTACAACTGGTTGGGCGACCGGAAGGTCTACAACCCCTACGACATCCTGCTGTTGTTCGACCGGCGGGAGTTCGACGCCTGGTGGTTCGAGACGGGCACGCCGGCGTTCTTGGTGGAAACCCTGCTCGAGCGGCGCGTCGGGTCGCCGGACCTGGCGAGGATGCTCGCCAGCAGCGATCTGCTTTCGGCCTTCGACGTCGACGACATGGCGACCGAGGCGTTGCTGTTTCAGACGGGATACCTGACGGTCGTCGGCGAGGAGGAGTTCGCCGGCGGCGCCGTCTACCGTCTCGGTTATCCGAATCGGGAAGTCAGGCAGAGTCTGAACCGCAGTCTGCTTCGCCGCCTGGTGCGGGATGGCTCGGGCCAGATGAGGAACAGCGTCCGGCTGGAGGACCTGCTGTCCCGGAACGATATCGAGGGACTCGGGGACGTATTCCACTCGTTCTTCGCGAGCATTCCCTACCACTGGTACACGAACAACGACATTGCGCACTACGAGGGCTTCTACGCGAGCGTCGTCTACTCCTACTTCGCGTCGCTCGGGCTCGACGTGACGGTCGAGGACGCGACCAGCCGCGGGCGGCTGGACATGGCGGTACGGTTCGGCGGCAACGTGTACCTCTTCGAGTTCAAGGTCGTCGAGATGGCTTCCGAGGGCGCCGCGATGGCGCAATTGAAGGACAGGAACTATGCGGACAAGTACCGCGGCCTCGGCCAGCCCATCCATCTTGTGGCCGTGGAGTTCAGCCGTGAAACGAGAAACGTCGTGTCGTTCGCGGTGGCTCGTGGGTGAACGCAGGCGCGAAGGCGCCGCAGGCGGCGCGGCCCCCTGGAGCGTCTCAACAGCCGGCGGCGGCACCGGCCGTCGCCGGTCTCCTCTCCAACCCGATGCTCAAGGTCCGCGAAACCATCCGTACCATCCAGCGCCACGGCCGGCAGCTCGTCGCAACGAAAGGCAGCCACCGGCAGTACCGCCATCCCTCCAAGCCGGGCAAGGTAACCGTGCCCGGTAAACTCAGCGATGAGCTGCCCCCTGGCACTTGGAACAGCATCCTCCGACAGGCTGGCCTCAAAGGAGTCAAGAACCCGTGAAGTACACCATCGTCATCGAGAAAACTCCCAACAACTACGCGGCATACGCTCCTGACCTCCCTGGCTGCATTGCAACCGGCGCCACGCGCGATGAAGTCATCGAGCAAATGCGCGAAGCGATCGAGTTCCATCTTGAGGGCCTGCGACGCGACGGCGACCCGGTCCCGCCACCCCAGACCACCGCCGCCCAGGTCGACGTCGCCGCCTGAATCGATCGAGACTCCCGGTGTGAACATCCAGGCGCCCATCGAGATCCTGCGCGCCTTCGGCGTTCCGGAGCGCGGCTGCTGGGCACATGGTCTCGGCGGACGACGGCGAAGCAGTATTCAAGGACCGGGGCACACCTCCCGTGCGTTCGCGCGGCTCGCCGCACTTGGCTCAAGGCGGCGAACCCTGTATCCTACTTCCGCCTTACCCCCCAGGGAGAGTTCTACGATGCCCGCACCCGAACCGCTGACGACGACCCTGTCGACCAAGGGGCAGGTCATCCTGCCCAAGCCCATCCGCCGCGCGCTGCGCTGGGCGGCGGGAACGCGCCTCGTCGTGGAGAGCACATCCGACGGTGTCTTGCTCAAGCCCGAGCCCTCCTTTCCCGAGACCCGGACCGAGGACGTGTTCGGCAGCCTGGCTTACGACGGCAAGCCGAAGACCGTTCAAGAGATGAATGCCGGCGTACTGGCCGAAGCCAGGCGGCGCCATGAAGGCGATTGACACCAACGTCGTCGTCCGCTACTTGATCGGCGACGATCCGCGGCAGGCGGCCAAGGCAAAGGCCGCGGTCGACCAGGGCGACGTCTTCGTGGGCACGACGGTCCTGCTCGAGAGCGATTGGGTCCTGCGTAGCGTGTACGGCCTTGCGAGCGACGAAGTCGCGGCAGCCCTAAGGGCCTTCTCGGGACTGCCGGGAGTCACCGTAGAGGATCCGAGCCTGCTCATGGCGGCGCTCGATCGAACGGAGATGGGCATGGACTTCGCCGACGCGCTGCATCTCGGCGCTGCCGCGCACTGCGAGACCATGCTCACATTCGACCGCGGCTTCGTTCGTAGCGCGAAAGGCACGTCGCCCGAGGTTACCGAGGCCTGACATCCATCGCGGCTCGACCCCTATCGCCGTCCTCACGGACTCCATCAGGGTCGCGGTGTTTGGGGCAACCGAAAATGTCCCACTTCTGGCAACTGGCGTGTCACGTTCCGCTTTGAGGACGGCGAAGCCGTGGACGTGGACCTGATCGACTACCACTAGCACTAGCGCAGGAGGGAATCATGAGCAATCGAGAAAACGATCGCGTCGGTTCGATGATGAACCCGCCGCATCTGGGGGGACTCATCCGCGAGAGCATGGACGAGGTCGGATGGAACGTGACGGAGACGGCGGCGCGTCTGGGTTGCGAACGCGGAACTCTGTCGCGCCTGCTGAACGGCCGGGCGGGCGTCTCGGCCAGGATAGCGCTGGCGCTCGAGGACATCGGTTGGGGAACAGCCGTTCACTGGATGCGGATGCAGGCCAGCTACGACCTGGCGCGGGCACGTCAAGCACGTACCGCCGAACCGGACCGGGTTGCTGCAGGCGTGTAGTCCACCGAGTTCACCACACTCGATCCACGACATAGTCGTCGAACGCCCTGTCCACGGAGACGATTCGCAGATCGTGAGCCAACGTCTGAGCGATCAACATTCGATCGAACGGATCCCGGCGGGGGGCCGGCCAACCGACCAGCGCGCTCCGCGTCGGCCACGCTGATCCCAAGTTCCAGGAATCCCTGCGAAGCGATGCAGGCGACAACGTCCGCCGCAACGCGCTCGCCACCCGGCAATTTGCCCAACCGGTACTTGGTGGCCAGTTCCCAGGCCGACGCCGCGCTGACGAAGATGTCGTTCGAGTCGTCAGCGATCACGGCACGGGCCGTCCCGGAGAGGCGCGCGCTGTCGGCCACCCACCAGAGCAGCGCGTGGGTGTCGATCAGGGCCCGCAATCAGCCGCCTTCCCAGGCGGCAAGCTCGTCCTCCGGCAGCGGGTCGAAAAAACTGTCGGGAACCGCGATCTTGCCCTTCAGGACATCCGGCTGGCGCCGGGCCGCGGGCTTGCAGGGAACGAGCCGCGCCACCGGCTCGCCGTCGCGGGCGATCACGACGTCCTCGCCCCCCTCCATTTGCGCGAGTAGCCGTGAGAGATGGGTCTTGGCTTGATGAACGTTGACGATGGACATGGCGCCTCCTGGCCAGCCTCTTGGCTAATCGTATGACTACGCTCGCAGACGGTCAACCGCGACGCCGCCCTACCCGTACCGCCCCTCGATGTAGGCCGCCGTCTGCTCGTTCGCGGGATTCAGGAACATCGACGCCGTGTCGCTGTGCTCGATCATCTCGCCGAGCAGCATGAAGACGCACTCCTCGCTGGCGCGGCGGGCCTGGGCCATGTTGTGGGTCACGATCAGGATCGTGTAGTCGCCGCGGAGCTTCCAGATCAGTTCCTCGACGGCTTCCGTGCCGGCCGGATCGAGCGCCGAGCAGGGTTCGTCCATCAGCAGCAGCCTCGGCTTGACCGGGAGCAGGCGGGCGATGCAGAGCTTCTGCTGCTGTTCGAGAGACAACTCCGTGCCGCGGCGGTCGAGCGAGTCCTTCAGTTCGTCCCAGAGCAGCACCTCCCGCAGCGCCTCCTCGACGATCCGCCCGGCCTCCGCCCTCGTCGGCGGCTTTCCGCCGGGCAGGTGGACACGGGTGCCGAAGAGGACGTTGTCGCGTACGGAGAGCGGCAGCGGATTCGGGCGCTGGAAGACCATCCCGACCTGCTTGCGGAGCTGGGCCAGCTCGACCGAGGGGTCGAGCACGTCGAGGCCCCAGAGCCGGATGCTGCCGGTGGTGCGCACGTAACCGAGACGCTCGTTGATCCGGTTCACCGACCGCAGCAGCGTCGTCTTGCCGCAGCCGGAAGGGCCGATCAGGGACGTGATCGCGCCGGCGCGCACCCGCAGGTCGACGTCGAACAGGGCCTGGAAGTCGCCGTACCAGAGGTTCAGCTTCTCGACCAGGATGGCCGCCGATGCGCCGGCGGCGCTCGGAGTCGAAGGCTCAGCGACGCTCATCCGAACTTCCCTTCGACGTAGGCGGTCGTTCGCGGGTCCTGGGCGCCGCCCTCGAACATCGCCTCCGTCTCCGTGACCTCGACCAGCTCGCCGGTCAGGAAGAAGGCGGTCCGCGCGGCCAGCCTCCGCGCCTGCTGGACGAGGTTCGTCACCAGCACGATCGTCATCTCGGACTTCAGTTCCGCCAGCACCTCTTCGATCCGCATCGTGGTCACCGGATCGACCGCGATCGAGAACTCGTCGAGCAGCAGGATGGACGGATCCTGCGACAGGGCGCGGGCGATCGTCAGCCGCTGCTGCTGGCCGCCGGAGAGCAGGCTGCCCAGGGAATCGAGCCGGTCCTTCACTTCGTCCCAGAGCGCCGCGCGGCGGAGGCAGCGTTCGACGATCACGTCCAGGTCCGCCTTCCTCCGCGTGCCCCTCAGCCGGGACGAGAGCGCGACGTTGTCGTAGATGGTCAACGGCAGGCCGACGGGCAGTGGAAAGACGACGCCGATCCGCTGCCGCAAGGCGTAGGGGTTGCGCCAACTGCGCACGTCCCGGCCCTCGACGCGGACGCTGCCGGAAACCTCCATGCCCGCAGTCATCAGGTCCATCCGGTTGATTGCTCGCAGGAACGACGTCTTGCCACTGTTCGCGGGTCCGATGATGCCGAAGATCTCGTTTCTCTGTACCTGGAACGTGACGCCCGAAAGCGCCGGCTTGCCGTGGTAGCGAATCGCCAGATCCTCGACTTCGACCGCGTAGTCGCCGGCCGCTATCTCCGGGGCAGGCGACGTCACCACTTCTTGCGGCCCCGCAGGTAGACGCGGAAGGCGATCGAGATCCCGTTCATCGCCAGCACCATCGAGATCAGGACCAGGGCGACGCCGAAGGGCATGTGCTCCGGCACGTCCGGCACCTGGGTCGAGATGACGAACAGGTGCAGCGACATCGCCATCGTCTGGTCGAGCACGCCCTGCGGCAGGAAGGGAAGGAAGAACGCGGCGCCGGTGAACATGATCGGCGCGGTTTCGCCCGACGTGCGGGAGACCTCCAGGATGACGCCGGTGAGGATGCCGCTGATCGAGTTCGGCAGCACGATCTTGCGGATCGTCTGCCAGCGCGTCGCGCCCATGTTCCAGCACGCCTCGCGGAACGCGAGCGGCACGGTCTGCAGCGACTCCCTGGTGGCGACGATGACAACCGGCAGCGTCATCACCGCAAGGGTCAGGCTGGCGGCCAGAATACTGGTGCCGAAGCGGAAGAAGATGACGAAGGCGCCGACCCCGAAGAGGGCGTGGACGATGGACGGCACGCCCGCCAGGTTGATGATCGCCAGATTGATCGCCCGGGTCAGGCGGTTGTCCGGCGCGTACTCGCTCAGGTAGAGCGCAGCCGCCACGCCGACCGGCACGGAAGCGATCAGGGCGACGACCACCAGCCACACGGTGCCCACCAGGGCCGGCAGGATGCCGCCGGCCGTCATTCCGTTGGTCGGCGGCGAGAACAGGAACTCCCACGAGATCGCCGGCCCGCCCCGGACGATGAGCACGCCGAGGATCAGGGCGACCGGCAGGATGAGCATGCAGGTCATCCACAGGAAGAGCAGCCGGAACAGGCCCTCGACCTTCCGGTTGCGGCGGTTCTGTGCGGTCGCTTCGAACATGGCGCCTCGCTACGGGTTCGCGGAAGCGGCCGGCCGGCGGCCGCGGCGGCGGTGCTTGCGCTGGCCGCCCCGCACGAACACGTCGGCCGCGAAGTTGATCGCGAAGGTGACCAGAAACAGGAAGATGCCGAGCGTGAAGAGCGCCTGGTAGTGGTCGGAGCCGGCCGCCGTCTCACCGAGTTCGGCGGCGATCGTCGCCGTCAGCGCCCGCACCGAGTCGAAGGGGCTCGTCGGCAGGTTGATCGAGTGGCCGCTCGCCATCAGCACCGCCATCGTCTCGCCGAAACCGCGGCCGACGCCCAGCAGCGTAGCCGCGACGAGGCCGTTGCGGGCCGCCGGAAGCACCACCTTGAAGGTCACCTGCCAGCGGGTCGCCCCCATCGCCTCGGCGGCCTCGCGGTAGGTGTCGGGGACCGCCTTCAGCGCGTCCTCGGCGATCGTCGTCATGATCGGCGCCGCCATCAGCCCCAGGATGATCCCCGAGTTCAGCACGTTCAGTCCGATCGGAACGTCGAAGATCTGGATGATCAGCGGATTCATGATGGAGAGACCGATGAACCCCCAGACCACGGACGGGATCGCCGCCAGGAGTTCCACCAGCACCTTCAGCGTCTCGCGTACGCGGCCGGTGGCGAACTCGCCGATGTAGATCGCGGCGCCGAGCGAAAACGGCACGGACACGACCATGGCGAGTCCCGTCACGGAGGCCGTGCCCGCGATCAGGGCGAGGGCGCCGTACGTCGGGTTGTGGCTCGACGTGGGCGTCCAGCGCGGCGAGAAGAAGAACTCCCGGAAATCGAAGCGGTCGAAGACGAAGCCGGCGCCTTCGCGGGTGATGAAGACGAAGATGCCCGCGATGAAGACGATCGCCGACAGCCCCCCGGCGAGCACCAGGACCTGGACCGCGCGGTCGACCCACCAGGCGAGGTCCCGCCGGTCGGCGGCGTGCGCTACGTCAGTCAAGGCGGCCGCCGGGGAACCAGAAACGCCGCGTCATTCCCGGGAGTCTGCTCCCGTTCAGGAGCAGTCCACGTCCGTTCGCGCCGCGTAGCCCTTCTCGTAGATGATGCACTGGCCTTCGTCGCTCAGCACCCAGTCGATGTACTCGCGGATGGCGCCCTGGGGCTCGCCCGCGGTGTACATGAACAGCGGACGCGCGATGGGATAGGACCCGTCGATCGCCGTATCGACCGAGGGAGACACGCACTCGCCGTCCTCGCCCTTCTTGACGCAGGGCATCTTCACGTGGTCCGTCGCGTACGCGAGGCCGCTGTAGCCGATCGCGCAGGGCGTGTTCTCCACCAGGTCGACCACGTCCTTGGACCCGTGCATGTCGCGCGAGCCGAGCCGGAAGTCGCGCTGGTCGCCGAGCACCGCTTCGCGGAAGTAGACGTAGGTGCCCGAGTTGTTCTGGCGGCTGACCCGAACGATCTCGTCGCTGCCGCAACCCGGAACCTCGACTCCCCACTGGCTCCATGTGTCGACTTCGCCGCCCTCGCCGTAGAGCGAGGCCAACTGCTCCAGCGAGACCTCGTCGAGCGGGTTGTCGGGATGGACGAAGACCGCCAGGGCGTCGAAGCCGACGACGAACTCGATCGGCTCGTTGCCGTTGCCGCGCGCCAGCTCGATCTCCGAGTCCTTCATCTTGCGGCTCGAGTTCGCGATGTCGACCGTGCCGTTGATCATCGCGGAGATGCCGGTGCCCGATCCGCCGCCGGTCACCGCGACCGCCGTCTCCGGCGCCACCGCGGCGTAGTTCTCGGCCCAGGCCTGGGCCACGTTGACCAGGGTGTCGGAGCCCTTGTTCTGGATCACGCTCCGCGAGCTGCCCCCGCCGCAGGCGGCAACCAGGGCGGCCGCGAGAGCCAGAGTGCTCCAGGTGCGGATGCGTCTTGCAGTCTTCATATGGCTTGAGATTCCGTGCAATTCGAGGTTCTCCACGCCTGCGGAGCGTAGCCGACGGTTCGTGAACAAGCGGTAAAGATGCGCGATTGTCCGGGACTAGAAGTAGGCCGTCAGAGACGACCACGCCACGACCGGCACGGCGCCGTACTCGCTGCCGAGGACGCCGTCCCGGACGCCCCGGCCGGTCGAGGCGATGAGGCCCGCGGTCCAGGTCACGCTGTCGGACACCGACCAGGCGATGCCCGGCTGGAACAGGGCCGAACCGTCGTCCCGGTTCGCCAGCACGGCACCCGTCACGGTCAGCAGCGGATGCGCCTGCCAGGCCAGCGACAGGCCCGCGTATCGCCGGCCGAGCGAAACGACTTCGCCGCGCCGCACGCGGTCGGCCTCCGCCAGCCGCGTGTAGTCCGCGGGGTCGCCGACGCCGAAGCCGTTCCAGCTCGCCTCGCCGATCAGGGTCAGCCTGGGCGTCAGCAGGCGGTCGACACCCACCGTCAGGCGCCAGAAATCGCCGCAGCCGAAGACCGGGTGGGCGCTGTCCGGATCGCAGCCCGGACTCGTCCACGAGACCTCGCCGCGCAGGCCGGTGCCGCGGACATCGGCGGAGAAGAAGCCGCCGAGAACGAGGTCCCGGTGGAAGCCGCCGACCATGTAGCCGAAGTCGACCGTCGATGCGCCCTCGCCGAGTTCCGCGTGAAAACGACCCATCGAGGCGAGGCTCAGGTCGTCGGGCGTGCGGGCGCCCTGGCCGGCAGCGATGACCTCGATCTCCGAGAAGTCGTCCACCGGAACGGTGAAGCGAAGCGCGTCGACGCCCGGCTTGTAGTCCCGGTCGATCCGCTGAGGCGCGAAGGGAGCGAACAGGTCGAGCACCGGCCAGAAGTAGTTGACGCCCCAGGTGATCGCCTGGCGGCCCGCGACCATGCGGAAGCGGGGGCGGTCCCAGCGCAGGTTGAAGCGGTCGATTTCCGTCGTCCCCGCGACGTCGCCGCCGCCGAACGAGTCCTTCGTCAGGTCGAAGAAGCGACGCGTGTCTCCGGTGGCGACCGACGTCACCGCGCCGCTGCCGGGTGGCGACACGGCATGGGCCGTACCGTGCATCTCGAAGCGGAAGCGGTCCCGGTCGCCCGACCTCCAGCGCGAGTCGAGCTTGAGCCGCAGGATCCCGAGTTCGACGCCGCCGGCCCCGGCCGCCGGGCCGTCCTCTTCGGCCGGCTCCCCGTCGCCGGCCAGGTCCGTCTCCTCCAGGATCCGGAACGCGAAGACGCGAACGTCGCCGCCGAACTCCGTCTGCGCCGCAACCCCGGCCGGCGCCGCCAGCAGAAGCAGCGTGCAGAGGCCCGCGACGCCCCGCCAAGGGTCAGCGGCGCTCGTCGCTCGCGACGTTCCCATCGACGAGGCGCACCACCCGGCGGGCCCGTTCCATCACCTGCGGATCGTGCGTCGAGAACAGGAAGGTCACGCCCTGCTCCCGGTTCAGCTCTTCCATCAGGCCGAGGAGAGTCTCCGCGGTCTCCGAGTCGACGTTCGCGGTCGGCTCGTCCGCGAGCACGACGGCCGGGTTGCTGGCGATCGCGCGGGCGATCGCCACCCGCTGCTGCTGCCCGCCGGAGAGCTCCGAAGGCCGCCGGTCCTCCATGCCCTTGAGCCCGACCTGCTCGAGCAGGCCCATCACCCGCTCGCGCCGGGTCTTTCCGTCGACGCCCTGGACCCAGAGCACCATCTCGGCGTTCTCATACGCGGTCAGGACGGGCATCAGGTTGTAGGCCTGGAACACGAAGCCGATCCGGTCGCGGCGCAGTTCGGAGAGCTCCTTCTTGTTCAGGCCGCCCAGTTCGCGTCCTTCGAGCACGATCGAACCCGAGGTCGCGGCGTCGAGCGCCCCGATCAGGTTCAGCATGGTCGTCTTGCCGGAGCCCGAGGGACCGCAGATCACGGTGAACTCACTCGCCTCGACATCCATCGAGAGATCGCGCAGCGCGTGGATGTCGACGCTGCCCTGGCGGTAGACCTTGCTCACGTCACGGAGCGAAATGACCGGACCCTCGCCCATTTCACACCACCTTGATCGTGTCGACCGGCTGCACCCGACCCGCGCGCCAGGCCGGGTAGATCCCCGAGGCGAGGGTCGCCACCACCGCGAACAGCCCGATCAGCACGGCGTTGCGCGGGAAGATGCCGACCTTGAGCACCGGATCCAGGCCGACGCCCGCGACCTCCACCGTGCCGCCATAGACCGCCGTCAGGTCGAGGCCGGTAGATGACAGGTAAACGTACGGCCCCAGAGTGATCAGGAAGGCGCCGGTCAGACCCAGGATCGCCAGCCAGGCGCTCTCCATCATGATCAGCCGGAACAGCCGTCGCGGGCTCCAGCCGATCGCCAGCATGATGCCGAACTCCCGCAGCCGCTCCATCACGCTGACGAACATCGTGTTGAAGATCCCCGCCGCGACCAGCACCGCGATCAGGATCTCCATGACCACCGCCCCGCCGACCTTGAGCGCGATGAACGCCGCCAGTTGCGGTTGACTCGTGTTCCAGGGCAGAGCCGCAACCCTCTCGCCGAGTGCCCGGTCGAGCCGGCCGGCGACTCCGCCGCTCCTCCGCTGGTCCTCGAGGAACACGGCGACCATCGTCGCCTCGTCCTCGCCGTAGCCGAGCAGGTCGCGCACCGTGCCGATCGGCAGCAGGCAGAAGCCGCCGTCGACCGTGGGCGCGTTCGTCCTGAGCGTCCCCCGCAACCTCGCGAGGCCGCTCACGATCTCGCCGTTCCTGTCGGTCAGGGTGTAGACGACCTTGTCGCCCAGCTCCATCCCCAGGTTACTGGCCAGCCGGTGGCCGAGAATCACGCCGTCGCGGTCCCCGGGTTCAAGGGCCGAGCCTTCATCCAGCGCCTCCAGGATGGAGAGCGTCGTCTCGTCCTCGGCCTCCGGGTCGAAGGCAATGAAGGCGGCACTGAAGTTCTCGCCCGCCGTGGCCAGCATCGTCGGCCCGACGATACGGTCGACGGCACGCGCGATCCGGCGGCCCTCGCCGTCGAGCGCCGCTTCGATCTCCTCGCCGCGGACGACGGTACGGGTCAGGGTCGGCGTGTCGAGGTACTCGGGATGCTGGAGGCTCACGTGGCCGCCGCCGAGGCGCGCGGCCAGATCGATCATGTCCTTCCAGTTGCGATCCTGCATCGCCGTGAATACGACCGCCAGGAACACGCCGAAGACGATCGAGCCCAGCGTCAACAGGGTCCGCCGACGGTTCCGCCACAGGTTGCGCCAGGCCAGGGTCGCCACATTGGGTCCACTCATCTTCCTTCCTCCCTCTGTACGGCGCAGGCTGTCACTGGTGGTGGATCGCCTCGACCGGGCTGATGCGCGCGGCCTTGACCGCCGGGAACAGGACCGCCAGCCCGACGATGAAGAGCAGGATGAAGACCGGCCCGGCAATCGTCACCGGGCTCACAGCGCCGGTCCAGATCCGGTCCATGGAGACGCCCATGATGGCGGTGCCGCCCAGTTGACCGACGTCGATCCCACGCGACACGACGAACCAGAGCGTCGGCAGGCTGGCCAGCAGCCCGACGGCGATCGCCAGCGCCGCCTGCAGCGCGCCCTCGGTCAGGATGAGCGCCAGCACCCGCCTGGGCGAAACGCCGATCGCCTTCAGTACGCCGAACTCCCGGATCCGCTCGAAGACCGCCATCAGCATCGCGTTCAGGATCATGATCGCGATCACGACGTAGACGATGAAGGCCACGACCTGGACGGCCGCCTGGGCGGAGTCGAGCACGTTCGCGATGCCCGGCAGGAGATCCCGCCAGGTCCTCACTTCCACCCCGGAGACGCTCGCCGCCGCGGCCTCTTCCACGACCCCCGTCGCCGCCAGGAGCTCCTGCCCTTCGCCACTGCGAACGATGACCTGGTGGGCGCCGTCCTCCAGGGCGAAGAAGCTCCGGAACGCGTCCTCCACCAGGAACACGGTCCCGCGGTCCGTGTCCTCGCTCAGGCTCTGCAGCACGCCCCGCACCTGAAACAGGTCGTTCGCCATGCTGCCGTCGGTCGCCTGGCTGAGCGCGACCAGCTCGTCCCCGACGTCCACGCCCAGCGTGCGCGCGAGCCGGTAGCCGAGCACCACGCCGGAACCGTCGGCCGGGTCGAGCCACTCGCCCCGGTCGAGCCGCTCATGGACGTCGCTGACCCGGGCGTCCCGCTCCGGCCTCAGCCCCTTGAGCAGGGCCCCGGTCGAGGCCTCCCCCGAAGCGACCAGCGCGCCGCCGAGCAGGCGCGCGCTCGAGCGCAGCCCGGTCTCGTCAAGTGCTTCGAGCAGAGCCTCCGGATCCTCGATCCGTTCCCAGATCGAGGGCCGCTCCCGGTAGCCGTCGGCGTGGATCTGGATCTCGCCCAGCTCGACGTCGAGGAGCGTGCTCTCCATGCTGCCCAGCATCCCCTGCATGAGCGACGTGTAGAGCACCATCGCCCACAGGGCCAGGGTCATCGCGCCGACCGTGACCAGGGTGCGGCGGCCGTTCCGCCACAGGTTGCGCCAGGCCATGCGGAGGAGCTTCATCCGGCAGCGCTCCTTCTACTGGCGTAGCGACTGCAGCGAGAACGTACCCGGCGGCAAATCGACGTTGAAGGCGTGTTCCTCGTACACGATCTCGGTGAACTCGTCGGCGTCGTCCGCCGGTATCACCCGCATCCGCCGCGGCAGCGTCCGGCCGCCGAGCGGACCGAAGTCCTCGTACATGACCGTGCGCACCAGCCGATCGCGTTCGTCGAAGTACTCGGCCTGGTCGAGCAGCATGTCCCGGGCCCGGAAACGCGCGTCGATCGCGCCCCAGACGACGGGCGCATCCGGCAACGGAACGCAGCGCACCAGCCAGTGGCCCGACCCGTCCGCCGGCCGTTCCCGGTAGGCGCACTCGAAGTCCTCGCTGTAGCGCGACTCGTGGACCAGGTCGTCGTTCGTGAAGTGGCTGCCCATCCACGCCGCCTGCATCATCGACCCGGGCACCTTGATCGTCCGGTCGACCTTAGGCAGGTAGTTCCAGATGTTCTGCTCGACCTTGAGCGTCGCCGTGCCGCGCTCCTTCGCCGGCGCTTCGATCCGGATCAGCGCCGTCTCTGTGCCCTCGGAGACGACATGGAGCCGCAACTCACGCTGCCAGCGCTCCGTCTTGATCCGCATCGTGATCCGGCTCTCGCTCGAGTCGCCGCGCATCGCGTCGTCGGTGGCGCGCATCAGGACGTCGAGCGGCGGGTCGGCCGGCTGAGCCGCCGCGGCGGCGGCCCAGAGGAGAGAAGCAACCGCCAACGCGGCGCCGGTGCGGCCGAGGAGTTCGTTCACGCGAAAGAGGACTATAGCGCGCCCTCTCGCGTCTCGGCGGCGGATACCGGCGGACCGCCAATGGGCCCGGCGACGATGCCGACCCTGTTGTTAGCAGTTAGCCTTCGTCCTCCGCAATGCCGTTGCCGAGACCGAAGCCGACTGCCGCGGCCATCGCCGGCGGATTCGCCCTGCTGGCGGCGGCGGCCGCCGGTTTGCAGGATCCGGCGCCGGAAACCGAGCGCCCGACGATGGCCGCTACCCGGGTCGAGCAAGGCCCCACCGTCGACGGCGACCTGAGCGACGCGGTGTGGGCCGAGTCGAACGTTGGCGCCGACTTCGTGCAGCACGAGCCGCTCGACGGCGTGCCGGCCACCGAGCAGACCGAAGTCCGCGTCGTGTTCACGGACTCGACGATCTACTTCGGCATCACCGCCTTCGACGCGAGCCCCGAGGCGATCATCGCCAAGGAGATGGAGCGCGACAGCCGCATCTTCCAGGACGACTCGATCATCCTGCTGCTCGACACGTTCCACGACCGGCGCAACGGCTACGCCTTCGAGACGAACCTGAACGCCGCCAGGGCCGACACCCTGGTCACGGACGAAGGCCGCGACCTGAACCTCGAGTGGGACGGCATCTGGTCCGTGGCGGCACGGCGAACCGCCTTCGGCTGGGCGGCCGAGATCGCGATTCCCATCTCGACCCTGCGATTCGACCCGGCGGCGCCGGCCTGGGGCTTCAACGTCCAGCGGTACATCGCCCACAAGCGCGAAATGACGCACTGGTCCGGCCTGCCGCGGGAGGTCAGCATGCTGGGGCAGGTCGGCTCCCTGGTCCAACCCGTCCACCGCATCTCGATGGCGGGCGAACTGACGGGCCTGACCGGTCTGGCGCAGTCGGCGCAGCTTCAGATCAAGCCCTTCGTGATCGGCGACGTCAGCGAGGATCCACGGCTGGACGCCGACCCCCTGACGGACGGCGACGGCGGCCTGGACATCAAGTGGGGCGTGACCCGCTCCCTGGCGCTCGACCTGACGTACAACACGGACTTCGCCGAGGTCGAGGTCGACGAACTGCAGACGAACCTGACCCGGTTCTCGCTCTACTTTCCCGAGAAACGCGACTTCTTCCTCGAAAACGCGGGCATCTTCGACTTCGGGCCGCCTCACCGCCGTTTCTTCGAGCCGCCGGTGCTCAAGGCGTTCTTCTCGCGCCGGGTCGGTCTCGACGAGGGCCGGCAGGTACCGATCGACTGGGGGGCGCGGCTCACCGGCCGCGTCGGCGGCTGGGACCTCGGCGTGCTGCGGGTCGCCACGGCCGGACTCCAGCAAGACAGCGGAACGGTGCCCGGGAACGCCTTCACGGTGGCCCGGCTGAAGCGAAACGTCGGCCAGCGGTCGTCGATCGGCGCCGTGCTCACCGAGGCGGCGCCGGACGCCGAGGACGCCAACCGCGTCGCCGGCGTCGACTTCGTCTACAAGCCGACGTCGAAGATGATCTTCGGAGGCTTCTGGACCAGCAGCGGCATCAGCGAAGAGCCGGACGGCGACGGCGGCACCTCCGACGCCGGCGAGTCCGCCTACGGCTTCAACTTCGACTACCAGGGCCCGGAGTGGACCGTGTACCTCGACGCCCAGGAGATCGAGGAGGACTACAGCCCGAAGGCCGGCTTTCTCCTGCGCAACAACGTCCGCCACCTCGCCCCGTACATCCAGTGGCTGCCACGGATCGAGCGCGGCTTCGTCCGCACCTGGTTCACCGAGCTGAACGTCGACTACTACGAGACGCTCGACGACGGCGACCTGGAAACCCGGCGGATCGAGTTCTCGCCGATCGGCATGAGGACGACGGGCGAGGACCGCTGGCGGCTGGGATACGTCTGGGAAACGGAGAACCTGATCGCGCCCTTCGAGGTATCGCCCGGGATCGTGATTCCGCCGGGGCGTTACGACTTCGACAACGTCGTCCTCGCCGCCTTCACGAACCAGAGCCGGCTCGTCGGTTTTCGCGGGCGCGTCTTCGCCGGCGACTTCTACGGCGGAACCCAGACCTCCGGCCGGGCCACGGTCAATCTCCGGCTCTCGAGGCTCGTGCAGACGGAAACCCGCTGGGTCTTCAACTCCGTCGAGCTGCCGCAGGGCGCCTTCGATGTCGGGCTCTACAGCCAACTGGTCAACTTCACGTTCAGCCCGAACCTGCGGCTGAACACGATCGTCCAGTACAACGACCTGTCCGGCGACCTCGGGACGAACATCCGGCTGCACTGGATCTACAGGCCCGGCTCCGACCTGTTCGTCGTCTACAACGAGAACTGGATGGCCGAGGATCTGCGCTACCGGCAGAGCACGCACCGGCAGATCGCGGTCAAGTTCACCTACATGATCCAGCCGTAGCGTTCGGCCTCAACGTCGCGACCGCCAGGCCTCAGGTCCTGGCGCCGCCCGCCGGGCGGCTCGCCAGCCCTTGACCGGGGACGCGGCCGGGACGATAATCTCCCGGTCAACCCGACAGTCAACCAAGGGCAGCAGCACGCCCAACGGGCACGTTGTTCTCAAAGCCCCCTTAAACAAGGAGAATCAACCCGATGGCAGACATTGACGCCCGCATCACGGCGATTGTGAACGAACAGCTCGATCTCGGCCACGACCCGGACTTCAACAGTGGATTGGGTAACTCCGGCGTGACCTCCGTGCAGATGGTGGCCTTCTTCAAGAAGGTCGGCGAGGACTTCAACGTCGAGATTCCGCCGCTGCAGATCGCGGAGTTCAAGAACCTTCGCGATCTCAGCAACTGGCTCGCCTCGAACGCGAGCTGAGCAGTCGCCGCGCGTCCGACTCGCGTCAGCGGGCGCCAGCGCGGCGCCCGTTCCATGAGTCGGACGACGCGGCAGTCGTTCACGTCGACCTCAGGCCCGGCGCAAATCCGGAGGCGGACGCCCTGGGTTGGCTGGACGAGACGGAACGCGCTCGCCGGCGCCGCTTTACGAGAGCCGCGCCCCGGCGCGAGTTCACGCTTTGTCGCGCCGCCCTTCGTGCCCTGCTCTGCCGCCGCCTCGGCTGCGCCAATGCGGAGCTCTCGTTCGGGACTCTGGACCGTGGCAAGCCCTTCGCGGTGGTCGGCGGGGTTCCGTCACCGGTGGGTTTCAGCGTCAGTCACAGCGGCGGCCACGGACTGATTGCCCTCGTTCCGCACGGGCGGATCGGAGTGGACGTCGAGGAACGAGCCCCGCGCCGGAATCTGAATGACGACATCCGGCTGCTGTTCGCGCCCGGCGAACGGGCCGAACTCGAGGCCGCGGACGGAGACCGGAAGACCGACCTCTTCTATCGACTCTGGACCCTGAAGGAGGCGGTTCTCAAAGCGTCCGGCCTGGGCCTCGGGCTGGATACCGCCGGGTTCGAGATCCCTCGCGCCCTGTATCGCGGAGCGCCCGAGGGCGAGGCCGCACCGCAGTCTCGGGAGCGCTGCCCCGACTTTCGGCTTCCGGGCGCGCCGGGCGTCGCCTGGAGGCTGGAGGCCCTCGAGGACGTTCGCTTCGCGGCAGCGCTGGCGCGGGAACTGCCGGAGACCGTTCCGAACCGTGCCGTGCCCACGAACCCGCGAAGAAGGGAGAGGCGTGCCGGCTGAGACGATCTGGGAAGTCCCCGAACCGCTCGCGGCGTGCGAGGTTCGCCTCGACGACGACACGGTCACCGTCGTTCGGCGGCACGGCAACCCGGACGCCGGTCTGCGGCTCATCCTGAGCCACGGCAACGGTCTCGCGATCGATCTCTACTACCCGTTCTGGTCCCTGCTCGCCGACGACTTCGACCTGGTCATGTTCGATCTGCGGAACCACGGCTGGAACAGCGTCGGACGCCGACAGGATCACAACGTCCCGGTGCTGATGCACGACCATGACCTCGTGC
The DNA here is from genome assembly GCA_022826745.1 of Thermoanaerobaculia bacterium. GTDB lineage: Bacteria > Acidobacteriota > Thermoanaerobaculia > Multivoradales > Multivoraceae > Multivorans. The sequence goes on along the minus strand of JAJDUI010000004.1, from coordinate 29,527 downwards.
TCGACGCCATCGAACAGGAGTACGGCGCCAAACCGTCCGTCGGCGTCTTTCACTCCCTCTCGACGCTGGTGGCCATCCTCGCGTTCAGGAACGCGTACTCGGGGCTGGTGCTGTTCGATCCGCCGCTGTGCAAGCCGATCGGAGCTCTCCAGGAACTCGACGAGGCTGCCGAACGCGCGGCCGCGATGACGCGCCGGCGGGGCTACCGCTTCCGCACGGAGGCCGAGTTCGCCGAACTCCTCAGCTACCTGCCGGCCTTTGCGCGGGTGCTGCCCGGCGTGCGCGAACTGATGGCCTCGACGACGCTGCGCAGGGCGGCCGACGGCGACGGCTTCGAGCTCCGCTGTCCGCGAGAGTACGAAGCCCAGATCATGGACTACGTCCGGAGTTTCGCGCCCCTCCTGGATCTGACGCTGCTCTCATGCCCGACCAAGGTCCTCGGCGCCGACCCCACCCTCGAGTACGCCTACCTGCCGACCTTCGACCTCAGTCACATGATGACCGTGGATTACGACTTCCTGCCCGAGGCCACTCACTTCCTCCAACTGGAAAAGCCGGCGGCGTGCGTCGCGATGCTCAGGGACTTCCTGAAGACGAACGGGCTCGCTTAGGAGCCGATCCAGAAGCGACGGCGCTGGAACGGATAGCCGGGCAGCGCGACCCGCCGCCGCTCTTCGCCGGCGAACAGCCCGGCCAGCGAAACCGGGTCCCCGGCCTCGTAGGCTGCCGCCGCCGCCTCGACGGAACCGCCGTCCGCGACAGCAGGTTCCCGCTTGCCGTCCGCGGCGGCCACCGCGCGCAACCCTTCGCGCAGCGAGGCCGCGTCGTGGAACACGACGGAGGCGCGGTGCTCGAAGTGGCTCCGCCCGACGCACGCTGTCCAGGCCATGTCCGACAGCAACTGTTCCGCCTCCCCTTCACCCGACAGCGAGTCGGCATGTTCGTCCAGCCAGCCGAGATACCGGTTCGCCAGATCCCGGAGCGCGTCCCCGGACTTGGCCGAGAGCGGCAGCAACCGCGCCAGACGTGGCTGGTCCCCGTTCGTCGCGGCCGGATCGGACTCCGTCTCCGGCGCGGTTGCCGCAACCGGCCGCGGCTCGCCTGCCGGCGCGAAGGGCAGGCCGTTGCCGGCGGCCACCCCGTTCGACTCGCCGTGCGCCTCGACGACGACGTGGGCATTCGCTCCGGACAGCCCGAAAGAGCTGATCCCGGCACGGGCCGGCCGGTCCGGGTCGTCCGGCCAGGCGGTCGCCTCTCCCGTCACCCGAACCGGCAGGCGCTCCCAGTCGATGGCCGGGTTCGGCGTCCGGAAATGGAGCTGCTTCGGGATCTCGCCCTGGCGCATCGCGAGCACGACCTTGATCAGGCCGGCGATGCCTGCCGCCGCTTCCAGATGGCCGATGCCGGTCTTGACGGTCCCCATCAGCAGGGGACGTTCCGGTTCCCGTCCCCGGCCGTAGACCGCGGCGGCCGCCTGCACCTCGATCGGATCGCCCAGCGCGGATCCCGTGCCGTGCGCTTCCAGGTAGTCGATCTCCGCCGGCGCGATGCCGGCGCGATCGAGCGCGGCCTCGATCACCTGCTCCTGAGCCGGACCGTACGGCACCGTCAGGCCGGCGCTCGCCCCGTTCTGGTTGACCGCCGATCCCCGGATCACCGCCCAGATCCGGTCGCCGTCAGCCTGCGCCTCCGCGAGCCGCTTGAGCACGACGATGCCGCAGCCCTCGCCCCGGACATGGCCGTCGGCGGAGGCATCGAACGTCCTGCACTCGCCGGTCAACGACAGCATCCCGATCTCGACCATGAAGTCCGTCACCGCCCGCGACAGGATCGCCTTGACGCCGCCGGCCAGGGCAAGATCGATCTCGCCGCTCTGCAAGGCCATCGCCGCTTCGTGGATCGCGGCCAGCGAGGAGGCGCAGGTCATGTCCAGCGGCATCGCCGGCCCCATCAGGCCGAGCGCGAAGGCGATGCGCCCGACGGCGACACTGCCGGCGGTACCCAGATAGTCGACGCCGGATCCGCCCGCGCCCGCCAGATCCCGATACTCGCAGCCGCTGAACCCGGCATACACGCCGGTGCGGCTGCCTCTCAGCCCGTCCGGATCGATCCCGGCGTCCTCGAGGGCCTGCCAGGTCGTCTCCAGCAACATCCGCTGCTGCGGATCCATCGTGTGCGCTTCGATCGGCCTGATCCCGAAGAACCGGGCGTCGAACTGGTCGATCCCCTCGACGAAGCCGCCGCGACGATGGGTGACATCGCCGGCCGCGGGATCGCCGCAGACCCCGTCCCAGGGCCCGGGATCCGGCCGTCCGTCGGTCACCGCTCCGCCGCCCGACTCGAGCTGCCGCCAGTAGGCCGCGAGGTCCGGAGCGCCGGGGAGCCGGCAGGCCATGCCGACGATCGCAATCCTGTCGTCGTCGTCCTCCCGCACCGTCGCGGGAACGGCCGGCGCGGGCGCACCCCGCGGCGGCGTCGCGGCGCCGGCATCGCCCAGCTCCCCGCCAAGGTGACCTGCCAGGGCGGCGATGTCCGGATAGTCGAACACCAGCGTGTTCGGCGCCGTGTAGGCGCCGGCGAACGCGCGGTTCAGTCGATTCCGCAACTCCACCGCCATCAGCGAGTCCATGCCCAGGTCGAAGAAGCCGACCGCCGGCGCCGGCGCCGAGGGCAGCCGCAGCACGGCCTGCACCTCGCTCTGCAGGTATGCAACCAGGAGGCTCTCGCGCTCTTCCGGCGGCGAATCCCGCAGGCGCGCCAGCAGATCCTCCGTCGAAGCCGCATCGTCGCCCTCGTCGGCCGCGTCGGACAGCAGCGCCTCGAGCAGAGGCGGACGGTCTTCGAGGGACTCGCCGAACACCGGCCAGTCGACCGCCGTCACGACGCTGGCCGTCAGGTCATGACGCACGAGCCAGTCGAGCACCTTGAGGCCCTGGTCCGGTGCGATCCAGCGGACGCCGCGGGCCGCGAAGTGGCCGGCGATCCGTTCCCGCTGCTCCTCCGCCTCGCCGATGCCCGACCAGGCGCCCCAGGCGATCGACTGGCCCGGCAGCCCCCGGGCGCGGCGGTGCGCCGCGAGCTGATCCAGGAACGCGTTCGCCGCCGCGTGGTTGGCCTGACCCGGATTGCCCATCACGCCGGCAACGCTCGAGAAGAGGACGAACAGTTCGAGATCCCGATCCAGCGTCGCCCGGTGCAGGTGCCAGGCCCCGAGCATCTTCGGCCACAGCACCGTCTCGAAGCTCTCCCAGCTCTGGTTGCCGAGGGCGGCGTCGGCCAGTACGCCGACGCTGTGGATCACCCCGCCGAGCGGCGGCAGCTCCCGGTCCACGCGCTCGAGCATCGCGTCGACCGCGGACGCGTCCGTCACATCCGCGAGTTCGACCTGAACCGTGACCCCACGGTCCCGCAGCGCCTCGATCGCCGCCTCGGCTTCGGGGTCCGGCGGCCGCCTGCCGTTCAGCACGATCGTGCCGGCGCCGCGGTCCGCCAGCCAGCCCGCTACCGCGCAGCCGATGCCGCCGAGGCCGCCGGTCACGAGAACCGTGCGGTCCTCCCGCAGCCGGCCCCCGGCAAGGGGCGAATTCGTGAACACGATCTTGCCGATATGCCGGGCCGCACGCATCGATTCCATGGCGGGGCCGGCCTCGAGCAACGGCCATCGGGCGTGGACGAGGGGCCTGAGCACGCCCTCCGACAACTGCTTCACGATCCGCCTCAGGATCTCTCCGGCTCGGGGCGGGTCTTCTTCCTTGAGGACATCGATCATGAGGATGGAATAGGCCACGTCCGGCCGTACGGCCGCCATCTCCTCCTCGCTCAGGATGTCGACCCTGGCCATCTCGACGAAGCGGCCGCCCTGGGCCAGGCAGGACAGGCTCGCGTCGATGAAACCCTCGCTGGTCAGGCTGTTCAGGACGACGTCGACGCCCGCCCCGTCCGTCGCGTCGAGGATCTCCTGCCCGAAGGCCGTCGTGCGGCTGTCGAAGACGTGCTCGACGCCCAGCGACCGGAGGTAGGCGCGCTTGCGCGCGCTCGCGGTCGCGAACACCTCCGCGCCGGCGGCCTGGGCGAGCTGGATCGCCGCCAGCCCCACGCCACCCGCTCCGGCGTGAATCAGGACCCGCTCGCCGGCTGCCAAGCCCGACATGTCGAAGGAGAGCGCCGCCGACACGAACGCGGTCGGCAACGTCGCCAGTTCCGAGACGGAGAACCCCGGCGGCGCCGGCACGATCAGGTCTTCCGGGATCACGGTCTCGGTTCCGAACGCGCGGAACGCCATGCCCACGACACGGTCGCCCGGCGCGACGCTCGAGACGCCGGCGCCCGTTTCCAGCACGCGGCCGCAGAACTCTCCGCCCAGGGAATCCTCGACCAGGCCGATCGAGATGAACACGTCCCGGAAGTTGAGCCCCACCGCCTCGATCGCGACGCGAACCTCGTCCGGTTCGAGCCGCGCCGCCGGCAAGGGCTCGACCTGAATCGCGTCGAGCGAGCCCCCCGGGTCGGACGCGAGCGCCCAGGCCGTATCGTCCGGCGGCGCAAGACGCACCACGCCCTCGCCGGCCCGGACCAGCCGGGCGGCCTGACGGCGGCCGAACCGGTAGGCGATGTGGTTCTCCGGATCCGGATACAGCAGTTCATTGACGAGATCGGCCAGCGGCGCACCGTCACCGGGGTCGAGGTCGATCATCCGCGGCTGCAGATGGGCAGCCTCGCGCGTCATCACCTTGCCCAGTCCCCAGAGCGTGGCACCCGCCAGTTCGCCGCCGGTCTCCTTCTCCAGCACCTGCGCCCCACGGGTTACGAACCACACGCCGTGCGTCGGCGTCGCACCGGCATCGCCGATGCCCTGCGCCAGCGCCAGGGCGCTCGCCGCCTTGCGCCGTGCGTCGCCGGCCATTTCCAGGGTTGAAGCCCCGGCCCCGTGACCGTCGAGCCCGGTCAGGTGAACGATGCCGGCGAGCGGAACCTCTTCCGGCAGGTCTTCAAGCAACGCCTGCCACGCTTCGCGCCGCTCCATCTCGACTTCCTCGCCCGCCAGGACGACCGTCTGGTTGTGCGCGGACAGTTCCGTGGCGAGTTCAGCGGCAGTGCCGCCCCTGTCCGCCGCCAGCACCCAGAGGCCGGGCGCCTCGTCGACATCCGCGGGACCCTGCGCCAGGATCACGCCGCGGTCCGGCTTCGCCGCCGGATCCGATTCGTCGACGCCGAGGATCGCGACCTCGCCGAAACCCGCATCCGCGAGCGCCCGCCGCCAGATGCCGGGGTCGGCCAGTGCGTGGCTCGGCCGGTAGTCGTCGGCGAAGCGCCACCAGCCGTCGAGCTGTCCGAAGGTCAGGTCGAGCCAGCCCTGCCCGCGCAGATTCTCCAGCGCCAGCAACTGGCCCGAGGGCGCCAGGAGTTCGCGGCAGTGGGCCAGCGTCTCGTCCAGGTAGCGCGTGGCGTGAAGCACGTTGGAGGCGATGACGATGTCGTAGCCGTGGCGGTCGAATCCCTGCTCGACCGGATCGACTTCGATGTCCAGAACCCGGTAGTCGATCGACGCTTCGCTGCCGCCGAACAGCGACTCGGCCTCCGCGAAGAAACCGGCGGAGATATCCGTGTAGGTGAAGTCGTAGCGGCCTTCGGGGAGCTCCGGCAGCACGACCGCGGTAGCCGATCCGGTCCCGGCGCCGACCTCGATCACGCGCAGCCTTCGTTCCGCCGGCATCCGGCGCAGCAGCGCCGCGGTCGCGTCCGCCAGCATCCGGTTCGCCGCCCGGGCCACCGGCGCCTTCTTGTACAGGTCGGCCGCAGTCGGCTCGCCGCTGCTGAACAGCAGGGTGAGGGGGTCCATCTCGCCGATCAGCACGTCGGGCAACGCGTGCGCGCTGCGCCGGAACAGTCCGATCTCGGTGGATCCGTGCGGGTAACGCGCCGCCATCCGGCTCGCGAACGCGTCCGCGTCGTCGGGAAGGCCTTCCGGCAGCGGTTCCCCGGTCCCGACCTGGACGACGTAGCCGCCATCCGCGGCGCTCAGCACACCGCATCGGGCCAGCATCTCAAGCATGCGCCCGAACAGGCGCTGGTGCTCCGGGCCGATGTTCAGACGCTGCCGCAGCGCGTCGGAGTCGACGGACTCGCCGACCGTGCGCCGCCAGCCAAGCCTGTCCAGCGTGGCGAGCGCGTAGGCGTGCGACAGCAGCTCGAGGTCCGCGAGCAACGCGGCCCTGTCGTCCGCGCCGACGCCTTCCGCCGCCAGGTAGTCGGTGAAGGGCCCCTGCTCCGCTCCGACCGCTGCCGGCGCGGCCAGGAAGTCCGCGGACGGCATGCCCGGCGGCAGCGCGCGGTCCCGCCACGCGACCTCGTACAGAAGCTCGTTCACGCCTTCCACCGCCGAAAGCAGCGCCGCCCGCGTAGCTCGCTTCACGGTGTAGCCGGTCAGTTCCCCGACCTGCACGCCGGCGTCGTCGTAGAACGACAGGTCTCCGGCCACGACCTCGGGCGGCTGTCCGCCTTCCGCCTCCGGCGCCGCGTCGCGCGGACTCTCCCGCAGGCGCACATGGCAGACAATCCGGTCGGGCAGCCGACCCCGCAGCCGCAGTTGCTCCCAGCCGAACGGCAGATAGGTGATGCCGTCGTCGGCTCCGTCCGGATTTCGCGCCGCCCCCATGACCTGAAAGCAGCCGTCGAGCAGCAGCGGATGGACGTCGAGTCCGTTCGCGCCGAGTCCGGCGGGGAACGACACCTCGCCCAGCGCCTCGCCGGGCCGGCTCCAGACCGCGCCCAGGGTACGGAACGACGTGCCGAGATCGATTCCGACCTCGGCCTTGGCGCGATAGAAGGCCTCCACGTCGACCGGCGACAGATCCGCCTTCAGCTTCTTCAGGTTGACGCACAGCGCGGGCCCCAGGCTCGGCGGAGCGGCTGGTGCCTGGGCCTCGGCGTGCAGCGTCCATTCCTCGTCGCCGGCGCCCCTGCTGAGAATCTGGACGCGTTTCGACGGTTCGTCTTCCGGCGGATCCAGCAAGAGCTGAACCATGCGTCCAGCCCCTTCCCCGCCTCCATCCTCCGGGTCCTCTTCGGCGAAGACCAGCGGATTGTGCAACTGCACGTCTTCCAGGGTCGCCGGCCCACCGTCCTCGCCGCTCGATGCCGCGGCCGCCATGGCGCCGAAGAGCGCGCCCGGCGCGATCAGCCGGCCGAAGACGCGGTGATCGTTCAGCCAGGCGGGCTCCGAAGGAAACACCTCGGTTTCGAACATGACTTCGCCGCGCGCCGATTCGTGGCGGTCGCCGAGCAGCGGATGGCCGGCGGTGGTCCGTCGACGCCTCGACCCCTCGACCCAGTGGCGTTCGCGCTGGAACGGATAGCCGGGCAGCGCGATCCGGCGCCGCGCCTCGCCTTCGTACAGCCCTTCGAACCGGACCGGCAGTCCCGCTTCCCAGGCCGCCGCGGCCGCGGCGACGAAGGCGGTTTCCGCCTCGGCCTCCGTGACCTTCGACCCGGGACGCAGGAGACTCGAGATCGTCGCCGGCGCGCCGCCTTCCGCCGATGCGGGCCAGGACATGGCGGCTATCTGGCTGAGCACCGCGTGCGGACCGATCTCCACCACGGCGTCGACGCCCAGTTCGGCCAGGGTCTCGATGCAAGCGCGAAACGCGACCTGCTCGCGAGCCTGCCGCTTCCAGTAGGCGGCGTCCAGGGCGTCGTCCGCTTCCACGATTCGCCCGGTCAGGTTGCTGACGAACGGAACGGAAGGCGGCGCGAACGTCGTTCCACCAAGCGCCGCCTCCAGATCGTCCAGCGCCGGTTCGATCATGGCGCTGTGGTAGGCGGGACTCTTCCGTAGTCGCACCGCACGGACGCCGTCCGCCTCGAAGCGCCGTTCAAGCGCCTCGAGCGCTTCCAGCGGACCGCTCACCACCTGGTGCGCCCCGTTGTCGGCGGCCACGCTCACGCCGACCCCGCCGTACTCCGCATTGTGCTCTTCCACCGTCGCCGTCACCCGCGACGGGGGCGCGAAGACCGCGGCCATCGCCCCGTCGCCCGGAACCGCCCCGATCAGCGCCCCCCGCGCAGCGGCGAAGCGCAACCCCTCCTCCAGACTGAACACACCCGCCGCATGGGCGGCCGCGATCTCCCCGAGGCTGTGTCCGAGCACGACGTCGGGCCGGATCCCGAGGCTCGACCAGAGGGCGGTGAGCGCGCATTCGAGGGCATAGATGGCCGGCTGCTTCCACTGCGGATCGTCCAGGTCGCCGGCGTCGCCGGAACGCCCGAACATCACGTCGAGCAGCGAGCCGCCCCTGTCTTCCCGGAGCAGGGCATCGCAGCGGTCGAGCACCGCTCGAACCGCCGGTTCGCTCTCGTAGAGGGTCTCGCCCATGCCGACCCACTGGCTGGCCTGTCCGGTGTAGGCGAACGCCACCTTCGACGCGGCCCGCGACGCGGCCTCCCGTTCGCCTCCGGCAAGCGCCGCCAACCCGTGGCGCAACGAAGCGCCGTCGCGAAACACGACGCCCGCGCGCCGGTCGAAGTGGCTTCGACCGACGCTCGCCGTCCATGCCATGTCCGCCAGCAGCGCGGTACCGGCATCGCCTTCGGCCGCATCGCCGATCCCCCCGTCGACCCAGGACAGAACCTCGCCGGCCAGTTCGCGAAGCGCGTTGTCCGACTTGCCCGACAGCGGCAGCAGGCGGGCCCCGCGCTCCGGGAGAGCCACTTCAGCCGGCGTCAGGTCCGCGACCGATTCCGGCAGCGAAACCGCGATCGGAAGAGCCGCGCCGGCAGGCAGGTGCTCCGCCTCCGCGGCGGCGCCCGGCTTGCCGTATCCCTCGAGCACGACATGGGCGTTCGTGCCCGACCAGCCGAAGCCGCTCACGCCCGCTCTCAGCGGCCGGCCGTCCACGTCCGGCCATGCCGTGGGCTCCGCCGTGACCTTGAGCGGCAGCCGATCCCATGGGATCTCCGGGTTCGGCGTGCTGAAGTGGAGGTGCCTGGGAATGACCCCCTTGTTCATCGCCAGCAGCACCTTGATGACCCCGGCCACCCCCGCGGCCGATTCCAGGTGGCCGATGTTCGTCTTCACCGAGCCGATCAAGAGCGGCCGGTCCGGATCGCGACCACGGCCATAGGCCGTTCCCACCGCCTCCGCCTCGACCGGGTCGCCCACTTCGGTGCCCGTGCCGTGCGCTTCGACGTAGTCGACATCGGTGGGCGCGATCCCGGCCTCGCGCAGCGCGGCCTCGATGACCTTCTCCTGCGCCGGACGGCTCGGCACGGTCAGCCCCTGGCTCGCACCGTCCTGGTTCAGGGCCGAGCCGCGAACGACGCCCCAGATGCGGTCGCCATCGGCTTCCGCCTCGGCGAGCCGCTTGAGCACGACGATGCCGCAGCCTTCGCCCCGGACGTAGCCGTTCCTGGCGGCGTCGAAGGTGGCGCAGCGCCCGTCGGGCGACAGCATGCCGGCGTTGGCGCGCAGTTCCAGCAATCGGCCGGAGAGGATCGTGTGCACCCCTCCGGCCAGCGCGAGATCGGCCTCGCCGCGCTGCAGGCTGGACACGGCCTGGTGGATGGAGACCAGGGAGGACGAGCAGGCGGTATCCAGCGCCAGGGCCGGCCCTTCCAGGCCGAGCGCGAAGGCGACCCGCCCGATGGCGGTGTTGAACGACGTGCCGGTGACGGCGTAGAGGCTGGCGGCCGGCTCGTCCGTCTCGCTGACGTCGAGGATCAGACCGCGGTACTCGTTGTTGCTGATGCCGGCATAGACCCCGGTCCGGCTGCCCCTCAGACCGTCCGGATCGATGCCCGCGTCTTCGAGCGCTCGCCAGCAGGTCTCGAGCATCAACCGCTGCTGGGGATCGAGCATCTGCGCCTCGACCGGCGAGATGCGGAAGAAGGCGGCGTCGAACTGGTCGAGGCCGTCGAGATAGGCCCCGAAACGGCAGGCACGGCGGAGCTCCGCGCCGTCCGGGAAGAGCTCGCCGATCCGGCCGATCCCGGAACCCGGGACCCCCTCGCTGACGGCATTCACACCGCCATCCAACTGATCCCAGAAGGCCGCGAGGCTGTCCGCGCCGGGGAATCGGCAGGCCATGCCGACGATCGCGACCGGCTCGTTGCCCGGCGCGCTCGCCCGCGCTGCTCCGTATGTTGCGTCCGACGGTGGCGGCACCGACTCGTGGGGCATGTCCCGTCCATCGTAGCAATGCCCTTTGCTACGCTGACCGGACCGTCATGAGCGGGAACGAACCGGCCCGCGGCCAGGGGCTTCGCTACGAGGCCGACGACCACCCGCCCGCGGCGCTTGCCGCAGGTCTCGGCCTGCAGCTCGGCCTGATCACCGTCACGGTCCCGATCCTGCTTCCCACCGCGGTGATGCGGATTGCCGGCGCGGCCGAGTCCCATCTGGCCTGGGCGGTCTTCGCCGCGGTCGCGATCAGCGGCCTGACCACGGCGCTGCAAGCGGTTCGCTTCGGCCGAATCGGCGGCGGCCACATGCTCGTCATGGGCAGTTCCAGCGCCTTCGTCGGGATCAGCGTCACGGCCGTGGCGGAGGGCGGTCCGGCGATGCTCGCCACGCTCGTCGCGATCTCGGCCCTGTTGCAACTCCTGGTCTCGGCGCGGCTTCCGCTGTTCCGGCGGCTGCTGACACCGGCGGTCTCCGGCACCGTGATCATGCTGCTGCCCGTGACCGTCATGCCGATCGCCTTCGACATGCTGGACGACGTACCCGAGGGCACCCCGGTCCAGGCGGCGCCCGTGATCGCCCTGGTCACGATTCTGACCGTTCTGGGCATTTCGCTGAAGGGGGCGGCCGGACTGCGCCTCTGGGCGCCGGTCGCCGGCGTGGTCGTCGGTACGGCGGTCGCGGCCCTCTTCGGGCTCTACGATGGCGAACGCGTCGCCGCGGCGGCCTGGATCGGGATTCCATCGATCGAGGCGCCCGGCTTCGATCTCGCCTTCGGGCCGGCGTTCTGGACCCTTCTCCCTGCCTTCCTGCTGACGGCACTGATCTGTTCGATCCGCGCCATCAGCAGTTGCGTCGCGCTCCAGCGCGTCTCGTGGCGGAATCCGGACGTCGTCGACTTCCGCGCGGTCCAGGGCACGGTGACGGTCGACGGGATCGGCAACCTGTTGTGCGGTCTTGCCGGAACGATGCCCAACACGACCTACTCGCTGGCCGCGCCGCTGGTCGAGATCACCGGGGTCGGGGCCCGGGCCGTGGGTATCGCGACGGGAGCCTTCTTCTTCATCGTCGCCTTCCTGCCGAAGGCTCTGGCGCTCGTACTCGCGATTCCCGGTTCAGTCGTGGGCGCTTACCTGATCGTCCTGACCGCCATGCTGTTCCTCATCGGCATCGGACTGGTCATGCAGGGGGGAATGGACTACCGCAAGGGCACGATCGTCGGCGTCTCCTTCTGGCTCGGACTCGGCTTCCACAACGACGCGATCTTCCCGGAGCTCGTCGCCGACTTCGCGGGCGGGATCTTCAGCAACGGGATCACGACCGGCGGCCTCACCGCGATTCTCCTGACACTCGTCGTGGACTTCGCGCGCCGGGGCCCCAGCCGGATGGAGGCGGCGTTCAATCCGGCCGCGCTGCCCCGGATCCGCGAATTCCTGGCGGCCTTCGCCGAGCGCAGCGGCTGGGACCAGGCGATGGCCCAGCGCCTCGACGCTGTCGGCGAGGAGGCCCTGCTCACCCTCCTTGGAGAGGATGGAGACGCGGAAGCCGGCGGCCGGCCCCGGCGCCTGCGGCTGGCGGCGTCACGGGATCAGAACGGCGCGACGCTGGAGTTCGTCGTCGCGCCGCTCGAAGGAAACCTGCAGGAACGGCTCGCCCTGCTCGGCGACCAGGCCGAAGCGGCGCCGCTCGAGCAGGAGATCTCCCTCCGGCTGCTACGCCATCTCGCGTCCTCGGTCCGGCATCAGCAGTACCACGACCTGGACATCGTCACGGTCGAGGTGAAGCGGAAGGCAACGGGCGGTTAGCGTTAGCTTGGCCCCAGGGACGCTCCACGGAGTAGACCAGGCCCGACTCCGACCTGTTCCGGGTCTACAAGGAGAACTGGATGGCCGGCGCCCGGTCAGGGCTTGCTGACGTCGATGACGCGGACGGCGATCTTCCTCGCCTGTTCTTGCGGCAGTTGGGCGACGATGCCGGCCTTGAGCCTGAGCCGCAGTTCTTCCGGGGTGCTTGGCCGTTTGCCCGTTTCATCCAACTGGGTCTTGTCGGGATCGCCGAACCAGAAGACGACGAAGATGCCGTAGCCGCCGGTCGCCGGATCCCGGGTGTACTTGGCGACGAGTTGGTCGCGCACGGCACGCCACAGTTCGCGGTTGGACTGTTTCTTGATTTCAACTGGGACGTGGAAGCCGGGTCCGAAGAGTCCGATGTCAGCGCGTTTCCTGGCGGCGGCCGCCGCCTCTGGTTGGTCGTGGAGTTCGTCTCGGAGAAGGAAGCGAAGGCGCGAAAGCAAAGCGTCCCGGCACGATTCCTCGTGCTTGGAACCGATCGGCTGGCCGTTCGCGTCTTCGTTCCAGTACTGCCGCCAGTCGTTGGTGTTGGCGTGACGAATCGTCGTTGCGAGCTCGTCGAGGCGGTCGGCAGCAAGGGCTGCGAGGTCAGCCGCGTTCGCCGGCGCTGCGTTGTCAAGGGTGGCGCGAATGGCGGCCAGATCGGGGCGCTCCCAGGAAGCGTCCCGGCGCGCGACGGTCTGCCGATCGACGGCGAGCTGCAGGTTGGATTGCCATGCCGAGAGGGATTCGTCCTTCGCAAGCCGATCAAGCGCCTCGGCCGCTTCTGTTTCCGGAGCGGCCGCCAGGAGTTCGATCAGGCCGCCCAGGCGTCCAGGGGACGGGTCGGGAGAGTGTGGAAGTTCGTTCCGGTAGATGCCCGCTCTTCCGAACTGCCGGATGAGCGCCTCCAGCGCTCTCGGAGGCAGGTTCTTCGGACTCAGGGTGAAGTCGAACCAGAGAAACTCCGCAAGTCGGTTTGCGCGCTGTTCGATTCCGTCGACGAACTCCTCCAGAGGTCCCGCGTAGGCGTGCGGGTCCACGACGAGAGCCGCTCCCAGCCAGACGACCCTCTGGGCGACGGTCATGCTCCGGGCCGCCAGCTTTGTCGCGACGACCGCGCGCATTTCGTCCCGGTCGGCGTGCCGCAGGGCGGCCCAGAGCAAGCGGTTCAGGTCGGTCAGTTGCGTTGCGCGGCCCCGGACCGGGAAGCCGCGCAGGAGGGGCAGGCTCACCAGCGCCGCCAACTCGGCGTGATCCGGATCGTGGGCGAGTTCCTCGAGGCCGGCAACCGGGAGGCCGGCGACGCGATTGCTGCCGCCCCGGAGTTCGGCTCGCGCGTAAGGCAGCAGAACGGAGGCCGCAACCTCGGGGTGCCGCCGGATCAGGTCGCGGCGCCAAGCGGGGCGACGGCCCCAGACCGGCGGCACGCAGTAGTGGACCGCGAGAGCTTGGCGTCTTTGGCGTTCGGTCAGGTTCTCGACGAAGCCAGGCGCTTCCCGGTGGCGGTCGTAAAGCGCCGCCAGAAAGGGCAGCGACAGCCGGTGGCGTCGTGACTCCGAGTGGAGGCGGATGATCTCGTCAGGTCCTGGCATGTCGTCCCGGTCCACGACGCCCCGCAGGGCTTGAAGCGCCGCAGTCGCCAGCTCCTCGTCGGAGTCGAACTCCTCGCGAAGCCAGTCCCTCAATTGGATCCGCGGTTGGTCTGACTGTTTGAGATGGTGCGGCTTCGATCCCCCATCAAGCCAATCCTCGTATGTGGTCTCTGCGCTTGACGCATTCTTGAACCACTTCCCGGCGAGGCGTTCCAGCAGCCACGGGGCGCCCCGGTTCTCGCGGAGTGCTGGAACTTCCTGGCGAACGGCATCCAACCACTGGCTCCGCTCTTGCTCGCGTTCTTCTTCGGCGGCCTTTCGGGACGCTCTCAGTCTCCGCATCTGGTCTCGGAACTTCTTTCCCGCGCTCGGGTCTTCGGGTGCCGGTTGCCAGGAGGGATGATGCCGGACGCAGTCGTCCAGTCGGGCTTGTGAGAGGCCGGACTCGCCCTGCCGGAATCGTCTCCGGGCCTTCCCGAACAGCCACGCTGCGAGGGCGGGTCGGCTATCGGCGAGTAGCTCGGCCTCGTCGAGGCACCAGGAGCCGAAGTCGTCCGGCGGTTCCGCCTCGTACAGCCGTTGCTCTATGGCGTAGACGACGTTGTCGGGAGGTTCGTCGTCGCCCGCTCGCCGCAGGCCCTCGCGGAACGCCTCCTTGTAGGCACCGGGGTGGCCTTCCAGCCAGGAGGAAATCCTGATCCGTGCATCTCCGGTTGCCCGGCTGTCAGCGTCAGGCTGACAGTCCACGGGAGCGCTGAGCCAGTCGTAAAGTCGGTTCGGAGTCAGGTCAGGTCCGGCCGCGTCGAGGCCGCGGCCGAGGAGTTCCGCTGCGACTCTGGTTAGTGGGATGTCGTCGAGGACGGCGCGCAGGCCGGATACGTACTTCGGCAAGGTATCCAGAAGGGTCGTGACCTCCGCGTCGGAGGACCGCTCCGGTTCGGCCAAGCCACTCCAAAACTGGTGATGCGTTCCGAAGCGGTTCGAGAGCCGTGTCCGCGTTAGGCAGCGCCAGACGTCCGCTGGGCCGACCACGCTCGGATAGAGCCGCTCCAGGGCCGCTCCGGCGATCCGGTTGTCCGGGTCCTCCAGTCGACCTTCGTGGACATCCGACAGGAGTCGTTCGAGGTGGGCGACCCTCGTAGCCCTGTCCGGACAGTGGCGAAGGAAAGCGTCGAGTGCCCAGTGCCGGACCCGATCCCACCAGCCGGAGCCGCGGAGGATCGCGAGAATCGGTTCCGCAAGAGTCGGCAACGGAGCCGCGTAACGGAGCAGCAGGAGGAGGAACTCCGTCGAGTGTTGATCGTTCTCCTTCCAGGGGTCGACCGTCAGTTCGCCGCGAATCTCCTCCGCCAACGAATCCGTGGCGAGCGGAACGAAGGAGCGGACACTCAGCCAGTGGAGATCCTTCAACCTTGCTCCCTGCCTCGCCAGCAAGCGCAGGAGCTTTCGCTTTTCTTCGGTCGAGAAGCCGCCGATGTCGCCGTAGAGACCGATGCCGATGGGGTCGCGGTCGATCAGCCTCCGTCGGGCGGCCTTGGAGTGCGCCGCCAGCCAGCCCGAGAGGCCGCGCTGCGAGGTCACCACGCCACCGTCGAGGCCCGTGATCAAGGCAAGAACGCGGGCGGGTGGAAGCCCGCCTTCGATCTGTTGAGCGAGGTAGCCGCCGGCAAGGAACTCGGCGATGTGACGATGCACCGGTTCGAAGCGTTGCGCGGCCGGGTAGCTGTCGCCGACACTCCTGAACAGCCCGCTCGATACGGCAAGGCGTCTTCGGCGAGCGAGCAGTTCGGCTTCGCCTGCCGCGATCCCTTCGGGGGTTGGATCGAGGCGCTCGACATTCGGGTAGTCGGTGTCGTGCTCTTCCGCGGAGGGCAGCAGGCTGACGCCCGGCGTCCCGGAAAGGAGAAGCAAGGCGCAAACGCGTCCCGCGTCTTTGAGCACTTGGTTCTCGCTGGGTGGATTCCGCTGCGAGTACCTGTGCTCTTTGTTCTGCTCCCTAGCGAGTTGCCGGCAGGCGAGTTCGAAGGTCTCGATGCGGCTCTCCGGCCATCGTCCGGCGCCGCCGACAGCCTCGATCAGCAGTTCCAGGGTCTGGGGGTTGAACAGGAGATCCCGCAGGCCCCTGTCGCCTGCTTCATCGATGAATCCCTCCGCGTCGAGGACGAGGGGGCTCGCCTCGACAATCCGACGTACGTCGTCGAGCGTCAACGCGTCGAGACGCAGCACCGTGAGTTCGCCGCTCGGGGCGACCGCTTGCAGTCGCACCCAATCGTTCGGTCCCAACCAGTCCGCCTCTCGGCACGACAAGCGGAAACGGGGCCTTCCAAGCGCGTCGAGTCGGGCGCGCACCTTGTCAAGAGCGGTGCGGCCGTCGTGGCTTCCCGCGCGGATCTCGTCCAGACCGTCGATGAACAGGGTTCGGTTGCGCCACTCGGGGTGGCCGGCAACGTCGAAGGTGACGAAGTCCCTTGCCTCGACCACCTTCTCGGCGGCAGCGGGCGTCCGCTTGCGCTCCTCCCTGAAGGAGGTGCTCTTGCCTGCGCCAGGGTCGCCGAGCAGGACGTAGGCGGGTTCCGAGCGGTACTCCGAGAGCGGCTTCGAGACCGGTCGGCTGTCCGGTTCGGTCTTGCCCTCCAGGACCTCGGTGCAGGTGCGGTCGATGATCGTCATTCGCCGTCCTCGAACCAATCGGAGGCGGGCCGGGAGAGAAACTCCGCGAGCGGCACGGCGTTCCGCGTCGTGGCGTCGGGAGCGACCAGGACGACGCGATGGGGGCTGAACCGTTCCCGGAAGACGCGCATTCCGCGCGTCGGCCACACGTTCGCCCCGCTCTTCACTTCGATGCCCACGACGCGCGTTCCCCATTCGAGGACGAAGTCGACTTCGTCAACGCTCTCGCGCCAGTAGTGGACTCGGGGACCTGAATCCGCCGTGTTCAGGAGATGAGCGCCAACCGCGCTCTCGACCAGCCGGCCCCAGAAGCTCCGGTCGGCCCGAGCGTTCCGAAACGTGTAGTTCGAGGTAGCAGTAAGCAACGCGGTGTTCAGGGCATTGAACTTGGGCGGCGATCTCCGCACTCTCAGGAGGTTGGGCGAGTACTTCTCCAACCCGGTCAACAGGCCCGCAAGAGAGAGGAGGTCCACGTAGCGGGCCACTGTCGTGGCATTGCCCGCGTCCTGAAGGCGGCCGAGCATCTTGTGGTAGGGGAGCATTTGCCCCGAGTGCGCGACGGCCAACTCGAACACCTGTCGGAGCAGGGCTGGCTTGTCGACTCGCGTCATCGCGAGCACGTCGCGGTCGATGGTGGGCGTGACGATCGCTCTTCGTATGTAGTCGCGCCACCGGGGTTCGTACTCGGTCCACTCCGGAGGCCAGCCCGGAGCAAGGCCCGCGACCCGCGGATAGCCGCCGAAGTAGAGGTACTGGGGCAGGTCGAAGCCGAAGGCGTCGGCCATCTCGCTGAAGGACCAATGGCCAACCCGGATGAGCTCGAAGCGGCCCATGAGGCTCTCGCTCAGGCTGGACTGAATGGCCATCGGCGCCGAGCCGAGGATGACTACCCGAAGCGGGATATCGTTCCAGCGGTCGCCGTCCCAAAGGCCCTTGACGGTTCGGGACCAGTCCGGGATGTGCTGGATCTCGTCCAGCACAAGAACGCAGCCGTTGTGGCGCACGGCTTCCGCGCGGGCGTGTTCCCAGGTTCGGACGAGCCAGTTCCGGTCACGTTCACCGACATACTCGATCGGCCGCGATGCGGCCGGATCGAGTGAGTTCGTCTCGTCGGCGCCGGACGCGTCGACGGCATAGTAGTAGTAGCGGTGCGGGGATGTCCGGAGGGCTTGCTTGACTATAGTGGTCTTGCCGCTCTGGCGGGGTCCGAAGACGGCTTGAATCGTCTTGGGAGGCTCCGCCAGGCGGTTTCTCAGGAGTGCTACTTGTGCTCGCTCGTACTCCATCACGGCAGTTAGAGTATTCTACTGAATAGATCTATTCAATAGGGTAATCGGTGTGTGGCCACCAAACTGAGACCGTGAGGGGGACGGATCGGCGCCGCGCGGGGCGGCCCCGGTACCAGCGAGCATGCGACCCGCACCGGTGGGAGCGAGGCCGGTAGTAGAGTGGCGTCGTGGACCTCGTAGCCGCGGCGCCATCGGACGATCCTGTCACCCTGGAGCGCTCCACTCTCTTTCGAGGAGCGGCCGAGGCGGTTCTGCCGGAGCTTCCCGACTCCTGGTTCCGGACGTGCGTCACGTCACCTCCCTACTGGGGACTTCGCGACTACGCCGAAGAGGATCAGATCGGCGCCGAGGCGGAACCTGCCCTCTATATCGAGCGCCTGACCGCCATCTTCGACGAGGTGCGGAGGGTCCTTAGGGCCGACGGCACGCTCTGGCTCAACCTCGGCGACAGCTACACGAGCGGCAACCGCGCAACGCGGGCCCCGGACAAGAAGAACCCCGTTCGCGCGATGAGCTACAGGGCACGGACGCCCGAGGGCATGAAGCCGAAGGACCTCGTGGGCATACCGTGGATGGTTGCCTTCGCGCTGAGGGAGGCGGGCTGGTACTTCCGCAGCGACATCATCTGGGAGAAGCCGAACTGCATGCCCGAGAGCGTCAAGGATCGGCCGACGCGATCGCACGAGTACCTGTTCCTGTTCACGAAGTCGCTGCGCTACCACTACGACTCCTCGAAAGCTCGCGTCAAGGGCAGGAACCGACGGACCGTCTGGTCCGTTCCCACCGAGCCCTTCTCAGGCGCCCACTTCGCCACATTCCCGCCGAGATTGATCGAGCCCTGCATCCTCACGGGGTCGATTCCCGGGGACTGGGTCCTCGATCCCTTTTTCGGTTCGGGCACGGTCGGTGTTGTCTGCGAACAGCAGGGCCGCAAGTACGTCGGCATCGAGCTCAACCCGGCGTACGCCGAACTAGCAGCAAAGCGCATTCGCTCGACTCAGCGGACTCTCTTCGCGCTCGACTACGACACGGCGCAGTGACCCCGAACCCCCCGCTGCCGGACCTCCAGATCTCCTTCTTCAAGAGCCTGGAGCGGCTCCGGTCGACTCACCTGCTCGATGCTCTCCTGAAGGCGTCTTCCGAAGCGGACATCCACACCGTGGATCGGGAACTCGGCCAGTTCGCCGACACGGCAGCACTTCAGCGCCTGGCCGGCTGGGGCCTGAGAGGCGAGATCCTCTTCGCGGTGCCGAGTCTGCTCATGGCCAATCCCCATCTGCTCGGCTACTACAGGCTCCTGCTCGGGTTCTCGCAGAAGCAGTTCTACGGCAAGGAGCACGGTCTGAGCCCCTTCAAGTCGATGGAGGAAAGAGGAGCCATATCCAGGGCCCAGAAAGACCGCTTGGCCGAACTTGCGCGCTGCCTCTGCATCGGCGCGGCTCACCTGGTGCACTCGGTGGACCGGCTGACCCAATCGAAGGTTCACGACCTCACTCTGCTCACGCTCGGACCCCAGTTGCGGGGCGGCGCCCTGAACCTCGTCGGTCAGCAAGCCACGAGGCGGGTGTTCGACTTGATAGCCGTTCTGACCCAAAGCGCTCACGTCGAAGTGGACCAATCCACGATCAAGATGCGGAACGCCGCCGGCGCACCCATCCGGATCTTCTTCGCCTCCGATCCGGACATCGCCATCCATGAGGAACTACCCTCGGGTCGCAGCCGCCCTGTCATTGCAATCGAGATCAAGGGTGGAAAGGACGTCTCGAACGTCCACAACAGAGTAGGCGAAGCCGAGAAGAGCCACCAGAAGGCCAAACAGGACGGCTTCACGGAATGCTGGACGATCCTCGGAATCGCTGGCCTGGACCACGACCTGCTTAGGGGTGAGTCGCCGACCACCGACAAGTTCTTCGCCCTCGACGAGATCACGCGCGGCGACTCGGCAGCCTTCGACGACTTCAAGGAACAGCTCTACTCGCGGATCGGTCTGAGGGACTCCGCCTCGTCCCTCCGATAGCGTTGGGCCGGAACCGGCCGCTCCTCGGTCCCGGAGCACGATCAGCCCATCGTGCCTGCCGGTGTAGCCCTACTCGAGCGCTCCCGCCTGGCGCGCCCGGTCGAGCAGACGCTCGGCGCGGTGCAGGTGCGGGGCGTCGACCATCTGGCCTTCGTGGCGGAAGGCCATCCGGCCCGCGGCCTGGTTCTCGGCGAACGCGGCAACCAGGGCGGCGGCGGAGGCGACTTCCGCCTCGCTCGGCGTGAAGACCTCGTTGACGATCGGAATCTGGTTCGGGTGGATCGTCATCTTGCCCTCGAAGCCCATCCAGGCCGCCCGCTGGCAGTCGAGCCGCAGGCCGTCCAGATCGCCGATGTCGGTGAAGACGCTGTCGATCGGCTGGGCGCCGCCGGCGCGGGCCGCGAGCAGGGTCATCGACCGGCAGTAGCGGAACACGTCCAGGTACTCGCCGCGCTCGTCCCGGCGCCGGCTCGCGCCGATCGACACGGACAGGTCCTCGGCGCCCCAGGTCAAGGCCGACACCCGCGTCGTCGCGGTCAGATGGGCGAGATTGAGCGCCCCGCCGGCGGTCTCGGTCGCGATCAGGATGAGGGCGATGCCGCCCAGGTCGTGTCCGTGGGCCAGCTCCAGTTGCGCCACGAGGCGGTCCATCCGCAGCACGTCGTCGACGCCGCTGACCTTGGGCACGACGTAGGCGTCGGGCGGGTGCTCCATCGTGGCCTCGACGTCGTTGCGGCCCCAACGGCTCATCAGGTCGTTGATCCGCACCGCGCGCTCCTTGCCGCCGAAGTCCGTCGCCTTCAGCCAGTCGGCGACTTCGCACCGCACCGCCTCCTTGCGATCCGGCGTCACCGCGTCCTCGAGATCGAGGATCAGCGTGTCCGCCTCGAGTCCCAGGGACTTGGCGAGCATGCGCTCGTTGCCGCCCGGAACGAAGTGGACGGCGCGCCGGAGACGAACGCTGTTCACGAAGCGACTCCCTCGCCGATCTCGAGCTCGACCCGCCTCAGGCCCTCCGCGAACGCTTCCGGCTCGACACCCAGACCGAAGCGCAGGTAGCCCGGCATCCCGGCCCAGAGGCCCGCGACCAGCAGCACGCTGCGGTTGCGCCGGAGCCGTTCGGCGAAAGCGGCGCAGTCCGCCGGGCGGCCGTTCTCCAGCAACGGCACGAAGCCGTAGGCGCCGGCGCGCGGCTCTCGATAGACGATCGCGCCGTTCTGCCGGCCCGTCCAGTCGCGGAAGGTCGCACGGTTGGTGCGCATCATCCGCCGCGCGCGTTCGAACAGCCGCTCCTGGTTCGACGGCTCGGTGGCGAAACGGGCGATCGGGTCGGAGAGCGCGGCGGGGGCGATCGTCGTGAAGTCCCGCCGCGACCAGCAGCGCTCGATGAAATCGGGCGGACCGACCATCCAGCCCAGGCGGGCGCCGGGCAGACCGTATGACTTGGACAGGCTCGACACCGCGACGACACGGTCACCCCTCCCCCACATGCCGGGCGCCTCCTCTCCGGGCAGGAGATCGTGCACGGCGCCCCGGTAGACCTCGTCCGACAGCACCCAGGCCCCTACCCGTTCCGCCGCGGCCGCGATCCGGTCCAGTTCGGACGGCGTGAACACATGGCCGGTCGGGTTGTTCGGATGGCTCAGGTAGATGAGCTTCGTCCGCTCCGAAACCGCGGCCTCGAACCCCTCCCAGTCGAGCGACCAGGTCGACTCGCCGGCGCCGGGAAGAAGCGGTATGTTGTGCACGACCGCGCCCAGGCCGCGCGCCGCCAGGCCTACCTGGAGATAGTTCGGCACGATCGCCACGACCTCGTCCCCCGACCGGACCAGGACCTGCACGGCCACGTAGTTCGCCTCGGACGAGCCGGTCGTCGCCAGGAGGTGCTCGATCGTCGCCCCCGCGTAGTGGCCGGCGAGCTGCGCGCGCAGTTCCGGCGTGCCGTTCGACTGGATGTACTCGAGCGGCACGCGGTGCAGGCCGTCCAGATCGAACCCCAGCGCCGCCAGGCCGTTCAGCGTCAGCGGTTCGACGCCGCTCTCGCTCAGGTTGAAGTCGACGCGGTGTTCCCAGAGGGACTGTTGCCGCTCCAGATCGAAGGTCTCCATTTCCATCGTGCTTGCCCCGCAGCCGGATCGGTCCGTCGTCAGCGCCGCAGTATGCCACCGCCTTGCGTACGGCGTCGGACAGGATAGGTGGCGTGCCGCGACTGCTTCTGCGCCTCCTGGCTGGCGTCCACCTGGTCGCCTTCGTCTCGCTCTGGGTGCAGATGGACGGCCTGATCGGATCGCGGGGCATTCTCCCGGCGCGGGACTTCTTCACGTACCTCGAGCGGGTGCTCGGCGACGGCACGCTCGAACGGCTCGCGAACGCGCCCTCGCTGCTCTGGTTCTCCTCCGGCGACGCGGCGCTCCACGTTCTCTGTGCGGCCGGTGTCCTGCTGTCGCTGCTCGCGATCGCCGGCATGGCGACGGCGCCCGTCTTCGGCGCGCTCTGGATCTGCTACCTGTCGCTGGTCTGGGGCGGCCAGACCTTCCTCGCCTTCCAGTGGGACACGCTGCTGCTGGAAGCGACCCTGTGCGCCGTCGTGCTGGCGCCCCTGGGTCGGCACGCGGACCCCCGTCCCGGCCTGTGGCTCTTCCGGCTCCTGGCGGTCAAGCTCATGTTCCTCTCGGGCGCGGTCAAGCTGCTCAGCCTGGATTCGACGTGGTGGCAACTCACCGCACTCGACGTGCACTACTTCACGCAGCCTCTGCCTGTCACCGCGAGCTGGTACGTCCACCACCTCCCGGACTGGTTCCACCGACTGTCGGTCGCGATCATGTTCGCGGTCGAGCTGGTCGTGCCCTGGTGCCTCTTCTGGCGCCGTCTGAGGCGGCCCGGAGTGTGGCTCCTGCTGGCACTCCAGCTCCTGATCGCTGCGACCGGCAACTACGGCTTCTTCAACCTGCTGACCGCCGTGCTCTGCCTGTCCTGGCTCGACCGTTTGCCCCTTGCCGGTCCGTCGAGACCGGACAACCCGCCCGCCGCGAGCACGGCGGCTCGCCGCCCCTTCGCCGGCGTTGCCGGAACACGCATCCGCTGGCTTGCCGCCGCGGCGATCCTGCTGCTCAGCCTGCCGGTCACCGCCCGCGAACTCACCCGGTCGCTCCCGCGCGGGCCGGACACGCCGGCGACAGCGGTCCGGCTGGCGGATCTCCTCGACCGGGTCCTGGTCGATCCGGCGGCGCCCGTCCTGCGCGCCATCGCGCCGTTCCGCTCGATCAACGGCTACGGCCTCTTCCGGGCCATGACGACGTCGCGGCCCGAGATCGTGGTCGAGGCGAGCGCCGACGGCGTGATCTGGAACGAACTCGCCTTCCGCTTCAAGCCGGGCGACGTGGACCGTCCACCACGAGCCGCCCAACCCCACATGCCCCGGCTCGACTGGCAGATGTGGTTCGCGGCCCTCGACCCCGGCCGCGCGGACTGGCTGGGATCGTTCGTCGCGCGGCTCTTCGAAGGAGAACCCGCGGTTCTCGGACTGCTCGGCGAAGCGAGCCGGCAGGCCGAGCCCCCACGCTACGTACGTCTCCGGCTCTACGACCACACGTTCAGCGAACCCGGCGCCGGCGCTCCCTACAGAGCGGCTGGCGGACCAGCCGTTTGGTGGCGGCGCGAGTTGCTCTACGATCTATCTCCTGTGCTGGAGCGCGACGCCTTCGTTCAGACTCCGAGTGAGGCAGGTCTCAGGTGAGTTCGGACCGGAGACTCACCACCGTCATTCCCGCCCTCACTCTCGCGCTGATCGCGGCGGCGAACATCGTCGTCGGCACGGTTGCCCTCGGCAGCTTCGTCTACGCCGGCGATCTGGCCCCCTACTCGGCTCAGGGGATCCGCCTCATCCTGCTGGGCTGCTGTCTCATCGCCCTGATTACAGCTCTCGCGAGCGGGCTCCGGGGTGCAGTCGCGACCCCACCGGCCCCGCTTATGGTCGTGATGGCCGGGATAGGCGCCGGCCTGGCCCTTCAGGGCGACCGCCTCTTCGTCACGGTGGCAGCGGTCACGGCGCTCGGCGCCCTGGCAACGGGACTCTGCGCGGCGCTGGTCGGCTGGTTCCGCCTGGCCCATCTCGTCCGCTTCGTTCCCTATCCGCTGGCCTGCGGATTCGTTTCCGGCACCGGCGCCGTCGCGATCCTGGTGGCCCTGTCCCAACTGGGTGTGCGGCTGGAGCGGGAAGCGCTCGGTGCCCTGTTCGAACCCGCGGCCCTCTCCAGATGGGGTCTGGGCGTCGCGTACGGCCTCGGCCTGCTGGCGGCGACCAGGCGCTGGAAGAGCCCACTGATCCTGCCGGCGAGTTTCGCCGCCGCGATCGCGCTGTTCCACCTCTCACTGACGTGGTTCGACGTCTCCACCGAGGAGGCTCGAACCGCGGGCCTGCTGTTCGCGGGCATGGCCGAGGCGCCGGAAGGCGCCCTGCTGCCGCTGTTCGATCCCGGTCGGCTGGGTCTCGTCGACTGGGCGGCGGTGGCCGGACAGGTACCCAACATCCTGGCCCTGATCCTGGTCGGCCTTCTCTGTCTCGTGATCTACCTCAGCGGCCTCGAACTCGCCGGCAACGTGGAGCTCGACTGGAACCGGGAGTTCCGCGCGATGGGTCTCGCTTCGATGGCTTCCGGACTCGGCAGCGGTCCCCCCGGCTGCATCGTCGTTCCCATCACCCTGCGCAACCTCCGGCTCGGCGCCGACACGCGGCTGGCCGGCGTCTTCACCGCGCTTCTCGTCGGCGCGGCGCTGCTGTTCGGCGACGCGGTTCTCTCACTTGTTCCGCTGCCCCTGATCGGCGGCGTCCTCCTGTTCACCGGCGCCATCATGCTCGACGAGTGGCTGATCAAGGTACGCCGCAGGCTGCCCTGGCCCGAGTTCGCGATCGTCGTGCTGATCTTCCTGACGGTCACCTTCTTCGGCTTCCTGGCGGGCGTGGGCGTCGGGATGTCGGTGCTGGTCCTCCTGCTGATCCTCCGGCTCGCGGCCACGGATCCCGTGAAGTCCCAGTTCACCGCGCGCGACCGCCACAGCCGCAGGATGCGTCCCGTCCCGGACCGGGGCATCCTGCGCCTGCAGGGGCACCACCTGCGCGCCTACGAGCTTCGTGGCTACATCTTCTTCGGCAGCGCCCACCTGCTGGTGGAGCGCCTACGACGCTCCCTGAACGCGGACCCCCGGCCCGTTTGCATCCTGCTGGACTTCCGGGCCGTCTCCGGATGCGACATCTCCGCCGTCAGCGCGTTCGGCAGGTTCATTCAGGTTTGTGACAGTTCCGGTGTCGCGGTCGCCCTGACCGGTATGCCGGAGCGCCTCGCCTCCGAACTCGAACGGAACCTCCCACCCGACGTCCACGGCCGCCTTCTGCTGGCCCGCGACGCCGACCAGGCTCTGGAGTACGGCGAGGACCGGGTCCTCGAAGCCCACGCCTCCACGGCTGGCGGCGGCGGGCCCGGCAGCGACGCTTCGCTCCTCGAGATCGTCGCCGATCACCTTGAAGCCCACCTGGATCGCCAGATCGTCTTCGAGCGCCTCGTGGAGGAACTCGACGCCTGGCTGAAACCCTGCGACTACGAGCCCGGCGACACGATCGCCGCCGTCGGAGAAGCGCTGGCCGGCCTTCAGTTGGTGACCTCCGGCCACGCCTCGGTCCTGGACCCCTCCGGCACCCGTCTGGCCCAGCGCAGTCCGGGCGCCGCGATCGACCCGCGGGCGCTTGTCGGCAGGCAGACCGCGCAGCAGAGCGGGCGACGCCTGCCGCATCGTGACGCTGGGCGCCGCCGAGGCGAAGTGGCTGGAGGAGAACCGAACGGCGCTGATGGTGAAGCTGTATCGCTACCTCGCCGCGGAAGAACGTTCCTCGCCGGTCCCGCGAGGGGAGCGATGAAGCTGCTCCCGTCCCTCGCCTCGAGGCGGACCGGCGACGCGACGGCGGGGCGGGTCTCCTCCGCCTTGATCCTCGGTCTCATCGCCGGGTCGAACGTGGTCGTCACCATCGTCCCCCTCGGCAGCGTCGTCTTCTCCGGAGCCCTGGCCCCCTACTCGATCCCGGGCACCCGCCTCGTGCTGCTGGGCAACGCGATCGTCTGTCTGTTCATCGCCCTGGGCAGCGGCTACCGCGGCGCGGTGGGCATGTCGCCGCCGGCGACTCTCGTCGTCCTGGCGGGGATCGCCGCCACGCTCCCGCTTCAGTCCGACACGCTGTTCGCAACGATGATCGCGGCGATCGCGATCGCTGCGCTGGCCACCGGTGTAGCCACGATGCTGCTCGGCTCGTTCCGGCTGGCGAACCTCATCCGGTTCGTTCCCTTCCCCCTGGCATGCGGGTTCGTCGCCGGAATCGGCGGGCTCTGTTTCAAGATCGCCTTCTCGCTGATGGGAGTCACGGCGGCGCTCCCCAACCCGGGGCTGCTTCTCCAACCGTTCATGGCACTGAACTGGGGAATCGGCGTTGCCTACGGTCTCGGCCTGTTCCTGCTGACGAGGCGGCGAAAGACCCCCCTGATCCTGCCCGCGAGCTTCGTCCTGACGATCGCGGCCTTCTACCTCGTTCTCTCCTTCCTGGGCGTATCGCCGGCCGAGGCGGAGGCGGAAGGTCTCCTGCTCGCCGGTGTCTCCGAATCCGCGGACGGCGGCCTCCGGCTGCTCCTCGACCCCGCGATTCTCGGCCTGGTGGACTGGGCCGTCGTGGCGACGCAGGTTCCCGTCCTGCTGGCCCTGGTGCTGATGACCGTGCTCTGCCTGGTGATCTATCTCGGGGCGTTCGAGTTGGCCGGCGATCTGGAACTGGACTGGAACAGCGAGTTCCGGGTCACCGGTCTGGCGTCGATGGCCGCGGGCGGCTTCGGCACTCCACCGGGATGCCTCAGCCTGCCGCCCTCCCTGCGCAACCGCATCTTCGGGGTGGATACGCGCCTGGCGGGCGTCACGACCGCCCTCTTCGTCGCGACCGTCTGCGTCTTCGGCAACGCGGCGCTCCGGCTCGTGCCCACGCCGCTCGTCGGAGGCATGCTGCTGTTCACCGGCGCGATGCTGCTGGATGCCTGGCTGGTGCAGGTTCGCCGCAAGCTGCCCGGGCCGGAGTTCGGGATCGTCGTCCTGATCTTCCTGACGATCCTGTTCTTCGGTTTCCTCGTCGGGGTGGGCGTCGGCGCGGCGGTCCTGGTCGTCTTCCTGCTCACACGGCTGGCCGCCCTCGATCCGGTCGAGTCCCACTTCACGGCTCGCCAGCGCCGCAGCAGCAGGAGCCGTCCCATTCCCGATCAGGCGATCCTGCGGATGCACGGAGAGAGAGCACTGGCCTACAAGCTGCGCGGCTACATCTTCTTCGGCACGGCCCATACGCTGGCCGACCGTCTGAAGCAGTCCCTTCGCAACGACCCGAAACCGACCTGCATCCTGCTCGACTTCGGCAACACGACAGGCGTCGACGTCTCCGCCGTGAACGCTCTCGGCCGGTTCATCCTCGCCGCCCATCACTCCGGCACGCGGGTCGCGTTGAACGGCACGTCCAGGGAGCTCGACGTGGGACTGAAGCAGAGCCTGCCGCTTTCGGTCCACGACGACCTCCTGGTCGCGGACGACACGGACCATGCGCTGGAACGCTGCGAAGACCTGGTCCTGGCCGCGCACACCCGGGCCCCGGACGACGAGCCGGCACGGGTCGATGCCGGGCTCCTCGAAATCGTCGCCGACGATCTGGCCGCCTACCTGGACAGGCAGGTCCTCTTCGAGGATCTCGTGGCCGACCTGGACGCCTGGCTGGAACCGATCGACTTCGCGACCGGCGAGACGATCGTCGCGAGTGGCGAGAAGTCCCGTGGAGCACTGCTGCTGGCCACCGGGCGTGCCGGCCGGTTCGATGCCGCCGGGAGTCGTCTCGCCGAGTGCGGTCCGGGCGAGGTGATCGGGGACGTCAACGTGGGCGAACGCAGGACACCCGGCGAAGTCCGCGCGACCGAGCCTTGCCGCGCGCTGCTGCTCACGCCGGCCGCCGTTAGCTGGCTGGAGCGGAACGAGGAGGCCCTGGCGCTCAGGTTCTACCGCTACGTCGTCGCGAACGCGACACTGTAGGCGCCGCGCCGTCGCTACGGCAGCGCGTGGGCCGACGGCATGACGCCGGCCGCGTGGCTGCCGAAGCCGAAGTCCGTCGGCTCGTACTCGCCGACGACCCGGGCGTCGCTCCGCTCCGGGATGCGGTCCTCCATGCCCAGCCCCCAGTACACGGCGTTCACGAGCAGGCGGCGCAACCCCTCGCTCTCGAAGTCAGTGGAGGAACCCATCGTCGTCGTGAACACCCGCGCCGCCTTGCCGCCGACGCCGGTGTAAGACCGGGTCCAGGCGATCGGGACCATCGGTTCGTTCTTCGACCCCTCGACCGGCGGATCGTCGGGCGTCATGCCGGCGAGAACGGCGCCGAGCAGCAGGACGTTCGCATCGTCTCCCAGGTTCCTGAGCCCGTATACATCGGTCGGACCCCAGACGTCGTCGACGCCGCGCAGGATCGGATGGCCCGCCGCAGCCGGCGCGACGACGCCGCGGGTGCTCTCCTGACCGTGCCGGCCGTGGTGGTTGATCCAGGTGTCGCCGAGCACCTGCTGGCCGAACCCGCCGGGCCATGCCTCGCTGCGGAAACTCCAGTGCGCGTACGGGCTGTCCGGGTTGCGCTGGTACGAGAAGGCGTGGGTCGCGGTGCGCAGGCCGACGATCGGGCGCCCCGATTCGACGTAGTCAACGATGTGCCTCATCTGCTCGTCGGGGAGTTCCCGGAACCGCGTCGCGATGACCATGAGGTCGGCGTCGTCGAGGGCTTCCAGACCCGGGATGTTCGTCTGCTCTTCCGGATCGATCGCCCCGGTCTCCGCGTCGATCGAGAAGAGGACCGTGCACTCGAAGCCGTGCCGCACGGAGAGCAGCTTGCCCAGCATCGGCATCGCCTCCTCGGAGCGGTACTCCTCGTCGCCGGCGATCAGGACGACCTTGCGGCCGGCGCCAGGACCCTCGCCTCCGGGATAGTTCACCCACTGGGCCTCGCTGCTGAACGCCGGCGCGTGCAGGAAGGGCAGGAGCACCGCGCACAAGACCGAGCCGGCCGGAACAAGACGATCCACTCTCATTTCTGGAACCTCCGGAATCAGCGTAACACCGCGCCGGGGCGAACTCCGATCGCCCTCAGCCAGGTTGGCGCTACCTTCCGCATCCCCTACACTCGGCGGCCACTCTCAAACGACCGGCACGGCACGAATCAGGAGACAGCAATGAAGAGACGACCCCATCACCTTGCCCTCTTCCTCGGAGCGCTCCTGCTCGCAGCCGCCAACGCGGAGGCACAGGACTTGAAGACGGAATTCCTCGGCACGCAACAGGGCTTCTCCCACATCGCCAAGACGACCGCCAACGGCGTCACCACCATCCTCATCTCGGGCCAGGTCGGCATGGCCGACGGCGCGGACGCGCCCGCGGCCACTCTCGCCGAGCAGGCCGAGATCGCCTTCACCAACGTCGTCAAGCGCGTGGAGCAGGCCGGAGCGAGCGTCGAGGACATCGTCAAGACGACCGTCTTCATCAAGGACATCGATCCGGAAAAGGTGCAGCAGGTAGGCCGGGCCCAGGCCAAGGTGCTGCAACTCGACCCGCCGCGCGCCGCGACCTGGGTCGGCGTCACGGGGCTGGTGTTCCCGTCGTTGCTGGTTGAGGTGGAGGCGACGGCGGTGGTGGCTGCGGAGTAGGGGATCGCGGCTGGGTACGCGGGTCCTCTGACCCGCCCACCGAGTGCAGCCGCGGAGCGGCGGAACTCGGATAGTGCGGCCGCCGGCCAAAGGCCGGCGACGATCTCTGGCCGCCTCCGGCGGCAGCGGGTCAGAAGACCCGCGCACCCAGCGGAGCAAACCGACGCGACCACGGCGTCAGCACAAGGGAGACGGGATTCG
>JAJDUI010000005.1 GCA_022826745.1 Thermoanaerobaculia bacterium | reverse complement strand
ATCGCCCAAACCGTCCAGCTTCGCGTATGTCTCGTCCAGATCGAAGAAACCCGGCTGCGGCATCGCTCATCCTCCCTCGGTCAACCTGATGAATGGATCTTCTCAAATGAGCGGGCCGACGGCAATTCTGAGAGGCTCCCTTGAAGGTATCACCATCGCGGATACGCGGGAGTGTCTCCTGTCTGCCCTACGGAGGCTCCGTGACTCCGAGACGGCGAAGAACTTCGAGCAGAACTTCAAGAGCCTCGAGCGGCTCTGGGAAGCCGTTTCGCCCGACCCGTGTCTGTACCCGCACCGTTTCCGGTACAACTGGTTGTGCGGCATCTACGTCGCGTATCGACGGCGGCAACGCGGGAGCACGAACACCTATGGAGAGTTGTCCGCGAAGACGAAGGAACTGATAGAAGCAAACACGACCTTCGTCGAGATGGCACAGTCACTGCCGGTCCTCAAGATCGATCGTGACTACGCGGGAAGACTGGAAGAACTTCCGACGCCTGCCGACAAGGCGGCTGCCCTTGAGGCGATGCTGACCGCCGAACTGACGGAGGGCGATCCGGGCTTCCTTTATCGACTGCTCGGGGAGAGGCTTCAAAGGATCAAGGAACGGCAGGAAACCGACGACGAAGCCACCGCGAAGCGCCTCCGGGAGTTGGAAGCCCTCGCGGGCGAGGTTGCCGACGTGAGGCTGGAGCCGGAACGGCTGGGCCTCACGCAGCCCGGTGAGTATGAGCTGTTTACGATCTTGCGCGCATACACGTCCGCCACTGACGAGACGTACATCGCGGAGAGCGCACGGAACATGGTCGCCCACCTGCGGAAGCACAGCCTTCTCGTGACGGGGTGGAGCCACTCGGTCAGCGGCCGTATGAGCGTAGAGCGGTCGTTGTTGACGGAGTCCTGGAATCCGCCGTACGAAGGGCTGGGCCTCGATGCCGAGGATCCCCCGTTCTTGAAGCCCGCAGTCGAGGAGTTGGCCAAGTCGGACGGGGTCTCTGACGGATGAAGGCTGCAACTCAAGAGTGGATAGTGCTGAGCGGTCGGAGGTTGGACTACGACGTTGTCGTCTCCAAGGGTGCGCGACAGAGTCGCATTCGGGTCGGTCCAGGTGGCGTCGAGGTCGTGCAGCCGTCGGGCGCGAATCAGGGGGAGGTACCGGCGTTTCTGCGCCGGAACGAGAGTTGGTTGCTCGCCCAACTCGATCGCGTGGAGAGTCTCCGTTCCTTGAGGCGACCAGTTCGGGGGCAGTCTGCCGAGATCCTGTACCGTGGCGAATCGACTCCTGTGCGCGTCGAGTATGTCGACACCAGGGCGCGTGGAAACCGCGTGGCGTGGACCGACGGTGAGATCGTCGTTCGCCGCGGGCCACAGACTCAGACTCCAGCGGCGCGCGGTCTCGAGAGCTGGTTCAGAAAACAGGCCCGCTCGGCCATCGCGGCCTACCTGCCCGAAGTTACTGCGCGCATTGGGCGGGAGCCCGAGCGCGTCTACGTGATGGGACAGCGTACGAAGTGGGGCAACTGCTCGTCCCGCCGGAACCTGTCCTTTAACTGGCGCCTTATCCTTGCGCCGGATCAGGTCCTCCGCTATCTCGTTGCGCACGAGGTTGTGCACTTGGTTGTCCCGGACCATTCGGCAAAGTTCTGGTTGACCGTGCAGAGCCTCTGTCCAGAGATGGAGCGGGCCAAACAGTGGCTAAGCCGTCATCACGCAGAACTCACGGTGAACCTCGCGAGCCTGGTGTAGGCACAGATAGGGGCAAAGGACCTGAGATCTGGGAGCAGACGAAGGCCGGTTGCGCGCGGACAGCCAGCACTCTGATCCCTACGGTCCCTCTCTACTCTGGCCGCTCCGGCGGCGCGCTTGGCTTGCGCACAGACGGCTAGGGGGATTGCCAAACCCTCGATGCCTCCGTCACGGTCGCTTCGCACAGATGCACTGCCGGACCAGCCGCTCGACATACCGCTGATTCAGCTGTTCATCGAGAACCGCCTCTTGCGCACCGAGTTCGACTGCATCGCGCCGACAGATTTCGAGGAGCGGGTGTAGAAGGTCCCATTCCCGCGAGGCATCGTCCACCTCCCTCTGTTTGCGACGTGTGCGAGGGTACCGGGTGGGGCGCTCAGGCTGAACTCAACCGACGCGTGGGTCGTTCTGGGTCGCGATGAACGCCGGACGCCTGGAACGTCGGTGCATTCCGCCAAGCCGCTATCCGTTGCGCTGGCTTCGACCACATCGTCGCGACTGGCGTCTGGTCATCGGAGCTGCGCAGGATGGCGGAAGCTGGAACCGGCCGGATTCTGCGGGAGCTGGACGGCCGCTTCCTAGGCGCCGCGAGGGTGTTGCCCCTGAACGCTCTCGCCGACACCGGTTCTTCTCCCGGAGAACTCACGACTCTCCATCCGAGGTTTTCGGGGCGCCGGGGAATTGCGACACACCTAGTAGCCAACGTCCAAGAAAGGAGTCACCAGTGACCGGACCTTCCAACATCGACAAGTTCCGACGCCGCATCCCGTTCACGATTGACGGCCAACCGTTCTCGACAGATGACCTCAGTCAGCGTGCCTCGGCGCTACTTCGCTTGGCTGGGCTGGATCCAGCCATCTTCGACCTTGGAGAGCTGAAGGGAAAGGACCACCCGCAGACTCGGCGCTTCAAGGACGACGAAATCGTCTCCATCGAGAAGGACGCGCGGTTCGTCTCGATCCGCCAGAAAGCGCCAGTCGCGTAGTGCAGACAGGCGTAGAAGCGTTCATTCAAGAAATGGTCGAACTCGGCTTCGCGGTGAAGTCTGAGGCCGATCTCGTCATCTACAGCGTCGTGCCTGTAGACGGTGCGTACGCTGGTGTAGCGATAGAGACTGGTGTGGGGATCGGAGAACTCGAGGCGTGGCCCCAAGTACCGCCGCACTGGCTTCATTTCCCTGCGAGCTTGAGGTTCTCGAGCACCAACAGCACCTCCTCCAAAAAATCCGGATGGTCGATGCACAGCCGTCAGATAGCGGGGTGGGGTGATGCCCCAGCTGGGGTCGCGTGGGCGGGCCATGTGCGAGCCGTTCTTAGTGAGGCGGTTCCGTGACATACCGGACCTCGGTGGCTATGACCGCGGCGATGGAACAGGCACTCGTCAGCCGGCTCGTTCGAGACGACGGCCAAGAGGACCTCTGTCTCGCTATCTACCGCCCTTCCACTGGCCTCAGCCGTCGAAGCGCCCTGATTCGTGAAGTTGTTTCGCCGGAGCCTGGAGATCGGCAGGTTCACGGAAACGCCACTGTTACAGGCGACTATGTTCTGCGCGCGGCTGAGACAGCTCAGCAGGATGATTGTGGTGTGGCCCTACTTCACAGCCATCCCGGCGCTAGCGGGTGGCAGCCGATGAGTGGTCCGGACCGTGAGTGCGAAGCCAGCTACGCCAACCTCGTCCGTGAGCTCACCGGGCTTCCTCTGGTCGGCATGACCCTTGCTTCGCAGAATCGCACTTGGTCGGCTCGCCACTGGGACAGTGGTTTCGGTCGAGCGGTCGACTGCACTCACTGCACGAACGTCCGGGTCGTAGGGGACAGCTTGCGAGTGTCTTGGAACAACGAAGTGTTACCACCTCCGAGTCTCAGCGATAGGCAGTCAAGGACCCTGAGTGCTTGGGGCGCACGATGCCAAGCCGACCTCGTCCGGCGGAAGGTCCTCGTAGTTGGGGCCGGCAGTGTTGGACTGGATGTCTTCGTTCGTCTCGCCGCATCCGGACTGCTCCGTTTGACGGTCATGGATTTTGACGTCGTTCAAGGTGCGAATCTGGACCGCCTGATCGGCGCGTCACGCCGCGATGCCCACCTGCGACGTCCCAAGATCCACGTTGCCTACCGTGAGGCAACGGCCGCAGCCACTGCGGACAGGTACCGCGTCGAGGTCTCGGATCGGTCCATTTGTGAGCCGGAAGGACTACGGTTGGCATTGGATCACGATCTGATCTTCTCCTGCGTTGACCGCCCTTGGCCACGCGCCGTGCTGAACTCCGTGGCATACTCGGACCTAATCCCGGTTGTCGATGGCGGCATTGCTATAGATACGTTCGAGAGTGGAGAGATGCGCAATGCCACGTGGCGTTCCCACGTAGTCAGGCCTGGGCGACCGTGCTTGAGTTGCAACGGTCAACTCGATCTCGGTGAAGTTGCCCTCGACCGACAAGGACTGCTCGATGATCCTCTGTACATTCAGGGCGCAAACACGCGTCGTTTGCCAATCAGCCCGAACGTGGCGCCACTTTCTGTGAACGTCGCAGCGAGCGTTCTTGCGCAATACGTGAGCTTTAGTGTCTCTCCTGCCGGCTTTGGAGATCCCGGTCCTCTACAGTACGCGTTCAGTACGCACGGACTGCAGATCCGAGATGACGTCACGAGGCCTCACTGTGCCTCTGAAGCTGCGGAGGGCGCTGGCGACCAGCGTGCCTGCCTGACGGGCGTTCACGAGGAAGCGGACCGACAACGAGGACTATCGAAGTCGGTCTGTGCGCGCGTCCGCTTTCTTCGCTGGGTCGATGACCTTACGGGCGCCCTCGGGACATGGCTAGACCGGGTCGCAGACTGACGTCTGCGGATCCTCGTACACTTTGCTTCCGGTGGTGACACGCTGAATGCAGGTCAAGGTATCGCGCGTACCGCGTCAGGGGGCCGGCGGCCGGCCTTGCTCCGCGCTGGCGGCCAGCGCGGCTTTCACTCTCGGCGTGGTTTGCGACAGTTAGGTTGAGATGGGCCTCAGCTCACCGCCATTCGACCCCGAGCACCCGCTCCTGACCGACCGGAAGCGCCTCGACCGCATCCTCGACGTCATGTTCGCCACAATACAGAAGACGCTGTTCCCCCGGCGCCGTGGAGGAGTTCGAGGTCCTGTGACGGGCCAGTCGGATCTTCAAGGCGTCGCAGAGCCAGTTCTCGAGGGAACGGGGGTCAGCACAGAGGACGCGCTCGCCGAGGCGGCTCGGGCGCTCCTGCAGTTCCGGCCCGATCGCCTTGAGGGCGAATGGGAGGCATTGGCAGTCAGAATCGCGCGGAACAAGGCAGTCGACGCCTTGCGAGCCTCGGGGAAGGGCCTTCGCGGCACTGACCATCGGCCTGCACTACGCTTGGTGTCGGGCGACGCGGAGAGAGAGGGCCCAGGCGGTGAGAGACAGCCGGGCGTCTTCGAATCGATACGAAGCGACTGGGGTGATCCAGAGGCCGAGTTCCTAGTACTACAGGACGTGCTCAAGTTGCGCGACTTGGCCCGAGAGGCTCTTAACGACCGGGATCAGGAGATCTTCTTTGCGGTTCACTTCCATGGCTACAGTCGCAGGGAGGTCGGCCAGCGACTTGGTTTGACTAGCCAGCGGATAGGCCAAATCTACAGCAAGTCTCTTCAGACACTCGAAGCCCACCCTGACTACCCGTTCAAGCCGGCCTCGAGAGTTGAACGTCCAGCAACCAGGAGGAACCGATGACGAGCAGACATGACAGCCTCCGTAGCTTCAGGTCCGCCTACTTGGACTACTTGGAGGGCGCACGCAACGAGCCCCCCGTAGTCGAGGATCTGCCAGCGGCGCAGCGCGGAGCAGCCAGAGCGTTCATAGAGTCGATTACGGCAGCGCGCGGCGTGGACCCGTACGCTTCTAGACCGTCGATCGAACAACTCTTGGCTCGGCCAAGGCAAACAGACGATCGCGTAGGCGACTTGGCCGACATGCTTCGAGACCATCTGCGGACAGCCGTTGACTCCAGGACATTGGTCACTCCTGATGTCGCCGCGACTGCGGCCGGACTCGCTTCTGCCTGGGTGATTCAGGCTCGTGGGATGCGCCTCCGCATCGTGCCGGAGGCGGAATCGTCGGAGCTTAGCTACACGATTGCCAATAGGGCTGAAGATATCGCTCAAGTGTTCAGTGCCTTTCCCGACTCTCATGCAGTTCTCTACGCCACTATCGGTGAGAGGCCTCTAGGCGCGGTTGTGGATCGAGGAGACGTCAGCAATGCCATAGAGACCCCGTCTGGTGAGAGGCGGGCACCCAGGTTGCGTCGAACCGTCGTGGACGCTGCAACTGCATGCGAAGAGTGGTTCATCGGCATGATTCCGGACCTTGAGCCCGCGAGTGCTCCTGAAGTCCAACTTCCAACTACGGTCGAGCCGGTCCTAGATCCGCTCCACCTGGCGACCGAGGTCGTGCGGGAAGTGTCGACCGCGGGCTCGCGAGCCAGGATAGAGGCCAAGCGAGACAGCTGGGGAGCCTTCGGAGTTCAGGAGGCGCAGCTGCTAGCTGTGATCGTAGAGGCGGCTCAGGATGAACCACTACCGGAAGCCGTCTACAGAGCCCATGTGGACAAGCTAGCCGAGATAGCGGCATGATCCGAAGGCTCCGTCTCCGCAACTGGAGATCCTACGAGGACCTTCGGTTGCGTCTGGAACCCGGGACGACGTTTGTGGTTGCCCCTAACGGGGTCGGGAAGACATCGCTCGTCTACGGCCTCGCTTGGGGCGTTTTTGGCCAGCATAGTCGTGTGGAACCGAAGGCCTGTATCCGAGCCGGTGCCGAAAGTGCGGAAGTCGAGCTCGACATCGCCTTTCCCGACGGACGCAGACTCAGCATCAGTCGAACCGCAAAGCGGCGAGGTGCGCCCAAGGCCACGTATCAGATGGATGGTAGCCGGCTGACCGAGAGTTCGGCTCTTGCCGAGATCGAGCAGGCGTTCGGGTTGGAGATTCAAGCTGCGGGTCGTTTGTCAATGATGCTGGGTGGCGGTCACATTGCTGCGAGTGATGCCCTAAACCTCGAGAGCCATCTCCATCAGGCCTTCGGCGTTGCGCATCTTCTTGGCGCGGCCGAAACTGCGCTGTCGGTTGCCAGGGAGGCACGGAAAGCAAGGGAGTTACTCCGTTCGACAACGAGGCGACGGCTAGAGAACCGCGCGGCATTAGAGCAGGAGATCGCCATACTCGCCGATGAGATCGTCCGCCTAAACCGGCGCAGTCTCGACCTTGAGCGAGTTCGGGACGCCGCTGCCGCTCAGAGATCTGTAGTCGAACGGCACTTGGCACTGGCAGGGGAGTCGGAGAGATACGAACAGCAGCGTTCCAGGCTCATGGCGGAGATCGAAGGTGCGCTTGGCCGGCCGGTTTCTTCAGGTAGTAGCCAAGGAGCCGCCTTAGAACTGCGCTCGGAGCTGGAAACGTCGGAAAGCGAGATTATCGAAGCAACTGAACGCGCTGTGACGGCACGCTCTGTCGTTTCTGCCGCCGAGCAGGCAGTTACGCTCCTTAGCGGAGAGGATGCCATCTGCCCGACCTGTATGCGCCCTCTGCCTCACCGCGAGCGCGCCTCGGCGATTTCTGTCCACAGGACAAGACGGGAGGGGGCGGAGGCGGAAGTCAATCGCCTTGAGCGGGATCGTAGCGCTAGGCAGACGCGAGGACGAGAGGTTTCCCAGCTCTTGGCGCGGTTGGAGGCGCTGCGGCCTCCTAGCCTTCAGGTTGAGGGCGCGGATGTTCCCACGAGGGATGAAGCTGAAGCCCGCTATCGCCAGGCAAGTGCCGATCTCGACGAGCACAACCGGCGCCTTGGCGGAATGCAGTCGCAGCTCAAGGCGCTGAAGGCTCAAGTTGAGTCGGATGATGAAGTTCAGCAGGAGGATCGGAGGCTACGGCTGGCGTACCGGCGGGAAGCCGCCGCTCTTGCGGGTGAGAAGGTGCTGCGGGCGGCGGCCGACCGTGTAATCAAGTCTCGAATCGAGCCGATGGCAAGCGAACTGCGAAGCCGGTGGAAGCATCTGTTCAGTAACAATGGCCTCGTGTTCAGGCCGGACGGATCGATCACGAGATCTCGGGAAGGGGAAGAGTTGAAATGGGATTCGCTCAGCGGCGGTGAACGGACCTGGGCCCGAATAGTCACCCACCTAATCGTCATGGGTACGACGACATCTCTGCCTTTTGCGTGGTTCGACGAACCACTCGAGCATCTCGATCCCCAACTTCGTCATGCTGTCGCGGCGACGCTGGCAACGGCCACGCGTGGAGGCTCTCCACGCCAGCTGTTGGTGACCACCTACGAACACGGCATCGCGCAGCAGTTGGCTGACGACACGGATGGTGCTGGGATCATCGCGATACGGGAGTCTGGCGCGTCTCTGTCCCATGTGAGCGCCGACAGCGATGGGGACGGCTAGACAAGGCAACGGGGTTGGAGTCAACCGGACTTCCAGAGGGTCGTCACAACGTCCGCCCCGATGAGGCGGTCGCTGTCGACGTCGACTCCGATTGGGTTTGTGGCGAAGTCGTCGCCCTTCATCGCAGCGCTTCGTCTCGGCCCGTTGGCTGAGTTGGTGAGTAAGTGGCAGGTGCCCTTCGGTCGGTTCGAAGGTTCTCGGAGATGGTTTGTCCGGCGCTGAGGCCCGGAAGTGATGCGCTGCACGATAGAGAAACGTAGCCGCTCCACCTTCTCGAAGGCGCGCCGGGAGGTGGACCGACGGACTGTGGCTGTCGGGCCACCTGAACGTTGTGCTGCGAATCACGGCAACCCGTCGGTACACGCCAGCGCCAAGCCAACCGCTTCCACCCGGTCGTGGAGTCGAAAGCGGGTGTCGCCGGGAAAGACCACGAGGATCTGGTCCAGCTTGAGATCGGAGAGCGCCGAGTGCATCGAACGGGTCATCTTAGGAGTGCTGGTTCTCTTGAACTCCAGACCCAGGCGGCGACTTCCGTCGAAGATCAACAGGTCGATCTCGGCGCCGCGGTGGGTCGCCCAGTAGTGGCAGTCCTCCCAGTCGGCGGAGAGGATTCGAATGGCTTCCTGCATGGCGAAGCCTTCCCAGGACGCGCCGCACTTCGAGTGGCCGAGAAGCTCGGAACCGCTCGGGATTCGGAGCAGGGTGTGCAGGAGGCCGGTGTCGGCCAGGTAGATCTTGGGTGCCTTCACCTGGCGCTTCTTCAGGTTCTCGAACCAGGGGGGAAGCGTCCGAACGACAAGCGCATCCACGAGAGCGTCGCGCCAGGCGTTGATCGTCGGAGCGGTGACTCCCAGCGAACGGGAAAGCTCCGCGCCGTTCCATCGGTTGCCATGAACGTGCGCCAGCATGGTCCAGAAGCGCCGCATGGTGGACGCCGGGACGTTGATGCCCAGTTGAGGCAGGTCGCGCTCCAGGAAGCTGCGGACGAAGGCGGTGCGCCAGGTCGCACTGTCGGCCTCGTCGCGCGCCAGGAACGAGGAGGGGAATCCGCCCCGCAACCACAGCCGGTCGATGGAGTCGGTACCCGTCTCGGCGATGGAGAACGGAGTCAGCTCGTGGTACGCGATGCGTCCCGCCAGCGACTCGGACGACTGCCGCAGCAGTCCTGGTCCCGCGCTGCCCAGCACCAGGAAGCGTGTGGGGTTGGCGGGCCGGTCCACGAGTACGCGCAGGAGGCGGAAGAGCTCCTCGCTGTGCTGGACCTCGTCGATGACGACCAGCCCCTCCAGGTGTTCGAGAGCCAGCTTCGGGTCCTCGAAGCGTGTCGCGTCGGTAGGATCCTCCAGATCGAAGAACGTGACCGGACCGTCCACGTGAGCGGAGAGAGTCCGGGCCAGCGTGGTCTTGCCGACCTGCCGCGCGCCTACGAGGCCGACCACGGGGAACTGTCGGAGAAGGTCGCGTAGACGATCTTCGTGATGGGGACGGGGGATCACGAAGAGAGTCTATACGGGAAAATCGAAAGTCACACTATTGATTTTCCCGTGTGGAGACTCGGGCGTGAGGAGTGTTTATCGGGGGAGCGCGTCCTAGTTCGGCCCCGCGCCGACAGCTCGCCGGATCGACACCATGTACGCGCCGGGGTCCTTCGGGAAAGGCGCCGCGGGTGCGGCCATCGACATCCCCTTCGGCAGGAAGTCGCCTCGCCGGGAGCGCTGGTGCAGCTCCATCCGGTCGAGTCCGGTGCGGAACGCTTCGATCAGGCGCTCGGGGTCCACGTCAACGCCGATGGGGTTCCGCGCGAAGTCGCCGCCTTTCATCCACTCCAGGAGCGCGTCCCTGTTCGGGTAGTTGTCGTACTGGAGTTCGAGGCCGTTGCCGTCGGGGTCCTTGTAGTAGAAGGATGTCGTGCCGCCGTGGTCGGTGCACCAGTAGGGCGTGATCCCCAGGTCGCGGAGGCGCTCGTAGGTGGCGAAGAGGTCTTCGGGTCCCGCGTACTGGTAGCCGACGTGGTCGAGGCCCTCCTGGGTTGGCGCCTGGTCCTGTGACTGGGGCATGTTCGCGATGGCGATCCGGTGGTGCTCCTGGTCGAAGCTGAGCCAACTGAACATCTCGTTCTCGAAGAAGGCCTCACAGCCGAGAACCAGCTTGTAGAACGCGCGCATCGCGTCGAATCGCTTCGTCCGCAGGAAGATGTGGTGGATGTAGGCGGGGCGGATGGGGGAGTTCGACACGGTGGACTCCTTGCTGGTCACGGTTGCGGATGGGGAAGTTCGCGGCCCGCCGGTTCAGGCTCCCGTCACGACGTTGCGCAGCACGCCGATCCGGTCGGCCTCGAGCTCGACGACATCGCCGGCGCGGAGGAACTTGCCCTGGAACACGCCGACGCCGGCCGGCGAGCCGGTGAGCATCACGTCGCCCGGTTCGAGTTGCATGAAGCGTGAGACGTGCGCCACGCAGCGGGCCACCGAGTGAACGAAGTCCGTGGTCCGCTCGTCCTGGCGGACTTCGCCGTTGACCCGGGCCTGGAGGCGGATGTCCAGCGGCTCGGCGAACTCGTCGGTCGTGACCAGGGCCGGCCCCATCGGCTTGAACGTGTCGAGGCCCTTGGCATGACTGAGGGAGTACTCGGGGCCCTCGAAGGACTTGCGCTGGAGGTCGCGGGCCGAGACGTCGTTGGCGAGCGTGTAGCCCGCCACGTGCCGCAGCGCGTCGTCCTCGTCGATGGAGGCGCCGCCGACGCCGATGACGGCCGCCAGCTCGATCTCGTAGTCGACCTGGTCGGGCGCGACCGCCGGCAGCACGATCTCCTCGCCGGGGCCGACGACCGCGCTGCCGGGCGCCAGGAAGAACACCGGCTCGGACGGCGGCTCGATGCCCCGGGCCTTGAGGAACTCGCGGGTCTCCTCGACGTGGCTGTGGAAGTTGATGCCCATGCCGATCACCTTGCCGGGGCGGAGGACCGGTGCGCGCAGGTTCACGTCGCTTGGCGCGCAGCGCCGCTTCGCCTGGGCGTCGCGCACGGTCGAGAGTTCCGGGTCCGTTCGAAGCGCCTCGCCGATGTCCGCGTAGGGGAGGTCGAGAATCTCGAGTTCGCCTCCGGCCGTCTCGCGGGCGATTCCGTCCGTGGTCGTGAACAGCTTCATGGTTCCTCCGCCTGGCCGTCGCCGGCGGTGCAGTAGACGGCTGCTAGCGCGGCATTGAGCGCGTGATCCGGCTCGTTGCTCCCTTCAGCATCTCTCCAGGCCACGTGCCCGTCCGGCCGCACGAGGAGGACGCCCTCCGGGCCGATACCGCTGACTGCCTCCCACTCGCCGGCCGAATCTTCCACCGCAGCACCCTCGCCGATGGCGTGGGCTCGCAGCCCGAGCGGCTCGGCCGCCTCCATCCAGCGCGCACCTGCGGCGCCGCAGATGACGGTCGGTCCGGTCGGATCGACGAGGTCGAGGGTGGAGACTCTTCGGCCTTCGAACTCCACCCACGCGTGAGGCATGCGGCATCCCGGCCGGGTGGAGGGAACGAAGTCGAGAGCA
Organism: Thermoanaerobaculia bacterium; assembly: GCA_022826745.1. Classification (GTDB taxonomy): domain Bacteria; phylum Acidobacteriota; class Thermoanaerobaculia; order Multivoradales; family Multivoraceae; genus Multivorans. The sequence goes on along the minus strand of JAJDUI010000005.1, from coordinate 51,408 downwards.
CGCATCGCGGGGGGCGGTGGTGGTGTTCCGTCGGGAAGCACCGCGCCGTCCTCGTAGTGATGGCCGAGATCGAGTCCCATCATGTCGAAGTGCTCCCCCTGCGCGTCGATGGCGGCCTGGACCGCGCGCCGGCGGTCCTCCTGCTCCGGCAGGCGCCGTATCTCGGAGCGCGCCTCTTCGGGCGACAGGCCGGGCTCGATCCGCAGGGCCTCGACGACCTCGAGCATCTTCAGGTGGTTCTCCAGGCTCTGTCGAGCGGCGGCCGCTGCCACGGGTCGCCGCTCCGGGTCGTAGGTGGCCAGCAGCGGCTCGCCGGCGCGTCCCGCGCAGACCGCCGCGATCTTCCAGGCGAGGTTGAAGGCGTCGGCCATGCCGGTGTTCATGCCCATGCCTCCCGTCGGCGGGAAACGGTGCGCGGCATCGCCCACCAGGAAGATCCTCCGGTCGCGATACTGGTCGGCCACCTGGCAGGTCATCTGCCAGAAGCCGGTCTCGCGGACCTCGAAGTCGGCGGCGACGCCGATCGCGTTCGCCACGAGCTGGCGGCAACGCTGGGGCGTGAAGGACTCGGGCTTTACGCGTTCCGGATCGTAGGGATGCATGTAGATCCAGGTCGAGTCGAGGTCGTGGGCGATGAAGACGGCGGGCTCGAGCGGATCGAGGTGCCAGAAGAGAAGGCCGGGATGCTCCTTCACGACATGGCGGAGATCGGCCTCGACGAAGACGGAGAGGTAGCTCTGCACGTGGGCCGGTCCCTCCATCCCGATGCCGAGCGCGTGGCGTACCGGGCTCCCGGCGCCATCGCAGCCGAGCAGGTAGCGGCTGCGGATCTCCAGGGTCTCGCCGCTCGCGTGGTTCCGGGCTTCCGAGACGACGGCGGCTTCGGTCTGCGTCGCGCCGAGCCACTCGACCTCGAAGTCGACCGCTGCTCCTGCGTCGCGGGCCGCCTCGAAGAGGATCGGCTCCAGGCGATGCTGGGGGATGTTCAGGGTGGGCGCCGGCGTCGACGACAGCGTCTTCATGATGCGCTCGGGCGTGCCCAGAGCGAGACGGCCGAGCACCGGGCCGGCCAGCGTGTGGACCCAGAGGACCGCGCCCTGGTCCTCCCGCCGCGTGGCGGCCGCGACCAGCTTCCCGGCGTCGATGCCCGCGGCCCGGAAGACCTCGAGGGTCCTCGACGAGACGACGTGCGCCTGCGGCGCCGTGTGGAGGCCGGGCCGGCGCTCCAGCACCCGGTTGGACACGCCGAGCCTGCTGAGGAGCAGGGAACAGCAGAGGCCGACCGGGCCGGCCCCGACGATCAGCACGTCGACGTCGTTCCTGTGTCGAGTCATCGTTCGCCCTCGTCGTCGATGCGGTACCGCTGGGCCTCGGCATCGTAGTCGTCGAAGCCGAGGATGTCGCGCAGGCGTTCGAAGTCCAGGACCTGGCCAGGCCGTTCGCTGTTTCCCAGAGTTCGAAGAGCATCGAGCATCGCCGCGGTGGCGGCGGACAGGAGCGTCAGCGGGTAGGCCGCGATCTTGTAGCCGATCTCCTCGAGCCGGGCCGGCGGCAGCAGTGGCGTGTCGCCTCCCTCGACGAGGTTTGCCAGCTTCGGGCCGGGGACCGCCTCGCAGAACGCGGCCATCTCGCTCTCCGACCGCGGGGCCTCGAGGAAGAGGATGTCCGCGCCGATGCCGGCGAACGCCTGGCAGCGGGCGATCGCTTCGTCCAGGCCGTCGGTGGCCCGGGCGTCGGTGCGCGCCAGGATCAGAGTGTCGGCGCCTTCGTCCCGCGCGTCCACCGCGGCGCGCACCCGTGACAGGGCCTCCGCGCGGGAGACGACCCGTTTGCCCCGTGTGTGCCCGCAGCGCTTGGGCGCTTCCTGGTCCTCGATCATCACGCCCGCGAAGCCGGCGGCCGCGTAGCTCCGCACCGTGCGCTTGACGTTCAGCGCATTGCCGTAGCCGGTGTCGCCGTCGCCGATGACCGGCAGCCGGGTGGCCGCGCAAATGTTGCGGCCCTGGTCGAGCATCTCGCCGAAGGAGATCAACCCGGTGTCCGGCATGCCGAGCCGGCTGGCGGACACCGCGAAGCCGCTCATGAAGGTCAACTCGAAGCCGGCCTGCTCGATCAGCCGCGCGGAGAGCGCGTCGAAGCAGCAGGGCATGACCCGAAGGCCGGGGGCGTCGAGCAGGGTACGGAGTCGCGTCGCCGGAGAGGAACTGCTCATTCGGTCGGGAACGTAACATCCGTCTGCCGCACGTTGAGAAGGAGGTTGCATGGCTGAAGTCAGGAGACGCGGTCCGTCACCAATCCGGGGCATTCACCACATCACCGGGCTGGTCGGCTCCGCCGCCAACGACCTCCGGTTCTACCGCGACGTGCTCGGCCTGCGGCTGATCAAGAAGACCTGCAACCAGGAGAACCCCACCTCCGGCTGGCACTTTTTCTTCGGCGACCGCCTCGGCAGTCCGGGGACGATCATGACGAACATCATCCTCGAGGGCGTCCCGATGCCGAAGACGGTCGAGGGCCGGGGCTCGATCACCGACGTGAGCTACTCCGTCTCGCCCGGGAGCCTCGACTACTGGCGCGAACGGTTGACCGCGGCGGGCTGCGCCTGCTCCGATCGTCCGGCGCGGTTCGGCGATCCGGTGCTGCATTTCCGCGACTTCGACGGCATCTCGTCGGAACTCGTCGGGTGCGAAGACACCCGGATGCCCGAGCTGGCCGATCTTCCCGACGAGCACCAGATCCGTGGCTTCCACCATGCCACGCTCGCGCCACGCATTCCCGAGCTGACCGTCCAGTTCCTCGTCGGCGTCCTCGGTTTCGAAGTGGTCGCCACCGAGGGAAGCCGGACCCGTCTCGCGGTCGGCGGCAACGAACCCGGCAAGCTGATCGACGTCGTCGAGCGGCGCGACGGGCCTTGGGGCCGGCACGGTCTCGGCGGCCTGCACCACATCGCGCTGACGGTCGACAGCGTCGGGGACATGGAGAAGTGGACGCGAATCCTCGCCGGCGCGGGCCTGATCGTCACCGGGGCCCGGGACCGCGGCTGGTTTCACTCGACGTACTTCACCGTCCCCGGCGGCATCAACATGGAGCTGTCCAATCTCGATCCGGGCTGGACGGTGGACGAGGAGATCGACTCTCTGGGGCGGATCCTCTCGCTGCCGAAGCACCTGGAGGCGCACCGGACGGCGATCGAGGCGGCGCTTCCCGCAGTCGAGTTCTGACCGGACGCGCGACGATGATCGAGCCCTACGATCGGATTCCCTTTCCCGTGTTCTTCCGGGAGGACGCGGACTTCGGCGATGTCTACGGCGGGCCGGGCGGTTTCGTCTTCTTCGACGGCCACCTGCTTCGGCCGCGGGAGCGCGCCTCGAAGACGGTCGTCGTCTTCAACCACCCCATCGGCGGCGGCGCCTGGCTGCCGCTGGTCCGGGCGCTGGCGGCGGCCGGCCACCATGTGATCTACGCCAACGGGCGGTACCGCGGCAACGACACGGCGTTGATCATGGAGAAGTGCGTGGTCGATCTCGGCCGAACGATCCGCTACGCGAAGGAGAAGCTCGGTTACGAGCGCGTCCTGCTCGGGGGGTGGAGCGGCGGCGGCTCGCTGTCGCTCTACTACCAGCAGCAGGCCGAGCGGCCGACGGTGACCCACACGCCGGCGGGCGACCCCTACGACCTGACGGCGGCGGAGCTGCTTCCCGCCGACGGCGTGATGCTGCTGGCCGCGCACATCAGCCGCGCCGGAACCCTCACCGAGTGGATGGACGCCTCGATCCTCGACGAGCGGGAACCGCACCGGAAGGACCCGATACTCGATCTCTACGACCCGGACAACCCCAACCAGCCGCCGTACTCGAGCGAGTTTCTCGAGGGCTACCGGCGTGCTCAGGTCGCGCGCAACGAGCGGATCACGGCCTGGGCGGTCGACCAGCTCGAGCACCTCAGGCGCCGAGGTGGCCCCGGGAAGGAGCACTGCTTCGTCGTCCAGGGCACGATGGCCGACCCGCGCTGGCTCGATCCGAGGGTCGATCCGAACGACCGCCAGCCGCGCTCGTGCTATCTCGGCGACCCGGAGACCGTGAACCACGGCCCGACGGGTCTCGCCCGCTTCACGACTCTGCGGAGCTGGCTGTCGCAGTGGAGCCTCGAGAAGTCGAACGCGGACGGCCTCGCGTGCGCCGCGGACATCAGCGTTCCGGTCCTGGTGGTCAACAACGGCGCCGACGATGCGTGCACGCCGAGCCACGCGCGGCGGCTCTACGCCGCCGTGTCCCACGACGACAGGGAGTTCCACGAGATCGAGGGCGCCACCCACTACTACATCGGCCAGGCGGACAAGCTCGCCGAAGCGGTGGCGATCTGCGGCGACTGGATCGGACGCTGACTGGCACGCAGGCACGGAGAAGACTGACAGACGAGGATCCGGGAGGCGAAGACTATGAATCGACGGCAACTCCTCAAGTCGGCTGCGGCGGCCGGCGTCCTCGGCCTGCTTGGCAGTCCGTCTCCGACTCGAGCCGCCGACGGCGACGCCCTCCTCGGCTTCGTCGGCGACCTGCTGACCGACCGCGACCGCCCGGACGATGCGTACGCGCCGGTGCGCGATCTGCTCGCTGCTCCGGACGTGCTGTTCGGCAACCTGGAGGGGCCGTACTCCGACCATCCGCAGTCCGTGCCCAGCGCCGGACTGGCCCTGGTGCCGCCGGCGCACAACCTCGATGTCTTCAGCCGCGTGGGCTTCGACGTGCTGTCGCTGGCCAACAACCACATTCTCGACGGCGGCCGCGATGCGATGCTCGAGACTCGGCGGCGCCTCAACGAGCAGGGTGTCGCCACCTGCGGCGCCGGCGGCAGTCTGGCTGAGGCCCGGGCTCCAGCCGTCCTCGAGGCGGGCGGCCTGAAGGTCGCCTTCCTGGCCTACGCGTCGGTCTTTCCCAAGGGCTACGAGGCTCGCGGCAGCCTGGCCGGGCTGGCGCCGCTCAGGGCGCACAACTTCTACCAGGACCTGATCGACGATGCCTACACGCCGGGCGCCGACCCTCGGGTCTCCACCGTGCCGGACAAGGCCGACCACGACAACCTGGTGGCCGACATCGCCGCCGCGAAGGAGCAGGCGGACCTGGTGGTCGCCAGCTTCCACTGGGGCGATCACTTCAAGGCCCACCACCTGACCGACCACGAGCTGCGCACGGCCAGGCTGTGCATCGACGAGGGCGTCGACATCGTCGTGGGCCATCACCAGCATGTGCTGCGCGGCATGGAGTGGTACCGCGGCCGGCCGGTCTTCTACGGGCTCGGCCACTTCGTCTTCGACGTGCGGGTCGACAAGTGGCCGCCGGAGGTGGTCGCCGCCATGCCTTTGCTCGACGACAGCGCGGACACCTACGCCGTGGCGCCGCGCAAGGGCTGGCCGCTGATGCCGCTTCACCCGGAGGCGCGGATGACTGTGCTGGGCTTCGTCAGGCTCGCCGGCGGCAAACCGGCCGAGTTCGGCTTCGTGCCCTGCCGCCTGAATCCGGAGGGGGCGGTGCGCGCGGTCGATCCGGAGACGCCCGAGGGCAGGCAAGTCGTCGACTACGTCGAGCACGGCTGCGTGAGCCAGAACCTCAACGGCCGGGTCGACACGTCGAGCTACGTCGACCTCGCGGCGCACCGCGGAGTGCGGATTCTGCCGGCGGAGGAAGGAGTCTGAGCATGCATGCCCGCTGCAACATCCGATCCACTGCGGGGAAGCTCCCCTGCCGTGTCCTTGTGGGGACGCTTCTCCTGAGCTCGGCCCTGACGATGGCTGCGGGGGCCCAGACCGAACGGACGGTCCCGATGACCGAGACGGTGCACACGGACCGCGCTTTCGAGCTCCGGCTGATCGACGCCCTGCGGGACTTCGTACCGCACGTCCTGCGCGCCCAGGGCACGCCCGGACTCAATCTCGCCCTGGGCTACAAGGGGAGGCTCATCTGGGAGGCGGGCTTCGGCTACGCCGACGTTGCGAGCGGCAGGCCGATGACCCCGGAGACGGTGTACCACTCCGGTTCCCTGGGCAAGACCTACACCGCCACCGCCGTCATGCAGCTTGTGGATCGCGGCGTGCTGTCGCTGGACGATCCGATCAACGACCACCTGCCCTTCGAGGTGCACAATCCGCTGGGTGCGCGCGACATCACGGTGCACGACCTGCTGACGCATCGCTCGGGGATCTCGACCGGCGGCGCCAGCGGCGTCTGGCACAAGCCGGTCCCGCTTGCTCAGGCGCTCAAGGAGAGTTTCGACTCGACCACGAGCCCGGTCGGCGGCGGCGTCGCGCCATTCTGGGTCGCGCCGGTCGGCGAGCGCTACAACTACTCCAACCCGGGCCTGGCCACGCTCGGCCTGATCGTCGAGACGGCGAACCCGGAAGGACTCTCGTTCGCCGACTACGTGCAGAAGCACGTCATGGACCCGCTGGGCATTGAGTCGTCCCAGTACCCGCCCGCGCAGCACCGGGACTACGTGCGCCCCGAGATCTGGGAGCAGATGAGCACCGGCTACGCGCGGATGGGCGGGGCGCTCATTCCCACGATTCCGCTCTACTTCAGCCACTATCCCGCCGGCGGCGTGCTGGCGAAGCCCGCCGATCATCTGCGACTGCTGATGGCCATGCTCGCGAGCGGGAGTTACAACGACTATCAGGTCCTCCAGCCGGAAACCGTCGAACAGATGCTCACCCCCCAGCACGAGGAGCTTGGGCCCGGCCTCGACCTGGGTCTGGTCTGGCTGCTCCGGGACCACGGCCAGGCGACGATGTCCTTCAGCCACGCCGGCGGCCACATGTTCGGCTGGCGCACCGACGGCTGGGGCTGGCCCGACCTGGACGTCTCCTTGATGGTCGCGTCGAACCAGTGGAGCCTGCCCGACAGCGCGGCCGACGTCTCCCTGATTCCGCCGTTCATCGAGAACTGGATGCTGTGGACCGGACCGGACTTCGACGTTTCACCGACTTCCGAGGACTGGACGTGGAAGGTCTCGTACGTGCGCGGCGTCGTCTACGCCGCGATGTTCAGGATGTACGTGGGCGTGCCTGGCGAGATGCCGCAGGCCGAACTCGACCAGGCCCTCGAGTCGACGCGTGTTCTCGAAGGGGCGCGGAACGACTGGGATGTCGAGGCGTTCCGCCAGGGCGTCGCCGACATCCGGCGCGCCGGCTTCGGCTACGCGGCGGTCACCGGCTTCTGGGCCTCGGAGCTGTGCAAGGTGACCGAAGAGGAGGCGACGCGGATCCTGCAGGAACTGGGCGGCCGCTTCCCGGGCGTCGCCAGCGTGCTGTTCCCGGCTGCAACCGCTGGCGCCGAAGAGAACTAGGGTACTTCGCGCCGGCCGCAGGACGCGGCACTGACGCCTAGTCGTCCAGCCCCGGAAGCGGGGCCGGTATGTAGAGCTTCGGATCGTGGCCGTCGTAGCAGACCCAGCACTGGCCGGTCTCGCCGCCGGCCGCTGCCTCGATGACGGCATCAGCAACCTGGGAAGGCGGCATGAGTCGGAGGCCGGTTTCCCTCACGAAGTCCTCGGCCTCGGGGCCGAAGATCTTCGTGTCGACGGCGGCCGGACAGATCGCGTTGAGCGTGATCCCCCGCTGTGCGAGGGACGGTGCGAGCGAGCGCACCAGGCCGACCACGGCGTGCTTGGTCATCGTGTAGAGGGGGTCCACTTCCCACGTGCCGAGCCCGGCAACCGAGGCCGTCACGACGATCGCTCCGCCGCCCCGGTTCTCCAGCGCCTGCACGGTCGCGCCCACGCCGAAGACGACTCCGTCGACGTTGACGCTCATGGTCCGGCGGTAGACGTCCGCCGGGATGGCGGCGATGTCGACGGCGGGAAAGCCGCCCCCGGCCGCTGGATAGGTCGTTACGCCGGCGTTGAGATGGACGAGATCGAGGCCGCCGTGCGCCGCGACAATTCCCTGCACGACGCTCCTCCAGGCGTCCCGGTCGCTAACGTCGAGATGCGCGAACTCGCCGCCGACCGCGGCGGCGGCGTCGCATCCCGCGGCTTCGTCGATGTCCGTGACGACGACATGGGCACCCCGGGCGCCAAGCGCCTCGCAGGTGGCCCTGCCGATGCCGGACGCGCCACCGGTGACGAGGCAGATCTTCTGGTCGAACCTGGACACGACAGCTTTCTCCTCAGAGGACGATGGAAAGATTCTCGCCCATGAGCACCGTATCGTCGATGATCACCAGGCGGCGCCGCAGGCGAAAGTCGCCGTCGGCGGGCAGCAGGAGATCGCGGCGCTGGGCGGTGAGGAAGCTCCGCTCGTCCGGACCGCGGCTCTTGAACGCCAGCAGCGCGGAGAAGACCTCGATGCCGCCGTCTTCCTGCGCCTCGCCCGGCTCGATGTTCGAGACGATCCGGCGGGTGATGGACGGCGGCATCTCGGCCCAGGCCATGCCCGACTGCAGCCGCTCGATCCGCTTGCTGATCCCGGCGTGGTCGTCGTCGATGAGCAGAACGTCGGAAGCCTGGGCGAGTTCCCGGTCGACCGTCCAGGCGCCGAAGTCGGTGATGTCGGCCTGGGCGGTGAGGTAGCGGGTCGGGACCTGGTAGCGGATCGCATCGTCCACCGTCTCGAGCCAGAGGTCGTAGCGCCGCTCGTCGAGCAGGCGGGCCTCGCGCGCGTACCAGAAGTGCAGGTCGGCCAGCAGTTGCGCGTCGACGAGGGTCATGCCTGGCCCCCGGTCATCTCCTGGACCCAGCGCAGGTAGAAGCCCCGCTGGTTGATGTCGCTCGCGGTCAGTCCCACCTCGCCCCGCAGTCCGTCGACCTCCCCTTCGTGCCCCAATCCCATCGACAGGTTGAGGCGGTGTTTCCGGGCCTGGTGGCCGGCGGTGTTTCGGGTCACGCCGGTCCAGTTGGCGGAATCGTCCTGCTCGAAGGAGCCGGCCGGACCGAACGCCGAGACCGACCGCTGGACCAGGATCTCCTTGACCCGTTTCGGGGCGTCCCGGTCGACCATGCAGTAGGACCAGAGTTCGATTTCGTTGGGGCCTTTCGGGTGGATCACGCGGATCGAGTTGAGGATCGGGACCATGCCCAGGGTGGGGAAGACGAGTCCGTGGATCGGGAACAGCCGCGGCCTCATCTCGCCCAGGCGCTCCGTCATCTCGCCGGCGATCGACCGCAGGTACTCGTTGACCTCTTCGTCGAAGCCTCCGCGCTCGCCGGGGGAGAGATCCTCGGGGATGATGTCGACGCCGATGCCGTGGCCGAGTTCGGGGCGGATCTCGCGGGCCAGCGGAGCCGGCGCCGCGCGACTCTCGATGGGCCGCGTCAGTTGCGACCCGTGGGTGAAGCCGACGTGGTACTCGTCGCCCACGTGGTTCTCGGCGACGATCTTCCAGTTCGCGGGGATCCGCCAGCGCTGCACGCCGAGCAGCTCGGTACCACCGGCGCGGCGGTCGAGCAGGATGTCGAGGTACCAGGCCATGTTGCCCAGGTAGTCGGCGAGCGGCGGGGCGTCCGGGTCGAAGTTGCCGAAGACGAGGCCCTTGTAGCTCTCGACCTGCGCCACCCGGATGAGGCCCCACTCCTCCCTGTCCAGCTCGCCGTAGTAGAGCTGCTTTTCCCCGGGCGCCGCCAGCAGCTTGCCGTCGCAGGCGTAGGCCCAGCCGTGATAGCGGCAGTTGAACGACTTCGCCACGCCGCGGTCCTCGTGGCAGAGTTGGGCGCCCCGGTGCCGGCAGACGTTGAGGAAGGCGCGGACCTCGCCCTCGAGCGTGCGGGTGACGAGAACGGGCTCCTCGCCCATGTGGGTACGGAAGAACGAGCCAGGCTCCGGCAACTGGCTCTCGTGTCCGAGGAGCAGCCAGCAGCGGCCGAAGATCCTCTCCTGCTCCAGGCGGTAGAGCGCCTCGTCAGAGAAGATGTCGGGCCGGATCCAGGAGGCGTCCGGTGCGACGCTACGTTCGATCAGGTCGTGACGGGCATCCATCGTTCGCCTCCCTTCAGGCCTTTGACGGCGAGGGCGCGGCCTCGCCGGAACCGGCCCAGATCAGGCTCGGGTCGGAGTCGCCCAGGGCCTCGACCCGGCGCTTCCAGCCGAGGTCCGGTCCGACGAGTGCGATGACCACGACGCCGGCGATCGCCCAGCCGACCGGCCCGATCATCCCGCCGTAGGACCGGCCGACCAGTTGCTCCGCGCCGAACATGTTGCCGACGTGGTTGAGGACGCCGTGGATCAGGATTGCCGGGATGACGCTGCCGCCCGCGGCATTGACGAAGTAGAACGCGACGATCGTCATGCCGATGGTCGACAGGAAGAAGATCAGGTGCCACTGCACCAGGGCGGCAAGACTCTGGCCGGACAGGATCCCCGGGATCTCGCGCGGGAAGTGCCACAGCGCCCAGAGGACGCCGAGCACGACGCAGGCGAGCAGCGGGTTGCTCCACTTGCGGACGAGGAGCGGCAGGGCGTAGCCGCGCCAGCCGAGTTCCTCGAGCAGCGCGCCCTGGTTGAGGAAGCCCGCGACCAGCAGGGTCGCGACGAAGGTCTGCCAGTCGAGCAGGCCGATGTGCGCGACCGCGTTCTGTACCTTCGCCGGGTCGCCGAAGAGTTGCTCGAAGATGAGCAGGCTGCTCACGAACGTGACCAGGAAGCCGACCAGGATGGCGTAGAGCTGCGCTCCTTCCCGCGCGCTCACGTTGCCCCGGATCGGCCGGTAGAGGCCGAGCAGCGCCCGCAGCCCGAGCCGTTTCCAGCCGATCCCCACGATCAGCAGCGCGGCCAGCGTCGGCGCGAAGGGGAAGGAGAACATCGGCAGCAGGATCGGCATCTTGCTGGCGGCGGCCTGCATGTACAGCAGGACGCTGTCGCCGTGGTGGTGGAGGATCGGGTGCGCCGCCCGGGTCGCGTCCCGGTAGCCCACGAACTCGCCGTAGGCGCTGTAGTCGGGGCCGCGCTCGCCCTGCAGGACGAGCTCCACCGTCATCAGGTAGATCCAGGCCAGCAGGCCGATCAGGAAGGCGGCCGCGTAGAAGCTCCAGAAGGGATGTCGTTGGATGAACTGGCGCATGGTCTCTACTCCTTCCTCATTGGATGTGCTCGGCGACCCGGGCGATCAACGGGTGATGCCAGCCGGCGGCTGCGTTCGCCTGGTTGACGGTGCCGGCGAAGTAGATGCCGGCAGCCTGCTCGCAATCCATCTTGGCGCCCCAGGCGCCGGAGTGGCCCCACAGCTCGCCGCCGGGGTAGCGGGTGCGGAACAGGCCGAGGCCGACGCCCGTTCGCAGCCCGGCCAGGCCGGCGGGCCGGGTCCAGGCGGTCGTCCGGGGCAGGATCCGACTCGAGCCGGGCAGCCGGTGCTCGGCCAGGGCCCGTTGAAACCGGACCAAGTCCCCGGCGGTCGTCACCAGTCCGCCGCCGCCCCAGTCGAAGGACAGGTTCTTGCCTGAACTCAACATCGGTATGCCGTAGGCATGGACGTCGGACTCGGGCTGGCGGCGAGGCCCCAGCGGCGGATCGTCCCGGTAGGCCAGGTAGCTGTCCCGCAGATCGCAGGGCGTGAGGATCCGGTCCCGCAGATTGGCGTGGTAGCTCTTGCCCGTCACCCGTTCGACCAGCAGCGCGAGCAGAACGAAGGCGGTGTCGCTGTAGTGAAACGCGGTTCCGGGCTCGGACAGGGCCTCGCTCATGCCGGGTTGCGACAGGTAGTAGTTGATGACGCCGCGTTCTTCCGCCGAGTCGCCCTCCGGCAGCCAGGGCGACCACGCGGCGGTGAAGTTACGGGTCGCGTCGTTGCCGATGATCGACCCCGGCGCCGGCCGTCCGGTTTCCTTCGAGGTCCGGGAACCGTCGTCGACGAAGGCGTCCCGGAAGCCCGATGTGTGCGACAGCATGTGGCGGAGCGTGACGGCGGCCAGGGCGGGCTGTCCGCCACGGGTGAGGAGGCGCTCCTGGATCTCGTCCGGGAAGACCCCGAACTCGACGTACCGCGCGTCCACGCCCTCGGGGCCGAGAGCGCCCTCGTCGGCGAGTTGGACGACGAGGAGCGCGGTCATCGACTTGCTGACGCTCGCGGTGTGAAAGCGGTGGTTCGGCGTCATCGCCTGGCCGGTGTCCTCGCGCGCGACGCCGGCGGCGTGCTCCCAGGCGAAACCCGCCGCCGGCGCCTCGATTCGGGCCACCGCGTTCCTGGCGCCGGACGCCAATTGGCCTTCGAGCAGCGAGTCGAGCTCGCGGTCGATGCTCGTGGCGGCGTTCGCGGGTTGCGCGGGCTGCGTCATTGGGGCACCGGCGAGTCCGTGATCGCCAGCCGGGCTTCGCGGCGGCGGATGAAGCGCTGGATGACGGCGTGGCGCTCCGCGGTCAGCGGATAGCGGAACAGGACGACGCCGCAGGCCAGCAGGAACACCGGCGCGACCACGCCGACGATGACCTGGAGGCCGACGTTCGCCGACGCCGTGTTCCCGGAGATCGCCGGGTCGTACCCGACCAAGGCGAGCAGGAAGTAGCCCAGCGAGTAGCCGACCGCGTTCATGCCCTTGTAGATCAGGTGCTGGAGGGCGAAGTAGTTGCCGGTGCGCTGCTTGCCGCTCTTCATCAGGTCGTAGTCGGCGGTGTCCGTGAGCATGGCCATCGGCATCATCATGTGCGGGGCCTGGAAGATGGAGATCGCAGCGCCGAACAGCGCGATGACGAAGAACGGCGTAGCGCCGGGCGGCATGAAGAAGACCAGGGGGAAGACGAGGGCCTGGCCGAGGACGCCGAACCCCCAGGTCCGGTGCTTGCCGAGCCTGACCGCCAGCCAGCCGGTCGGCGGCATCGCGATGACCTGGATCACGACGACGATGAGCAGGAAGATGGCTACGCGGTCGCCGAAGCCCCAGTAGTTCGACAGGGCGAGGATGAGCACCGAGTACGAGACGCCGGACGCGATGTAGTTCAGCGACTCCGCGGTCATCAGCGACCAGAACGGCCCGTTGCCGCGGACGGCCTTGAACGACTCGATGATCGACGTCTGGGATTCGCCGGCGCTGCGACCGACCGGCGTGCCGGCGCAGGCCGCCCCGAGCAGGAGCGGGAGCAGCGCGATGCCGATCCAGCCGAACAGGGCCATCGTCTCGAGGTCGAACTCGGCGGAGGCCAGGAGTCCGACGGATTCGTGGGCAAGGAGCGGCGGCAGGATGAAGAAGAGGAGACCCCCGACGAGCAGCGCGGTCGTCAGGTAGAGCGACAGTCGCGAGCGCTCGCTGTAGTCGTCGGAGAGTTCGCTCGACCAAGCCCGGAGCGGGATGTTCATGACCGTCATCGCGACGTAGTAGATGAGCAGCCCCAGGAGGAAGTACCAGTTGCCGGCGCCGGCCGGGGGCATGAAGAAGACCCACATCGCGACCATGCCGAGCAGAGCCCCCACCAGGAGCCACGGCTTGCGGCGGCCCCAGCGACTCCGGGTCGCGTCCGACAGGTAGCCCATCGGCGGATCGGTCAGGGCGTCCGCCACCCGTGCGACGAGCATCGCCGTGCCGATGCCGGCGGTGGTCGCCGCGGTGTGCTGGGCGTAGAAGGCGGCCAGGATCGCCGGCATCGGCGGGATGAACAGCGCCAGCGGGATCCCCGGGCTGGCGTAGAACAGCAGATGTCGCAGCGGGACCCGCCTGGTCAAGCGTCGTTCTCCTTGCCGTGATCGGGGTTCAGTATAGTCAGAAGTGACCCGCGAGTCATGTTTCCATCTTCGCGGAGGCGCCATGCGAATCGACCGCGTCGAGACCATCCATCTCTACTTCGAGTACCCGGAGGGGAAGGGCTGGGTTGGGCCCTGGGGCAGGGTCAAGGGCCGCCTCGCCTCGCTGATCCGGGTGCACACCGACGACGGCCGTGTCGGGACCGGCTCCGCCTACTCCCACCCCGAGCTGGTGGAGGTGACGGTCAAGCACCTGCGCCCGTTCCTCATCGGTCTCGATCCGCTCCAGATCGAGCGCCTGTGGTGGCGGCTGTTCTTCCGCACCAACTGGTACGGCCGCAAGGGCGTCGCGCTGACGACGATGGGCGGCCTCGACCAGGCGTTCTGGGATCTCCTGGGACAAGACCAGGGCAAGCCGGTCTGGGAGCTGCTCGGCGGCGAGGATTCCCGCGTTCCGGCCTACGCCAGCGGCCTGCTCTACAGCTCACCGGAGACCGTCGCCGACACGGCGGTCCGCATGGTCGAGAAGGGCTTCCGGCGGGTCAAGTTCCGCACCGGCGTCGACGAACAGTACGACCGCGAGACCGTCCGCCTGACCCGGGCCGCCGTCGGCCCGAAGATCGACCTGATGGCCGACGGAACCCGGCGCTACAACCTCGAGATGGCGACCTCCCTGGCGCGGCACCTGGTGGAGCACCGGATCTTCTGGTTCGAGGAGCCCTTCCAGCCGCTCGAGATCGACGACCTGGTGGCGCTGCGGCAGGTCGCCGGCCTGCCGATCGCGGTGGGAGAGTGCGAGTTCGGCGTCGAGGGCTTTCGCGAGCTGATCCGCTGCGGCGCCGCGGACATTCTGCAAGCCGACGCCAGCCGCTGCGGCGGCATCAGCGAGCTGAACCGGATCGCGCAGATGACGAAGAACGCGGGGCTCCAGTTCGCTCCGCACAGTTGGTGCGATCCGGTGGCCGTCATCGCCAACGGCCACGTCGTCGCGGCCCACCGGCACGGGCTGACCGTCGAGGTCGACCGGACCGGCAACCGCTTCATCGAAGGCCTGCTGGGCGAGCCGCTGACCGTCGAGGACGGCCTGCTGGACCTGGGACGCCGCCCCGGTCTCGGCATCGAGCTCGACCCCGACTTCGTCGAGGAGCACCGGCTGCCCGACGTGACGGCGATCCCGGACGGGAACCACGGCGACATGATCTTCGGCTTCCACGCCACCGACCCGATTCCGCCGTACACGACGCTCGACGGCCGGTCGCTGGACTTCTAGCGCCGGCCCGTCTGCTCCACCAGCCGCCGGAACCTGGACGACTTCGGCAGCTCGGGGTCACCTCCGAACGCGGCCCGGTAGATGATCAGGCTGTGCAGGTCGACGAACGAGCGCCGCTTTGCCGGCGTGTGGTGCCAGGCGTCGTCGATGCGGTGTCGCGCGAACAGCGCCTGGTCCATGCCGTCGCCGAGCGCGTTCACCAGTTCCCGCAAAGGCCCCGCACTGTTCGGGCGAATGTCGAGAAACGAGCACAGGAACGACACGATCCGGTCGGCGATCTCGCGGTTCCGGCGGTTCCAGATCTCCGCGAACGTCTCCTCGACATCGGTCATGCGCACCAGGCAGCGGATCATCCCGGAGTTCTTCCGGAAGACGTCCGCGTACCAGGCGACGATCGTGCGCACCATGTTGTAGGCGTCCATGTCGAGGTCGAGCTCCGGGAACGTCGACATCTCGTAGGCGACGTACTCCCGGCACAGCTCCTCGAGAAAGGCGCTCCTGCTGTCGAAGTAGATGTAGAAGGCGCCCTTCGCCACTCCTGCCTGGCTGCTGACCCGGCTGATCATCAGCGAGTCGACGGTGGTCGTCTGCAGCAGCTCGCAGCCGGACGCCATCAGGCGAACCCGCGTCCGCTCGCCCTTGGCCTTACGGAGGCCCTCCTCGGCCGCCAGCGCCTCATGGAAGGCGGCCGGTCGCCGCGGCCTGCCCGCGATCCGCAGACGGGTGGAGGCCTTGGCCTCGGGCATCAAGACGTGCCGCGGTTGAACACGAAGTAGTCGTGCGAGGCCCGCGCGATCTCCGCGATCACCGGTTCCATCGCCGCGTTGGAAGGCAGCTTGGACTCCTTGACGAAGACGACCGAGATCACGTGCCCGGCGTCGCCCGGCAGGGTGATGACGCCCACGTCGTTCGTCGACTCGCCGATCGTGCCGGTCTTGTGGGCGACCGGCGTACCCGGCGGCAGCGCTCCCGGAATCCGGTTCTCGCCAGTCTCGCAGCGGGCCATGATGTCGATCAGCAGGGCCGAGCTCTTCTCGCTGAGGATCTCCCGTTTCCAGATCTTCCCCAGAAGAGCGGCCATCGCCCGGGGTGTCGCGGTGTCGCGTGGGTCGGCGTTGAACGTCTGCTTTAACTCGGCCAGTCGGCGCTCGTCCACTTGACTCGAATTGTCGACGGTGACCAGACGGTTGTACTCGGCCGGCGGCATCGGGCTGTCGACCGTGGCGTCGTCGCGGCCGAGCCAGTTCGCGATGTAAGCGCGGGTCGTCCGGTCGACGCGGATTCCCTCGGCGCCGAAAGCTCTCATCCGCGCGGTGATGGCTTCGGCGCCGCCGGCCTCGCGAAACAGCAGGTCGGTGGCGATGTTGTCGCTGATCCGCAGCATCAGGCCGAGGACGTTCTGGATTGTCAGGCGGGAGCCCGGCGTGTCGAAGAAGTCGCTGAGGGCGCCGTGGGTGACCACGTGATCGCTGGTCTGCATCGTGATGAGGTCGTCGAGCGACCGCTTGCCCTCGTCGACCTGGGCGAGGATCTCGACGGCGATCGGCACCTTGTAGGTGCTCGCCATCGGGAACCGCTCGCCGCCGTTGAGCAGCACGCCGCGACCGGACTCGAGGTGGATCGCGGCGACTCCCACCGTGCCGAGGCTGGCTTCGGCGAGACGTTCGATCTCGGCGCCCAGGTGCTTCAGGCCGGGATCGTCACCGAGGATCTCGAGACGGTCGGAGGCTGAAGCCGGTGCGGCCGCCAGGGCGAGAATCGTGGCGACGAGCAGGAACGCGCGCAGGGAGACGAGCGGGCGGGGACGGGAGAGGGGTAGTTCAGACATCGGTTCCGTTGCACTCCTGGTCGGTGAAACTGGTATACGACTGTAACCAAACGAGAAACGGGCCGGGGCGTGGAGCGCGAGCCGGCCGCAGATGAGTCCAGGTACCTTGGGAGGAATGACGGGAATGAGGATGCGAGGCTCCGTCCGGCCGGCGGCGATGCTCATCGTGCTGGCGGGGCCGGCAGTTGCCCTTGCGGCGCACGACGAGGTGTCCGCCTCGGCCTACGACCGCGCGGCGAAGATGCTCGGCGTTGCGTCGCTGATCTTCAACGAGACGGTGACGCCGCACTGGATCGGCGACGGCGAGGCGTTCTGGTACCGCAGCGACGACCGCGACGGCCACCGTTTCTGGCGCGTCGAGCCGCTGGCGAGCGCTGAGCGGAGGCGTCCGGCCTTTGACCATGCCCGGCTGGCGGCGTCCCTGAGCGCGCTTCGGGACGAGCCGGCGGATCCGTTGGCGCTGCCGTTCGAGAGCATCGACCTGTCGGGCGAGGGCCACGTGTCGTTCCAGATCGCCGGCGAGAAGGGGCCCGAGTCGTTCCGGTGCACCCTGGACGGGGCCGAGTGCTCGCGCGTCGAGACGCCGGCCGCCCCGGCTGACGAGAAGGACGAGAAGAAGGACGAGACGCCGCCCTTGCCGTCTCCCGACGGGGCCTACAGCCTCCTCGTCCGGGATCACGACCTCTATCTCGTCACGACCGAGAGCGGTGAGGAGCGCCGGCTGACCGACGACGGCGTGCCCCACTACGACTACGCCTCGCATCCTGAGGCGCGCCTCTCGACGGTCACCGAGAAGCGCGCGGGCATCGTGCTCCCGCCCTCGGCACTGTGGTCGCCCGACGGCAGGACGCTGCTCACCGTGCGCCTGGACCAGCGCGAGGTAGGCGAGATGCACGTCCTGCAGACGACCGATCTCGGCGACAGCGCCCGGCCTGTCCTGCACACCTTCCGCATGCCGATTCCCGGTGACGACGGTGTGCCGTGGAGCGAACTGCTGCTGGTCGACGCCGAGAGCGGCACGGTGAGGCCGGTCGACACCGAGCGCGTCCACACGCCCTTCATGGCGCTGGCCGACCTGGGTCAGCTGTGGTGGAACGACGACGGTTCGAAGGCGTACCTGCTGCGCCGTCCGCGCGGCGCGCGCTCGATGCAACTCGAGGAGATCGACGCTTCGACCGGCGCAGCTCGCACGCTGGTGGCCGAGACGTCCAGACACCACGTAGAGCCGACGCTCCTGATCGGCACGGGCACGCCCAACGTCAGGGTGCTGGAGAGCGGCCAGGTGCTCTGGTACTCGCAGCGCGACGGTTGGGCGCACATCTACCTGTACGGCAGCGACGGCGGTATGGTCCGCCGGGTCACCCGGGGCGCCTGGGTGGTCCGTGACCTCGTGCATGTCGACGAGGCATCGCGCACGGTCTACTTCACCGCCGCGGGCCTGGACCCCGCCGTCGACCCGTACCTCCGCACCTTCGCCCGCGCTTCGCTTGACCGGACGACCTCCAGCCCCGAGATCCTCACGCCCGAGCCCGGCGACCACACGGTGACCGCCTCGCCGGGCGGCAAGTCGTTCGTCGACCAGTGGTCGCGCATCGACCAGCCGCCTCGGTCGCGGGTCCTGCTGCCGGACGGCCGCGTGGCGGTGGAACTGGAGGTCGCGGACTTCGAGTCGCTCGTCGAGCTCACTGCGCTGCCGGTGCCCTTCACCGTCAAGGCGCGGGACGGCAAGACGGACATCTACGGCAACGTGTTCTTCCCGCCCGGCTTCGACCCGGAGGACGCTGGCGCCAGCTACCCGGTGATCGACGGCATCTATCCCGGGCCGCAGGTGCATCGGGTGACCAAGAACTGGCACGACCCGACGCTTTTCCTGAGCTACGATCTGGCGCTGGCG
Source organism: Thermoanaerobaculia bacterium (assembly GCA_022826745.1). GTDB lineage: Bacteria > Acidobacteriota > Thermoanaerobaculia > Multivoradales > Multivoraceae > Multivorans. The sequence goes on along the minus strand of JAJDUI010000005.1, from coordinate 32,764 downwards.
CAACTCGGCTTCATCGTGGTCACGGTCGACGGCTTCGGCACGCCACTGCGCTCGAAGGCCTTTCATGCGCGTTCCGAAGGGAACCTGCAGGAGGCCGGCGGTCTCCCCGACCACCTGGCCGCCATCCGCCAACTCGCCGTTCGGTATCCGCAGATGGACCTCGACCGGGTCGGCGTCTACGGTCATTCCGGGGGCGGTTTCGCGTCGGCGCGCGCTATCTTCGCCTACCCGGAGTTCTACAAGGTGGCGGTGTCGTCGGCGGGCAACCACGACCAGCGGGGCTACATCCAGCTCTGGGGCGAGTCCTACCATGGCGACCCGGAGACGGTGAGCTACGAGGAGCAGGCGAACTCCTCGATCGCCCACCAACTCGAAGGCAAGCTGCTGCTCGCCTACGGCGCCCTGGACGACAACGTGCCGCCTGCGCTGACGCTGCAGGTCATCGAGGCCTTGACGAAGGCGAACAGGGACTACGACCTGATCGTCCTGCCGTCCGGCAACCACGGTTTCCTGTCCGACACCTACTTCCTTCGCCGCAGTTGGGACTACTTCGTGCGACACCTCGCGGGCAAGGAGCCTCCTGCGGACTATTCGCTCGCGCCGCCCGGCTCCTGAGGCTCGTCCGCGGGCGGGAGGCCGGCGCTACTGTCCCCAGACCTCCTCGAAGACGCGGAGGTAGTTCTCGCCGAGGAACTTGCGGATCGTCTCGTCGCTGTGGCCGCGGCGGACCAGCTCCTCGGTGATCGCCGGCACCTTGCCGATGTGATCGAGGCCGTCCGGCGCGAGTTCGAGGCCGTAGTGGTCGCTGCCCATGCCGATGTGGTCCGGGCCCATCACGTCGAGGGCGGTCTCGATGTCATCGACGACCTCGGACAGGTTGCGGTGGGTGATGTGAATCAGCCCCAGGACGCCGCCGTTCTCCGCGATCGCTTCGAGCATCTTCCCGTCGCGGGGCAGTTCGAGACGGGTACGAGGCAGGACGCCTCCTCCGAGGCGAGACTCGGGATCGCTGTTGGGAAACATGGTGGGCGTCGAGTGGGAGAGGATGACGGGGCGGTCGACCCGGTCGAGGATCTCCCAGAAGCCGCGCTCGCCGATGTGGACCAGGTCGACGACCATGTTCAGTTCCACCATGCGGTCGATCAAGGCCTTGCCGGCGGCGGTCAGCCCGCCCTGGTCGTCGGCTGCCCAGCAGCCGTCGGCGTAGATGTTGCGGCGGGTGTGGGTCAGGCTGGCCACCCGCAGGCCGAGCTTGTAGTAGAGATCGAGGAAGCGCGGGTCGGCGCCCAGCGCCTCGCAGCCCTCGAAGGAGAAGACGAGAGCCACGCGGCCGTCCTGCTTGGCCTGGCGGATCTCGGCCACCGACGTCGCAAGCACGAGATCGTCGAGCCGCTCGACCTCGTTGTGCAGGTTCCAGGTCATCTCGAGGCCGCGGTGCAGCGGGCTGTTGAGCTGCTCGTCGTCGAGGTAGACCGCGCAGAGCGTGGAGGTGATGCCGCCTTCCCGCCACCGCTGCAGGTCGTACTGGCCCATGCAGCCGAACCAGATGGTGTGCGCCGACATCCCGAACTGGGCGAAGGGGCCGATGTCGAAGCCGAGTGGCGGCTGCCAGCTCGAGGGGTCGGGGAGCTCGACGTGCTGGTCGAGCTTCATCTTGCCGTCGCTGACGGGAATGAGGATGTCGCAGTGACCGTCGATGACGATCGACTCGCGGTGAAGGGCTGCCGCCCTGTCGGAGACGTCCAAGTGACTTCTCCCGCTCAGTGCGACAGGGCCAGGCCGCTGAGCAGGGTCGTCGCCGCGGCGCGTCGTTTGCCGTCGGCGCCGATCGTCGCGCCGACGACGTAGCCGCGCGGCGCCCGCGACTCGATGCCGGCCGGAACCACGTTGATCTCGAGCCCGAGCCCGCGTGCGGCCTCGAGCAACTCGGGAGAGAAGTCGCCTTCGATGACCTGCGCGGAAGGAGATCCCAGGGGGCCAAAGGCCGGCAGGTGGGGCGAGGGAGCGTCGATCGCTTCCTTGATGTCCATGTCCCAGTCGAGGAGGTTCAGGAGGACGCTGACGGTCTTCTGGTGCAGGCCGGAGCCGATGGAGGCGAGAGCGGCAACCGGCTTGCCGTCGCGCAGGACGATCATCGGCTCGGTCGGGTCCGGCAGCCGCTTGCCGGGGCCGGCCTCGGCGATCAGCGCCTGCTGAAAGGACGCCGAGTCGGGGATGGAGATGCCGTCGACGAAGATCGCCGTGTCGCCCCAGGCCGACGTGTTGATCGTGTGGACGACCGCGGCGACGTTGCCGTAGGCGTCGATGGCGACGATGGCGTCCGAGTGCTTCGGATCGACCGGGGTGGGGACTTTGGTCAGGGGAGCGATGCCCGACTGCATCCTGGCCCAGAGACCTTCGGCGTTCTCCTTGCCGGTCCGACCCGCCAGGGTCGCGTCGAGGTCGCCGTACAGTGCGCGGCGCATCGGCTCGGGCAGGAAGACGATTCCCATCAGGTTCGTCATCTGGTTGACCCAGAAGAAGGCCTCCGGCGATTTCGCGTAGTGGCCCATCTCTCGCAGCCCGGCCGCTTCGGCGAGGTTGAGCACCTCGGCCACGTGGACGCCGCCCTGAGCGGGCAGGCCGTGTCCGTAGACGTCGAAGCCGTTGTAGGTGGAGTGCACCGGCTCCGCGACGAGGGCCTCGTAGCTCCGCATGTCTTCCATCGAGAGCTTGCCGCCGTCGCGCTGGACCGCCTCGACCAGCCGCTCGGCCCAGGGACCGCGGTAGACGTAGTCGATTCCCTGCTCGGCGACGGCGCGCAGCGTCGCCGCGAGTTCCGGTTGCCGCAGCATGTCTCCCTCGCCAAGGAAGTCACCGTCCTCGTCCGTGAAGATGCGACGGGTCGCGGGCAGGCGGGAGAGCGCCTCCTTGCGCCGCTCGATCATGCTCGTGTGAATGGCGCCGAGCAGGGCGCCGTTCTCCGCGTAGTGGATCGCCGGTTCGAAGAGACTGGCCCACGGCAGCTTCCCGAAACGACCGTGCGTAGCGCCGAGGCCGCCGAAGAACCCCGGCACCAGGGCGGTGCGTCCGCTCGGCTGATGCTCGGCGCCGGTCGTCGTCGAGGTCGGGATGGTCAACGGCTCGGTTTCGCCGCGGACCGTGTCGTAGGCGCCGTTGATGTTAAAGACCTCGCCGCTCTCCGCCTCGTAGTAGACGAGGTTGAAGATCCCGGCGTAGCTCACCCAGGCGCCGCCGGCCAGGGAGATCTGGGTGAGCGCGGTGGCGATCACCGCGTCGGCTGCGGTGCCGCCCTGGCGGAGGGCTTCGAGGCCGGCCCTGACCGCCTGCGGCCCGGTCGTGCCGCTGATCACGCCGTGATCCCCCTCGGCCATCGGCTTGTCCGTCTCGAAGAAGGCGTTCAGCTCCTCGAGCGCCTCGCGGTCGCTCCAGTTCTTCGGACTGAGATCGATCGTCGTCTCGTCGGCCGCGCCAGCGAACGCGGCGGGGGCGGACAGGACGAGCCATGCAGCGAGGCAGAAACTGAAGAGTCTTCTCTTGTTCATCCTCTTCTCCTCGGGTTCTCTGAGCATCGGGAGCTTACGCCGGCCGCGAGTCGGCGCCGCGCATCAATCGCACGAGCAGAGGCGTCAGCCCGCCGAGCACCGCCGCGACCAGCAGAGCCAGCAGCCCGATCCTCGTGTAGACGTTGCTGTAGGTGGACAGCGCCGCATCGAAGTCGACGATGTCGCCTCCCGCCGTCGTCGCGCTCGTCAGCCGGGCGATCAGGCCGGAGATGTAGCTCGAGGCGGCGTAGGCGAGCATGAAGGATCCCATCATCGTCGACACGATCCTCTTCGGCGACAGCCGCGTCACCATCGACATGCCGACCGGGGCCAGGCAGAGCTCGCCGGTCACCATCAGCAGGAAGGTGAGGGCGAACCAGATCAGGGCCACTTTGCCGTCGTCCGGCCGCAGTGCGCTGCCGAGAACCAGCACCAGGAAGGCGAGGCTGATCTGCACGATCGCGAGAACGAACTTGACAGGTGTGGAAGGCTCCCGGCCGCGCCGGCCGAGCGCGATCCACAGCCAACTGAAGAGCGGCGCCAGGGCGATGACGTAGATCGCCGGCAGGGACTGCAGCGTGGACGCCGGAATCTCCGTCCCGAAGACTCCGCGGTCGACCATGCGGTCCGCGAAGAGGTTGAGCGAACTGCCCATCTGCTCGTAGAAGGCCCAGAAGCCGATGGTGAAGGCGACCAGGACGGCGCAGGCCAGAAGCTGGTCGCGCTCGGTCCGGTCGCAGCGGCGCAGCGCGTAGTAGAGAACGAACAGGCCGAGCGCGGCCCCGGTCGCCGACAGCAACCCGCCGACGACCGGTGGGTTCTGGAGTACCCACCAGACGCCGCCAACCAGGCCCAGGCTCGCCAGGTAGATGGCGCCCTCGCGCGACAGTCCGGGAACGAGGCGCTCCCTCAGCTCCTCGGGCCGCGGCGGATCCGCGTGGCCCCGGAGGTACTTCTGGCCCTTCAGGTAGAGCAGCAGCCCGGCCAGCATGCCGACGCCGGCGAGACCGAATCCGTAGCGCCAGCCGTAGGTCTGGCCGAGCCAGCCGCAGAGCAGGGGCGCGACCGCCGCGCCCAGGTTGATCCCCATGTAGAAGACGGTGAAGCCGGAGTCCCTTCGGGGATCGCCTTGCTCGTAGAGAGCGCCGACGACGGTGGAGGCGTTCGTCTTGAGGAATCCGACGCCGGTCGCGATCAGGGCCAGCGCCAGGTAGAAGAGGCTCAGGTGGAACTCGCTGCGCTCGACGACGAGCCTTCCGGTGGTCGAGACCTCTTCCGCCGCAGGCCCCTCGATCGTCATCAGGAAGTGGCCGGCGACCAGCAGCAGCGCGCCGAAGGTAACCCCCTTGCGCGGGCCGAGCCACCGGTCCGCCACCGCGCCGCCGAGCACCGGCAGCAGGTAGACCATCGACGCGTAGGCGCCGTAGAGCACGAAGGCCCGGCTGTCGCTGAACAGGAAGTGCTGCGTCAGGTAGAAGATGAGCAGCGCCCGCATGCCGTAGTACGAGAAGCGCTCCCACATCTCGACCAGGAAGCAGACGCCCAGGCCGGGCGGGTGGTCGCGGAAGACCGGGATCCGTCGCCAGAAGCTCACGATCGAAGCAGCCTCACGTGCGCGAGTCTAGGATGGGACTCGAGGAGCACGGACTTGTCGGAGAAAGTGGCAATCGTCACCGGCGGCGGCAGCGGGATCGGCCGCGCGGTCACGCACGGGTTGGTCGAAGACGGCTACCACGTGCTCGTCGCCGGCCGCCGCGAGGAGCGGCTGATTGAAACGAAGAACGGCGCGCGCGATCCCGGGAAGGTCTCGGTGGTAGCCGCGGACATCAGCACCGTGCAGGGCGTTCATGCGGTGTTCGACGGACTGGCGAGCGTCTTCCCCCGGCTGGACCTGCTGTTCAACAACGCCGGCACCGGCGCGCCGCCCGTGCCGATCGAGGACCTGACCCTCGAACAGTGGAACCGGGTGGTCGGGGTCAACCTGACCGGCGCCTTTCTCTGCACGCAACGGGCGGTCAGGCTGATGAAGGAACAGGATCCCCAGGGCGGACGCATCATCAACAACGGTTCCATCTCCGCGCATGTGCCGCGCCCCAACTCCGCCCCGTACACCGCCACGAAGCACGCGATCACCGGACTTACGCGGTCGACGTCGCTGGACGGCCGCGGGTTCAACATCGCTTGCGGACAGATCGACATCGGCAACGCCTACACGCGAATGACCGCGCGGATGTCCGAGGGAGTGGCCCAACCCGACGGCTCCACGAAGCCGGAACCCACCATCGACGTGCGCGCCGTCGTCGATGCGGTGCGCTACATGGCCGCACTCCCGCTCGACGCGAACGTGCCGTTCCTGACCGTGATGGCGAACGAAATGCCGTTCATGGGACGGGGTTAGCAACTCACCGAGACGTTGCTTCACCAAAGGCCGAACCTGTCGAGCAGCGCGCGCGGCGAGGGCTCCCGGTCGACGAGCGCGCGGAACAGCTCGGCCGCCGGCGCCGTGCTTCCAGTTTCCAGGATCGCCTCGCGATAGCGCCTGGCCACGTTCGCATCCTGGAACCCGCCGGGAGCCTGCTCGAACAGGCGGCCGACCTCGGCGGCCAGGACATCGGCCCAGAGATAGGAGTAGACGCTGGCGGCGTACGTTTCAGAGAACGTGTGCATGGCGTGGGGGACCCGCAGCAGAGGCTCGACCGCGGCCGGCACGCCGAGTTGCGACAGGACCTCTTCCTCGACGGCCATGGCGTCGATCTCACTGCCGTCCGCGAGCTGGTGGAGCCTGAGGTCGACGATCGCGGTTGCCAGATACTCGAGTGTGAGACTGAAGATCCGGTCGTGGCGCAGCGCCTGCTCCAATGCGTCGATGAGTTCGTCCGGTATGGGATCGCCGGTTTCGACGTGGCGTGCGTGACGCGACAGCACCTCCCGGTCCAGGAGCCAGCGCTCGTTGAGCAGCGCGGGCAGCTCGATGAAATCCCACTCGACGGCGAGGCTTCCCAGCGACGGGTAGCTGGCGCGGCAGAGGAGCATGTGCAGCGCGTGACCGAACTCGTGGAAGAGCACGTTGGCGAGTTCCCAGAGGAGGAGCGTGGGTTCTCCGTCCGGCGGCCGCGGCAGGTTCGAGACCACGGCGGAATGAACGGGGCTCGGCTCGGGATGAAGGCAGCGCGCTTGCAACTGGGCCTGCCATGAGCCCGGCGACTTGCCTTCCCGCTGGTAGAGGTCGAGCCAAAGGACGCCGAGCGCCTCGTCTCCCCGGCACACGAGAAAGGCCTCGACGTCGGGATGGTAGACGGGCGCTTCGTCGAGGCGGCGAAAGCGCAGACCGTGGAGGCGCTCCGCGCTCCGGAAGAGGGCCGACTTGACGGCGTCGAGGGACAGGTAGGGGCGTACCGCGTCGCCGTCGAGCCCGAAGTGCGACTGGCGGTACTTCTCCGCGTAGTAGAGGCGGTCCCACGCCTGCAGCTCCCCTTCCAACCCGTCCGCCCGGGCCAGAACCTGCAACTCGGCGAGCTGGCGCCGAGTGGTGCCATCCACGGCGCGCCAGACCTGGAGCAGGAGGTCGAGCGCCGCCTGCGGGTTGGCTGCCATGCGGGTCGCCATCGCCAGGTCGGCGTAGCTGGAGTAGCCGAGCAGCCGTGCCTTCTCTCCACGAAGACGGAGAATCTCGGCCATCACCGGCCGGTTGTCGTGCTCGCCGTCGTTGGCGCCGCGACTCATCCACAGCTTCCAGACGCGCTCACGCAGGTCGCGATTTCGCGAGCGGGTGAGAAAGGGCCACACCGCCGGACGCTGGATCGGCAGAGCCCACTGCCCGGGACGTCCGCGTTCTTCGGCAACCGCCGCCATGGCGGCGCGCTGCTCGTCGGTCAGGCCGTCCAGATCGTCCTCGTCGGCGAGCCACAGGACGAGAGTGTTCTGTTCGTCCGTCAGGTTGCGCATGAAACGCACCTGCTGTTCGGCGAGCCGGGCGTTGATTCGGGTCCATCGCGCTCGGGCCTCCGGTTCGAGGCCCGCGCCGCGGAGGCGGAAGCGCCTCCGGATCAACTCCGCGAGTCGCCGCTGCTCGGGGGTCAGGTCGCCTTGCTCCCGCACGGTTTCGACTCGCTCGAGCAGTTCGCGCCGCCCGGCGAACTCGTCCTCGAGCGCGGCAAGTCGCGGCGCCGTCCTCTGGTGGAGGCCCGCCATCTCCTCGCTCGAACCGGTACTCGCCAGATGCTGCAGGAGACTCTCGAGGCGTGCCAGCGGCAGAGCGCCGACCTCGAGCGCTTCGACCGTGTTCGCGAACGTCGGCGATTGCGGCTCGCTCGCGATCGCGTCGACCGCCTCGCGACGCAGGCGGATCGCGGCCTCGATCGCCTGTTCCAGGCGGTCGGGCTCAAGCTGGTCGAACGGCGGCAGGCCGAGCCCGACGCCGGCGTGGTCCGGCCAGGGCTCGAGCAGCGAGGCGATGTCGTGGTTGGCGGTCACGTGGGGCTCGACGCGGATTCAGGCGGATCGACCCGGATCAGGACGGCGCGACCGGCGATTGGGTCCGCCCGCTTCCGCCGGGGGCCTTGCGCGCCGACCGGCGCTCGAGCGCGGCGATGATCACGGCGTGCCGCCTTCGGTCGATCGGGAAGTGCCAGATCCACAGGGCGGCGAGGCAGAGAAAGGCGGCGGGCAGCAGCGAGAAGGCGAGCAGCAGGCCGAAGCGCCCACTCGCGCTCTGGGTCGTGACCGTGGCGTCGAAGCCGAACAGCCCCGCGATCAGCAGACCCAGTGCCGCGCCGATGCCGACGTTGATCTTCTGCACCATCGCGTAGAAGGCGAAGTAGCTGCCGGCGTGGTCGGCGCCGAAGCGCAGGCGTCCGTAGTCGACGACGTCAGCCAGCACGGCGGGGGCCGCAACAGCTTCCACCACGATCATGGCGTTGACGACGATCAGCGACGCGGCCAGCAGCAGCGCGGCGTTCTCGCCCGGACCGATGAAGTAGTAGCTCAGCGAGGCGAGGCCCGCGCCGACGTTGCCGGCCGCCCATGCCTGTTGCTTGCCGAATCGGCGGCAGAGCGTGCCCCAGACCGGCGTGGCGACCAGGCTGATCGGAATACTCACGATCATGACCGCGGCAAGCTGCTGGCCGAGCTGCAGGTAGCCGTCGATGTAGAAGAACGACAGGCCCGAGCCGATGCCGGCGCCGAGTCCGCCGACGGCGAACATCGCGGTGAAGATCAGCAGCGGCCGGTTGCCGGCGACGGCGCGCCCGGTTGCCAGCAGCGAGGAACTTGACTCGCCGCCGGTCGGGTGCTCGCGCCTGAGCCCGTTGGGCACGACGAGAGCGGCGACCAGGGCCGTGCCGAGCAGGGCGACCGCGGCCAGCCCCGCGGCCCAGCGCAGGGTCTCCGGAGTGAATTCGGTGGAGCCGGTGATGGACTGCAGCGCGAGCGGCAGGCCGAAGAAGGAGAGAAGGCCGAGGAAGCGACCCATCGAGCGCCAGGTCGTGATCCGCGCACGCTCTTCGTAGTCGTCCGAGAGCTCCGCCAGCCAGGCGCTGTAGGGAACTTCCGAGACCGTCCAGCCGACATCGGCCAGCAGGTACCAGAAGAGGAACGACCACATCGTGACCTCGCCGCTCGGCACATAGAGAAACCAGCACGCGATAACGGCGATCATGGAGCCGGCCAGCAGCCAGGGCTTGCGGGTGCCGTGGCGGGCCCGGTAGCGATCGGAGAGGAAGCCGACGACGGGGTCGTTCACCGCGTCGAAGATGCGCGAGATCAGGATGACGAAGGCGATCTCCTGGAGACTGAGCCCGAAGAACTTCGCGTAGATCCCCTGCAGGACGGAAACCGCCGGGCCGTGAATGAACGCCTGGGCGAAGGAGGGCGCTCCGTAGGCGCCGAGAACGCCGCGGCCGAGCGTCCCGCTGCTCATCGGGCGGCGGTCCGAGAAAGGACGGCATCGAGGAAGGCGCGGACCGGCGGCACCACCGCCGACGGATCGAGGCAGACGGAATGATCGCGTTCCGGGATCTCGTGCACCTTCCAGCCGAGCCGCTCGAGTTCGCGACGTCGCTCTCGGAGCGTGCCGGCGATGCGGATGTCCTCGCCGCCCGGATCGACGTCGCCCTGCCCGCCGAAGAACACCATGCGGGGGCAGTCGATACTCGCCACGGCGCGCTCTTCCGGCCAGTCGAGCACGCTTTCGTAGAAGGTCACCCACTGGGCGTACTGGGCCGGCTCGCGCAGTACGACCCGGGCCGACTCCGGTGGATCGTCGACCTGGCTTCGCGCGGCGTTGAGGATGTCGCGGTACTGGCCTCCCAGGGGCGGCCAGCCGCCGATCGCCAGGGCCGACAGGCGGTCGCTGCGCGAAGCCAGTTGAAGGCCGGCGGCGGCGCCCCAGGAGTAGGCCCAGTAAGCGAAGTGCCCGAAGCCGGCGGCGTCGGCCGTCGCCAGCAGGTCGGAACAGACGCGCTCGGCGGTCATCTCGTTCGGCGGCGGCGACGTGCTCTTGCCGATGTTCGGATAGTCGACGAGCAGCACCCGGTAAGCGTCGGTCAACCGCTCGAGGTAGCCGTCGATCGTCGTCACGCTCTCGGGTCCGAAGATGTCGGTGTGGGACGCCATGAGCGGCAGACCGAGCATCAGGGGCACCCCGTTTGCTGGACCCACGTAGCGGTAGTGGATCGTGGCGTCCCTGGCGACCGCGACGTCGCCGTGCTCGTCGATCACGGTGCTCCCTCGGAGGGAGGGTTCGCGGTCGACTCCTCCAGAGTCCGGCGTACCGCTTCGATGACGAAGTCCGGCGCCTCGTAGACGAAGTTGTGCGCCGTTCCGGGAGGCGCCGTGACGCGCTCGGAGAGGTCTGAGAGGGTGAGATAGCGCTCGCGGCTGCGTGCGTAGAAGCGCCGCAGCCGCGCCGCGTCGAGCTGCTCTCGTGTCGGCGCTTCGTCCTCGATCATCTCGGCGACCTGCTCGAAGTCCCGCATGTCGCCGGGGGCTACGAGCCGCAGCGGGATGCCGTCGAGATCGCTCTCGTAGGGGAGGGTCGTCCAGGCGATGGCGCTCATGCCCTGCGGCGTCAGCTCATCGAAGATCGAGGCGCTGGCGCAGGCCGCTCGCGGACCGCGCTCGAGAGCGCGCGCGGTGTGCCAGGCGTCTCCCAGTTCCTCCTGGATCAGCCGCTCGAGACGTTCGTACTCGGGATTCGGCTGTTCCCGAAAGAGGCGTTCGGCGAGACCGTCCAGGCCGAACAGTTGGAGCACCCCCAGGTAGACGGGGCGCCACTTCATGCGCGCGAGGCCGGGGATCGGCGGTCCGTAGACGATCGTGTCCGGCGGCGTGGCGTCGAGCAGCATCAGGGCGGCGACGCTTTGGGGGCTCTTGCGAGCCACGGCCGCGAAGAGAAGGCCGCCGAACGAGTGGCCGGCGAGGATGAACGGGCCTTTCTCTCCCGCGGCCGCGAGCGCCGCGAGCACTTCGTCGGCTTCGCGGTCGGTCGTGCGGGGAAAGGGACCCGGATCGCTCCAGCCGGTCCCGGGTCGATCGATCAGGATGGAGCGCGCCTCCTCGCGCAGTGCGCGGTGCAGGTGGTGGAGCGCCAGACCACCCGCGTGTCCGCCGGGCATCCAGACGACCGCTGGCCGGCCGCGGGCGTCTCTTTCCGCCAGGACGTGGATCCGGCGGCCCCGGACTTTGGCGAGCACACCCGGCGGGGAGTGAAGTAGCCGCGCTCTCCTCAGGCCGAAGAGATGGCGCAGCGTCCCCGCCATGAGCAGAACTCCGAGAGCCGCGAACGCCAGGGCGCCAATTCTCAGTGGACCTTCGCTTCGAACAGCTACGGCCGTCCCGATCGCCAGCACGCTCGCCGCGGTCCAGAGACCGGCCAGGTCACGGCTCAGGAATGCGAGGAGAACGTGCCGCGGGCCTGTCATCGCGTGAGCTTCAGACGTTGTGTCAGGACTTCAGGAATCCTCGGGTCACGACCCGATTCATGAAGGCGCTGCGCCTCTTCACCATCTCCCGGTGGTACATCGACTTGCCGAACTCTTCCTCCGAGAACGGTTCGAGCACGGCCGGGCCGAGAAAGTCGATGAGCAGAAAGATGGACGCCCACTCCTCGTCGATGTCGTCCTGGAGAAAGCCGCGCTCGCGATTCATCTCGACGAACTGGCGCATGATCCCCAGCAGTTGACGAAGGAGCACCTGGCTTCCGGGCGTCTTTTCCATCAGCGCCGAACGAAGGTAGAGCAGAGCGTCACGTTCACGCTCTACCCACTCGACGGCGTCCTCCACCAGGTGTTCCAGAGCCTCGGCGCCCAGATGCACGCTGACCCGCGAGCAGAGCTCCTCGATCTGGGCGATGACCTGGCGCTCGATCTCCTCCCGCAGGCCGGCCTTGGAGCCGAAGTGCGTGCGGATCAGACCGATCGAGACGCCGGCCCGTGCTGCGATCTCGCGTACGCCGGTGGCCGAATAGCCCTTCTCGGCGAAGAGACGGCGGCCTGCAAGGATGAGACGCTGGCGCCCGTCGCGGCGAGCTCGCGGAGGATTCTTCGGTTCAGAAGTCAAGCGAGATTTCGACACCGATCTGCCGGGGGTGATCCTGCGTGTAGATGGGAGTGCCCCGTCCCGACTGAGCATAGATTGCACCGTCCTCCCCCAGCAGGTTGTTGCCGAACAGGTAGACGCCGAAGGTCTCGTTGCTGAAACCGAACCGTGCCCGCATCAGGTCGCGCGTGTCGCCGGAGAGTCCCGGCCCGAACTGACCCAACTGGTCCTCGAGGTGACTCAGCCCGACGTAGGCCTGACCAGCCCACGTGTCGTTCAACGCCCAGGCGTAGCTCGCCGCCAGAGTGCCGGTCCAACGTGGCACGAACGGAAGGCGGTCGCCGTTGCGCGCCTCCGAGGCCGCGGCGAAGGCCGGGTGGATGTCCGTGAACTCCGACTTGTTCCAGTTTCCGGAGAATTCGAAAGACAGCCCCGAGACGTTCGCGGGGCGGTAGGCGAGCGCAAGGTCGGCTCCGTAGAGTTCGGAGTCGCCGATCTGGTAGTCGCCGAAGAGCCCGAGGAAGGGAACGGCCTGCCGCGTGTCCTGCCAGTCCTGGAAGTAGGGCGCGACATCGATCAGTAGGCGTCCTCCGTGCAGGGTGTACTTCGCCCCCACCTCGTAGCTCCACAGTTCGTCGGAGTCGACCTCGATCGAACAAGGCAGCCCTCCCAGCGCGTGCAGGGCGCAGGTGCCGGGGCCATTGAATCTGCCGCTACGGAAACCCTTGGCCACGTTGAGGTAGTAGTTCGCACTTTCGCTGGCGTCCAGGGCCAGGTTGAAGCGGGGATTGACGCTGTCGAAGGTCGCCGGATCCAGTTGCATGGGGAGCGCGCTGTTGATGACCGCCCGTTCATCCTCGAAGGAGCGCAGTCCGACCAGGGCCACGAGCCGGTCGTCCATGAATGCGTACGAAAACTCGCCGAAGAGCGAAAGCGCTTCCGAGTTGTAGTCGACCGTGCTGTCCGGAAACAGCATCGGCTCCACGGCCGAGAGGCTCTGAGCGTCCGTGTCGGAGTAGTAGACACCGACCAGCCACTGGAACCGGGAGTCGTTCTGCGAAACGAGTCGCGTTTCGTGGTTGAGAGCGTCGCCTCCGGTTCGACCGAAGATGTCCAGGAATCCGCTCGGCGACAGCGGAAAGGGCAGGCCGACCTGCACTTCGTCGGCCGCGTCGATCTGCGTCGTGGTACTTGTGAGCGAGGCCCCGCCGAAGCTGATCGTGAAGCTCCCGGTGGCGAGTTCGTACTCGCCGAGCGTGTAGTCGCCGGCGGACGCGGACGTCGTCGTCGGGGGATCGAGAGAGGAGAGCAGCGTGCCGCCTTCCTGATCGGCTTCGTTGCCCGCGTACATCAGCCGCAGGTTGAAGCGGTCGTTCGGAGTCGTGTCGAAGATGGCCCGGTAGTTCGTCACGTCGCCCGCTCCGAACTCGTCGTCGCCGGTTGCCGGGAGCATCAGGTAGCCGGCGGTGTCTTCGGTGCTGGCGACCAACCGGAGACCGGCCTTGCTGCCCAGGGGAACGTTGACTGCGGCGTCGATGTAGTTGCCGTTGCCGCCGCCGTCCGTGCTGGAGTAGCCGCCGCGCAGGCTGGCGCCGAAGCCGCCGTAGTCCGGTGAGCGCGTAATGAGGCGGATCGTGCCGCCCATCGAGCCGTTGCCGTAGAGCGTGCTCTGCGGGCCGCGGAGGACTTCGATTCGCTCCATGTCGAACGAGCGCCCCATCGGGGCGAAGTTCTGGCCGAAGACGAAGAACGCGGCGTCATCGAAGTAGTAGCCTACGGTCGGATCGCCCAACGCCTGACCGATTCCGCGGATCTGGTAGCGACGGAGACCGATGTTGTTGGACAGTTCTTCGGAGGCTCCCGGCACCAGGGTGATGACCTCGTTGAGATCCCGCATGTTGGCCTCCTGGAGAGCCTCTCCGGTGAAGGCCTGGACGGAGATCGGAACGTCCTGCAGTTCCTGTTCGCGCTTCTGTGCGGTGACGACGATGACCTCGCTCACCTCATCCGCGGGCGCCTCTTCTTCCTGGGCGCCGAGCGGTGGCGCCATGAGGGCAGCGCCGAGGACGGCGACGAGCCAGCCGAGCGTGGGATCAAACTTGCGCATGGTGAACCTCCTTGGTTGGTCTTTCGAGCCGGTGGCGAGCGACGGGCTCTCGAGGGTCCGTGGGGCGTGCGAACCGACAGGCTGCGGTCGTCGAGCCTGCGCCTGTATACGATCGTATCGTATACGACCGTATTGTGCGGGGGAGCAGGGTTTGGCCCGATGAACTCCTCTGCCACGAGAAGGGGGTCTCCGATGAATCGACGTGTCTTCCTGAAAGCGGGCGCGGCAGCGGCAGCGCTGCCGGTGGTTGCGCCGGGGCGCGGCCTTGCACTGATCGCGGCTCCGCCGGAGGTGGCGGTCGATGCGCGGGACCTCCAGCAGCTCCTCGACAAGTCGGCTGCAAGCCTCGGCATCGTCGGCGCCCAGCTCGCGGTCTTCGACGGCGAGGCCGTCCATGAGTTCGCGACCGGTCTGGCGGTCCGCGAGCGCCGGCAGGCGGTGACGCACGACACGCTCTTCCAGATCGGCTCGACGACCAAGGTGTTCAACGCGGCCGTCGTCATGGCGCTCGTCGACGAGGGAAGACTCGACCTCGACGAACCCGTTGGCACCTACCTCGACGGCGCGTCGCTGACCAGCGCCCAGCCGCCGGTCGACATGACGCTGCGCCAACTGCTCTCGATGTCGTCGGGGCTCGACAACGGGCCGTACACCGACCACGGTCGCGGCGACGACGCCCTCGGGCAGTATGTCGCTTCACTTGCCGGGATTCCCGGGATCTTCGAGCCGGGGACGGCCTACGGTTACTCGAACGCTGGCACCTGCGTCGCCGGGCTGGCGGCGCAGCGGGTGATGGGCAGGAACTGGGAGGCTCTGCTCGCCGGGCGCATCCTGAGGCCGCTCGGGCTTGAGCACTCCGCGAACTTCCCGGAGGACCTGCTCTACCACCCGGTGGCGCTCGGCTACTCGGCGACGCCGGCGAATCCCGAAGGCGTGCGGGTGCCGTTCTGGGGGCTGCCGCGCAGCATGGCGCCGGCGGGCGCGACCCTGTGCTGCAGCGCCGGCGATCTGGTTCGCTTCGCCGCGCTCTTCCTGCGCGATGGACGGTCGGCCGATGGCCGGCAGGTGCTGTCCGAGCAGGCCGTCGAGGCGATGCACACGCCGGAGATCGACATGCCGGCCGTGGTCATTGCGCAGAAGTGGTGCCCCGGACCGTACTGGAAGCGCTGGGGCGGCGAGGTGATCTACGGCCACAGCGGCACGAACACGGGCGGCTCGTCCCTGCTGCTCTGGTGTCCGAGCAGGGGCGTCGCCGCCGCGACGATCTCGAACGTGCCGAGCCAGGGGTATCCGCTGGCCGACACGGTCTTCGACACCCTGTTCCCGGAAGTCTTCGGCATCGACAAGCCGGAGACGCCGAAGCCGGACTCGGTGACGCCCGTCGAGGTCGACCTCGAGCGCTACGTCGGCCGGTTCGAGGCCGTCGGCAGCCGGTTCTCGTTCTCGGTCGAAGAAGGCCGGCTGATCGCGCGGTCGGAGGGCGGCGCCGCGCTGGAGTCCGAGCTGATCCCCATGGGCGACGACCGGTTCCTGCCTCGGGATCCCGCGATGGGGGGCAACCGCGGCTGGGACGTGGCCTTCTGGGGCGACGACGGAAACGGCCGTGCGACCCACTATCTCAACGGTGTCTTCGCCATGCGCCGCAGCGCGTGATCGGGGAATGTCCGCCGTCGCCGCCGCGCTCCGTCTCGAGGACCTGGCGGTCGATCCCTACCCGCACCTGGCGGAACTGCGGTCCCAGGGGGCCGCGGTGTGGGCGCCGAACCTGGGCATGTGGGTGGTGGCCGGCTACGACGATGCGGTGTCCGTGCTGCGCGACCCGGAGCGGTTCACGAACGACTCGCCGAAGTCCCTCATTCAGGCAACTTTCGGCCGCCAGATGCTGTCGGTCGAGGGCGAGGAACAGAAGCGCCACAAGCAGGCCTGCCTGACGCCCTTCACCGGCAAGGCGTCACGCGAGGTCTGGCAGCCGCGGGTCGACCGGCTCTGCGCGGGACTCCTGCGGTCCCGCGAAGAGGCGGCTCCGAGCGTCGCGGTCGAGGTCGACCTGATGGCGGACTATGCCGCGCCCATTGCCCTGGAGACGATGGGCATCGTCGTCGGTTTGCCGTCAGAGGACCTGGCGCGGGTTCGCGCCTGGTACGAAGTCCTCGCGCGGTCCCTGGCGAACTTCAAAGGAGACACCGACGTCCATCGCGCCGGCCAGGAGGCGGCAGCCGCGATGCGCGAGTACCTCGCGGAGAAGCTGGACGGGCAGCAGCCAGCCGGCGAGACTGGCGACGGAACGCTGCTCGAAGTCCTGTCCGGCCCCGGCGGAACGCTCGCCCGGGCGGAAGTGCTGGCGAACCTCCTGATCGTCCTCTTCGGCGGCATCGAAACGACCGAATCGATGATCGGCAACGCTCTCCATTACTTGCTGAGCGAGCCCGGCCTCCTGGCCGCCACGCTCGACTCGCGGAACCAGTGTGAAGCGGCCTTCCTGGACGCGGTCGAGGATGTGATGGAGGAGTCGCTCCGCTACGACCCGGCGGTTCAGACGCTCACCCGGCACACGACGTCGGCCGTCCGCATCGCCGGCACGGAGATCGCCGCAGGCCAAACCGTCCAGTGCATGATCGGCGGCGCCAATCGCGACCCGGCCGTCTTCGAACGTCCCGATCGCTTCGAGCCCGGCCGGGCGAACGTCCGCAAGCACCTGGCGTTCGGTCTCGGGAACCACTTCTGCCTCGGAGCGCAGCTCGCCCGCGCCGAGACCAGGTCGGCGTTGCGGGCACTGCTTGAGTGCTGGCCCGGCGTCGAGCTGGACCGAGCGTCCTCGTCGCCGCCCTACGGACACGAATTCCGCAAGCCCGGACGCCTCGTGGCGCGTCGAGAAGGCTGCTGACCGGCCGTCGGCGGGCCGGATCGTGGGAGTTCGGCGCTACGGTGGCTGGATGCCGCAGCCGCCTTGCATTACATGGCCGCAGATGAGACGGATGTTGTCCACCTGGAGGCGCGCGAAGCTTGTCGCTTCGAGTGCGAACAGGCTCCGTACCCGACCGAGGTCGACGGGGCGTCCGTTGGGCTGCGCGGGGTTCCGGACGATGTCGTCGATCTGAACGGTGACGGTGGACCACTCCTCCGGGGTGAACGTTGCGAACGGTAGGTCGACGGCGCCGGCGTCGAGAGAGCCGCTGTCGAGCTTGACTTTCAGGCCGCCCGCCTGATCCGTTCCTTCGCCGAACACGTACAGGTCGAACTGCAGTTCGCCGGCGAAGTCCCCGGGTTCGGAGGCGCCGCCCATGCCGAACAGCGTCTGCCGCTCCCCGTCGGCCGGGCGGATCGAGAAGCTGCCGCCGCCGGAGGTGGCGACATCGATCACCGACCCGCGGTCGGCGTGTGCGACCTCCGCGATGGCGAGCGCTCCATCCGCGTCGTGGACGGCGAGGTCGAGCGTCATGGCGTCCTCTTCACCCGGGAAGCGGAGTGGTCCCACTTCGTCTACGTAGAGGTCGTAGACGGCCCGGTAGACGTCGGCCGGCGCCGGCGGCGTGGCGTCGGCGGAAGTTCGGTCCAGAAGATCGGCGCATCCAAGGCCGGTCGAGGGGTTGATGCCGCATTCGTACACTCGCACGTAGTCGACCCTGAGTTCGCCAGGCAGCGCGTCGGCCGTCGGCGCGCCGGGCAGATTGCCGCCGACCGCAAGGTTCAGCAGCAGGTGGAACGGGCGGTCGAACGGCGCCGAAACGCCGCCGGAAACGTAGGCGTTCGTCTCGACGTTCCGGTAGTAGTTCCAGTACCTGTTGCGTCGGACCGTGTAGAAGTGCGCGCCGTCCACGAACCAGCGAATCTCCTCTTCGTCCCACTCGACGGCGTAGACGTGGAAACCGTCCGCGGGATCGACATCGGAGTACCTCGCGTAGTCGAACGTGTTGAGCGGCCATGACATCCCGTAGTGCAACGCGCCCTGGGCGAAGGGACCCGGATCGCGGGAGAACACCTCCAGGATGTCGATCTCGCCGCCGGCGGCCCAGCCTCCATACGCGGAGTCGGTGGGCAGCATCCAGAAGGCGGACCAGAGACCCTGGCCGTCGGGGGCCTGGATGCTCGCCTCGATGCGGCCATAGGTCACATCGAGCTTGCCGGCGGTGTTGATGCGCCCTGAGGTGTACGCATGCCCATCCCCGGCGTCCTCCTCACGGGCCGTGATGACGAGGACTCCGCCTGACACGGAGATGTTGGCGGCCTGGTAGCTCTGGAGTTCGTTGTTGCCCCAGCCGGGTATGCCTTCGGCAGTGCCGTCGCCCGTCTGGATGTTCCACCTGGAAGCATCCAGGGCCGCGCCGTCGAATTCGTCGAACCAGACGAGTTCCCAGCCTTCGGACGGGGCCGTCCGGGTAGGCCCGTTGCCATCCTCGCCGGACTCGCCGCCGCCGCAGCCGACGAGCGGCAGCGCGGCCAGCAGGACGCACGTGATCGCCAGGTGCCGCACGGTTGAGCGCCGCGACGGTCCTCACTCCACCGAGAGCCGTCCGAAACGGATGACGGTGCGACGCCGGTCGGGGCTGTCGGAGCTGTCCCAGACCGCGAGCCATCTACCCGATTCGTTGTCGGACCGGTCCTCGAGCAGCGTCGGGTAGCTGTTCAGGTTGCCGCCGTCGTAGAAGGTGCGCTGCGCCGACCAGACGCCTCCGGGCGCCCGCGTCTTGTAGTAGAGACCTTGCCGGAGCGCACTGTCGCCGTAGACGTAGATGTGGCGGCCGGAGGAGTCCCGGCCGAAGAAGCTCTTGGCCCGGTAGTTGGGCAGTTCGGGCTCGGGCTGCGCCGTCGACCATGTCCGACCACCGTCCTCGCTGCGAGTCGAGTAGGCCAGGGGCGGATCGAGCGGCCGCTCGCGGTCCATCGTGGCCGTCCGCATCACCATTTCGAGCGCGCCGTCGCCGACGGGAGCGATCTTCCCCTCGTGCAGGAACACCGGATCGTCGTCCGGATACGGGACGTAGCCGGCCAGCTTCCAATGCAGGAGGCTCTTGCTCTCGAGCACGAACTGGCGCCGGTCGCCGTGAGGATCGTGGCGGCGTGAGTTGCGGTGGGCTGGCAGCAGATAGTGGCGGACTCCGTCGCGCTCGACCGTCTCGATTCCCGCAACGATGATCAGCGAGCCCTGGTAACCCATCGCCAGCTCGACGTGGTTCCAGGAGTAGCCGCCGTCGGCGGTGTACGCCGCGACCAGGTCGGCGTTCTCGCTGTCCCGGTAGTGCATGGGCGCCCGCATGACGAAGAGCCAGACGACGTCCTGGCCGGGAGGCCTGAACAGCACGGAGTTGTTGTAGGCGTATTGCACGCTGCCGTTGCGCACCCGGTGGTCGAACACCGTGATCCGTTCGTTCCAGGTCCTGCCGCCGTCGAGGCTCAGCGAGCAGACGATGTCGCCCATGTCCATCTTGCCGCGCACCTGCAGGCCGTAGGCGGCGATGAGGTGTTCGTCCGTCCAGCGCGCGATGAAGGGCTCCCAGATCTTGTCGTAGGGGCCTGCAGGGTCGAGCACGTCGATGGTGACGACGTCCTCGAGGTCTCCCTGATGCGCCTCGTCACCGGCGGCCCACGCCGCGGTGGTGCCCAACGCGAGAAGACACGAGGCGAGGAGAACCGGCGCGGCAAGGCGTTGTGCGTGTTCGAGGGAAAAGACGGGCATGAGTTCCTCCTGTCGCAGAGAGGCCGCGCCGCGTTGATAGCGTCGATGGCTGCGCCAATGATGCCAAGACCCTCCCGCGCCCGGTTCTGCATGACCTTGCTCCTGCCGGGAATGTTCCTGGCGAGTTGCACGCAGGCGCCGCCTCCGTTGGGCCTGGGGGAGGACGAAGTTGTCGTGCTCACTGGCGGCACCGACATGGTGTATCTGCAGCGGGCGGGCTTTCTCGAGACGATCCTGACGGACGCGTTCGCCGACGTTCGGCCCACCTTCCGCGATCTTTCCTGGGAAGCGGACACGGTCTTCCGGCAGGGCTCCTCGCTGGAACGCTGGCGCGAGGACGGCTTCGGCGACTGGGACGCTCAGCTCGAACGGGTCGGCGCGACGGTGGTCATCGCGCAGTACGGCAAAGCCGAATCGATGACGGGAGCCGAAGGTCTCGAGTCGTTCAGGTCGGCGTACGACGCGTTGATCGACGGATTCCTGAAGCATGCCGACCAGGTCGTGCTCGTGTCTCCCACGCCCTTCGAGAGGCCGGCGAGCGAGTTTCTACCTGACCTTTCGCACCACAACCGGTCCCTTGCGCAATACGTCCGGGCAACGAGGAAGATCGCCGCGGAGCGCGGCCTCCACTTCGTCGACCTCTTTTCGGATGCGCAGCCGGGTCTGACGGAAAACGGCATGCATCTCAAGCAGGAGTCGCTACGGCACGTCTCCGAGAGGATCGCCGAGAAGCTTGGCTTCGAGATCCCGTCCTGGGACCGGTTGGCCGCGCTTCATGCGGCAGTCGCCGAGAAGCAGCGCCTGTGGTTCGACTACTGGCGTCCCGCCAACTGGAAGCTGCTCTTCGGCGACGACTCGACGCGGCGCTTCACCCAGTCGAGTCACGGCTATCTCACCTTTCGCGAGGAGTGGCAACAGCTTGTCGGCCTGATCGAGAGCGCGGAAGAGCGTGTCTGGACCGTGGCCAACGGCGGTGCGGACCCGGGGCATCAACGTCCCGAGCCGGAAGAACTCTTCGCTCATCCGGCGGCGGACATCGAGGCGGAGCTTGCTGCGTTCACCGTGCCGGACGGCATGGAGGTCAGTCTCTTTGCGTCGGAGGTCGACGGCCTCACCAACCCGATTGCGATTCGCTGGGACACGGCCGGCCGTGCGTACGTGACCGTCTCGACGACGTATCCGCATGTCTTCCCGGGGGATGTCCCGAACGACAAGATCATCGTGCTGGAGGATGCCGACTTCGACGGTGTCGCGGAGAGTTCGACCGTCTTCGCGGAGGGGCTGAGCATTCCGACGGCGATGGAGCTGGGCGACGGCGGCGTCTACGTCGGGCACCATGGCGAGCTGCTGTTTCTGAAGGACACGGACGGCGATGGACGAGCCGATACCCGGCGCGTTCTGCTCAGTGGATTCGGAACGGGCGATAGCCACCAGACGATCAGTTCCTTCACCTGGAGTCCCGGCGGCGAGCTGTACATGGGGCAGGGCGACGGGATCGAGTCGCGCGTCGAGACCCCCTGGGGGTCCGCCGATCTGTATCAGTCCGGGTTCTTCCGGTTGCGCCCGCGCCTGCTGCAGATGCATCCCCTGCTGGACGACTTCATGGGCCCGGGGAATCCCTGGGGCGTCGCGTTCAGTGAATGGGGCCAGATCTACAGCGTCGACGGCGCCGGCGGCGTGACCCATCTTTCGCTCGGCCAGATCCCGACGACTCACCGGAGCCGCCTCGGCACGATCGGGGCGCCCGGCGGATACGCCGGCATCGCGTATCTCGACGGTCGTCACTTGCCGCCGGAGTACCGGGGCCAGTTCGCGATCGGCGATTACCAGGCGAATCGCGTGAAGCGGTTCTCTGTGACCGCGGACGGTTCAGGGGCGGCCCTGAAGTGGGAAGAGCCGCTCATCCACTCCAGCCACCGGAACTTCCGCCCGGTGGACGTGAAGGTCGGTCCCGACGGCGCGGTCTACGTCGTCGACTGGTACAACCCGATCATCTGCCACCAGGACGACGAGTACCGCGATCCGACGCGCGACAAGGCGCACGGCCGGATCTGGCGGATCAGCTCCTCCTCGGCGCCTCTGGTTAGGCCTCCGAAGCTCCTGGATGCGCCGCTTCAGGAAGTGGCTGCGGCCCTCGAAGTGCCGGAGCGCTGGACGCGCTACCAGGCGAAGCGCGAACTCACCCGCCGGGACACGGAGCAGGTCGTGGCGGCCCTCGGAGAGTGGGTCGCGCGCCTGGACCCGGACGACGCGGCGTACGAGCGCCACCTCTTCGAAGCGGTCGGCGCCTACGCGACGATCGAGGTTCCGGCCCCGGAGGTCCTGGCGAAGCTGCTGGAAGCGAAGGAGCCGGGCGGACGCGCCTTTGCTTCGCGCATCGTGGGCCGCTGGCACGACCGCCTCGATGATCCGCTGGCGCTCCTCGCCAGGCGCGCGGAGGACGACGACGCGCGGGTGCGCATGGAGGCCGTTGCCGCGGCTGCCGCGATCCCCCGACCGGAGTCGGTCACCGTGGTCGCGCGCGCGGTCGACCGCCCCATGGACGATTCGATGGAGTACGTGTTTTCGCAGGCGATCCACCACCTCAAGCCGCACTGGGAAGCGGCGCACGAACGCGGCGACCTCGAGTTCGCCGAGCCGGCCCATCTCGCTGAAGTCCTCAACCGCGCCGGGGGGCGCGAACGGATCGCGGACCTGCGCCGGACCGCCCTGTCCTACCACCTCGACGAAGACACGCGTCTGACCGCGATCGAGAATCTCCTGGCGGTCGGCGGAAAGGAAGAGATCGAAGAGTTCGTCTTCATGCCGGATCGCTATGTGAGCGGCGGGAAGTATGACGCCGACGCACATGCGCGGATCCTGGCCGCGGCCGCGAAGGCCACGCGTTCCGGAAGCCTCGAGCCGTACGCCCGCCCCTGGGGTCTGGCGAAGATGCTGGCGCACCCGAATCTCCAGCTTCGGGCCAACGCCGCCACCCTGGCCGGGGTCTGGAAGGCCGATGACGCCCAGGAGAGTCTGCTCGCGATGGCCCGGGATGCGTCGTTGCCCGAGTTCGCGCGGACGGCCGCTTTCGGCGCCGTCGCAAGCCTCGAGGCCGAGGGGGCGCGAGAGCTGCTCGCGGCCCATGCCGATGCACCGCACGCACCCACGCTGCGCGTCTCGGCGATTGAAGCGCTCGTCGGCCTCGACTCCAGGGCGGCGGCGAAACTGGCGGTCAGGCTGTTCGGGGAACCCGGCCTGGACGACGCCACGGCGACCCGGGCGCTTGTCGCGTTCCTCAACCACGAAGGAGGCGTGGCGGCTCTGACCGCGGCGATCGAGTCTGCCGGACTCGGCCGCGATGCCGCGAAGTCGCTGCTCCGTTCCTTCTACGCGAGCGGTCGTTCGGACAACGTCCTCCTGGCCGCGCTCAGTACGGCGAGTGGAGCGGATGCGCTTGAGCTCGACTACGACGCCGGCTTCGTGAAGAGCCTCGCCGAAGTCGCTGCGGAGCAGGGTGATGCCGCGCGGGGCGCGGTGCTCTTCGTCGACCTCGGCTGCGACTCCTGTCACCAGGTCGGCGACCGGGGTGGCGTCATCGGGCCGAGCCTGACGGCAGTCGGCACGACCCTCTCCGCCGAACGGATCGTCGAGGAGACGCTGTGGCCGAATCGCGCGATAAAGGAAGGATTCACCGCGCTGGAGATCACGACCCGCGATTCCCTGATCCGCCAGGGGTACAAACGCTGGACGAGGGAAAGCGAGGAGGCCGGCCATCTCGTGATTCAGGATCTCGCCACCGGGGAGCTGGTCACGATCAAGGCGGAGAACATCGAGGACGTCCGTGTGACGGGAAGCCCGATGCCCACGGGCCTGACGTCGTTGCTGTCACAGGCCCAGCTCCTGGACCTCTTCAAGTACGTCACGACCCTGGGCGCCAGGAGCTAGCAGAGGTGAAGAAGATGATGTGGAAGTCCGTCATTGCCGTGCTCACGCTCGTAGCCGCCACGGCGTGGACAGCGGCTGCGGCACAGCAGGAGGAGGACGCCGGGTTCGTCTCCATGTTCGACGGCGAGACGCTGGATGGCTGGCACGCGGTGCCGGCCGACTCCATCTCGGACTGGTCCGTCGAGGACGGCATGATCGTCGGACGGGGCAGCGTGGATCGCCTCGTCTACCTCGTCTACGACGATGTTGAGTTGACGGATTTCGAGCTGGAGGCGAGCTACCGCTTTCCCGGCCGCGGCAACAGCGGAATCCAGATCCACGCCGTGAAGGACTCAAGCGGCAAGCGTCCGTTCGTGGGCTACCACGCGGATCTCGGCCACCTGGGGATCGGGCCGCAGGTTCTCGGCGCCTGGGACTTCCACTTCGCCAACCGGGAGGAGTACGCCTGCTTTCGCGGAACCAGTCTCGTGATCGATCCGGACGGAACGACGCACACCAGCGACGTCGAGGATCCGGTGACGGAAAGCGACATCAACCGCCAGGGCTGGAACAACGTCCGCGTCGTCGCCAGGGGAAGGCACTACCAGTTCTTCATCAACGGAAAGCTCGCTTCCGAGTTCACCGACAACGCGGAGGAAGAACGTTTCGACAAGGGCGCGGTCGGCCTGCAGATCCACGATGCGGGGATGCGCGTCGAGTTCAGGGACCTTCGGCTGAAAAAGACCGCTTCCGGCAAGTAGGCTCTGAACTCAACCCGAAGTTCCCGCACACGAAGGAGCATGACGATGACTGGAGTGCATTCGAGCACTTGGACCGCAGCGGCATTCATGGCGCTCGCGATTTCCCTGACCGGAGCACACGCTCAGCCCGGCGCCGACGCGGGCCCGAGCTTCGGCCAGATCAACCAGGCGCAGATGGCGCGGATGGTGAATCCTGCCGAGGACGGGCCCTTCTACATGATCAACCTGATCCAGTTCCGGGAGAAGGCGGTCTATCCCGACGGGCGCGAGACCGACCTCACCGGCCGGGAGGCCAACAATCTCTACAGCCCGATCGACATCCTGGAGGAGATCGGCGCCGAGGTTGTCTTCATGGCCCAGGTCGAGAAGATGCGGCTGGGCGACGGCACGAAGTGGGACCAGGTGGCCATCGTTCGCTACCCGAGTCGACGGGCGTTCTTGCAGATGACGCAGCGACCGGACTTTCAGGCCCGATCGATCCACAAGGACGCCGGCGTCGGCAGGACGATCGTCATGGTGTCCCATCTCATCGATCTCCCGACGTCAGAAGGCTCCACTCGGCCGGAACCGGCGTATCCGGCGACCGCCGACGACCGTCCCTTCGAGATGATCCACGTGCTTCGCTATCGCGACACGGCCCGGTACGAGGAGGGCTCCACCGAGCCGGCGGTGTCCGGCCGCGAGGCTATGGAGAAGTACGGTAGCGCCGCCGGCTCGGTCGCCAGGCCGATGGGCGTCCACCCCGCGGCGTGGTTCAGGATCGAAGGAGTCTTCATCGGCGACGGTCGGCCGTGGGACGAGGTGCGGATCAACCACTTCCCGAGCCACGCAACCCTGGCGAAACACCTGGAGAGCGAAGTTCGGGCGGAAGCTCAGCGTCACCGGGCCGCGGCCCTCGAGGACACGTACGCGATCCAGGCGCGCCCGCTGATCAACCGGCTCGGCGGGAAGTAGCGTCCGGATCGACCAACGCGAGAGGCCTGTCGAGAAGGAAAGCTGGGCGACCGGCAGGTGGCCCACGATCGACACCCTCTCGCCGAAGCTCAGGCTGGGAATCGCTGACCAAGCAGGGAGGAAGGATGACGAAACCAGTTTGCTTTGTCATGGGCGCCGGCGCCGGAATCGGGGGCACCGCGGGCAGGAGGTTCGCTCGCGAGGGCTACCACGCGGTTCTCTGTCGCCGGAGCGACGAAGACGGGCTGAACGCGTTGGTCGGCGGCATTCGCGAGGAAGGCGGGGATGCGTCCGGCTTTCTCCTGAACGCTGTCAAGGACCACGTCATCGAGGATCAGATTGTCCAGGTGGAGGAGGAGATCGGCCCGATCGAGGTGATGATCTACAACCTCGGCGCCCAGATCGGCAATCGGGAGCTCACCGATACCAGCTACAAGGCCTTCGAACTCGGCTGGCGCATGGCGACGTTCGGCCTCTTCCGGACGGCCTCCGTGCTCTTGCCCCGCATGGTCGAGCGTGGTCGTGGAACGCTCATCGTGACCTCCGCCACGGCCGCGGCGCGCGGCAACGCCGGGCAGCACTCCCACGCAGCCGCCATGGGCGGGCGACGCTTGCTCTGCCAGACCCTGAACGCCGAGTTCTCCGCAAAGGGAATCCACGTGGCGCATGTGCTCGTCGATGGCTCGGTCGACGCACCGGACACGCTGGGCAAGATGCTCGGCCCGGAGCGCTACGAGGCCCTCCGGAGCACGAAGGGAGCGGTAGACGGCCTCATCCTGCCCGAGCAGGTGGCGGAGACCTACCTCCATCTCGTCCGGCAGCATCGATCCACCTGGACCTTCGAGCTGGACGTGCGCGCGTACAACGACAAGCCCTGGTGGAACTGAGGCGAGCAGACCGCGCCGCCGGGATCCCGCTGGGGCCGCCCTCGCGCCGGCGACAGAGATGCGTCCCCAACGGGATTTGCTTCCAGAGCACCGAGCCGCAGGCGAGGAGCGACGACCGAATCCCGCTGGGGCCGACCTCGCGCCTTCGGCGCGATGGCGTCCCCAACGGGATTCGAACCCGTGTTGCCAGCTTGAAAGGCTGGAGTCCTGACCTGGCTAGACGATGGGGACGCGGATTCGGGCCGTGGCTGCGGTGCCGACCGCTGTCGAGCCGCGGAGTATAGCGCTGTCAGGCTATCCGTCGCAGTAGCTCGGCGGGCGAGCGGGCCAGGAGGCGGCGGAGCGCCTGGAGATTGCCCCTGGCCGCCGCCGTGGCGGCCCTGCTAGGCGACCGGCCGGTCACCCACGATCGAGACCCGCTCGCCGAAGCGCGACTGCGGGTAGTAGTCCCACACCGCGTGATGCTGGGTGCAGCGGTTGTCCCAGAGGGTGAGGGTGTTGGGCTCCCAGCGTACGCGACAGGTCAGGGAGACTGTCGTGGCGATGTGCCTGAAGAGCATGTCGAGAAGGCCCCGGCTCTCCCATCGACGCATATGGCGGATGTGTGAGGTGAAGCCGCTGTTGACGAACAGGGCCTTGCGGCCCGTCTCGGGATGGCGGATGACCACGGGGTGCTCGGTCCTCGGGTACTGCTTTCCGTCGGGGGCCGCGTAGCCGTACTTTCCTATGTAGGGCAGTGCGCCGTCGTGGACCGCCACGAGCCCTTCGAGGAACTGTTGCATCCGCTCCGAGAGGGTCTCATAGGCACGGTACATGTCGGCGAAGAGCGTGTCGCCTCCCGAGCCGCACTCGGGAATCTCCTTGATGTAGAGCATGGACGCCATCGGCGGTTTCTCGTCGCAGGACACGTCGGTGTGCCAGCCGTCGCCCGACGTGTACTTCGACTTCTGGGTGGTCTTGATGACGAGGATCTCCGGGTCGTGCCCGCCCTTGTACTCGGCGCTCGTGTGCAGCGGGTGGACGTGCAGCGGGCCGAAGGACCGGCCGAAGTCCTTGTGCTGCTCGCGAGTGAGCTCCTGGTCGCGGAAGACCAGCACCTGCCACTCCAGCCAGGCTCGCCTGATCTCGTCCTGCTGCGACGGGGAGAGCGGCCGGGACAGGTCGACTCCCTCGATCTCCGCGCCGATGTGCGGGGTCAGAGGTCGGATCCCGATGGAGACCGCGGTGGGCGTTCCATCGGGGAGCGTTTCGGAAGCGGCTTGTATGTCCATGATGTCAGTCTCTCCTTGCCTCGCTGTCGTCGAAGGTCTGCCTGTACGTGCTCTCCCACAGCCACTGCTGAGCCGACCTGCCCTGTCCCTGGCGCTCGGGCTCCGTGAACCCCACGCGACCTGCGTGCTCTCGTATCAGTTCGGCCGCGGGAACCGGAGAATGATGGTAGAGAACCTGTGCCACCTGAGGATAGGCGTTCAGGTCTTCAAGTGCCCGCGACCACTCGGTCGGGTGAGTCTGCTGAAAGTCGATCGCGAGTCCTGTCGCGATCGCCAGATAGGCCGCGCGGGCGCGCGTCTTGCGGTCCTGGCCGGACAGTAGGGAAGTCTCGACGGCATCCCCCAGTTCCGCCTGCAGTCGCTGCGTTTCATCCGAGAGGGAAGGCAGGGGGGACACGTTCGACGGGTTCTCGACAGGAACGCGATAGACCGCTCCGCGCGCATCGGCGACTCGCTGGCCGCCGTTTTCTGTGATCACGTGCTCCGCGAGGCTGATCAATCTGTCGGCAAAGGAGGTGATGGTCTCGTCCCTGGGCATGAGATCGCGGGTGGTATTCGCGTAGCGATCGCGAATCTCCCATTCCTGGGACATCATCCAGCGATACCCCTTCATGACGCCGGCGATCGTCCCGGCCGTGGCGGCATTGTTGTCGGCGTCCCAACCGAAGTTGAAGGCGAATCGAAGGGTCTCCGCGAAGTCGCCGTCGCCGTACAGCAACGCGGCGATTGTCGATGCGCCGTTCAGTTCGTAGCCGTTCCTGTCGCGCATCGCCCCGTCGTGACGACTGTACTTCTCCTTGATCTTCAGGCGGGCGGCGCGCCAGTCGTCCGGGTGTTGCCGGTGCCAGCCCCGAACGTCGCGAATGATCTCGTTGAACACGCTCTCCGGGTCCAGTGCCGCAACTCCCGCATCCAGGATGGCGGACAGGTCGTCCGTCAGGAACGCGGTAGAGATCATGGCCGTGAAGAGTTGAGTCGATTGCGCGGGCTCTCCGTCAATGGCTACGTGGGTGTAGTGGAGCCCGATCCGTCCCGCGGTCTGGGGCATTCCGGGCGCTATCAAGCCGAACGTTTCGCTGAGGAACTGTCCAGAGATGTTGAACTCGGCCCAGGGATTCAGCACGATGTTGCCCGTCATGGGCGGATCGAAGTCGAGATCCATCAACACGCGGGCGTACTGGTTCGAGCACCAGATGTTGCGGTTGATCCGCGTCTTCCACAGTTCGGCGATCGTGTCCGACGGCAGGAAGAGCGTTCCATCCCGCTGCATCGCATCGATGTAGACCCACTCGAAATCGGTGTCGTCGTCAGTCCTGGCGCCATCGGGTAGCGCGGGTGTGTACTCCGATACGGCTCCCGGTTCGCTGATGTAGCGATGCTCGTGAGGTATCCCGTTCAGGTTCCCGAGCATCTGGCCGAGCAGGCCGCCCCGGATCTTGTCCCACACGACCTCGGCCGTCAGGTCGACGAAGGCCTCGTCATCGGACGATTGCCCATAGGCCAGTGGTGGATGTATTGCGAAGGCCGCAGCCAGCGCGATCGACGGAGCGAGCCTGGAAATGCGCATGACTTCTATCTCCCTGTTTGGCGGCGGCATACGGCGACCGCCTACTCCCGCGGCGAGTAGATGACCCAGATCTTCGTGTAGCCGTCCGTTTCGAAGACTCCGGTCCACTCCTTCGGGATCGTCACTGCCTCCCCGGCGTCGATCACGAGCTCCGTTCCGTCGGAGGACGTCAGGGTGACGCCGCCCTCGAGGAAGTACATGAACTCGTCGACGCCGTACGGCCGGGTGATCTCGATCCGTGTCTTCCCGGACTTGTACATGCCGGAGGAGAAGCTCTTGTCGCTGGAGACCAGCGACGTGGCCGCCTGCGTCACGTGCCCGTCGGCGTGGGTCTGTTCGACCACGTCCGGGCGCTCGAAGATCTTGCCGCCGAGGTCCGGCTTGCTGATCTTCGCCGGTCGAACGGTTTCATCGCCTGCGGCCATCATGGAACTCCCGAGAACGGTTGCACAGAGGACGATCAGGACTCTTCTCTTCATGGGTGTCTCCTGGGTGGACGGGATTCGGTTTGGCTACAGGCCGAAGGCCACGAACTCCGCCGGGGACCCGTTGCCGCCGATCGCGACGACGATGAACTGGCGACCCTCGTGCAGGTAGGTTATCGGCGCACCGGTGGTACCGGAGGGCAGCTCCGTCTCCCACACCACCTCGCCCGTGGCCTTGTCGTAGGCGCGGAACTTCCTGCCCCAGTAGAGGCCTTCCTCTCCCTCGATGCCGGGGATGGCGTCGCTGCCTTCACCGATGAAGAGCAGTGTCTTCGTCACCAGCGGCGCCGGCCGCCCGGCGACTCCCAAGGGCGGCACGTCGAGGCCCTCGAGCAGGGGATGGTCTCGAGGCCCGTCGCCGTTGGCCGCCATCCACACGTGCTCGCCGCGATGCATGTCGATCGCGGTGATCCGGCCATAGGGTGGCTTCACGATCGGGAGTCCGTCGATGGTCGGCACGTCGGGACTGTCGTAGCCGATCACGTAGCTGAGCGTCGCGTCGTCGGCTTCCGGCTGGGTCAGGGAGTACACGCCCGGCCAGGTGTGGGACACGGCGTAGTAGATGCCGGTCTCGGGATCGAAGGCGCCGGTGTGCCAGTTCCCCGTTCCCCACGCTCCCGGATTCGTCAGCGTGCCGATCTTGCCCTGCTCGTCGTCCATCAGGCCGGGCGGCGTGAAGATCGGCCCGAGACGGAAGGGCTTGACTAGCTCCAGGGCCCGCGCCCGGAGCTCCGGCGTGAAGTCGATCAGGTCGTCCTCCACGAATCCCTGGCGGTCGAAGGCCGGCGGCTTCGTCGGGAATGGCTGGGTCGGCGACAGTTGCTCCCCTGGGACCCGCGAGCCGGGCACGGCCCTCTCTTCGATCGGCCACACCGGCTTGCCCGTACGGCGATCGAAGACGTAGAGGAAGCCGGTCTTCGAGGGCTGCATGACGGCGTCGATCCGCTTCCCGTCGACCGTGATCTCGCCGAGGGTCGCCGGACCGACCGTGTCCCATTCCCAGACGTCGTGGCGCACCATCTGAAAGTGCCAGACCCGCTCGCCCGTCCTGGCGTTCAGTGCGACGAGTGCGTTCGAGTACAGGTTGTCGCCGGGCCGGTGGCCGCCGTAGTACGCCGCGGTCGGAGCAGAGAGCTGGACGTAGACGTGGCCCAGCTCCTCGTCGGCCGACAGGCAGCACCACGAACCGAGGTCACCCGAGTACTCCCACGAGCCGTCGCCCCAGGTCTCGTTGCCCGGCTCGCCTGGCCGCGGCACGACGTGGAAGGTCCACAGCCGGCGGCCCGTGCGGACGTCGTAGCCGCGCACATCCTCCGGCGTCGCCTCCTTCTTGCTGCCGCTGTCGCCGGCGCCTCCGGTGTATCCGGCCACCACGACGACGTCGCCCACGACGATCGGCCCGGCCGTCCAGGTGAAGTCTCCGGCCAGCGGTCCCGGTAGGCGGATGCTGACGCGCCCCTGGTCGCCGAAGTCGCCGTCGAGCTCGCCACTCGAGGCGTCGACCGCGTACAGGTAGTTGTCGCGTGCGAGGAAAAGTCGTTTCTGCTCGCCGTCGGTCCAGAGGTCAACGCCTCGCGGGTTCGAGCCGCGCGCCTCCTCGATCGTCGGCTCGAACGGCGCCTGGGACCACAACGTCTCGCCGGTCGCCGGGTCGACGGCGCGCAGCAGGCCGACGAGGTTGGTCAGAAAGAGGCGGCCATCGACCATGATCGGCGTCGATCGCAGGTTGTTGCCCGGACGCAACGCCGGGAACTCCTCCTTGAGCTCCGGCTCCAGACCCGGCCGCCGCCACACGACGCGCAAATCGCCGACGTTCGCGGCGTCGACCCGGTCGAGCGGCGAGTAGCGCTTGAAGGTGCGATCGCCGCCGAAGTACGGCCACTCGCCTTCCTGCGCCGCCAGGGTGGACGCCATCACGAGGACACCGGCCGAAGCGACCAGGGTTCGGATCATCCGATCCGGGGTACTCAAGGCTGGTCCACGATGCGGGTCGCGCCGAGCGGCCCCCATCAGTCGACGATCGCCTGCATCACGGCGTTCTGGAAGTCGACCCGGAGCGGACCGCCGGGCGTCTGCACCATCAGGACCGCGGTCAGGTCCTCCTTGGGATCGACCCAGTAGGTGGTGCCGAAGGCGCCGCCCCAGCCGAAGCTGCCCGTCGAGCGGTGGTCGCCGCGCGCCGCGACGCCGTCGAGCACGACGTCCACGGTCAGTCCGAAGCCCTTCCCGGGGCTGCCGCCGACCCTCCCCGCCTTCTCGTACAGGTCACCGACGTGATTCGACGCCATGAGAGCGACGGTCCGGGAGCCCAGCAGCCGCGTGCCGTTCAGCTCCCCGCCGTTGACCAGCATCTGGGCGAACTGCAGGTAGTCCTCGGCCGTCGACCAGAGACCGCCGCCACCTCCGTGCAACGTCGTCGTGGCCACCCACGCCGGCACCGCACGGAGCTCGAGGCCGTCGGGGGTGCGGCGGTAGAGCGTCACGACGCGCTGCTTCTTGTCCTCCGGCACGTTGAAGGCGGTGTCCTTCATCCCCAGGGGCTCGAAGATCCGCTGTCGCAGGAATTCGTCGAACGTCAGCCCCGAGGCGACCTCGACGATGCGCCCCAGCGTGTCGATCCCCGCCAGCCCGCTGTACGCCCAGCGGGTGCCAGGCTGGAAGTCGAGGGGGGCCGCTCCGAGCGCGGCCGCCCAGTCCGCGACCGTGCCGGTCTCGTCTCGAGGCGCGATGCGTGACGTCGCCTCGCTTGCCACGCCGCCGCTGCCGAGCCCCGATGTGTGGGTGATCAGGTCATGCACCGTGACCTCGCGCTTCGCCGGCACGGTGTAGATGTCGCCTTCCTCGCCAGCGGAGTCCGATCGCCGCATCGCGACCTTCGGTTCCTTGAACTCCGGAACGAAGCGGGACACGGGATCCGCCAGGCGGATCTTCCCCTCTTCGACGAGCATCAGGATGGCGACGCCGGTCACCGGCTTCGTCATCGAGGCGATCGGGAAGATGGCGTCCTTGCGCATCGGGGCGTTCGCCTCGATGTCCATGAGGCCTCGCGCCTCGAAGTGGGCGACGCGGCCG
>JAJDUI010000002.1 GCA_022826745.1 Thermoanaerobaculia bacterium | reverse complement strand
GACTCCTTGCCCCTTGAGGACGCCGCCGGGCAGCGATGGAAGCCCAGTTCTCAGGC
The DNA here is from genome assembly GCA_022826745.1 of Thermoanaerobaculia bacterium. GTDB lineage: Bacteria > Acidobacteriota > Thermoanaerobaculia > Multivoradales > Multivoraceae > Multivorans. The sequence continues at coordinate 161,251 of JAJDUI010000002.1, read as the reverse complement.
CGTCTGTCCAAACGAACAACCTGAGTGACGAACAGCGCTAGACCCGCTCTTCCTCGCTGCCAACCTTCCGGGGCGCCGGGCCGCTTGGCCCGGCGCCTCTTTCTCATGGGTGGGACGCCCGTCCTCACCCCTCCAGCCGGGCGAAGCGGCAAACTCGACGTCCCGCAGTCCTGGAGCGCCGACGCTGGAGCAACTCCGGGCCGGGCTGCTATCGTGGCCTGCAAGCTGGGTGCGGCTGAAACGACAGCCTGAGATCGTGCTGGCCCGGCCGGGCCTGTGCACGGGAGCCTTCGAACCTGAAACGGTTGACACCGACGTAGGGAATGCAGCCATGACGATCGCCGACCGAATCCCGCGGAGCGCGGCTCCCCTCTTGAGCCGCGATCCCCTCCCCAACTCGCGCAAGGTCTACGTCGAAGGCTCGGATCCGTCGATCCGGGTGCCGATGCGCGAGATCTCCCAGTCACCGACGACCGCCGGCGCGGGTCCGTCGGCCACAGGGCCCGGCGGCCTGACCGCACTCGGCACGCGCGAGGAGAACCCGCCGGTCGTTGTCTACGACACATCGGGGCCCTACACGGATCCGGCCGTAGAGATCGACGTGCGCCGCGGGCTCGAACCGCTCCGCCGGCCCTGGATCGAGGCCCGCGGCGACACCCGGAAACTGGACGGCGTCTCCTCCAGCTACGGACGCGAGCGGGAGGCGAACCCGAGACTCGACCACGTCCGATTCACCGCCGGCCGCCGGCCTCTCCGAGCCCGAGCCGGCGCCCGCGTCACCCAGATGCACTACGCGAAGCGCGGCGAGATCACGCCGGAGATGGAGTACATCGCCATCCGCGAGAACCAGCGCCGCGAGACCATCGCCGCCGAGATCGCCGCCCAGCACGCCGGCGAGAGCTGCGGCGCCGCGATCCCGCGGACGATCACGCCCGAGTTCGTCCGCTCCGAGGTCGCCCGCGGCCGCGCGATCATTCCGGCCAACGTCAACCATCCCGAACTCGAGCCGATGGCGATCGGCCGCAACTTCCTGGTCAAGATCAACGCGAACATCGGCAACTCGGCCGTCACCTCGTCGATCGAGGAGGAAGTCGAGAAGATGGTCTGGGCGATCCGCTGGGGCTCGGACACGGTGATGGACCTCTCCACCGGCCGCAACATCCACGAGACCCGGGAGTGGATCCTGCGCAACTCGCCGGTGCCGATCGGCACCGTGCCGATCTACCAGGCCCTGGAGAAGGTCGACGGCCGGCCCGAGGAACTGACCTGGGAGATGTTCCGGGACACCCTGATCGAACAGGCCGAACAAGGGGTCGACTACTTCACGATCCACGCCGGCGTCCTGCTCCGCTACGTGCCGCTGACCGCGAAGCGCCGCACAGGCATCGTCAGCCGCGGCGGCTCGATCATGGCCAAGTGGTGCCTCTCCCACCACAAGGAGAGCTTCCTCTACACGCACTGGGACGACATCTGCGAGATCATGGCCGCCTACGACGTCTCCTTCTCGATCGGCGACGGTCTCCGTCCGGGCTCGATAGAAGACGCGAACGACGAGGCCCAGTTCGCCGAGCTGAAGACCCAGGGTGAACTGACCCGCCGCGCCTGGGAGTTCGACGTCCAGGTGATGAACGAGGGTCCCGGTCACGTGCCGATGCACATGATCAAGGAGAACATGGACAAGCAGCTCGAGTGGTGCGACGAGGCGCCCTTCTACACGCTCGGGCCGCTGACCACCGACATCGCCCCCGGCTACGACCACATCACCTCCGGCATCGGCGCAGCGATGATCGGCTGGTTCGGCACCGCGATGCTCTGCTACGTGACGCCGAAGGAGCACCTCGGCCTGCCCAACCGCGAAGACGTCCGCGAAGGCGTGATCACCTACAAGATCGCCGCCCACGCCGCCGACCTGGCGAAGGGCCACCCCGGCGCCCAGGCCCGCGACAACGCGGTCTCCAAGGCCCGCTTCGAGTTCCGCTGGGAGGACCAGTTCAACCTCTCCCTCGACCCGGAGCGAGCCCGCGCCTTCCACGACGAGACCCTGCCCCAGGAGGGCGCCAAGGTCGCCCACTTCTGCTCCATGTGCGGTCCCAAGTTCTGCTCGATGGAGATCACCCAGCAGATCCGCGACTACGCCGCCGAAAAGGGGCTCGACGACGCCGAGGCGCTGGAGGCGGGGTTGAAGGAGAAGGCCGGCGAGTTCAAGAAGGCCGGCGGCGAGGTCTACGTTCCGGCGAAGTAGGCCGCCCAATCCCGCGCTAACATGCGCCGCCCATGACGGAAAGCCGCCAGGACAAGTTCTCGGGGACCAGGGAGGTCGCCGAGCGCCTCAGCTTCGACCTCGCGCCGCTGCAGCGCTACCTCGAGAAGCACGTCGAGGGGTTCTCGGGCGACCTCCGGGTCCAGCAGTTCAAGGGCGGACAGTCCTGCCCCACCTACCTGCTGGAGGCAGGCGGCAGGAGCTACGTGCTGCGCCGCAAGCCGCCGGGGAAGCTGCTGCCCTCGGCGCACGCGGTGGACCGGGAGTACCGGGTGATGACGGCGCTCCACGACACGAACGTGCCCGTGCCGCGCACCTACTGCCTTTGCACCGACGAGTCGGTCGTCGGCACGATGTTCTTCGTCATGGAGCACGTGAAGGGCCGGATCCTCTGGGAGGCACTGCTGCCCGGCATGGAGCCTGCCGAGCGGTTCGCGATCTACGACGCGATGAACCGGACGCTCGCCCGGCTGCACGCGGTGGACTACGAAGCGGTCGGGCTTGAGACCTACGGCAAGCCGGGCAACTACTTCGCGCGCCAGATCCACCGCTGGACGAAGCAGTACCTGGCCTCGGAGACCCGGGACATCCCGGCGATGAACGCGCTGATCGAGTGGCTGCCGGCAAACATCCCCGAAGGCGACGAGACGACGATCGTCCACGGCGACTTCCGGCTCGACAACATGATCCTGCACCCGGAACGGGCCGAGGTGATCGCCATCCTCGACTGGGAGCTCGGCACGCTCGGCCATCCGCTGGCCGACTTCAGCTACCACACGATGCAGTGGGAGATCCCGAAGGACAAGGGCGGGCTCAAGGGCCGCGACCTCGAGGCGCTCGGCATCCCGACCCTCGAGACGTACCGCGACGCCTACTGCCGGCGAACCGGCCGCGACGCCATCGCCCACTGGAACTTCTACCTCGCCTACAACCTCTTCCGCAGCGCCGGGATCGCCCAGGGAATCGCCGGCCGGGTGCGCGACGGCACCGCGGCCAGCGCGCACGCGAAGGAAGTCGGCGAATCCGTACCGAGGACGGCCGGACTGGCCTGGGAAGCCGCGCAGCGGGCCTGAACCCGGGCCCGGCGCCTGGAACCCTGGCAGAGCTTCCGCCGTAGAAGGGGCGGACCTCCCCGCCTATACTCCCGCCCGCCCCAGCACACGCCCGAATGGACTGGACCACCATCCGCCTGCTGTACCTGAGCGAACTCAGGTCGGCCCTGCGCGAACGGTCCGTCCTCATCAACGGGATCCTGATCCCGCTGCTGCTTTACCCGCTGATGATGTGGGTCATGTTCTCGGGCATCCTCTTCGTCACGGCCCGCTTCGAGAGTTTCGCTTCGCGGGTCGAGATCGCGGGTCTTCCTGACGAGCACAGGGGCCTGCTCGAACGGTTGGAGGAAGACGAAGGACGGATCGAGATCACGGAGATCGAGGCACCGCCGACCCCCACCGCCGCCTACCGTGAAGAAGTCGAGAGCCGCCTGCTGGCCGGCGAACTCGACGCCGCCCTGATCTTCGAAACCAGCGTCGATCCGCCGGGCAACGCCGCCGTCTCGTTGCTGAGCAACGGCTCGAGCGACCAGTCGCAGGCCGCCAGAGGGCGGTTGGAAAGGGCGCTTTCGGCCGAACGATCGGTCTGGCTGGATCGGATCGCCGAACAGCACGGTCTCGAAGGCGACGAGTGGCAGGTGTTCGAGGTGGAGTCCGACAACCTCGCCACCGGTCGCCAGATGGGGCAGTTCGTGATGGGGATGATGATCCCGCTCTTCTTCGTCCTCATGATCGCGAACGGCTGCGTCTACCCGGCCATCGACTCGACCGCCGGCGAGCGCGAACGGAACACCTGGGAGACCACGAGCACGCTCGCCACGCGGCGCATTCACGTCGTCGCCGCCAAGTACTTCTACGTGGCCACGATGGGCCTCGTCGCCGGAGCCCTCAACGCGGCCGCCATGGTCGTCTCCTTTCGCTCATTCCTCGGGCCGCTCCTCGCCCGAATCGGGGGCGGAGACGGGAGCGGCTTCGCCTTCGAACTGCCTCTGACCTCGCTGCCGGTACTGCTTCTGACCGCCGTCCTGCTGGGGGCTCTCATCGCCGCCGCGATGATGATCCTCGCCGCCTTCGCCCGCACCTTCAAGGAAGGCCAGTCCATGGTCACACCGGTGATTCTGCTGGTCATCCTCCCGGTCCTGCTGCTGAACGACCCGAGCATGTCGTTCACTCCGGCTCTTGCCGGCATTCCGGTGGTCAACGTCGTGCTGCTGCTTCGCCAGGCGATCGCCGGCAACCTGCTCTGGCTGCAGCTCGGGATCACCGTCCTGGCGAACGCCGCCGCGATCGCGGCTTGCCTGTGGCTTGCCTCGCGCATCCTGCGGGTCGAGGAGATCGCCACGGGTTCCTTCGAGGGCAACCTGTTCCAGTTCCTGCGCCAACGGGGCCGACCGGTGGGAGGTAAAGCGTGAGCACAGTCCAGGTCGAGGTTCAGGGCCTCACCAAGAACTTCTTCGACCAGTCCCGGGGCGAGATCAACGCGGTCCAGGAGGTGGACTTCGAGTGCCGCGGCGCCGAGATCTTCGGCCTGCTCGGCGCTAACGGAGCCGGCAAGACGACGACGCTCAGGATGATCTCGACCGTCCTGCAACCGACGGCCGGAACCGCCCGCGTGCTCGGCCACGACGTCGTCTCCGACCCGGTCGAGGTGCGCCGCAACCTCGGCTTCTACTCCGCGAGCACCGCGCTCTACCCGCGACTTACGGCGCGCGAGACCCTGACCCTGTTCGCCCGCGTCAACAAGTACCCGGCCGAGCGCACGAAGAGCCGGGTCGAGGAGATGATCGAACGGTTCGGCCTCGGCGACTACGCCGGCGCGCGGATCGAGAAGCTCTCGAGCGGCATGAAGCAGAAGGTGTCGATCGCGCGCACGGTCGTCCACGACCCCCCGGTGCTCATCTTCGACGAGCCGACCGTCGGTCTCGACGTGCTGAACGCGCTCGACCTGCAGAAGGCGATCCAGGAACTGCGCGACGACGGCAAGGCGATCCTGTTCTCGACCCACATCATGAGCGAGGCCGAGCGCCTCTGCGACCGGATCGCGATCATCGACAAGGGGCGGATCCGCGCCTGCGACGGTCTCGGGGGATTGAGGGCCGCGACCTCGCAGCACTACCTCGAGGACATCTTCGTTCACTACGTCACCGGCAACGACACGACGGCCTAGCGCGGAGCCGCGATGAACCGCCGCACCGTCACCGCGCTGGTCATCAACGACCTGCGCCAGCTCGCCCGGAATCCGCGGGTGCTCGTGTTCGCGGTCGCCCTGCCGCTTGTTCTGTGGCCGCTGATGTGGTTCCTGACATCGCTGACAACGGAGCGGCGGCAGGAACGCATCGAGAGCCGCACCTACACCTACGCCGTGGCCGACGAAACGGCCAACGTCGCGGGCATCGCCGACGCGCGGGCATGGCTCGAGCGGGCGCTGGCCGTCGTTGGCGGCGACGGCCGGACCGGCGGCGCCGAACCAGCCGACGGTCCGGCGGTTCGCTTTGAGCGCGTCGAAGTCCCGGACGATGTCGCGGCCGCGCTCGACGAAGAGCGACTCCACGTTCACGTGGCCTGGGAGACCGGAGGAGACGAAGACCTCCCGGACGACGACGCGGACCGGGAAGCGGTCGGAGACGCCAGCGAAAGGGTGCCGCGCATCGTCCTCTCGTACCGCGCGGATCTCGACGCCTCGGACTCCGCAGAGGGGTTTCTGAGGCGGGCGCTTCAACGCACGCGAACGGAAGTCCGCGAACAGCGGCTCGCGAATGCCGGCTTCGAGTCGCTGCCCGAGGATCTGCTGCCGCTCGAGCGAATCGAGACCGCCAGCGAGGAGCAGACCTCCGGGCTCCTCCTGGGCCGCGTTCTGACCGCGATCATCGTGATGATGATGCTCGCGGGCGGCTCGATCGTCGCCACGGATGCGCTCGCCGGCGAGAAGGAACGCGGCACGCTCGAAACCCTGCTGACCACGGCCGCCAGCCGGGTCGAGATCGTCACCGCGAAGAACCTGTCGATCCTGGCGGTCGCCTTCGCCACCAGCGTGCTCAACATCGCGAACATCGTCGTCTGGATGCAGCTCGACCTGATCGCGGCGCCCGCCGGCCTGAAGCTGGTCATCCCGGTCGGCGCCGGCGTGCTTCTGCTCCTGCTCTACGCCCCGGCGGCCGTGCTCCTCTCGAGCAGCCTGCTGCTGGTCTCGGGCCGGTCGAAGACGTACAAGGAAGCGCAGTTGCTGTTCGCGCCGGTGATGCTCATTGCCATGGCCGTGGCGGCGATTCCCGTCCTGCCTGGGGTCGAGCTGCGCAGCGCGATCGTCCTGTTGCCGATCGCGAACCTCGGCGTCGCGGCCAGGGAGATCCTGACCGGCCACTACGACTGGCCGCTGCTCGCCGCCGCCTGGGCGGTCACCGGCGGCGCCGCCGCCCTGCTCGCGCGCGCCTCGCTGCGCACGCTGTCGGCGGAGAAGCTGATCACCGCGAGCGACACGGACGCCGCCGACCTCGCCGGCGGGCCCGCGCTCTTCCCGCGTCGCGTCGCGCGCTGGTTCGCCGTCCTCTGGGCCCTGCTCCTGGTCTGGCAACTGAACGTCGGCGGCGGCCTCGACAGCCGTCTGCTGATCGTGATCAACATGTCCGTCTTCGGCGCCGCGGCGTGGCTGATGATCGCCCGCTACCGGCTGCCCGTTCGTGAGACGCTGTCCCTGCGCAACCCCCCGCCCGCGGCCTGGCTCGGCGTCCTGATCGGCGCCCCCGCGGGTCTGGTGCTCGCCGACGGCGTCGTCCGCCTCGCCAGCCTGGCGATGCCGATTCCGGAGGAGTGGATCGAAGCGATGGCCGAGGCGTTCGGCGCGGACATCCCCGTCTGGCAGATGCTCGTCTTCTTCGCCATCCTCCCCGGCATCTTCGAGGAGATCGCCTTCCGCGGCGTCCTGCTCCACGGCCTGAAGAGCCGCCTCAGGCCCGTCCAGCTCGTGCTGGTCGCGGGCATCGCCTTCGGCTTCTTCCATGTCGACCTGTTCCGCATTCCGGGGACGTCCCTACTCGGCGTCCTCCTCGTGATCGCCGTCCTCCGATCCGGCTCGATCTACCCGGCCATGGCCTGGCACGCCCTGCACAACGCCCTGGCCCTCGGCAGCGCCCGCATCGAACAGATCCAGCTCCCCGATCAACCAACCTGGTGGCACTACCTCCTCGCCCTCGCAGCTATCCTCCTCGCCCTCCGGCTGATGCGCCAGAACCACCAAGGGGCAAGTCGTCCAGCTGGCAGCGGACCGGAGGGGAGGGTCCCAGGGGGCTAAAGGCCAGCGACTGCCGAGTCTTTCCATCAACCAGTGCCCTGGCGGAGCGCAGCCGACCGCAGCGAACCCCCACATTCCTCATCCACCAGGAAGGGGTGAGCGTCCCCTGGGACCCTCCCCTCCGGCCCGCTGCCGGCGGCCAACCGCCCTTCAGTTGACCCAGGGACCGCGGCGGACGCGGTCGTCGTCCTTCGGTTTCTTGCCGCCCGGGACGACACGGAAACGTCGGCGGCCGCGGTTCAGCTTCTGGCGGATGTACCAGCGTTCGAGCCGGAGCCGCGACTCGCGCATCAGGCCACGCGTGCGCCCGGGCCGGAGCAGCGCGAAGACCGTGCCGACCGCCGTGCAGATACCGACGAAACCGGCGAGATCCCCGTAGCGGAGGAATCCGACCCAGGCGAAAGCGATCTCGATCCAGATGAACCACCGCGCCTTGATCGGCAGCACGAAGAACAGCATGATGGTGGCATCGCGCCGGATCACCGCGAAGCCGGTGATCGCGATCGCCAGCAGCATCTGCTGGCCCTGCATGATGAGGAAGGCGTTCGGGCCGGCGCCGCCCACCAGCATCTGCACCAGACAGGCCGCCACCGCCGCCACGCCCGCCGACATCCAGAGCAGGTTCCAGAACCGCTGCCTGCCGAGAGCCCAGCGCACATCGTTCGCGAACATGTAGAAGATCAGGAGGCCCACCAGGAACCAGATCGACGGCCCGCCCCAACCCGCCGCCGGGTAGGTCAGGAGCTGCCAGACCATCCCCTGCTGCCAGACGGAGCTCGACAGCCGCATCAGCTCCGGCACGAAGGCCAGCGTCGGGAAGAACTGCAGCGAGAAGGTGACGAACAGCGCCGCCACGAGCAGCAGCAGGTCGCGCGCGTGCGGGCCCGAGAGCCCGCCGAAGCTCATCCTGCGCGCGTACGGTCCTCCACCCATCGTCATGACGCAGGGATTGTAGCTACGGCAAGCGCGTACAATCGCCGGCCACCGGAGACGAAGGGGCGACGGCGATGGACCGAGAAGCAGCCTGGCAGACCGTGCAGGAGTTCGTGAAGGCACCAGGCTTGAGGAAACACATGCTGGCGGTTGAAGCGGCGATGCGCTGGTACGCGGAGAGGCTCGATGGCGACGCGGAGTCCTGGGGCCTCGCCGGACTCCTCCACGACTTCGACTGGGAGATCCACCCGACCCTCGAGCAGCACCCGGCGGACGGCGCCGCGATTCTCCGCGAGCGCGGCCTGGACGAAGGCATCATCCAGACGATCCTCTCCCACAACACGGATGGCACCGGCGTCGAGCGCGAAACCTCGCGCGACTACGCGCTGCTGGCCTGCGACGAGATCACCGGCCTGATCAGCGCCGCCGCCCTCATCCGCCCGAGCAAGGACGTGCGCGACGTGCCGCTCAAGTCCGTCCGCAAGCGCTGGAAGCAGCGAGCCTTCGCGGCCGGCGTCGACCGCGAGCACGTCGAGGAAGTCACCGCCGACTTCAGCCGCGAGTGCTTCGACGGTGAGCTCGAGCTCTGGCAGCACGCCGGCAACGTGCTGGCGGCGATGCAGGGCGTCGCCGCGGAACTCGAGCTTGACGGCCGCCTGGCGAAGTGATCTTCCCGGCTCTGTTTGCCTTGCTCGCGGGGGCCACGGCGGCGCAGCAGCACACCGCCCGACCCAACGTCCTCTGGATCGACATCGACGACCAGTCGCCCTGGTACTCGAGCTACGGGCACGACCTGGTCGAAACGCCCAACATCGACGCGCTGGCGCGACAGGGCGTTCTGTTCGAGCGGGCGTACGCGCCGACGCCGGTGTGCAGCCCGACCCGTTCCTCGCTGATCACGGGCAGCTACGCCATTCGGATCGGGGCGCACGACCATCGCTCGGGGCGGGTTCCCGGCTATCGGATCCACCTGCCGGAAGGGGTCGTGACGGTTCCCGAACTGTTCCGGGCCGCGGGCTACGAGACCTACAACGCCAGCAAGGACGACTTCAACTTCACCTACGACCGCACGAAGCTCTACACGATCGGCGCCGAGTCATCGGAGATCCCGTCCTGGAAGGGGCCGCAGGGAGGCGGACACTGGCGCGACGTGTCCGAAGGCAAGCCGTTCTTCGGGCAGACGAAGGTGGCCGGCGGCAAGGCCGTCGCGAACATCGCCGAGGAAGTGAAGGCGCTAGGCCTTCGGCCCGTGGAACCGGCCGATGTGCAGGTGCCGGCGCAGTATCCCGACATTCCCCAGGTGCGCCGGCACATCGCCGACCACTACAACTCGATGCTGCGCACCGACCACGAGGTCGGCGAGCTGGTGGCGCAGCTCAAGGCCGACGGACTCTGGGAAAGCACCATCGTGGTGCTCTTCTCCGACCACGGCTCGGACCTGCCCCGGAGCAAGGAGTTCTCCTACGACGAAGGCCTGCGGATCCCGCTGATCGTCGTCGCGCCGGGACTTCCGGAGGTCGTGAAGCCCGGCACGCGACGGACAGATCTCGTCAGCCTGATGGACATCGCCGCCACGTCTCTGGCGCTCGCCGGCCTCGAGGTGCCGGGGTTCATGGACGCGAAGGACATCTTCGGTCCGGACTACCGCCGCGACTTCGTGTTCACCTCGGCCGACCGCATGTCGAACGTCATCGACCGGGTCCGATCGGTGGTGGGGCCGCGTTTCCACTACGTCAGGAACTTCATGCTGGACAGACCGCTCATCAACTGGGGCCATCGGGAGATGGTCGACCTCCTGCGCGATCCGGAAGACAGCAGTTTCCTGGCGATCCGGCGACTGGCCGAGGAAGGCAAGCTGACGCCCGCCCAGGCCGCGCCCTACGGACGACGCGTCGCCGAAGAGCTCTACGATCTCGAGAACGATCCCGACGAAGTGGTCAACCTGGCCGAAGATCCCGCCCATGCCGGCGTGCTGAACGAGATGCGAGAAGCGCTGGCAGGCTGGATCGAAGACACCGGCGACCGGGGCCGGTACCCCAGGTCCCAGGCCGCGATGGACGAGATCACGGAGCGCTTCGCCAGGGACTGGCTTCGAAGCCCCGAGTTCCGCGATCTGCCGTAGGGGGAGACACTGTCGTCTCCCGAAGCGCCTACGCCTTCGCCGGATACCGGCTCTCCACGTACTCTCCGACGATCCGGGTGAACTGCTCCGACAGTTCCGAGGCGGTGCCCCGCAACGTCGTGAACTGCCGGCCGTCGACGTAGACCGGACAGGTCGGCGCCTCGCCGGTGCCCGGCAGCGAGATGCCGATGTCGGCGGCCTTCGACTCGCCCGGGCCGTTGACGACGCAGCCCATGACGGCGAGCTTCAGTTCCTCGACTCCGTCGTAGCGGTGGCGCCACTCCGGCATGTTCGCCTCGATGAAGTCCTCGACCTGGAGCGCCAGTTCCTGGAAGGTGGTGCTCGTCGTGCGGCCGCAGCCGGGGCACGCCGTGACGCTGGGCGCGAAGGCGCGGAGCCCCAGGGCCTGCAACAGTTCCCGGCAGGCGTGGACCTCCTCGCGGCGGTCGCCGCCGGGCCGCGGGGTCAGGGACGTGCGGATCGTGTCGCCGATGCCCTCGGCGAGCAGAACCGACATCGCCGACGACGACCAGACCAGCCCCTTGATCCCCATGCCCGCCTCCGTCAGGCCAAGGTGGAGCGGCTGCCGGGTGCGGCCCGCGAGGCTCCGGTAGACCTCGATCAGGTCGCGCGGCGAGGACGTCTTGCAGGAGATGACGATCTGCTCCTCCGTCAGGCCGCAGTCGAGCGCCAGCTCCGTTGACCGCAGCGCCGACAGCACCATGCACTCGCCCACGATCTCCTCCGAGGTCTTGCCGAGGTCGCGCTCCGTGTTCTCCTCCATCTTCGACACCAGCAGGTCCTGGTCGAGCGACCCGCCGTTGACGCCGATCCGCACCGGCTTGCCGAGCCTCCGGGCCACCTCGCAGATCGCCGCGAACTGCGGATCGCGGCGGCCGCCGCGGCCGACGTTGCCCGGATTGATCCGGAGCTTCGCCAGCGCCCGCGCGCAGGCCGGGTGCCGCTCGAGCAGCACGTGGCCGTTGTAGTGAAAGTCGCCTACCAGCGGCACGTCGCAGCCCTCGGCATCGAGCCTGGCCCGAATCTCCGGCACGGCGATCGCCGCCGCGTCGACGTTGACCGTGATCCGCACCAGCTCGGAGCCGGCCTCCACCAGCGCCAGCGCCTGGGCAGTCGTCGCCTCGATGTCCGCGGTGTCGGTGCTTGTCATCGACTGGACGACCACCGGCGCGCCGCCGCCGACGACCACGCCGCCGATGGCGACCGGGTGGGTCGTGCTGCGATGCGCTTCCGGCGCGGCGACGGTCACTGCAGCGGCAGGCTACAGCACCCAAGTAGCATGACTGCCCATGTCCGAGCGCCAGCGGCCAGACCGGGTTGACCCGCAGCGGCCTCTCGCAACAGGTCTCGCCACGACTGCGGGGCTCTCGAGCCTCGCCTTCGCTCAGCCGATCTACGATCTGCTCCGTCGCACGCCCGAGTTCTTCGCCATCCGGGGACTTTCCATAGGAGATGTCGCGGCCCTGGCGATCCTGCTGGCCGTCGTTCCGGCTCTGGCGCTCTGGTTGCCGGCAGCAACCGTTCGCATCTTCCGTCCCGTCTGGACACCCAAAGCACTCGCCGCGGCTGCCGGTCTGCTGATCGGCGTCATTGCACTGCAGGCGCTCCGCGGCCTACCGGTGGTGCCTGCCATCGCCTTCGCCGTGATCGCAGGCATAGCCGCCGGCTGGGCCTACGTGAGCTTTCGCGGCGCGCGCGCCTTCGCCCTGCTCCTGTCCGTGGCGACCGTCCTCGTCCCTGCATTCCTGCTTCTGGACGGCGACGTCCGCCGCAGCGCGGCGCGCCCCGTCCACTCGGTCGATATCGATCAGACGGACACCGGCGCCCGGGCGCCGATCGTGCTCGTGGTCCTCGACGAGTGGTCGCTGACCTCCATCCTGGACGCGACGGGCAGCATCGACGGCGACCGCCTCCCCAACCTGGCCCGACTGGCCTCCAGGGCGACGTGGTACGCGAACGCGACGGCGGTCTCCGACGTCTCCGAACTCGCGGTGCCCGCGATGCTCTCCGGGCTGCAGGCGGAACAGGGACGGTTGCCGACCGCCTCCGAGTACCCGGTCAACCTGTTCACGCTGCTGGCCCCCAGCCACGAGTTGTACGCACTGGAGCCGATCAGCTCGCTCTGCCCCACCGACGTCAACCGGCTGGCGGTGCCGCGCCCGGCGTTTCGCGAGCGCTTCGGTCTGCTCGTCTCCGACCTCGCCGTCGTCTGGCTCAACCTGACCCTGCCGGCAGCATGGACGAGCGGGCTGCCGGTCGTGACCCAGACCTGGAGCGGCTTCGGCCAGGACGGTCCCCGCGCGGCCGCGCCGCCGCCAACTGACGAACCGGTACCGCGGGCGCTGTTTCATCTGCGAACCACCGACCGGGCAGCCGAGTTCCGGCGTTTCATCGACGCCATCGGTCCAACGCGTGACCGGCCCGGCTTCTACTTCCTCCACTCCATGCTGCCTCATGTGCCCTGGGAGTACCTGCCCTCAGGCCGCCGCTACCACGCGCCCCGGGGCAGCATGCACGGCCTGGAACGCGAACTCTGGACGACCGAGACCTGGCCGGTTCGGCACCACCAGAAGCGCTACCTGTTGCAGGTCGAGTTCGTCGACCGCCTGATCGGCGAGTTGATCGACCGGCTCGAGTCCGTCGGCCTGTTCGACGAGAGCCTGGTCGTCGTTACCGCGGATCACGGCGTCGCGTTCCGCCCGGGCCTGTCCCGTCGCCTGCTGGAGCCCGATGATCCGTCCGGCGGGCAGCCGCTCGATCTGGCGGCGGTGCCGCTCCTCGTCAAGGCGCCGTTCCAGCAAGAGGCGGCTATCGACCACGGGCTTCTGTCGCTCGCCGACCTCACGCCGTTGATCCTTGAACTGGCCGGCGCGGACGCCCGGAGCGCCGCGCCGGACGAGCGCGGCCAGGACGGCCCGCTCGTGGTCGGCAAGTACACCGGCGCGATCGGCGTTCCACCTGACCGCGAATCCTGGCGCCGCCGTCAGGTCGCATTGCAGGCCGAACTGCTCGGCGACTCGAACGACCCGGCGGCCATCGGCGAAAGACCCGAACTTCACGGCCTCCGGGTTGCGGACCTGGCTCATCGCCCCGGCGAAACCAGCATCCGGCTCGAAGCGGCCTTCGTCTGGGATCACGTCGCAACCGATCAGACCGTCCTGCCCGCCCTGGTGGAAGGGGTCTTCGAGAATCGCCCGCCGGTGTCCGATCGCACCGTGGCCGTGGCTCTCAACGGCACGCTGGCGGCCACGCTGAGGCCCCACCGGACCGCCGACGGAAGGAGTCGGATCGCGGCGACCGTGCCCGAGAGCCTGTTCCGTCCTGGGCTGAACCAGGTTGACGTATTCCTCGTATCAGAGCCCGGACAGCCGCTGGAACTCGAGCATGTGGGTCGGCCGCCCCTCTCCGTGTACGACCTGTCGTTTGGCGACGGCGGCCGGATCGACGGCATCATGCGCCGATCCCGAAGCGCCCTGGATGTCGACTCCGAGCGGATCCCCCTCGAACCGCAGCAACCGGATGGCCTGATCGGCTTTCTGGACGGCGGGTACGAGATGAGAGACGGCATCCAGGGGTGGGCAATCGACATCGAAGAGCCCGGCAGTATCGGCGAGATCGTCGCGTTCCTGGGCGGCCGGCAGTTCGGTATCGCCGCCACGAGTCTCGAGAGACCGGACGTGGTCGAACGCTTCGGCACGGAACACCTGCACAGCGGCTTCCTCCTGTCCGAAACGGGCGAGGCAGCGCCTGACCGGCGCGCTCGCTCGCGTGACGAGATCCGCGACACCGTCCGCCGCGAGGGCCTGGTCGCCTACGCCCTTTCACACCGGGGTGTCGCAACCCGCCTTCGGTTCTCCTACCGGCCACTGCAGGAGGAACGAGGCGGGGAAACTCTGCCCATCACCGATGGTCGCCAACTCCCGGTGCAGCCAACCGGCGCCGGCTTCGAAGGCGCCCTCGACGTGGTGGTGAAGGAAGGACAGCGCACCGTGATCGAGGGCTGGGCCGCGGACCTGGAGCGCCGCGAACGCCCGCGCCAGATCGTCATCTACCGCGACGGCGCGTTTCTCGCCAGCCTGGGCGCGAACCGTGGACGGCCGGACGTGGCGGCGCACCACAACGACGATCGTCTGCTCCGAACCGGCTTTCGCGGCACAGTCCCCGGTGCGCCTGCCCCGGCGACGTTCAGCAACCAGCACCGCGTGTTCGCGATCATGCTGCGCGGCGCCGCCGTGGAACTGCCGCTCGCGACCTCCCCTTGACGCCTCAACCACCCCCAGCCAGCACCTTGACCAGCCGATACAGGAACTCCTGCCCCTCGTGGAAGTGGTCGATCCGGATCCGCTCGTCCCGGCCGTGGACGCGAACGTCGTCCACGTCGCCGAAGATGCCGGAAACCCCGTAGACCGGGATGCCGGCGTTGCGCAGGTAGACCGCGTCCGTGGCGCCGGCCGACATGACCGGCAGCACGGGCACGCCGGGCCACATCTCTTCCGTCACGCGCTCGATTGCGCCAAGCACCTCGCCGGTCAGCGGCGACGGCGGGCTGGGGGTCGCCTCCCGCCGCCGCTCTACATCGACGCTGAACGGCGCCGCCAGCCGGCGCAGCGTCTCCTCGACCTCGTCCGGGTCGTGGTTGGGCTGGAGCCGGCAGTTCACGTTGGCCCGCGCCAACTGCGGCAGCGCGTTCTCGGCGTGGCCGCCCTCGACCAGCGTGGCGACGCAGGTGGTGCGCAGCCGCGCGTTGTACGACGCCTGCCCCGACAGCACGGCCAGGGCTTCCGCGTCCTCCGGGTCGTCCACGATCCGCCGCATCGCTTCGCCGGTCTCGCCGCCGACGAGGTCGGCCGAGCGCTCGAAGAACTCCTCGGTCACCTCGTTCAGCATGACCGGAAAGTCGTACTCGCGGACCGCCAGCAGCGCCTCCGACAACTCGTAGATCGCGTTCTCGCGAACAGGCAACGAGGAGTGGCCGCCCGGGTTCTTCGCAGCGAACCAGAAGGAGAGGTAGACCTTCTCGGCCGCCTGGACGTTGTTCGAGACCTTGCGGCCGTTCCGCTCCGCGCCGCCGCCACCCTCGTTCAGGGCGAAAGCGGCGTCGATCAGCTCCCGGTGCTCGGCGAGCAGGAACTCGACTCCGTTGCGGGTCCCGGTCTCCTCGTCGGCGGTGAGCGCGATCACGATGTCCCGCTCGGGGACGAAGCCCTCCCGGCGCCAGCGGATCAGGTTGGCGGTGTGGATCGCGCACTCGTCCTTGTCGTCCGCCGTGCCGCGGCCGTAGAAGTAGCCGTCCCGCTCCTGGAACTCGAACGGAGGGATGTCGGGGCTCCAGTCCTCGGGCAGGGCGTCGACCACGTCGATATGGGCCAGCAGCAGGATCGGCTCGGCGTCCGGATCGCTGCCGCGCAGCCGGGCCACCAGGTTGCCCTTCGTCGGGAAGTCGGAAGGGACCAGGACGTGGACATCCTCGGCCGGAAAGCCGGCTTCGAGCAGGGCGTCCGCCATCGCCTGGGCGGCGCGGGTGTTGTCGCCACGCTCGGTGTCCGTCGTGTCGATCTCGATGAGTTCCTCGAGCAGGGCGCGGGCCAGGGCCATGTCCTCGGCCGGAGGCATCGTCCCCGACGTCGTCGAGTTCTGGGCAGACGCGGAGGCGGCGGCAAGAACCAGCGCCACGGCCATGGGGAGGCCCGACATCGGAAGCTTGGTGGTCATCCGCGCTAATCTACGCGTAATCCCGTTCAAAGGAGATCGTCATGCGTCAGATTCGCCCGATCCTCGCGGCCATCGCCATCCTCTCGCTCGCCCTGCTCGGCTGCTCCACCGGCGGCGGCGAAGACGCTGGCGGCAGCGCCACGGCGACCGGCGCGGCCGACGCGCCGAACCCGCTCCGGGACGCCTACTTCGGCGACCTGCACGTCCACACGCGGTTCTCGTTCGACGCCTACCTGTTCCAGACCCGGACGGGTCCGGACGACGCCTACCGCTTCGCCAAGGGCGAGGCGATCATGCACCCGAGCGGCCACCAGCTTCAGCTCCAGAGCGGGGCGTTCGACTTCCAGGCCGTGACCGACCACGGCATGTATCTGGGCGTCATGCCGGACATGGACGACGCCGGGAGCGTCCTCTACGACACGACCCTCGGAGCCGACCTCCGGGGCGGCGGCGGTTTCGCCCGCGCCATCCAGGGGCTTCGCAGCGGCGAGTTCGCCGAGCTGCCCGCCGACGCGGTGGACAACGCCGCCCGCACCTCTTGGCAGGCGATCATCGATGCCGCCGAGGCCCATAACGATCCAGGCAACTTCACGACCTTCATCGCCTACGAGTACACGACCTCGTCGGATGACCGCGGCAACCTGCACCGCAACGTCATCTTCAGGGGCAGCGACGTGCCGCCCAAGCCGTTCGCCTCGACCGATTCGCGGAATCCCGAGGACCTCTGGCGCTGGCTCGACGGTCTGCGCGACGCGGGCATCGAGGGCCTCGCCATTCCGCACAACTCGAACGGCAGCAACGGCAACATGTTCAAGCTGGAGACGGTGGGCGGCGAACCGCTGGACGCCGCCTACGCCGACCTGCGCATGCGCAACGAACCCCTGGTCGAGGTGACGCAGGTCAAGGGCACTTCGGAAACCCACCCGCTGCTGTCGCCGAACGACGAATGGGCCGAGTTCGAGATCTTCCCCTACCGGATCGCCACCACGCTCTACAGCGAACCGAAGGGCAGCTACGCCCGCGAGGCCTACGTCAACGGTCTCGTGCTGCAGGAGACCCAGGGCTTCAACCCGTTCCGCTTTGGCCTGGTCGGCGCGACCGACACGCACAACTCGGGCGGCACGCCGGAGGAGGACAACTTCCACGGCAAGGTCGGCGTCGGCGACGGCACCGGCCAGAATCGTGGCGCGGTACCGCTCGACGAGCCGACGGAGGACGGTGAGAAGTACATCCAGAACAGCTTCAAGTTCTGGGGCGGCTCGGGACTCGCCGGTGTCTGGGCCGAGGAGAACACCCGCGACGCGATCTACGACGCCTTCCGCCGCAAAGAGACCTTCGGGACCAGCGGTCCCAGGATGCGGGTTCGGTTCTTCGGCGGCTACCACTATCCGGACGACCTGACCTCCGATCCGGAGATGATCGCCGCCGCCTACGAGGGCGGTGTGCCGATGGGCGGCGACCTGGTGGCGAACGGAGGCAGCAGTCCGCGCTTCCTGGTCTGGGCCGCACGCGACACCGACAGCGCGCCGCTCCAGCGCCTGCAGATGGTCAAGGGCTGGGTCGAGGACGGCGAAGCGCACGAATCGGTCGTCGACATCGCCTGTGCCGACGGCGGCATGCCCTCAGGGGACCCGCTCCGCTGCCCCGACAACGGCGCCAGCGTCGATCTGTCCGACTGCAGCCACTCCCAGGACCTCGGCGCCGCCGAACTCTCGGCCCTGTGGACCGACCCGGACTTCGACGCCGCGAAGCACGCCGTCTACTACGTCCGCGTGCTGGAGAACCCGACCTGCCGCTGGTCGACCTGGGACGCCCTCCGGGCCGGCGCGGAGCCGAATCCCGACATGCCGGCGACGATCCAGGAACGCGCCTGGTCGTCGCCGATCTGGTACGTCCCGGGCGGGTAGGACTGAAGGGAGGAACTCGCATGGCCATCAAGGGAAGAACCCGCATCGTTTTCATCCTCACTGTCGCCGTCGGCGCCGGCGGAGCCGCCGCCGCGGACGACACTCCCAGAACGCCGGGCGGGAAGCCGGACTTCTCCGGCAACTACGACATCTCCCATCTGACGCCGATTGAGCGCAATCCCGAACTCGGCGAACGCCTGACCCTGACCGAGGCCGAAGCAGACGAGATCCGGCGCCGGGAGGCCCGGAACATCGAAACGAGGTCGCGGGCGAGCGACCCGAACCGCGAAGCCCCGCCGGCCGGCGGGAACATCGGCGCCTACAACTACTTCTTCATGGACCGGGGGACGTCGGCGGTCAAGGTGGACGGCAGGTACCGCACGTCGGTGCTCACCGACCCGCCGAACGGCCGCTTCCCGCCGCTGACCGAGCGCGGCAAGGCGCGACGGGAAGGTCTCTACGGCTTCTCCAAGAGGAACACCGGTCCGGCCTGGTGGCGCGACCGCGAAGTCGGCCCCTACGACGATCCCGAGTCGCTCTCGATCGCCGATCGCTGCGTCTTCTCGCTCGAAGCGACAATCCCGATCTACTCGAAGAGCTACAACAACATCAAGACGATCGTGCAGACCGACACCCACCTCCTGATCCTGATCGAGTGGATGCACTACGCGCGGATCATCCCGATCAGCCCCTCCCGGGAGGCGGCGATGCACCTCCCGGAGACGATCCGCTCGCGCGCCGGCGACTCGGTCGCCTGGTGGGAAGGCGACACGCTCGTCATCGACACGACGAACTTCCTGGAAGAAAAGTGGATCGCGACGACCCTGTTCCGCGAGCCGTCGCCGCCCGCCGACCAGCACGTGATCGAGCGCTTCTCGTTCCAGGACCCGGACACTCTGCTCTACCAGTTCACGCTCGAAAGCGGAGACTGGGAAACGCCCTACAGCGGCGAGTACACCTGGCCGGCCACGGACGACAAGCTGTACGAGTTCGCCTGTCACGAGGGCAACTACGCGACCGGAAACACCCTGCGGGGGGCGCGTTTCGAAGAGAGGCAGATGGCGGCCGAGGCGACCGGCGGACCGTGAGCTTCCCAGGCGACCGAGACCGCGCCGCCGTCCTCGCCTCTGCGTTCCTGGTCTTCGTGGTCGCGACCGCCGCGCTGGCGGACGAGATTCCCAGGACATCGAGCGGCAAGCCCGACTTCTCGGGCAACTACGACATCAGCACCCTGACGCCGATCGAGCGGAGCCCCGAACTCGGTGAACGCCTCCACCTGACCGAGGAAGAGGCGGAGCGGATCCGGTCACAGGAAGCGGCGAGAATCGATCTCACCGCCCGGGCCAGCGACCCGGACCGCGACGCGCCCGCGGCGGGCGCCAGCGTGGGCGGCTACAACTACTTCTACATGGACCGCGGCACGTCGGCGGTCAAGGTCGGCGGAAGGTACCGCACGTCCCTGATCGTCGATCCGCCCGACGGCCGCTTCCCGCCGCTGACGGAACGCGGCAAGGCCCGCCGGGAAGGCGTCTACGGCTTCTTCCTGCAGAACCAGGGCAAGGCGTGGTGGCGCGACCGCGAGGTCGGCCCCTACGACGACCCGGAATCGCTGTCGATCGCCGACCGATGCATCTTCTCGCTCGAGGGAACGATCCCGATCTACCCGAAGTTCTACAACAACCTGAAGACGGTCGTGCAGACCGACACCCACATGATGATCCTGATCGAGTGGATGCACTACGCGCGGATCATTCCGATCTACGCGTCTCGCGAGGCGGCCCGCCACGCGCCGCCCGGGTACCGCTCGCGGGCCGGCGATTCCGTCGCCTGGTGGGACGGCGACACGCTCGTCATCGAGACGACGAACTTCCAGGAAGAGGACTGGGTGACCTTCGCCCTCTACGGCGACCCTTCGCCTCCCGCCGATCAGCGTGTGGTCGAGCGGCTCTCCTTCCAGGACACGGACACCCTCCTCTACCGGTTCACCGTCGAGAACGGCGACTGGGAAGCGCCCTACACCGTCGAGTACACCTGGCCGGCGACGGACGACAAGCTCTACGAGTACGCCTGTCACGAGGGGAACTACTCCCTGGGGAACACCCTGCGCGGCGCGCGCCTTGAAGAGAGGGAAGTCGCAGCGCAGACCGGCGGCTAGGCCGAGCCCCACAACGCAGACGTCGCGAACTCCAGGCTGTTGCCGTCCGGGTCGCGGAAGTAGATCGATCGGCCCCTGCGGCCGCCCCAGTCGATCTCCTGCTCGATCTCGACGCCGTGGCTCTCCAGATGCGCACGCCAGACGTCGATCTCGTCCTCGGTCACACCGAACGCCAGGTGACCCGGGCCGTGAGCGCCATGCAATCCGAGGCCCCGCGGCGTCAGTTCCGGGTCGGCGGTCGCCTCCGGGTTGAAGAGCAGGACCATCTGCTCACCGCAGCGGAAGAACACGTGCCTCCCTTCGAGCTTCGAGTGAAAGGCCAGTCCCAGCACCTCGGTGTAGAAGACCTCCGCCGCCTGGAGATCGCTCACATAGAGAGAGGCCTCGAGAATGTGGTCGAGTTGTCGCGGTCGCGTCGTGGGCGTCGTGCCCGCGGGCGCTTCTCCCATGCTCCTACTCCTTCCTGATCCCCCGTCCGGTGGCGCCCTCGGGCGGCCTGTCCGTGAGCAGCTCTGCCCTCTCCAGTTCGTCCACGCGTGACGCCGGAAGCCCCAGGACTTGCATCAGCACCTCCCGGTTGTGCTCCCCCAGGCAGGGCGCGCCGAGTCGGTACGTCGCGGGCGTCGCACTCAGATGAATCGGCAGGCCGGGGTAGCGGCGGCGGCCGACCTCACGATGATCGACTTCGGCCCAGAAGCCGCGCGCTTCAAGGAACGGGTCTTCCGCCATGTCGCGGGCGTCGGACACAGGCGCCGCGGTGACGCCGGCGCGGAGCAACCGGGCGACCAGGTCGTCTCGATCCCGGCTGCCGGTCCACTCGGAGAGCAACTCGTCGATCCGGTCCTCGTCCGCCTGCCGCTCTGCCAGCGACATGGCCGCGAAGACATCAGGAAGAGCAGCGACGCCACAAAGCGTCCGCCACTGGTCATCGTCCTCGACGCTGATCGCGATCCACCGGTCGTCGCCGAGGCACGGATAGCAGCCCTGAGGCACCCGGCCCGGATGGCGATTGCCGCGCCGCGGTTCGGCCGATCCACGAAGCTGCGCCGCCAGGATGTGGTCGCCGAACATCGTCGCCATCGCCTCCACCATCGGCGTTTCGACCGTGCCGCCCCGGCCCTCCAGGGACTGAGAACGGCCGTACAGCATGGCCAGGGTCCCGACCGCGGTGTGCAGAGCCGTCATCGGATCCGGCCAGGCGATTCCGGAACGGTGCGGACCGCCGTCCCGGTAGCCGAGCGCGGACGTCAATCCCATCGTCGACTCGATCAGCGGACCGTAGGCAAGCCGGTCGCGGTAGGGACCGGAGTTGCCGAAACCGGGCATCGAGACCGCGATCACGCCCGGGTTGATCTCGTGCAGCCGCTCCGGGTCGAGGCCGAGCTTGGGCATGACGCGCGGGCTGAAGTTGTCGCAGACGACGTCTGCCCGTTCGACCAGGGCCTCGAAAATGCGCCGCCTCTCGGGCTCGCCAAGCTCCAGCGTCACGGAGCGCTTGCTCCGGTTCATCTTGTTGAACGCGGCGTTGCGGTTGTATGGACGTTTCCCGGCTTCGTTCTCCGGGAACAGGTGACTGAGCCGGGCGATCCTCGCCGACCGGGTCGCCGGGCCGCGCGCCCAGGCGGCTTCGATCTTGATCACGTCGGCACCCAGATCGCCCAGGATCCGGGTCGCGAGCGGGCCCGCCCAGACCCGGGTGAGGTCGAGCACGCGGACACCCTGAAGCGGGCCGCCGGCCAGCTCCGGAGACTTCCAGCAAGCCAACTCGCGCGCCGCTTCGCGGCTGCGCGCTTGATGCCGGCCAGAAGGCCGGCGCACCCAGTCTTCCGAGCCGCCGACTGGCGGTGGCGGCCCCGCGACCGAGGAATCGATGGCCTGAACCGACGCCGCGCCGTTCAGGAGGAACGGCCCGCGGGGGACGAGCGGGCCGCTGTCGCCGTCGATCGGCACGAAGAAGCCGCGGGCCCGGAAGTGCGGATCGTCCAGCACCTCGAGCGCATCGATCACCGGGCCGATCGGCACCCGCACCCGCTCACCCAGCTCGATGATCTCGTCTGCTGTGTGGGCCATCATCCACGGATCGATCGCCCGATCGAACTCCTCCCGGTGCTCCGCCCGGTCGGCATCCTCCGCGAAGCGCGGATCCTCCAGGACGTGAGCCAGGCCGGCAGCCTCGAGGAACGGCTGCAACATCTCCCGGCTCGGCATCGAGAGCGCCACGTACCCGTCCTTGCAACGGTGAACACCGACCGGATGCCAGGGCCCGCCCTGCGAGTTGCCGACCCGGCCGAGAACGTAGCCGGCCTGTGTCCACATCACCGTCGTGTACTGGTGGAGCGCGGCCAGCGCCTCCACATGCGAGACATCGACCACCTGGCCGCGGCCGATCGCGGGCCGGGCCAGCAGTGCCGCCAGACTGCCGATCACCGCGTGGGCGCCCGCCTGGCAGGACGAATGGAGTCCCGGCCGCGCGATGGGCTCCCGATCCGGCGCACCGTTCAGGTAGAGGTGGCCGGACCAGGCGTCGTCCGTGAACCCGTTCGACCGCGGCGGTGCCGCCTCGCCCCAGACCTCGCTCGCCGCAGAACCCAGGCCGAACGGCGAGATCCGCAGCAGCACGGCCTGCGGCGCATCGCTCTCTTCGATCAACGGCTCGAGCGGCCCCGGCGCCGCGCTCTCGATCACGACATCGACTCCACCGCGCTCAATCAGTTCCAGCACCTGCGCCCGGCCCCTGTCGGTGCTCCGCCGCAGCCGCGCGGTGCGCTTGCCGACGTTCAGGTACGCATACTCCGCTCCGACGCCCCGCCAGCGCTCGCCAACCTCACGCCAAGGATCGCCTCCGGGCGGTTCAAGCCGCAATACCTCGGCGCCACAGACCGCCAGCAGCCGTCCCGCGTAGGCGCCTGCGGGCGAGCCGGCGACCTCGATCACGCGAAGGTTGGAGCAGGGCCCGGTCACCGGGACCGGACGGTAGCAGCCATCCAGGACCGAGCCAGCCGTCGTATGCTCACGCGCCGACCAGCACCAGACACAACCCCGGAGACCTCAGTCCATGCCCATCCTCGACTTCAGCCTCACCGACCAGGTCGCACTCGTCACCGGCGCCTCGCGCGGCATCGGGGAGGCCATCGCGCGCGGCTTCGCCGAGCAGGGGGCGACCGTCATCCTCGCTTCGCGGAAGCAGGAAGGGCTCGACAAGGTAGCCGAGTCGATCGAGGCCGACGGCGGCAAGGCGGTGCCGATCGCCTGTCACGCCGGCAACGTGGATCAGATCGCGGGCCTGTTCGAGCGCATCGAGAGCGAGTTCGGGCGGCTCGACGTTCTCGTCAACAATGCGGCGACGAACCCGTACTTCGGTCCGGCGATCGACATGCCGGAGTGGGCCTTCGACAAGACGCTCGAAGTGAACCTGAAGGGCTACTTCGTGCACATCCAGCAGGCGGCGCGGTTGATGAAGAAACAGGGTTCCGGCAACGTGATCAGCGTCGCCTCGATCGCCGGCCTGCGCCCTGGACCGAACGAACTGACCTACGCGCTGACCAAGGCGGCCGTGCTCAACATGACTCGCGGCTGGGCCAAGGAGCTCGGCCAGTACGGCATCCGGGTGAACGCGATCGCGCCCGGCGTGGTGGAGACCTACTTCGCCAGCGTGCTCGTCGACTCCGAGGAGAAGCGGCAGGCGATCGCCAGCCGGACGCCGGTCGGACGGCACGCGCAGCCGAACGAGATCGCGGGCGCGGCAGTGTTCCTGGCCTCGAAGATGGGCAGCTACGTGACGGGAGCGACGATCGTCATGGACGGCGGCTCGTCGGCCTGAACCGCCTCGAGCAGGTAGCCGAGCAGATCGCCGTCGACGTAGTCGTTGTCGACCACGTTGACGAGGAAGTACGTGTCGTGGATCCCCTGGAGCAGGCGGCGTGACTCGCTGTCTGCTTCGTACACCGCCGCCCAGGAGGACAGCCACAAGTCGAAGGCCTCGTCCTTCCAGACCTCGAACGAACGCGGGTCGACGATCGTCGGCTGCCGAATCTCCTCGCCCGGGAACACGCCCCAGGTGACCGCGTTGACCGAGTCGCAGTTGCTCCAGGCCGTACTGGACCGGTCGATCGCGTGGTACGTCAGGCTCGGCTTCCGGTCCAGTGCGGCCAGTAGCGCCGACACCTGCTCCGGCGCCACGAAGAACTCCAGGTACGCCTTCTGGTAGACGCGGCCTCCGGCACCGCCCCAGCCGACCGCGGGATCGTCGGACGCAGCGCCGTTCACGCGCGGCTGCGAGTTGATCGTCAGCAGCCCCGCCAGGTTCAACCGCACGAGTGCGTTGCGCAGCGGTTCGCTCTCCAGGTCCAACGGCCAGTCGTACCAGGGGATCCCGTCGACGTCACCGCGGCAGAACCCCGCGAACACCTCGCGCACCTGGTCGATCGAGTGCAGCTCGCGGCCCCAACGCTCACGGGCGACATCGGCCTTGATCGGGCGAAACGCGAGATGGTGGTCGCCGAGGTCGCCGAACGCGGGCGAACCGGCATCCCCCCAGCGCCCGTTCGGAAACTCGTCCCAGTCCTGGGTCCGGGCAAGATAGCTCTTCGGCCGGTTGGCCCAGAAGATCGGGCGAACGTCCTCCCTGGGGCGCTGAACCGCCGTCGCGCTCCGCCACGGCAGGACCCGCTCGATGCGCTCCGGCACGATGCCGAGGCGGTCGAGAATGACCTGCACCGAACGCTCGAGGTTCAGGGTGTAGAAGTGAAGGCCGGGCGCGCCGCCGTCGAGAAGGCGGCGACAGATGCCGGTCAACAGGTCCTGGCCGTACTCGCGCACGGACGCGTCGTGAAACCGCCGCGCCTCGATCTCGCTGACGATCTCGGGCGGCGCACTGGCGCCGAAGCCCGTGATGCGCTGAAAGGACAGGTATCCGTTGATGGGCGCCAGTCCCGGAACGATCGGACAGTCCACGCCGCGCTCCCGGCAGTCCTCCAGGAAGCGGAAGTACAGCTCCGGCTCGTAGAACATCTGCGTGATCACGAAGTCCGCTCCGGTCGCCACCTTCTCGGCCAGATGGTCGAGATCGCGCTCCCGGCTCGAAGCCTCCGGGTGACCTTCCGGGTAGCCGCCGACACAGATTCCAAAGTGGTCCCCGTGCTCTTCGCGGATGAACCGCACCAGGTCCGAAGCGTGGGAAAAGCCGTCGGCGACGGGCGACCAGGCGCCGCCTCCGCGCGGCGGATCGCCGCGCAAGGCCAGGATGTTGCCGATGCCGCGCTCGCGACAGTTCTCGAGCACCGCCGCGATCTTCCGGCGCGGCATGTTGGTGCAGGTCAGGTGCATCATCGTCTCGATGCCGAGCACGTTCTCGATCGTGCTCGCGAGCTCGAAGGTAAGATCAGCGGTGCTGCCGCCCGCGCCCCAGGTCACGTCGACGAACGCCGGCTCCAGCCGTCCCATGCGCTCGATGCGCGCGTAGAGGTTCTCGATCCCCGCCTCCGTCTTCGGAGGGAAGTACTCGAACGAGTAGAACGGCCGTCTCTCGGACGCCGCGGTGCGCAGCTTGTCGATCAGTTTCACGCCGGGTCGGATCCTACGCTGACCGCCGCCGCATGGGCAGTCAGAAGGGGACCGCGTCGTCCGCTTCGGCCCACTCGCCGGCGAGCCGCTCGGCCTGCTGCACGAGCCCCGGCGCCTTCAGCCTCTCGGCCATCGCCGCCAGTTCGGGCCGCGGTCCGCGCCAGCGCAGGTCGTCGACGGAACCGCTGACCGGCGCATCGCGCACCAGCGTGGCGAGCTCGCGGAACAGCTCCGCCGCTTCGCGTTCCTCCCTGAGCGTCGCCGCCAGCCGATCCCGGCTGCGCACCTTGACCGCCCACTTCCACGGTTCGTCCGGAATCTCCTCCAGGTGGACATAGTGCGCCAGCACGGTGGCCGCCGACTTTGCGCCCCACCCCCGCAGGCCCGGGAATCCGTCCGCGCTGTCGCCGACCAGGGCGAGATAGTCGGGGATCGACTCCGGCTCCACCCCGAACTTGTCCCGGACGCCGTCGGCGTCCCAGCGCAGGCCGCGCCGCCGGTCGACCTGCACTACCCGACCGCCCCGGCCGGCGTCGACGCACTGGGCCAGGTCCTTGTCCGGCGTGCAGATGCGGACCTCGACGACCCGCTCATCCGCGGCCGCCATCGCGGCGCCGCTGGCGAGCCCATCGTCCGCCTCGTGCTCCACCATCGGCCAGACGGTGACGCCCAGCGCGGCGAGGGCGTCCTCGAGCACCGGGAACTGAGCCAGAAGCTCCGGCTCGATCCCCTCGCCGGTCTTGTAGCCGGGCCACATCTCGTTGCGGAACGACTCGATCACCTGGTCGGTCGCCACCGCCACGTGGGTCGCTCCATCGCGGAACATGCCAAGCACGGAGAAGACGACACCACGCACCGCTCCCACCTCCAGCCCGTCCTCGTTGCGATAGCTCGGCGCACCGAAGTGGTGGCGAAAGAGCTCGTAGGTGCCGTCGATCAGGTGGACGTACATGGCGGGCACCGCACAGGGGTGACTCCGGCAAGCTACCATCAGCCGCCATGGCCCGATTCGCCGCCCTGCTCTGGACCGTCTGCGCGGCCGCCGCCCAGCTCGGGGCGGCCGCCGTCCCACTGCCCGGCGACCCCCTCGCCGGCTCGGGCGACGTCGCGCGGACCCTGCTGCCGGCGTCCCAACTCCTGGCCAGTGAGCTCCCAACGCCCGTGGACAACGCGGCCTTCGCCCTGCCGGAGAACGCCGCGCCGCCGCGCCACGAGATGCGAGGCACGCTTCAGCTCTTCGGCGGCGGAGGAGCCTCCTGGACCGTCCACCACGACACCTACCTGCGGGCGGATGAGCCGCCGATCGTCTCCGCCCTGCGCCGCATTCCGCGGCTCGACGTCGCCCTGGTCCAGAGCGGCTCCCACCTGGTGCCCGCCAACCGCGCGCTCCGCTACACCGGCGACGCCTACTGGAATGTCATTGTCGGTCCGGGCCGGATCTGGAGCGAGAACGGCGATGGCGGCAGGAGCCGGGCCTCGCTGCCGATCACACTGGTCGAGCGCAACCAGAACTGCGCCTACCACGGCGTCGTGTCCTTCCTGTTCGACGGCGGCGCCACATCGCCAGCGGCCTTCCAGGCCACTCAGGAAACCTGCAAGTACTTCAAGTTCGACCTCTGGGACGCGGGCCCCACCCGCTTCATCTCCGGCGAGCCGCCCGAGGCGGACGCCGTGCTCGAGGCATACGCCGCCGAGGCCGCGTCGCGGCTGCCCGTCCGGCCGATCGAACGGATCCGGGACGACTACCCGCGCGCCCAGGTCTACCCGCAGGCCTTCGGCGGCGGCTTCGACCGCGAACACCTCACCGCGTTCGGCGTCTCCTTCGGCGGAGTCCACTACCAGGGCCCGGTCCACACCCGCTACGGCGACTACCCGTATCCCGAACAGATTCGCCTGCCGTCCTACTCCACCGCCAAGACCGCCGTCGGCGCCGTCGCGCTGATGCGGCTGGCGCAGCGGGACGGCTTCGAGGTGACCGAACTCGAACTCAGGGACTACGTGCCCAAGCCGCCCAGGGGCAGCTTCCGCGGGGTGACCTTCGAGCACGCCCTCGACATGGCGACCGGCCACTACTGGGACACGGGCGACCAGGACGACGAGAAGAACTCGACGACCGAGCTGAACTTCTTCGTTCCGGAGCACCGGAACCGCAAGCTGCGGGGCGCCATGGCCTATCCGACGAAGGAGCCGCCCGGAAAGCGCTGGGTGTACCACACGACCGACGCCTTTCTGCTGTCCGTCGCCATGAGCGGGTACCTCGGTCAGAAGGCGGGCGCCTCGTCCAGGGAGCCCGCGGATCTGCTCGAGTTCCTGGCCGCCGAGGTCTACCGGCCGCTGGGTGTCTCCGCCGGCGCGCTCCAGTCGCTGCGCACGGACAACCGGGCCGACGGCTACGTCTTCGGCGGCTACGGCATGTTCTGGACCCCGGACGACATCCTGAAGATCGCCGACCTGCTGAACGCCCGGCGCGGCCGGATCGGCGACCGGCAGGTGCTCCATCCGGACATGGTGGCCGCCGCGATGCAGGAAGACGAGGACGACCGCGGCCTGGACGCCGTCCACAACGGCCACCCGAACAAGTACAACAACTCCATCTGGTCGCGGCAGATCCAGGTGACCGACGGGACCGGCACGAAGCAGGTCTGGGTGCGGCAGATGCTCGGCTACGGCGGCATCGGCGTCCTCATGCTGCCGAACGGCGCCGTCTTCTACTACTTCGGCGACAAGGACCAGCACGACTGGCTGCGATCCGCGAGGGAGGCGTACAAGCTCCGATGACAAGACCAGACCGACCGGGATCGGCCGCGAGTTCCCTCGACGGAACCGGCCCCTTCGCCGGCCTCCGGATCGTCGAACTCGCGGAGGGCGTCGCCGGCCCGTACTGCGGCAAGCTGCTTGCCGACCTCGGCGCCGACGTGATCAAGGTCGAGCCGCCCGCGGGCGACGCCGCGCGCCGGGCGAACGGTTCCGACCCGGAGGGCTCGCCGCTCTTCCTCTACTGCAACACGAGCAAACGGGGAATCGTCCTCGACCTGAACGGCGAGGACGGTCGCGCCGCCTTCAGCAGCCTGCTCCGGACCGCCGACGCCCTGATCGTCGACCGCGAACCGCCGGCGGAGACGCCGCCGGACCTGATCGTCGCGGCGGTCACGCCCTACGGCCTCACAGGACCGCGTTCGGGAGCGCCCGCCGGCGAACTCACGCTCACCCACGGCGGCGGACTGGTCAACCAGATGCCGGCCCGCTCCCGCGACATCGATCGCGCGCCGGTCGCCCTGGGCGGCCATCAGGCCGGCTACCACGCCGGTCTGGTGACCGCGTTGACGGTCGCTGCCCTCCTCTACGAACGTACCCACGGCGACGCCCGGGTCGACGTCTCCATGCAGGACGTGATGATCAGCCTGGTGGCGCCGCTCCTGGCCAGCGCCCGCTACCACGAGACGACCTGGTCGCGGGTGCCGGACCGCCCGCCGGCCATGGGCAGGCTGAAGACGAGCGACGGCTACGTCATCCTGAACGCCTTCGACGACCATCACTTCGAGCTGTTCCGCGAACTGATGGGCAATCCGGACTGGTGCCAGGGCGACGAATGGAAGGACATGGCCTACCGCAGCCATCACCTGATGGAGATCGCTCCCCAGGTCGACGCCTGGGCCCTCGAGCAGAAACGCGACGACCTGTACCACCGCGCCGCCAGCCTGGGCATTCCGGTCGGACCGATCCACGACGCCGCGGACGTGATGGACTACCAGCAGTACGCCGCCCGCGACTACTTCGTCGAAGTGGACCACCCGAGCACCGGGGCGAAGCGCTATGCCGGCTGGCCGTACCGGATGGGCGCCTCCAGGCCGAAGGTGTCCCGCCCGGCGCCACAGCTCGGCGAACACTCGGACGAGGTCCGAGCCGAAGTCGCCGCGGCCGGCAACGGCGCTCCGGTCGCCGCCGGCTCGGTCCCGACCGCCCCACCCGCGACGCGCAAGCTCCCGCTCGAGGGCATACGCGTCGCCGAGTTCGCCTGGGTGTGGGCCGGCCCCTACGCCGGCGTCCTGCTGTCCACCCTGGGCGCCGAAGTGATCAAGGTCGAGGGACCCAGGCGCCTCGACCTGACGCGCCGCTCCGTGGTCTGGCCCCGCGCCGAGGAGGCGCCGCAGAAGATCGGTGAGGACGCCGGCATGGCGTTCAACACGATGAACCTGAACAAGCGGTCGCTGGCCCTGGACCTGTCGCAGGCGGAAGGCCGCGAACTCGCCCTGCGCCTCGCCGGCGAGTGCGACGTGATCTACGACAATATGCGTCCCGGCGCCATGGTCAAGCTCGGCCTCGACTACGAGAACCTCCGCCGGGCAAACCCGGAGATCATCGTGGCCTCCTCGTCGGGACGCGGCCACGGCGGCCCGGAAACCGAGTACCTCGGCTACGCGATGGTCCACCAGGGCGTGGCCGGCGGGGCCTGGATCTCCGGCTACCCGGACGATCACCCGACTCACAGCGGCGGCGACGTCGATCTGATGAACGCGATCACGCTCGCCTTCTCGATCGTCGCCGCGCTGCATCACCGCAGCCGCACCGGCGAAGGCCAGTTCATCGACTACTCGCAGTGCGAGGGCGTGAGCTCGATCCTCGGCGAAGTCCTGCTCGAGTACGAGATGACAGGCGAGATTCCGGAACGCGCCGGCAACTCCCACCGCGACTCGGCGCCGCACGGCGTCTATCGCTGCTGGGGCATCGACCGCTGGCTCGCCATCGAGGTCCACAGCGACGAGGAGTTCGCCCGGCTCGCGGCGACGATGGGCCGGCCAGAGCTGGCCGGGGATCCGCGGTTCGCGACCCCAACGACCAGGAAGCAGAATGAAGCGGAGCTCGACGCGATCGTCGGCACCTGGACCAGGGAACGGGACCGCGACTGGATCGCGCGCGAGCTCCTGCGGGCCGGTGTCGCCGCCGCTCCGTCGCGCGATGCCCGCGACCTCTACGCCGATTCGCACCTGCGGGCCCGGGGCTCCTTCGCCACCGTCGAGCACCCGGACTGGGGAGACCTGGAACTCGTCGGGCCGCCGTTTCGTATCGCAGGCCGCGATCTCAGCCCCCGCCGGGCGCCCCTGCTCGGCGAGCACACGGATGTCGTCCTCGCCGACGTCCTCGGGCTCTCCGCCGACGAGATCGCCGCCTGCCGCGGCCGCGGCATCGTCGCCTGAGCCCGCTACACTCTGCCCTCACCCACTCACATCCCGGGAGGTCCTCAGTGACTCGACTCACCCGAACGTCGCTCAACGTCGCGACCGCGGCCGCAATTGCCGCTGCCCTGCTCTTCGCTCCACCGGTCCCCGCCTTCGCCCAGGACGGCGAGTCGGTGACGGTCGACATCATGAGCCGCTATCGCGTCGCCCCGAACATCACCTACCTGACGGCCGACGGCTACGAGTCGAAGCTGGACGTGATGACGCCCCGAGGTCAGGGGCCAGTACCTGCCTTGATCTACATCCACGGCGGCGGCTGGGTCGGCGGCACGAAGGAATCCAACGTGCTGCGCGCCCTCCCCTACCTCGAGATGGGCTGGGCCGTGGTCAACGTGGAGTACCGGCTCGGCCGCAACGCCCTCGCGCCCGGCGCCGTCGAGGACTGCCGCTGCGCACTGCGCTGGATCTACGAGAACGCCGAGGACTACAACATCGACACCTCCCGCCTGGTCGTCACCGGCGCCTCCGCCGGCGGCCACCTGTCGCTGACCACGGGCATGCTGCCGGCCTCCGCCGGCCTCGACCGGCTCTGCCCCGGCCGCGACGCCAGCCGTCCGGGCTGGGCCGCGGCGGACGAGTACGAGATGCCGGTGGCCGCGATCGTGAACTGGTTCGGCATCACCGACGTCGGCGACCTGCTCGAAGGCGTCAACGCGAAGAGCTACGCGGTCGCCTGGATGGGTTCACGGTCCGACCGGATGGAACTCGCCCGGCGCGTGTCGCCGTTGACGTACGTCCGTTCCGGACTGCCGCCGATCCTGACGATCCACGGCGACGTCGACAACATCGTGCCCTACCAGCACGCCCTCGACCTGCACGCCAAGCTCGACAAGGCGGGTGTCGCGAACAAGATCCACACCGTGCCCGGCAAGGGCCACGGCAACTTCACGCCCGACGAGCAGCAGGAGATCTTCCGGGTCATCCGGGCCTTCCTCGACCAGCACGTGACCGGCGGAGGCGGCGCAAGCACCGGCGCCGAGTGACGGTTCCCACCGGGTGCGACGGCGCGCCCGACCTCTGCACCCGCACCGCCGTCGACCTCGCCGGGCTACTGGCACGCGGCGAGGTCTCGGCGGTCGAGGTGCTGGACGCCCACCTCGGCTGGATCGACCGGCGCAACCCGGAACTCAACGCGATCTGCACGCTCGACCGCGACCACGCCCTCGAACAGGCGCGGGCCGCCGACGAGTTGCGTCGCCGCGATCCGGAAGCCGCGGCCGCGAAGCCCCTTCTCGGTCTGCCGACCGCGATCAAGGACCTGGTCCCGACGAAGGACATCCGCACGACCCTCGGCTCGCCGATCTTCGCCGACAACGTCCCTGACCTCGACGCCCTGATCGTCGAACGGATCCGCGGCGCCGGCGCCGTCGTCATCGGCAAGACGAACACCCCGGAGTTCGGCGCCGGCTCACAGACCTTCAACCCCGTCTTCGGCAAGACCCGCAACCCCTGGGATCCCACCCGCACCTGCGGCGGTTCGAGCGGCGGCGCGGCAACGGCGCTCGCGAGCGGCATGCTGCCCATCGCCGACGGCAGCGACCTCGGCGGCTCGCTGCGCAACCCGGCCAGCTTCTGCGGCGTCGTCGGCTTCCGACCGACGCCGGGTCGCGTGCCGCGGGTGCCTCCCGAACAGGGCTGGGACGATCTCGCCGTTCTCGGGCCGATGGGCCGCAACGTCTCCGACGCCGCGCTCCTGTTCTCCGTCATCGCCGGGCCGGACCCGCGGGATCCCATCTCCCTGGCCCGACCCTCGGAGCCCTTCCACCCCGTCGAACCGCTCGACCTGCACGGCCTCCGTCTCGCCTGGACCCCTGACCTCGGCCTCTACCCGGTCGAACGGGAGGTCGTTCAGGTCTGCGAAGGGGCCTTGCCTGTGTTCCGCGACCTGGGCGCCGACGTCGAGGAAACCGCGCCCGATCTATCCGGGGCCGACGCCATCTTCCACACCCTGCGCGCGAACCTGTTCGCCGACAAGCTGGGGGTGCTTTTCCCCGAGCGCTGTTCGCAGATGAAGGACACCGTGATCGAGGAGATCGAACGTGGCCTGGCGCTCACGGGCCCGGACATCGCGACAGCCCAGGCCGAGCGCACCCGCCTCCACTGCCGCGTAATCGAGTTCTTCAAGCGCTACGATGCCCTTCTCCTGCCCACAGTCCAGGTTCTTCCCTTCAACGTCGATGAGCCCTATCCAGCCGAAATCGAGGGCCAGCCAATGACGAGCTACACCGACTGGATGGCCTCCTGCTACTCGATCACCGTCACCGGCTGCCCGGCGATCTCCGTGCCGTGCGGAGTCGGTCCTTCGAGCCTGCCGGTCGGCCTTCAGATCGTCACGCCACGGGGAACGGACCGCCGGACGCTCGCCATCGCGGCGGCGTTCGAAGCCGCGGTCGCTGCCTGATCACTCGGGAATGCTCCCCCTCAAGCAGACGTTGCCCGTGAAAATGCCCCGACTAATGCGCTGTTTCGGCTTCGCCGGCATCGCCACGCTCGCGGCCGGCTCGCTACCCGCCCAGCCAGGCGATGACTCAACTGCCACCGAGGCTCACATCCGCGGCCTGGTGACTGACGCGTCCGGAGCAGCGCTGGAAGGCGCCAGAATCCGGGCCCGGCCCCGAGACGCGCTGGTCACGCCCTTCAACTCGCTCCGATCGGCATCGACTACCTCGGCGTCCGACGGTTCCTTTCGCGTGGAAGGGGTCGTCCACGGCCACGCCTACCGTCTGATCGCTCAGGCGACCGGCTACGCGAGTGCGCTCCTCGACCTGCCGCCTCTGGAACCCGGCACGACGATCGACCCCGTCCACCTGGTACTCGGTCCAGGCCGCCAGGTCCACGGCACAACGGTCGACACCGAAGGGAACCCCGTGGCCGAGGCCAACGTGTCCCTGCTGTGGCCCCTGGACCAGTCCAGCTACAGATCCCCCTTCGAAACTCCAGCCGCAACGACCAGGACCAACGAACAGGGCGCGTTCGTGTTCTCCGCCGTGGCGCCCGGCGACTACGCACTGCGCCTGCGCCATCCCGGGTACGCTGACCGCCCGCCGGCAGAGATCGACGTCCCCGCCGGCGATGCGAACCTCGATCTCGGCGATCTGACCCTCGTCTCCGGTGGGACGATCCGCGGAGTCGTCCTCGGAGCCGACGGTGAGCCCGTCGCGGGCGCCTGGATAAGGGCCCAGGCCCGGAACCAGTTCGGGAGGACTGCGCGGACGGCCACGGCCGATGCGGACGGTCGCTTCAGGCTCGAGGGCCTCTCTACCGATCTGGTCGACCTCGGCGTGCGGGGCGCCGGCTACCCTCTGCTCACTCGGCCGGGCGTCCGCGTCGACGGCGAGGACCCGATCCTGATCGAGCTCCTGCACGGGGGGATCGTTACGGGCCGCGTCGTCGACGCAGACGGAAACGGTGCCGCCAGCGTCCCGGTGAGGCTCAGGAGAGAACACGACCGCAGTTCCAGCGGCAGTCCGCTCCTGTGGGGGCCGAGAGACAGCTATCCGCGTCGAGTCACCGATGCCGCGGGCCGCTTCCGTTTCGACGACGTTCCCTCCGGCAACTGGTCGGGCGAAGCGAGGAAGGGGGCGGAGGCGGCCAAGGCCGACGAGTTCGAGCTGGCCCCGGGTGCCGAGCGGGAGATCGAACTCGTCCTTGGCACGGCCGACCGCCTGACCGTGACCGTCACGACGCCCCCTGGCGAACCCGTGGCCGGTGCGACCGTCCTGATCCGGTCCGGAGGGGAGAACAGGTTGAGCGGCTACGGCCAAACCAACGGCAGCGGCGAAGCGCAGATCGACATCTCCCCCGGCCCCGCGACGGTCGAGGTGGAACACGAGCGACTCGGGGATGAATCGCGGCAGGTGGAGTTGTCGCCGGGGGCCAACGAACTCCGGATCGAACTCCATCCCATCGCCGAGATCGCCGGCACGGTCCGCTCTCACGACGGCGCGCCGCTGGCCCTGGCCACCATCGAAGCCGTGACGGAGCACTCTTTCGACACCGAGTTTCTTCGAGTGAACACGGTCTCGGACCAGGACGGCGCGTTCCGTGTCACAGGCGTCGAGCCCGGCAGCTACATCGTCACCGCGCGATCGCCCGGCCACGCCGACGGCGGTCCCGAGACGCCGATCCGGGTCGACCGCGAGACCATCGAGGGCATCGAGATCGTGCTCCAGCCGGAGGCGAGGATCGTCGGCGTCGTAGCCGGGTTGACCCCCTCCGACCTGGCACAGGTGGAAATCAGGGCCTGGAGAGCCTCCCGCTCGCGGATGGCGACGCCGGACGCCGAAGGGAACTTCTCCCTGGAAGGTCTCAGCCCCGGCACCTGGAGGGTCACCGCCACCAGGGGCGTTCCAGGCTCGGAACGGAGGCTCACCCAGACGGTGACCGTCGACCAGGACGCCGCCGAGACCTTCGTTGAACTGCGATTCGAGCGCGGGCTCCGCCTGTCCGGACAGGTGCTCGAAGGCGGGGAGCCACTCGCCGGAGCGAGGCTGGGGATCGCGGGGCAGTCCGCCCAGACCGATCGGGAAGGCTACTTCTCGTTGGAAGGACTCGAGCCCGGCCGCACGCGGGTGCGCATCAGCCGGCCGGACTTCGGCAGCTCGCAGTACCAGGCGATCGACCTCGAGAGCGACCTGGAGGGCGTCCGCATCGAGCTGGAACCGGCCGCCGCGACGATCGCCGGCGTGGTCGTCAACGCCGCCACCGGCGAACCGATCTACCTTGCGCACCTGGTCGCCGCGGACGCGGCCACTATCGACGCCATCGCGGCAGGTGGAGCCACCGCCGAATCGTTCGTTGGCACCAGTTCCTCGTTCAGCCAACCCCAGGGCGAGTTCGAACTTGAGCTGCGGACGAACGCCGACCATGTGCGGGTCACACGCGACGGCTACGAGAGCATTCAGATGCCGCTGAACATCGCGCCGGGCGAGCACCAGGAGGGGCTGGTTATCGAAATGCGGCCAGAGGCCTCTGGGGCTCCGAACCAGTAGGAGCGGGCAGGGCGCGCCACTGAGATGCCTGGACTGAGCCAGTGGTTGCCGGCCAGAGTGAGCCGGCTGTTCCTGCTCCTCGGCCTGGCCGGCCTCGCAGCCTCCGGACTCGGGGCCCAGCCCAGCGTCGACGTGCCGCTCGGCGTCACGGGCACTCTCGTCGACGAACGGGGCGCTCCCGTGCCCGGTGCCGAAGTCGTGCTCCGGCCCTACCCGAGCGACTACGAGATCGACCTCGACCTGCTCGGCTACGACGCCCTGCCGCCGGCCGTGGACCGCGGACCATCGGGCCCGGACGGCAGCTTCTCACTCACGGCGCCGCTCCCCGGCCCCTACCGCCTGGAGATCCGGACCGCGCCGCCGGCCGCCTCGCCGGATGCCGTCGTGCCCCTCGTTTACGGGAACCTCACGCCTTTGGAAGCACCGCGGGTTCTTCAACCGAATGAGCTGCCCAATCGCCGTCTCGTGGCCGCACGGGTCCTCGACGGCGACGACCAACCGATCGAAGGGGCGTTGGTGGTCGCGAGTCCCACGCGGTCCAGGTCCTCCCGCCAAGGACGGTCGGCCTCCGGCGAGGAGCGGAAACGCCTCCACACCCGCTTCCAACACGCCTCCGCAAGAACGGACGCCCAGGGCGTCGCTCGCTTCCTCATGCCGACCGCGGATGCAAACGTCGTCGTTTCGGCGAAGGGCTTTGGTGTCGAGACGGGCGCCACGGAGTCCGGGCGTGCGACGTTCGTCTTGACACCCGACCCGGGCATCAGGTTGCGTGTCCGCGGACCGGACGGCGTACCGGCGCCCGGAGTCCTCCTGCGAACAACAGGCAACGCCAGGGCACCCCTGGCACTAACCGACGAACAGGGCGACGTCACCGCCGGCAAAGTCGCCGGCACCGGGATCGCCTTCGAGTTGCTGCGCTGGGACAGTGCCTTCGCCCGGGTTTCCCAGCCCGATGCCGCGGCCTCCGATCCAGCTGCCGTTGAACGCATCGTCGATTCTCGGCTGGAATCTCCGGTCCGCATTCCGGGTCGCGTCATCGATCGCGTTTCCGGCTCTCCAGTCGGGAACGCAGCGATCTGGGTCCTGGGCGCCCCCGGCGAGAACGCGTTGAGCGGCCCCACTGGTGAGTTCCTGCTGGAATCCAGGCCCCGAAGAGAATCGAGGCGCCTGTGGGTGCAGGCCGAAGGCTACGTCGCAACGGGTGTGAGTGCACTAGCCCCTGAGGACGGCGTAACCAACGAGACGGCGGTCGCATTGAGACCGGCTGCGCCACTCTTTGGCTTTGTCACGGACTCCGCCGGTCAGCCGGTTGCCGGTGCGGACATTTCGGCCCAGCCCCGAGCCACGGAATCGATCACCGGCATGATCGCCATCTGGCCGCCGGACGCGACCTCGGCGGACAACGGTTCATTCCGAATGTCCGGCATCGTTTACGGCAACCCGTACCGGCTCACGATCCGGGCCGCGGGATTCGCCAGTTCCGCCATCGAGCTGCCACCCTACGAGCCCGGCGCGGCCGCCGGTCCGGTTCGGATCCGGCTGACCAATGGTCGTCAGGCCCGCGGCCGTGTCGTCGATACCGACGGCAACCCGGTGGCCGGTGCGGAAGTCAAGCTGACCTGGCCGGAACAGAAGCAGTCAAGGTTCGCGAGCCTCCTTAGAGAGGACGCCACCGAAGCGGTCGCAACCAACGAACAGGGAGCGTTCCGGATCGCCGCCGTGAACACTGGCGAGTACAACTTGAGCGTGTCCCACGCCGAGCACGTCAGCCCCGGCGCTCTCCCGGTCGAAGTTCCCGAAGGTCGGGGAGAGATCGACCTCGGGGAGTTCACGCTGGTTCCGGGCGCTGAGATCCTCGGTGTTGTCGTCGACCCCGATCAGGAACCAGTCGAGGGAGCGAGCATACGGTTCCGCAGCTACGGCTGGGCCCGCGACCAGGAACGGACGGCCACAACGGACGCGGACGGTAACTTCCGGCTTGCCGGACTTCCGCACGAGCAGATCGATCTCACCGTCGAAGCGGAGGGCTACGCCTTGTCCACCCTTCAAGGGGCACGACCGGCCACCGGGGAGCCGATCCTGATCCAACTCGCCCGAAGCGCCTCTCTCTCGGGCCGCGTACTGACGGCTGCGGGGACCGCCGCTGCCGGCGCCCGAGTCAACCTGGAGCCTGACGACTCGACCCGAATGCGGGTACGCGACTGGTACTTGAGAGATACGAGGACGCGTACCGATGGCGACGGCCACTTCAGCTTCGGGCACGTGATTCCAGGACTCTGGTTCGTCGAAGCGAGCGCCGGCAACGAAGCCGCCCGCACCGATCGTCTCGAACTCGTTTCCGGATCCGAGCGGACGGTCGAACTGCGGCTTCACGCCCAGGACCGTCTGACGGTCATCGTGACAGCTCCCTCCGGACAACCCGTCACCGAAGCGCGGATTCGACTGGAGCCGAAGGACGCAGGCCAGTCGAGCGAGTACGGCACGACGGACGGCAGCGGACGCGCTCGACTCGAGGTTGCGGCCGGCCCGGCAACAGTGACCGTTGAACATCCCGAGCACGTCGATGAAAGGCGGGAGATCGTC
Organism: Thermoanaerobaculia bacterium; assembly: GCA_022826745.1. Taxonomy (GTDB): domain Bacteria; phylum Acidobacteriota; class Thermoanaerobaculia; order Multivoradales; family Multivoraceae; genus Multivorans. Next base: position 122,428 of record JAJDUI010000002.1, on the reverse strand, counting down.
GTCGAGCCGGGAGACACCGAGCTGGCGGTCCAACTCCAGGCAGGCGCCGAGATCAGCGGCTTCGTCCGCTCGGAGACCGGCACCCCGGCGACGGCAACTGTCGAAGCCCACACCGAGAGAGCCGCGAACACGGACGTCGACATACGCAGGTACCTGTATCCGCCGACCACGACGCTGTCCGGCAGCGATGGCTCCTTCCGCCTCACCGGCCTGGAGGCCGGCCGCTACTTCCTCGTCGCCCGCGCGGCCGGGCATCCGGAGAGCGGCCCCGCGGAACCGATCGACGTCGACGGTCGGGACGTAGCCGGCGTGGAGATCGTGCTCGAATCGGGCGCCTCCCTCAGAGGCGCCGTCACCGGCCTTCCGCCCGCCGATTTGGCGCAGGTGACGATCACCACGACCCGACTGGCGCAGTGGCAGACGGCAACACCGGACAGCGAGGGCAACTTCATCATCGAGAACCTGGCGCCCGGCACCTGGCAGGTCGCCGCCCGGCGCGGCGATTCCTTCACTGCGCGGACGGTCGAGCGCACGGTGACAATCGCCGCGGCTGGTACGGACGAGTTCGTCGAGCTTCCGTTTGAACGCGGTCTCCGGCTGACCGGACAGGTGCTAACCGCCGGCGTGCCTCTGGTCGGCGGGCGGGTGAACGCCATGCACCTGCGGAACGAGGACGAGCGGCACGCGGAGGTCGATCAGCAGGGCCGCTTCGAGCTGGACGGGCTGGAAGCCGGCTCCTACCGCCTGGGAGTCTCGTCCCCCTCCGGCGGCACGGAGTACCGCTCGTTCGAGCTGCAGACCGACCTCGACGGCCTCCGGATCGATCTTCAGCCCGAAGCCATCCTGTCCGGAATCGTCCTCGACGCGACGACCGGCTTGCCGCTCCGGGACGTCTATCTGACGGCTGGCGATGCCGCAGGTATGGCGGCCCTCGCGAAAGCCGCCGACGACCAGGCCGTCTATCGGTCAGCCCGGATCGCCGGCGGCGACTTCAGCCCAGCCGGCGGGAGGTTCGAGATCCATCTCGGCCCCGGGGCCGAGCGGCTATGGGTCTCCAGCGACGGCTACCAGGGCGCGCTGATCCCCCTGAACATCGCCCCGGGGCAGCGCCAGGAGGGGCTGGTGATCCGGCTGCAACCCGAGCAGCGAGCCGAACCGTAACCAGGTTTTCACCTCCGCTCGAACGTGTACAACCTCCGCCCGCTGGCCGAAACCGTCTCCACATGGCGGATCGCCGCGTACGGCTCCAATGCCGCTTCCCATGCCTCCGGCGTGTAGTCGGCGAAGCGATCGCCGCGCAACGTGAGCAAGTCGTCTACCCTCGGGTCGCCCTGGGGAACAAACTCGACCAGTCCGCGCGGAGCGAGGGAGACGAGCCACGCGGCAATTCGAGGCAACGGCACGTTGCGGCCGATGGCCAAGTGGTGTAGCACGGCCAACGCCACCAGGGCGTCAGCGCTCCGGGAACGGCGTGCCAGCGAACGCCTCTCCGTCTGGGACCAGCCCTGGTCGGGCGACGGGTTGGCGAGGTCCTGGTAGAGGGGCAGGAATCGCAGACGATCCGAACGCGCTCGGGCGCAGGCGCTCTCCAACGCACCGAAGTCGGAATCGAAGCCGATCACGCTGCGAACGCCCTCCTCCAGGGCGATCGCGGCGAACTCGCCCGTGTTGCAGCCGAGATCCCAGAGCTGCTCCGGCGGTGCCTTGGCAATGAAAGAGCGAACCGATTCAGCCTTGCGCGAGGCTTCGCCCGTGTCGTAGCTCGTCAGCAGGGAGTAGTCGCTCCAGGTCGTGTCCGTGCCCTTGGGTTCAAGACTCTTGATCCAGCGCCGAAGCTGGGTCAGGAGACCCCGGTATGCATTGCGAGGCAACGGGCGTCTCTCCGTCCGTTTCGCCGCATCGCTGCGCGAGTCGGCTCGCCGTTCGAAGCGAAGCGGCAGCAGGACATGGGCCTGCATTCTCGGTGACAAGCGCTTCCGACGCGGCAGCAAAGCCGCCAGTTCGCGGCCCGGGACCCCCTCCTGCATTCCGCGATACCAGGCGTTGTGCGGCACACCGAGCTCGGAGGCCAGCAACAGGGGGTTCAGGAACTGTTCGCAGAACTGCGAATGACCCTCCCAGTACTCGCCCTCGCGGTAGCGCCGCAGCGAAAGCCAGTCGATGAACACCGGCTTGGCGCCCTTGAACTGCACGTTGTAGGCGCTCGCGTCGGAGAGCGAGATACCCCTGTCGAGCAGCCGGATCTGTGTTTCCAGGTGGTGGAGTGCCGCCTCCTTCAGCAGCGAGAAGGGCCACTCGTACGGATAGGAGATGAAGGGCAGCCGGGGATGCTCAAGGACCAACCCCCCGGGCGGTGGCAGGACGCCGGCCTCGACCGGATCCACTTCCTCCGCCGCCACCAGCCCCCCCTCTACGACCAGCGCATCGACGAGACCGCACTCCCGCACGTAGCGGTACTCCTCGACCGCTACCGGGGCGACGCTGCGGAAGATGCGGCCGTCCCGGCCCTCGATCACCTGCCCCGCCGGATCGCGGAAGGAGGAAGGCTCGGCCTGGGACTCGGTCGCAGCCCCAGCCCGCACTATTCGGACTCGGGCTCGTCGGTGCTGCCGAAGCCGAAGAAGGCCTGAATGCGCCGCCAGTAGAACTTGAAGGCGAGCGCCCCTGCCGCCACTCCGCCGATGACCGCCTGCAGGATCATGCTGCCCGACGCCGGATCAAGGTAGGCATGGGCCGCCTGCGGCACGCTCAATGCCAAACCAAGGGCAGTCGCCAAGGCAACCAGAAGGCTGGTTCGATTCTTCGCCATTCGTCTCGCTCCCCGGGGACGCTGCCCGTCACCCCTGTGAACAGTGCGTGAAGACGAACAGATCCGGGGCGTTTCGTCAAGCGATCCGGACCCTTTCAACATCGGCCTGAGTCAACCCTTGCCGGCAGGCGACGCGCGGGCCGACGCCGACGGGAGATGCGAGCTGCGGACGGCGACTCGCAGACGCCGCACGTCGGTCAACGCCGCCATCTTTCGGTCAAGCGTCAGCACTGTTAGCCCGGCACGCGTGTAGTCGTCGGCGATCAGACGGTCTAACAGGCCCGCACCCCCTGACGCTTCGAGGGCCGTCAACACAGCATGTCCGTTGAGGGGCGACAAGAGACCGCTTCGAAGGACGTCGAGCAGTCCGGCGCGAGCCTCGGGTTTCGACACCCGGTAGTGGTGCTGAACCGCCACGTACGCCTCGCCGATCACCTGGTTCGAGGCAAAGATCTCGCTGCCCTCCTGCTCCACCAGTCGAATCAGCCCCGCTACGCAGTCCAGGAATTCCTCCCTGGGTTCGCCAGTGAGCAGGCGCACCAGAATGGAGGTGTCAATCCCGAAGCGTCGGCTCATACGACTGCGAGCGGAACGCTTCGAGGTCGAACGCGCCGCGGCTCCGGTCCAGGCTGTCGCTCAGAGGTGCGAGGCGGTCGTGGCGGATTCGCTGCGGGCGCAGGCGGAAGCCATCGGAACTCTCGACCAGCTCCAGGCGGTCTCCCGGCCCTACTCCGAGCGCGTCGAGGACCCGGGCCGGGAACGTGACCTGGCGCTTCGATGTGATCTTGACGATCATCCGTTCTCCTTACCGAACACCGTACTCTGGTAAGGCGAACGGCGTCAAGTCCCGTGACCCGGACTGCCGCAGTGAGCCCAGGCCGTAGGATTGCCGCCCGCCCGGCGGATAGCAACGACACAGCCCAACAGAAAGGGAGATTCTCAGTGGACATCGCGAACAGGATCATGGTCGTCACCGGCGGCGCCTCCGGAATCGGCAAGGCGCTCGCCGAGGCGTTTCATCGCGAGGGGGCGCGGCACGTCGTCGTTGCCGACCTGGACGAGGCGCGAGCCAAGGAAGTCGCCGAGACCATCGGCGGCACGGGCGTCGGACTGGACGTGGCCGACGAAGGCGCCGTCCGCGACCTGATCGCGGCGACCCAGGCGAACATCGGCCCGATCGACCTCTTCATGTCGAACGCGGGCTACGTCACGATCGGCGGGCTCGAGGTGCCGAACAAGGAGATCAACGACATGTGGGACGTCCACGTCATGTCCCACGTCTACGCGGCCCGGGCCGTCCTGCCGTCGATGATCGAGCGCGGCGAGGGCTACATCATGAGCACCGCCTCGGCGGCCGGGCTCCTGACCCAGCTCGGTTCGCTCGCCTATTCGCTGACCAAGCACGCGGCGGTGGCGCTGGCCGAGTGGATCGCGATCACTCATGGCCACCAGGGCATCCGCGTCTCGGTGCACTGCCCGCAGGCCGTGCGCACGAACATCGGCGCCAACAGCCCGAACCCGCAGCGCCGGGATGCCCTGTCCGTCGGCGTCGCTTCGGGAGACGGCGTGTTGACCTCCGAGCAGGCGGCCGATGCCTGCATCGACGCGGTCCGGGCGGAACGGTTCTGGGTGCTTCCCCACCCCGAGGTCGCCGAGTACGTCCGGCGCAAGGCGACCGACATCGACCGCTGGCTGCACGGCATGCGGCGGTTCCAGGGACGGCTCTACGAAGGCAGGCAGCTCCCCGGCGACTGGTTCACCGACTCCCAGGGCGAGTGACGTGACCCCGTCCGACGATCCGGTCGTCGCGAGCCGGAAGGACGGCGTCGCCGAGATCGTGCTGAACCGGCCCGCTCGCAGGAACGCCGTGACCGGGCCGCTGGCGAAACGCCTGCACGAGGAGGTCGTCGCGGCGACCGAAGACGACGAGGTCGCCGTGCTGCTGATCCGCGGCGCCGGCGGGGCCTTCTGCTCCGGCCTCGACCTCGGCGAGTTCCGGGCCGACCCGCCGCCCGAATGGATGCCGGACTTCAGCGGCCTGTGGCTCGACGTCCACGCGGCGCTCTACGACTGCCCGAAGCCGGTCGTCGCGGCGCTTGAACGATTCGCGATCAACGCCGGCTCCGCGCTGGCGCTCGCGGCCGACCTGCTGGTCGCCGGCGAGCAGGCTTTCCTGCACGTCGGCGAGATCCAGATGGGCATGGCCGCGCCAATGAACATGGCCTGGCTGCGGCTGCGCCATCCGGAGAGCGTGGCAGCCAAGCTCGCGATCGTCGGGCGCCGCTACACCGGGCCGGAACTGGAGCGGATGGGCGTGGCGGCCGAAGTCGTCGCCGACGACGCCGTGCTCGACCGGGCTCGGGAACTTTCCGCGACGATCGCCGGTTATCCCCCGAGCGGAGTCCGGGCAATCAAGTCCACCGTCATCCGAGGCCGGCCCGCCGCGTCGGGTCGCGAGTGGTTCGCGCAGCTTCGCGGCGGCTGAAAGTCACGGGACAAGCCGGGGCTCCGGACAAGCCGCGGGCAAGACGCCCGCGCTCGAAGGACGGACAGCGGCCGGCCGGTCGCGGTAGGATAGGGGACTAATGACGGCCTTCTCATTAGACGACAAATACACGCTCACTGAAGGCCGCGTCGCAATCACCGGTGTCCAGGCTCTCGTCCGGCTACCGATGGATCAGCACCGTCGCGACCGGCAAGCCGGTCTGCGGGTTGGCGCCTTCATCAGCGGCTATCCCGGATCGCCGCTTGGGGAATACGACAAGCAACTTCAGCGAGCGAACAGGCTGCTGGCGGAGCACGACGTGGTCTGCCAGCCGGCCATCAACGAGGAGACGGCGGCGACCGCGATCTACGGCGCCCAGCTCCTGGAACGTTTTCCGCATGAACGCTTCGACGGCGTAGTCGGCATCTGGTACGGCAAGACGCCCGGCGTCGACCGCACCGGCGACGCGTTCCGCCACGGCAACTTCATCGGCACCGGCAAGCACGGCGGCGCCCTGGTGCTGGCCGGCGACGACACCGCCTGCAAGAGCTCGACGATCCCCGGCGACAGCACGATCAGCCTCTTCGACCTCTCGATCCCGGTTCTCTACCCGGGCGACCCGGCCGAGGTGCTGGAGTTCGGGCTGCACGGGATCGCCCTGTCGCGGTACGCCGGCCTGTGGACCGCCCTCAAGATCGTGACCAACGTCGCCGATGGCGGCGCCGTGATCGACCTGCCGCATCCCCGGCCACCGGTGCTGCCCGACCTCGACATCGGCGGCCGCCGCTTCGAGAAGCAGCTCGACATGCGGCTCCTGCCCCCCTACTCGATCGAACTCGAGCGGCAGATCTTCTCCGAGCGCACGGCAGCCGCCCTGGCATACGTCCACGCGAACGGCCTCGACAGCATCCGTTGCGCGAGCCCCGGAGACCGCATCGGCCTGATCGCGGCCGGCAAGCCCTACCGTGACCTGCGTCTGGCGCTCGAACTGCTCGGACTGGACGAGGCCGCGCTCGACCGCCATGGCATCCGCGTGCTCAAACTCGGCTGTATCGCGCCGATCGAACCGCGGCGCCTGCGCGAGTTCGCCGAAGGTCTCGAAGAGATCATCGTCATCGAGGACAAGCGCGGCTTCGTCGAGACGCAGATCCGCCAGGTCCTCTACAACCTGCCCGACCGGCCCCTGGTCGGTGGCAAGGAGACGCCCGCCGGCGAGACGCTGTTCCCGATGCACGGAGAGCTCGAAGGCCACGACATGGCGCGCATCCTCGGCGCCTACCTGGAGCAGCGCCTGCCGGGCGCAGTAGCGGCCGAGAGCCTGGCGCACCTGCGGGCCGGCGCCGAGTCCGCCGAGCTGGCCACGAAGCTGCCGGCCGCCCTGCCGCGCATGCCCTACTTCTGCAGCGGCTGCCCCCACAACACCTCGACCCAGCTCCCCGAGGGGTCGGACGTCGCGGGCGGCGGCATCGGCTGCCACGCGATGGCGATGTGGATGGACAGGGGCGTGAGCTGGCTGCCGCAGATGGGCGGCGAGGGCGCCTGCTGGATCGGTCTGGCGCCGTTCACCGAGCAGGAGCACGTGTTCCAGAACGTCGGCGACGGCACCTACGCCCACTCCGCCAGCAAGGCGATCGAGGCCTGCATCGCGGCCGACCTCCACATGACCTTCCGCATCCTCTACAACTCCGCCGTCGCCATGACGGGAGGTCAGGACGCGGTGGGGCTGCTCAGTTCGATGGGCGTCGCCAGGCAGCTTCAGCTCCAGGGCATGAAGCGGGTCGTCCTGGTGACCGAGGATCTGGAGCGCTTCCCCCACCGGGACGACAGCGGGGTCGAGATCCGGCACCGCCGCGACTACGACCAGGTGCTCAAGGAGTTACGGGCGATCAAGGGCCCGACGGCCGTGGTCTACGACCAGCAGTGCGCGGCCGAAAAACGGCGCGAGCGCAAGCGCGGCATCCAGGAGACGCCGAAGCAGCGGGTTTACATCAACCCCGCCGTCTGCGAGGGATGCGGCGACTGCGCGGCGAAGTCGAATTGCCTGTCCGTCGCGCCGCTGGAGACCGAGTACGGCCGCAAGACGCAGATTCACCAGTCGTCCTGCAACCTGGACTACTCCTGCATCGAGGGTGACTGTCCCGCCTTCATGACCGTCGAACTGGGCGATGGGACGAAGCCGGTCCGGCGCGCCGCCGCGGCGCCGCTCGCCGAGGACGAGACGCCGGAACCCGTCCGTCAACTGCCGGACGACGCCACCTTCCGGGCGCTGCTCGTGGGCATCGGCGGCACCGGCGTGGTGACGGTCGACGCGATCCTCGTCACCGCGGCCCTGATGGAGGGCAGGTACGCGGTCCACCTCGACCAGACCGGTCTGGCCCAGAAAGGCGGCGCGGTCGTATCGAACCTGTTGCTCAGCCGCGGGCCGATCCCCCGAACCAACAAGCTCGGCGACGCCGAGGCCGACCTGGCGCTCTCCTTCGACCTGCTGGCCACGATCGCTCCCGACAACCTGAAGCGGTTCTCGCAGGACACGACGGCCGTGGTCGGCAACACCGCCGGCATCAGCCCGGCGGCCGTGATCACGGACAGCGCCGCCCGGATGCCCCCGCTCGACGAGCTGCGCAAGCGGCTGGCCCTGTTCACCGACAGCGACCGCAGCTACTTCGTCGACGCCGAGGCCGCCACCGAGCGCCTGCTCGGCAACAGCGTCACCGGCAACATCTTCCTGGTCGGCGCGGCCTACCAGCAGGGCCTGCTGCCGCTCCAGGCGCGCTTCATCGAGCAGGCGCTGGTGGCGAACGGCGTTGCCGTCGAAGACAACATCCAGGCGTTCCGCTACGGCCGCCTGTCCGTCGCCGATCCGGAGCGGTTCCGGCGGGCCGCCGGACTCGCCGAGCCGGAGGCGCCGACCGCGGCTGCGGCGGCGGATGCCGCCCGCGAGCGCCTCGAGCGCTGGGCGCCGAACCTCAGGCCGAAGCTCGACGCGCTCCTTGCCGCCGCGCCGCGGGGAGGATCGCTCGACCGGCTGCTGCCCGGCCGCGTCGCCGACCTGCTGCTCTACGGCGGCGGCTTCGCCGAGCGCTATCTCGGCTTCGTCGGCGAGATCGCCGACGCCGAGGAGTCGAAGCTGCCGGGCCACACCGCCGTACGCGAAGCGGCGGCCCGCTACGGCTTCAAGCTGCTGGCCGTCAAGGACGAGTACGAGGTCGCCCGGCTGTGGATCCAGGACCCGACCTGGGACCAGGTCTCCCGCGACTACGACGGCTCGCTCAGCCGCCAGGTCCTGCTCCACCCGCCGACGCTGCGCCGCTTCGGCTGGAAGCGGAAGATCCGTCTGGGGGCCTGGTCGCGCTCGATGTTCCGGCTGCTGTACGCGGCCCGCGGGCTTCGCGGCACGGCGCTCGACATCTTCGGAGCGACCCGGCACCGCCGCCTGGAGCGCGGGCTGTTCGACTGGTACCGCGGCCTGGTGCACGGCGCCCTCGACCGGCTCGACGCGAACTCCGCGCCGCTGGTCGCAGAGCTGGCCGAACTCCCCGACTCGATCCGCGGCTACGAGAGCGTCAAGGAACGCACGGTAGCCTCGGCCAGGTCGCGCGCGAGACAGCTCCAGCGTCAGCTCGACGAAGAGCCTGCGGGCTCCAGGGTCGCCTGAAGCGGCGCCCGCGCTAGGATCCCTCGCCGTGACGACCCGACGGAGCACGTCAACGCTCTGGGCCCTGCCAGCCCTGCTCGTGGCCGTTGCCGCGCACCTTCCGGCCCAGACCGCACACCCGGTGCTGAGCGGCTTCGCGCCCATCGACGACTACATTCTCGAGGTTGACGGCCAGGCCGACTCCGATGCTCGGCTGTACCTCTCGCAGCGTGCCGCCGCGATGCTGATCCTGAGCGATGCCTTGGGCGAGCCGCTCCTGCTGTGGGCGCGCAGCATGGCCGTGGACCAACTCCAGGGTTCCGATCTACTGACGTCCGGGCCCGGCTACGACGTGGTTGCCGAACCGGGCAAGACCTACCTCGGCGAGGCAAGGCCGGACCAGACGACGATCGTCCTGCCCATCGAGGGCCGGGACGTGAAGGTCCTGCCGCGGCCTCCCCTGATCGGCGACCGGACCCTGGGCGAACTGCTCGAGCACTCGCCCGGCTACCGCGCCGGCATGGACGCCTTCCAGCCGAACGCGGCTGCCATGGCCGCACTCCGCGACACCGAAGCGGCTCGGGTCAGAGTCTTCTTCGGCTCCTGGTGCGGCGTCTGCAAACAGGTGCTGCCGAACCTTCTAGAGGTCAACGCCGGCCTTGAAGGCACCCAGGTCACCTTCGAGTACTACGGGCTGGCGTCGCCTCCTGCCGGGTGGGAAGACCCGGAAGTCAAGAGCAATGAAGTGACGGGCCTGCCGATGGCGATCGTCTATCGCAGCGGCCAGGAAGTCGGCCGCTTCGGCGGGGCGAATGAGTTCGCCCAGCCTGCGCAGGTGCTGCAGGCTCTACTCGCCGGCGCGCGGTAGGCCACGAAGCTACAGCCCGGCAGCCCGGCCGCTCACGACCACCGGCTCCTCCAGGTTCCCCTGGCTCCCGACATTGACCTCCGCACCCCACCGGCGACCCGCGGCCCAGAAGGAAGCCTCGTAGGAACCAGGCGTCACGCAGCCGAGGCCGAGCCGTCCGGACTCGGAGAAGCGGACGCCCTCACCGGCGCCGGTCAAGTGACTCGCGATCTCCGCGCCGGACTCGGTCGTCACGCTGAGGAAGGAAAGCGTCTCGCCGCCGCACTCGCCGGCCGGGCAGCGGAGTTCCAGCAGGCGACCCATCGGGAGCGACTCCCGCACCGTCGCGGTGCGGTCCGGCTCGACGTTCAATCCGACGCCACCGGTACAGGCAGCGCCATCGTTCCACACGAGTGAGATGTCACCGGCGGGAAGATCCCGGGTGCTCTGTCCGGCCGCAGACGCCAGACTGGTGTTGACCATGTCGCCAGAGGCGTTGACGAAGTGAAGCCAGGCACCGGCGGCCGGACTGCCGTCGATACGCTTGAGCTCCGCTTCGAGTACGCCAGTCTCCGCGTCTTCGACCCGCAACACCAGGTGCGGCGGCGGCTCGGTGCCGAGCGCGAGATCCCGGAACACGCTCCCCGCCCGGCTGCTCCGACCTTGCTGTACGAGAGTAGGCGACACGCCCGCATCTGCTTTGAGCCGGTAAGCGCCCGACGGTGCCGGCGGCAACACGAAGCTTCCGTCTTCACCGGCTTCGGCGGACGCAACGGTCCGCCCGATATCGCCGACGAGGGAAACCTGGCCGCTCACGGCTGTGCCGTCCGCGCCGAGCAGTTGGCCCGTCACGCGAACGCCATTCAGGTCCATCCGCGGTAGCCGGCCTTCGGGCCACAACCGTCCGACGTTCCCACCCTCGGCGCGCCAGGTCATCCACAACAGGTCGACCGGTGCTCCCACCACCTCGAAGGCACCGTCCGGGCCTACGGCACCCCCTACGGCCCGAGGCGGAATGCCCAGGACTCGCTGCTGCCGGGACGCGCCCGGCCGTTGCGAGACGATCTGGAGCTTCCCGGAGCTTCTCGACGGCTCGAACACATTGCTGAAAGAGACGTGGCCGCCGGTCACCGGGCGGCCGTCCATGACGAGGATGCTCCGGATGATCCGAGTCGTGACCGCCACGTCGATTGTCTGCACCTCGGCCGGACCCTCCTCGACGGCAACCTCCTGCGAAACGCGAAGCCTGCCCGAAGCGTCCATCACTTCCAGTCGATAGATGGCGGGTGCCGCCTCGAACTCCGCCTCCACTCTCGAGTCGTCACCACCGCCCTGCCTCGCCTCCGCTTCCGGCGGCACCTGCAACGTCGTCTGGACGATCGGCGCCTCAACTTCCTTGAACCGGTCCAGCAAGCGAACCATCCCACCGTCGATGCCGGCGACCCGTACAGCGACCCGGCGTCCGGAATGCAGCCACGATTCGCCTTGGTCGGCAAGCTGGTTCGGGCCCAGCACGATCAGCCGATCCGTGACCGGGAACCCCAGGCACTGCTGCCGCAGGTGGTAGCGACCCGCCCGGAGGCCGCCGAGCAGATACCGGCCTTCCGCATCGGACACGGTCACGTGGCGCTGTCGCAACATCAGGGCCGCGACGGCGCCCGCACCTGGTGGAAGGAGTTCAACCAGGCAACCCGCCGCGGGTTCGGCTCCCACCGCGTCGAACAGCCGTCCCTGCACGACCGACCCTGGCTCGAGGGCGATCAGGCCAAGTTCGATCTCGCCACCGGGTGTGGGTGCGACGCGGATGAGCGGAGACTCGAGGTAGTTCTCGGCCCGGAACGAGAGGTCGACCGTCGCGTCGCCGGAGAACGAAGTGCTGATCGGCACAAGTACCGGACCTTCGGCATCCTCGACGTCGTGCGAGGAGCCGCCCATACGGCCGACGGCGCTGGTCCGCAGCGTGAAGTTCCGAATCGGTTCTCCGGCGGCGCCGACGAGTTCGACGCGCACTTCGCCGGCGCCGGACGGCGCCGTCACCGCCTCCGCGGCAGCCTCCTCGCTGGCCACGAGTTCGAAGACGACGCGCGAGGCCCGCCGACCCTGCTCGATGGTCCGGAAGTCCGTTTCGAACCCAGGCGCTTCGGCCGTCGCCTGGACGTTGCCGTCAGGCAGGCCCGCCAGTTCGAACGAGCCACGTGCCCCGCTTTCCGCGCAGCGCCGCAGGGTGCCGAACCAGTCGGGCAGGCCAGGGCCTGGCCAGGCCACGCAAACCTCCGCACCGGCCACCGTGCGCCCGCTGCCGCTTTCCCGAACGACGCCCTTCGACATTCGCCCCGCCTGTAACCGGATCTCACTCGGCGGGGGCTGGTCCGGATACCGGCCAACGAACGGCAAGTGGGCCGGATGGTCGATGACCAGCGTCAGACCGTGGAGGCGCGGCACGGCGTCCTCGACGACGCCGTCATCCGCTGTCCCGCTCCGAACCAGGATCTCGTCCGCCGGCGAGACACCGCCGCGCCCCGGCAGCAACACCGTGACCGATGCCCCGCCAGCGGGCTGGCCGTCCGCTCCCAGGACGACGAACTGACCCGGCGCGGGCGCCGTCCCCTGCTGTCCCCCAGCGGGAAGGCCAGGCAGATGAAGGATGGCAAGGCAGGCGAGAACAGAACTCAATCGCATGGTGGAACCTCCCCGGCGCGAACAGCCGGCGAGAAGCAGGACGCCGAGCAGGGCCGGACTGGTCGGCACGAAGGAGCGGTTCGGTCACTGCATGTGACCCGACCTCCCGTTGGCTGTTACAGGACTTACTCCAGCGCCAACGCCACCAGGGCCGGGATTTGTTCCCCGCGGCCCGCGCCGACGGTGAAGGCCACGTACTGCCGGCCTTCGTGGAGATAGGTCATCGGCGTGCCGTGCGGCGTCGGTTCCACGCGGTGTTCCCAGAGCTTGGCGCCGTCCCGCCTGTCGTAGGCGCGGATGTGGCCGGCGTTGCCCATGAAGGTCATCCGGCTCGGGTCGTAGTCGGCCTGGATGATGAAGATCAGGTCCTTCGTCAGCACCAGGCCGCCGTTCGAGAGGATGCCGTGGGAAGCACTGCCGAGGTCGGGCAGGCCGAGGTGCGCGATCGCGGGATGGTCCTTGGGGCCCGGGCCGTGGGCGACCTGCCACAGGTGCTCGCCGGTGTTCAGGTCGATCGCGGTGATCCGGCTGTAGGGCGGCTTGACCAGGGGAAGACCGCGCGGCCCGTCCACGAGGTTGAGAGCATCGACGTAGCGGAACTCGGAGCGGGCCGCGTCGGCCGGCTGCACGCCGAAGCTCATCACCTTGGTCATCGACGGCACGTAGAGGATGCCGGCCTCGGGATCGACCGCCGCGCCCCTCCAGTTCGCCCCGCCGGCGGCGGACGGCAGCGTCAGCACGCCGAGCTTGCCGCCCTCTCTGACCTCGAGCGGCGGCGTGAAGATCGGCCCCAGCACGTAGTTTGCGGCGATCTCGAGCGCCTCTGCGCGCAGTTCCGGCGTGAAGTCGATCAGGTCGTCCTCGGTCATGCCGAGCCGCTCGAAGGGCGCGGGCTTCGTCGGCATCGGCTGGGTCGGCGAGGTCCATTCGCCGGGCACCGCCGTCTGCGGCACCGGGATTTCCTCGATCGGCCACACGGGCTCGCCTGTCTCCCGGTCGAAGACGTAGGTGATCCCCTGCTTGCTGACCAGGGCCACCGCCTCGATCTCGCGGCCATCGACGGTGATGTCGACCAGGTTCGGGGCCGAGGCCAGGTCGTAGTCCCACAGGCCGTGGCGCACCGCCTGAAAGTGCCACTTCCGCTCGCCGGTCCGGGCGTCGAGCGCCACCAGGCTCTCGGCGAACAGGTTGTCGCCGCGGCGATGGCCGCCGTACCAGTCGTTCGTGGGCGTCGACACCGGCAGGTAGACGAAGCCGAGTTCGTCGTCGCAGCTCATCATGGTCCACACGTTCGTGTTCCCGGAGTACTCCCAGGAGCCGTCGAGCCAGGTTTCATTGCCGAACTCGCCGAGCCGCGGAATCGTGTGGAAGATCCAGCGCATCTCGCCGGTGCGCACGTCGTAGCCGCGGACGTGGCCGGGCGGCATCTTCGGTCCGCGCGGACCGTCCGAGATGACCGAGCCGAGCACGACGACGTCGGCGCAAACGACCGGCGGCGCCGAGTGGGTGTACTGGCGCTCGTTGATCTCGCGGCCGAGACCCAGGGCGGTGTTCACCATGCCGCCGTCGCCGAAGGCCGGGTCGGGCTGGCCGGTCGCCCGGTCGAGCGAGATCAGGCGGCGGTGGTGAGCCGCGTAGATCAGCCGCTCGACCGGTTCGCCGTCGATCTCGCCGCTCCAGTACTCCAGCCCGCGTTGCTGGAAACCCGCGTTCGCCGGACGGCCGGCGTCGTAGCTCCTTGGGTCGTAGACCCAGCGGGTCTCACCGGTGCCCGGGTCGATCGCCGCCACCTGGCTGAGGGAGGTCGTGATGTAGAGGGCGCCGTCGATGTAGAGCGGCGTGCTCTTGTACATGCCGCCGCGGTACTCCGTGTCGGCTTCCGTCTCGACCGACGTCCAGCGCCAGACTTCGCGCAGCCGGTCGACGTTGGACGGGTCGATCTGGTCGAGGGGCGAGTACTTGGTGGACGCGCGGTCGGCGGCGTAGTGATGCCACTCGCCGACCGCGTCGCCGCCAGGGCCGGGCTCGGAGTCGCCGGCGCATCCGGAAGCCAGGATCAGCAGGAGAACCGCGCTCGCGGCCAGTCCAGAACCAGAAGCCGGCCAGAGGGCCGGCGCACCGACAGTCGACGGGGACGTGAAGACACCGGCGGCTTTGTTCAGGAACATCCGGCGAGTCTACGTGGCGATCCTGTACGCTAAGCGGCCTTCAAGAAACAGGGCGTTAGAGGAGACGAGAAATGGCATGGGACTTCGAAACAGACGCTGAATTCCAGGACAAGCTGGACTGGATGGACGAGTTCGTCACCAACGAGATCGAACCGCTTCGATTCGTCCTCGGCAGTCCCTACGATCTCTCCTGCCCCAAGCGCCAGAAGCTGATCCCGCCGCTCCAGGAAGAGGTCAGGAAGCGCAAGCTCTGGGCCTGCCATCTCGGGCCCGACCTCGGCGGCCAGGGTTACGGCCAGGTCAAGCTGGCGCTGATGAACGAGATCCTCGGCCGCTCGCCGCATGCACCGATCGTGTTCGGCTGCCAGGCGCCGGACTCGGGCAACGCGGAGATCATTGCCCACTACGGCACGGACGACCAGAAGGCGCGCTACCTGCAGCCCCTGCTCGACAACAGGATGGTCTCGGCCTACTCGATGACGGAGCCGCACGGCGGCTCGGATCCGAAGGTGTTCACGACCCGCGCCGTCCTCGACGGAGACGAGTGGGTGATCAACGGCGAGAAGTGGTTCTCCTCGAACGCCCGCTACGCCTCCCTGCTGGTCGTCATGGTGGTCACCGACCCGGACGCGCCTCCCTACAACAGGATGTCGATGTTCCTGGTGCCCAAGGACACGCCGGGCGTCAAGATCATCCGCAACGTCGCCGTCGGCACCGGCAACGAGGACGGCTCGCACGGCTACGTTCGCTACACGGACGTGCGCGTGCCCAAGGACCACCTCCTCGGCCAGCGCGGCCAGGGCTTCGTGGTCGCCCAGACCCGCCTCGGCGGCGGCCGCATCCACCACGCGATGCGCACGATCGCCAAGGTCCGCACCGCCTTCGACCAGATGTGCGAGCGGGTGCTGTCCCGGGAAACGCAGGGAGAACTGCTTGCGCAGAAGCAGCTCGTCCAGGAGAAGATCGCCGACTCCTGGGCGCAGATCGAGCAGTTCCGGCTGTTCGTGCTCCAGACCGCCTGGAAGATCGACAAGTACAAGGACTACCGGATGGTCCGCAAGGACATCTCGGCGGTCAAGGCGGTTATGCCGAAGGTCTACCTGGACGTCTTCTCACGGGCGCTGATGATCCACGGCTCGCTCGGCGTCTCGAACGAGATGACCTTTTCGGCGGGCGTCGTCGACTCCTTCCACATGGCCCTGGCCGACGGGCCGACCGAGGTCCACAAGATCACGGTGGCGAAACAGATCCTCCGCGAGTACGCGGGCACGGACGACCTCTTCCCGACCACCCACCTGCCGAAGCTGCGGCAGGCCGCGTACGAGAAGTACGCCGAAGCGCTGGAACTGGAGGTCGCTGCCCTCTAGCAGCCAGCGCCGTAGATCCGCATAGCGTTCCACGCCGCAAACTGCTACATTGCGCTCGCCATGTTCAAGAACTTCATGTTTGCGATCGCGTACATTCTCGGCGCCGGTTGGTGGGCCAGTCAGGCCATGGTCGACGCGGCGGCCGGGTCCTGGTGGAACCTCCTCGCCTTCTTCGCCGTCCTGACCTTCTTCCTGGTCCGCGTCGGCTGCATGGGCGGCAGCGAGGAAGACGCCCAGAAGATGGGCAACGTCTTCTCGATCATCATCGCCGTGGCCTTGCTGGTCATCGCGGGGATGGGACTGGCCGGCGGCGACGGGAGCATCGCGAACGTGGTCTTCGCGCTTCTGTTCGCGGTCGTGGCCGGGCTCGGCCTGCGCGCGACCGCCGCCGCGCACGCCTAAGACTACGGAGAAACGAAAATGCTCCTCGACCTCGCGAAGAACCGCCACACCCTGACCTTCGCGGCAGCCCTGCTGCTGCTCCCGCTTGGCGCATGCGGCGGTGCCGGCGACGACCATGCGGACCACGGCCACATGGAAGGCGACATGGACCACGCCGAAGAAGCGGCAGACGACGGCGCGCCGCGCGTCTACTTCGTGGGGCTGGAGAACCACGCCACGATCCCGAGCGTGATCAACCTGCAGTTCGCGGCCGAGAACTTCATCATCGAACCGGTGGGCGACGGCGCGATCAACGAGGGGGCGGGCCACTACCACATCGCGATCGACGGAGAGTGCCTGGAGCCGGGCATCGTGATCCCGACGGCGGACCCGTGGATCCACTTCGGAGACGGCTCAGACTCGATCGAAATCGAACTCACTCCCGGCGAGCACTACCTCTGTCTCCAGATCGGCGACGGCGAACACCGGACGCTCGACGAGCCGGGCCTGTCGCAGTACATCATGGTGCACGTGGAGGAAGAGGCGGCGACCGAGTAGCCCGGGCTACTCGAAGAAGAACGGGCTGGTCCAGGCGGCGCCGCCGTCTTGCTGGACCACGCGAAGGTAGAGATAGCCGCCAGTCTGAAACCCTGGCAGCGGCACGGTCAGGCTGCACTCCCTCTCACCTTCCCCGCATAGCGCCTCGCCCGTCAGGGCGCCCGCGCCGGCCGCGCCCTGGCGGCTGACGACTTCAATGCGTGCGATCTCTCCGGGCGCGACCGCCCGCACGACCAGGGTTGTTTGCGGCACGCCGGCGATCGGACCCACCGTGCCCGCGGCGGCCGCCGCGGCGGGAATGTCGGCGCCGATCGGCCATCCCGCGTAGCTCGCGCGGATCACGATCCGGGGGCCGTTAGTGGCGTACGTGCGACGCGCCAGGAGCGCCTCGTGGATCGCTTCCCGGGTCACTTCGTCACTCAGGATCGCCGCGACACCGCCGCTCGGCGACGCCAGGTGACCCAGGCCCGGATGCCCGTCGTGGCCGTCGCTCGAGCCCACGAATCCGAGCCGGTAGCCTCGATCGAGAGCGTCGCGGACGAAGTTGCCGGCCAGGGCGTTCCGGACGACCGTGCCCGGCGAGTCGGCAGCCTCGCTCGATCCGTGGACGGACACGACCTCGGTGACGGGTTCGAGTCCGGCCGGCGGCTGCGAAGACCAGTCGGTGGCGATCGGAGCCCCGGCCGAATGGTGGGCGAAGGTCAGCGCCCGCACGTCCTCGAGGCCGGCCCATAGTTCGTGCGCCTCGTCGTATCGCTCGTCGATCGCGCTGAGAAGCAGGCCGGCCACGGCCTCGGAGGTCGGCTCGAAGAAAACGACGTGGCGATGGCCCGCGACCCAGTTCGTCCACTCGTAGCCGGCCAGAGCGACGAAGCGGCCCGGCTCGTTGCGGGCGTCAGCCGCATCCAGGGTCCGCCGCCAGATCGAGGGCTCACGGTCCATGAACCGCATGCCCCAGTGGTCGTGGTCGGTCACCGCCGCGGCGTCGAGGGCGGCCACCTCCCGCGCGTAGCGCAGCAGATCGTCCGGCGTCGCCGAACCGTCGGAGAGGCCGGAGTGGTTCTGGAGATCGGCCCACAGGATGCGCCGGCCGGCCGGCGCTACGACCAGCGGGTTGCTTTCCGCTTCGAGTCCGGACTCGGCCGCGGCGTCCGTCAACCGACCGCTCACCCTGATCACGCCGCCGGCCTCCGGGGAGAGCCGAAGCGGAACGACGAGCCGGCCGCGATCCTCCGCGGCGAGGGCCAGGGAAACGACCGGCCCCACTTCGGCCCCGGAATGCCGGCCAGAAGGCCGGCGCACCGACACGAGGCGTGCAGGGACATGGCCTGAGACGGTCCCCGACTCGACCAGGTCGACGCCGGCAGGCAGGCGAAGCTCCAGCGTCCCGGAGGCCGCCGGCCAGCCGTTCCCCGCCGCGTCGACGAGCGCCGCGGTGAGTTCGACGCGATCGGCCGGCCGGGCCGTCGAAGGCACATGAAGCAGCAACCGCGCCGGCGGCCCCGGCATCACATCCACGGCGGGCGACTCCCCGATCAGTTCCCGCACTCCGTCGCCGTCGCCGTCGACTGCGACCCAGAAGCGTGACTCACGCTCGGCGTACCGGTCGGCCAGCGCGCCCGCCGGGCCGGCTCCGTACGTGATCACGACCTCTTGTCCTGCCGCGAGCGGCCGGCCGCCGACGCCGATCGCGATTAACTGCTGATCCAGCGTTTCGGCCGAGAGCTCGACACCGGCTGCGGCCGTCTCGATCGTCGTGTAGCCCAACGCTTCCCGACGTTCCGTCTGCGGTGTGCTCCAGCCCCAGAAGGGGGACACCTGGAGGTGAAGGGTTCCTCCGACCGCTACGCCCGCCGGCCCCGCCCTGTAGACGATCCGCCAGCTTCCCGGACTGCCCGCGACCGCCGGGCCCCTCAGGGCCTCGACGGTGGCGGTACCGCCGCCGTCGGCGGCCGAACGCGGACGGAGCAGGTCGGCGCGCAGTTCTTCGACTACATCGAACCGGGGCGAACGATCAGGCCAGTCGCCGTCGAGGGACTCTTCCGGCGCGGGCGCGCACGCGGCCACAAACAGAAGCAGGACCGCCACGATTCGGAGACGAAGCATCGCGGGGATCCTCTCACGACCGGCGGCAACGGCTGTAGTCTGAACACTGTCCAATGCCCTACAAGATCGCCTTCATCGGCACCCATGGCGTCGGCAAGACGACCCTGGCCTACGGACTCGCCGCACGTCTGAAACGCCGCGACATCAACCTCGATGTCGTCGTGGAGGTGGCGCGACGCTGTCCGCTGCCGCTCAACGAGGGAACGACCCTGGAGGCCCAGTCGTGGATCCTCCATTCCCAGATCGCCGACGAACTGGCCGCCGAGTCCCGGTCGCCGGTCGTGATCTGCGACCGCAGCATCCTCGACAACTACGTCTACCTTCTGTTCGCCCGCGGCCGCCAGCCGGCACTGGAGCCCCTGATCGAGTCCTGGTGCGCGACGTACGACCTGAAGGTCTACGTTCCGATCCTGCGCGGGAGCGAGGCGCAACCCGACGGCGTCCGCGCTGTCGACCCGGCCTTCCGGCAGCAGATCGACGACCGGCTCTGGAACGAACTGGAGGACCGCCGCATCGGGGTCCTCGTACTCGATCCGGAGCATCGGGAAAGCTGGCTCGACACGGTCGAGGAGGCGGTCGCGAACCAGCTCCGCATTCCCCAGCTCGACCTGCTCTGAGCTGCGTTCGGCCCGCGTATACTCGCGGGCCGAACACGAACCCGACCGTCGACCGACACGCCCCGCAGCCGACCTCGGCACCGTTGGCGCAGCCGGTCGCTGACTCGAGAGGAGCCGCCATGTCCCGTCCCTTCCTGCGCACCGAACTCTGCGACATGCTCGGGATCGAGTATCCCGTGTTCTCCGCCGGCATGGGGCCCGTGGCGGGCGGCGCGGAACCGGTCGCCAAGGCCGACCTGGTCGCGGCCGTGTCCGAGGCCGGCGGCCTGGGCGTGATCGGAGGCGTCGCCTACAGCCCCGAGGACCTGCGGGCCGAGATCAACAAGGTGCGCGCGAAGACGGACAAGCCGTTCGGCGTCGACCTGCTGCTGGCTTCGAACTTCCTGCACGTCAGGGGCGGCATCTTCTCGACGCCCGCGAAGGACGCGGGCAGCGAACCGGCGACGGCGCCGAGCCGCGACCTGGTGCCGCCGGAAACCCGCGACGCGCTCAGGAAGATGGCCGAGAACCTGGGCATCGAGTGGCTCGAGGCGCCGCCCCCGCCACCGACCTGGGAGGTGCCCGAGGGCCAGAGCTACGCCGGCGCCCAGATGGAGGTCCTACTGGAGGAGAAGGTACCGGTGTTCGCCTCCGGGCTCGGTTCCCCGGCGCCCTTCTCGAAGGCGCTCAAGGACGCCGGCATCAAGATCGTCTCGCTGGTCGGCAATGCCCGCGCCGCCCGCCGGGTCGCCGAGGGCGGCGCCGACATCGTCGTCGCCCAGGGCACCGAAGCCGGCGGCCACACCGGCAAGATCGGCACCCTGGCGCTTCTGCCCCAGGTCATGGACGCCGTGGCGCCGTTACCGGTCGTTGCAGCGGGCGGCGTCGCCGACGGCCGCGGACTGGCGGCGGTCATCGCCGCCGGCGCCATCGGCGCCTGGTGCGGGACCGCCTTCCTCGTCTCCGACGAGGCGAATCAGCCTGCCCTGCAGAAACAGCGCATCCTGGAGGCCGGCACCGAGGACACGGTGGTCACCCGTCTCTACAGCGGCAAGACGATGCGCAACATCACGAACCCGCTGATCGAGTCGTGGGAAGCGAGCGGCATCCGGGCGCTGCCGATGGGACTCCAGGGCGTTCTCACCCGCGACCTGCTGCACTCCATCAGCGCCGCCGGCAGGGACGACCTGCTGATGAACGCCGCGGGACAGACGTCGGGCATGCTGACGGAGACACGTCCGGCCAGCGAGATCCTGCACGAGATGGTCGCAGATGCTTCGCACCTCCTCGGCGCGCGGCTGTCGCAACGGGTTCAGGTCCAGGTCGCCGTCTAGGAGACGCCAACCGGATCACCAGCGCCGCGCATCGGGCTCGATCGCTTCGAGGTCGAAGCAGTGGTAGCCGGCGGGGTGCCTCCAGAACCGCTCCCGGTAGGGATACATCCGTAGCGACGCCTGATCGGTGGGCGCATCGAGGCTGAACGTCGCGCAGAGTTCGTACGCCTTCTCCCCCGCAGCCCTGAAGGTGTAGGGCTCCCGGCTTTCCGGGTCGACGATCGACGCGATGTTGATGTCCCGCTCGCCGCTGAGGGATTCCAGGCCCGCGGGCAGGGAGCCGTTCCGCTCCCAGTAGATGTCGACGCCCCGGACGATGTCCCGCAGGTTTCCTACGCGGGCGACATCCAGCCCGCGCTCGCGCGCCTTTCCGGGCGAACCGACGGCAACCAGTCCCAGCACGACCGCCAGGAGGACGGCGACCGCCGACACGCCTGCGAAGACGGTCGGCAGCTTCGGCGCCCGGCCGCCTTCGGCCGCTTCCACGTCATCCTGGCGGAGATCCCAGAAGTAGTAGCCGAACACGCTGCCGGCAATTGCCGCCACGACGCCGACCTTCAGAAGGAACCGTACGGCCAGTTCACCGCCCAGCCCGAAGAACACCAGGGCGATCAGGTCGCCGGCCAGAACTCCCGCGGCGACGAACAGTGTCAGGTACGTGAGCCACTTCCTGATCCGCGACGAGCGCAAGTCCGGATCGCTGCGCAGCGTGCGCCTCACCACCCGTTGAATCAGCAGAAACGCCGGGAAGGAAATGACGAGATACGCCAGCCCCCAGCGCAGCATCTCGGCGGAAGCTGCCGCCGGCAAAGTGAACGCCACATCGGCGAAGGCCCGGTTGATCAGCACGAACATCACGTTGCCGAAGCTGATCGCCGCCGTGTACAACGCCGCGAAGAGGACAAGGTAGAGAAAGGCCTCCCGGGCGCCGAGATAGGGACGCGGTCGCGGGACCGGCGCCACGAAGTCCCGGTCCACCCAGGCGCTGAGCGCCTTGTCGACGTCGGCCTGCCGCCAGCTCGCATCGGCGAGCGCCTCCCGAATCTCGTCGCGGCTCGCGCCCCGCGACAACGCTTCTCGTACGAACCGGCTCAGTTCCTCGTTCACGGTTTCTCCTCCGCGTTGTTGACGTTGTCAACATTACACTCGACCTCCCGAGACGTCAAGCAACCGTTCTAGTATCCCCGCCCATGACTTCTTCAGCCGTCCTCGACGCTCTCCGTTCCCTCGACACCCCCACCGTCTGCAACGCGCTCGAGGTCGTGGCGCCCAAGCGCCGCGGCCACGGCTACACCGTGGACCCGCTAGTCTGCGCGAAGCCCGGTCTGCCGCCTATCGTCGGCTTCGCTCGAACCGCCCGTATCCGCGCCCAGCACCCGAACGCGGCTGATCCGAAACAGGCGCGCCGCGCCTCCGTCGGCTACTACGAGTACCTGGCTTCCGGCGAGGGCCCGACGATCACCGTCATCCAGGACCTCGACGACGGCGCCCGCGGCTACGGCGCCTTCTGGGGCGAAGTGAACTCCAACATCCACCGCGGCCTGGGCTGTCTCGGCGTGATCACGGACGGCAGCATCCGCGACCTCGACGACGTCGCCGAGGGATTCCAGTTGCTCGCCGGACGGGTCGGACCGTCACATGCGTTCGTCCACGTGGTCGACTACGGCGGTCCGGTAACCGTCGCCGGCATGGCCGTCTCGGACGGCGACCTGATCCACGCCGATCAGCATGGCGCGGTCGTCGTTCCGGCCGACGTTGCCGACCAGGTCGAAGCGGCGGCCGACCTGATCGCTCGGCGCGAACGGGTCATCATCAACGCCGCCAAGGAGGACGACTTCAGCTTCGAGAAGCTGAAAGCCGCCTGGGGCGAGGCGGCGGAGATCCACTGAGTCGGCGGCGAGCGGCGCTCAGGCCATCACGGGATCGATCGGCGTAACGATGCCGAGCGCGTCCTCGATCGCCTGGGCCGCCTCGAGGCAAAGACCCTCGCGGTAGCGGCCGCCGATCACTTCGACCACCTGCGGCAGGCCGTTGGCGACGCCGGTCGGCACGCAGACGGCCGGCAGGCCGAGCAGGTTGAGTGCGACTTCGAAGCGCATCTGGTCGAGCACGTCGCCGGGGTCCTGCAGGTCGTAGCCGATGACGAAGGGCGGCTGGGTCATGATCGGGCCGACCGTTACGGGAAAGTCCTCCTGGAACTCCTGCCAGGCGCTGGCGACCGCGTGGCGCTGACCGTAGGAGGCCATGTACTCGACCGGCGACTCGACCGCGAAGAGATCGAGCGCGCGGTTCAGGAAGTCGAAAGCGTCCGGCGACATGATCTCTTCCAGCGCGGAGCGCGTGACGCTCAGTTCGTAGCCCAGCAGGACCTCCCAGGCGCGGCGGGCCTCGGCGACCATCGGCGGCTCGACCTCCTCCACCGCGTAGCCCGCGGCTTCGAGCGCGTCTCCCGCGGCGCGGACGCCCGCGGCGATGTCCGGGTGCGTAGAGCCGCCGCTCGGCTCAGGCACCAGAGCAACCTTGACCGGTTCCGCCGGGCGTTCGAGGTCCAGCGGTACGGGAACGGATAGCGGGTCGCTCCGGTGGTACCTGCCGAGCAACTCGTAGGCAGTGCGCAAGTCGGCAACGCGGCGGGCCATCGGACCGTCGACCGCCATCAACTGGCCGGACATGCTGCCGCCGGTTGCACTCGCGATGCGGCCCAAAGTCGGCTTGAGCGACGCGATGCCGTTGCACTGGGCCGGGATGCGGAGTGAACCGCCGATGTCGTTGCCGAGCCCGAGGCAGCTCATGCCGCTCGCCAGTGCCGAGCCTTCCCCGCCGCTCGAACCGCCGACGTTGCGGTCCGCGGCCCAGGGGTTTCTGGTCACGCCGTAGAGGTAGCTGTCCGTGTGGACGCGCAGGCCGAGATCGGGCAGGTTGGTCCGGGTCAGCACGATCGCACCCGCCTCCTTGAGCCGGGTCACGATCAGCGCGTCCTCTTCGGCGTTCTCTTCCGCGAGCGACGGTACGCCGTTGGTGGTCGGTGTACCGGCGACGGCGATGTTGTCCTTGACCGAGATCGGCACACCGTGGAGCGGGCCGAGCTCGGCGCCCGCGGCAACAGCTTCGTCGGCGGCACTGGCGGCCGCGCGGGCCTCGTCGGCCAGCACGCGCACGACCGCGTTGAGATGACCGTTCACCGCGTCGACGCGCGCGAGATGGGACTCGACGACCTCGAGACTCGAAACCTCCCCCCGGCGGATCGCAGCCCCGAGTTCGCCGGCGCTGGCGCGCCAGAGATCGTCGGGCATCGGGCCGGCGGCAACATCGGCGCCGCTATCCGCGGCAGTCGTCGCATCGCCGTTGCAGCCGGCCAGCAGTCCGGCGGCGCCCGCGAGGGACAGCGCGTGAATGACCTGCCGCCGTGAGACGCCGGCAATCTCCTGGGCTTCGGGTCCGTGCGTCGCCGTCATGGTTGCGTCTCCTTCATGTACCTCGAACGCCTGCCGGAGCGGCGCTTCGCGCCGGATGCCGGCGAGGGCGCCGGCGCACCCAGTCCTGCGGCGCTAGCGACTGCTGTGCAGGTCATCCAGATTGAGCGTCTCCGCGAGCACCGTCTCACCATCCATCCCACGCGCTTCCAGCGAGACCGACCGGGCGGCCCAGTCGATCTTCAGCGCACCGTAGTTCTCGGACCGGTACGTCGGGCCGAGCCGGGACGGCCCCGCCTCTTCCTCACTGGCAAAAGCCGAGTTCAGCGAACTCGCCGTGAGTTCCAGGAGCGGATAGTCGAGAGCATCGTCGTCGCGATAGATGCCGGCGCGGTGCCGGTCACCCGAGATGATGACCACGCCGTTGGCGCCGGTCTCGCGAAGCAGGGCATAGAGCCGATCGCGCTCGGCCGGTAGATTCCGCCACGCCTCGTAGCCGTGGCCATCGGCGATCACCTGGATCGACGACGCCAGGATGCGCAGGTCCGCCTCCTCCTGGAGCACTTGACCAAGCCACGCCCACTGCTCCTCGCCCAGCATCGTCTTCGCGGGATCCGGATCCGGCATGTAGCGCTCCTTGCCCGGCGCACCGCGCTCGTCGGTCAGCCGCAGAGGGGATCGGAAGTACCGCGTGTCGAGCAGGATGAGCTGGACCCGCTGTCCCGGCGGACCGTAAGTCACGGCATCGTAGACGCCCGCCCGGGAGGCCCGCTCGGAGTCCGGCGGCACGTCCCAGAAGTCCTCGAAGATGCGCTGAGCCTCTTCGCGTCCGAAGAAATCGGCGCCGGCGTCGTTCAGGCCGTAGTCGTGATCGTCCCAGGTGGCGACGAGAGGCACCTCGGCGCGCAAGCGGGAGAAGCCGTCGGCCTCGGCCTGCATCGCGTAGGCGTCGCGCAGTTCGCGCAGGTCCTCGGACTCGACGTCGCCGTAGACGTTGTCGCCGAGGAAGACGAAGAGGTCCAGGTCGTCGTCGAGGATCGCGTCGAAGATCGGCTGCGGCAGGTCCTGCCTCAGGCAGGAACCGACGCCGATCAGCTCCAGGGCCGGTTCGGCCGCCGCGACATCGGTTTCCGCAGCCGGTTCGCCGCAGGCCAGAGCCAGCAGCGCAACCGCCAGCACCGCTTCAGTTCGCAGCTTCACGGCACACCCTCTCGATCGAAAACCCCGACGGATCGGGCAGCTTTCCGGCAACGACCATCTCATCGATCAACCTCTCCGTTTCGGTGACCCGGTCCCTTTCCCGATAGGCCTGACGCATCGCCCTCACCCGCGGGTGCTCAAGCATCGAACAGTATCCCAGCATCCGCTGCTTCACTTTCTCCCACTTCCGCCGCACGTAGATGTTCGGCTGGTAGGACTCGTCCCATTCGGGCGTCACGTAGTCCCGCAGATCGAACGGCCTGCGGAGACGCCACACTCCCGCGTCGTAGACGATGTTGGGATCGTCGCCGGCGCAGAGGTGCTCGTAGAACCACATCCCCTCGTAGTTCGCCTCGAGGTCGGCCAGGGAGAGGACACCCGAGACGGCCCTGCCGAGAATCGTGATCTCATGCTGGAGGCCGCGGCGAACCGCCCGATCCTCCGCTTCGGCGGGCGTCGCGCCCCGCAGACTCGCCTTGCGGTACCAGCGATGGTAGTACCAGGCGGTTCCCAGCAGATGCGTCAGCTTGTCGGTGCCGAGCCGTACGCCGTCGACCTCCACCGTCGGACTCGGCGGCATCCAGCGGCCGGTGTCGAACAACGGAGACGTTCCGCCGTAGAGGTACTTCCGCTCGAACTCCCGCATCTCCTCGGGCCCGGACGGCGACCGGCTGACGAGCGGCGAGTTCACCGACCAGGTCTCGAAGCCGTCGAAGAAGAGCATGCGATGACGCTTGAAGAACCGGAACCGCACGTTCTGGCAGCGGCGCTCCCTGCCGTCCCGGTTCAGCTCGGCGACCAGGCGCTCAAGTTCCAGGTTGACGCGGGCGTTCAGCACCTCGGTCATGTCCTCGAGGTGGCGGCCCCAGGCGAAGAACTGGTCCGTCTCGAGGCCCTCGGCCGCGTCGCCGCCGCCAAGTCCGAGAAGCAGCGCCACGACCAGGGCGAACAGCCCGAAGTGCGCGGACGCCGGGCGCGCCGTTCCCCGCATCAGAAGCCCCAACCGATGCCGGCCGTGTACACGTAGCGGTCGGCGTCTTCGTGAGCGGAGCTGATCCGGCGCAAAACACCCAGGTTGAAGCTGATGCGAGGCAGCGCGAACTGCCCTTCGAAGCCCGCCAGCGTCTGCCGCGCCGGATCGAGCTCGGAGTCTCCCCAGGTGCGGACCAGAACGGCGCGAGCGCTCCAGCCGACGTAGACGTTGTTCAGGAAGGCCGCACGCGGCTTGTTCGCGGCGATCACCCGGGCGTAGCCGACGCCGAGCTGCCCTCCCGCCGAGCCCGGCTCGATCTGCGCGACGAAGCCGCGGTACTCGCAGAAGGTGGTGCAGTCATGACTGGCCGGCATGCGCGCGAGGATGGCTCCACCGCCCGCCGAGAATTCAAGAGGAATCGAGTACCGGACCCGCGCGATGCCGAGCCAGCGAAGCGAAGTCTCGTCCACATCCGCCCGCACCCGGGCCGCCAGCTCGCTCTCCGAGGGCTCGGCTGGCGGGTCGCCGCCGACCTCCTGTGCCGCCGCGGGCGACGCCAGAAGACCGAAAACGAGGGCGCCCACCGCGAACGGAGTGTTGGGCATCGTCGACGGGTCTCCTGCGGGGCCTCTGCCCCGCCATCCTACTCGCCCTGCCTGTCTCGACGGATCTAGTTGCCGAAGCGATAAGTCATCAGCGCCTTCAACCGCCGACCCTTCGGGTTCGCGGTCAGGGCGTCGAAGGACTGCTCGAAGAAGACGAGAGGCGGATCCTCGTCGGTCAGGTTGATCGCCGACAGCGCGAGATCGAAACCGAGCCGCGGGAAGCGCCACAGGAACGTCAGATCGAACGTGAGCCACTCGTCGATCGGCAGCAGGTCGGGCGGCGTCCAGGCCACGTTGCTGTCCTCGTAGGACGAAATGTGGTTGGCCCAACCGATCAGACTGTAGTCGCCCCAGCGGTAGCCGAGCGAGGCCCGTGTCTTCATCTCCGGCAGCGGCGGCGCGATCGGCGTGTCACGGTTCAGGAGACCGACGACGTCCTTCTGCTCGCGGTAGACGACGCCGTCACGTTCTAGTTTCTTCAACTCGTAGCTCTGCGTGTACGTGCTGTCCACGCCGAAGGAGAGCTCCCCGGGGCCCGCATCCACGTTGCCGTGCAGATGGAAGTCGAAGCCCGAGGTCTTGATGCCCGGCCAGTTGATCAGGTCGATCCGCACCCTTTCGATGTCGCCGGGAACGCAGGAACCGTCCGTTACCCCGCCTGGGCAGACGACTCTGCCCATCACCGCGTTGAGCGCCGCCTGGTTGCCGCCGTAGCCTTCCGCGTACAGCCGCACGACCTCCTGTTGGGGCAGCAGGGCGATCACGTCGTCGAAGTCGTAGCTCCAGTAGTCCAGCGTCACGTCGATTCCGGGCGAGGCGAAGAGCACCAGACCCAGGTTGTAGGTGAACGCCTGCTCCGGCTTCAGCGCCCGGCTGCCGAACGCGTCGACCGCCTTGTAGACACCGACCGTGTTCAGGTACTCGAGCGTCGTGCGAATCTCCTCGTTCAGATCGTCGACCGAGGGCGCGCGGAACGTGGTCTGGACCGAGGTGCGAAACGCCAGCACGTGATCTTCGCCCGCCGAGAGCTGCCAACGGCCCGAGAACTTCGGATCGAAGCTGTCGATCTCGTCGTGGACCTCGTAGTTCGCCGCGAACTGCATGTCGCCCCGGAGCGCGTTGAGCGACAGCTCGCCGAACACCCGGTGAACGGCCTGGGAGTCGCCGTAGGGGTAGTAGCCCGACGTGAAGGTGAAGGCTCCGGCGCGTGCCCCGGTCTGTCTGCCGGTGACCGGGTCGAGGCACGACCGGTCGCCCGGCACGACGCAGGGATTCAGGGCGTAGTTGCCGACCGCGTTCGGGATCGCGCTCACGTCGAGGTGGCGATACTGGTAACCGAACGCGTAGTCGAGCTTCTGAGGCAGCCAGTTGCCCGACAGTGTCGCCTCGGCCACGACGAGTTCCGCCTCGTTCTCGACGTTCACCTGTTCGTTGATCCAGTCGAGCATTGCCCGGTTGTTCTCCAGGCCCGCGACGTACATGGGATTCGCGCTGTTCTCCCATGGCGCGCCCGGCTGGGCGGAGAACTCGATCGCGTTGCCGAACGGGTTGTAGTACGTGCAGTCGCCGACGCCCGGCTGGGCCGAACCCGTGTTCCCGAGCCGCATCCCCGAAGGGCTCGTGTCGTCGGCCACGACGCCGACCCCGCAGTTCGGACCGCCGAAGCCGCGGAAGGCGAGAAACTTGCGGTACGCGTACTCCGCCGGGTGGTTCATGTTGCCCGTCGCACGCGAGTAGTTCACGCCGACGTCCAGGCTGGCCGCCTTGCCGCCGACCGACAGATCGTGGTCGATGTTCGCCGCGATCCGGGTCGTCTCAGTGCCCCGCCGCAGGCCGCGCCCGGGACCCGCGTTGCCCACCAGACGACCGTAGAAGTACCAGTCGTCCTGCAGGCAGTCTTCGCCGGAAGCGAAGCCGCCCACTCCGTAGGAGCTGTCGCAGAACTCCGTGCGCCCCGGGTGCTCGTTCGAGATCAACTGCAGGCCGTCCAGCAGGGACACCGGAGGGAAGGAAGGCGTGGTCACGTAGTTCGGAATGAGCGACTCGGCGTAAAGAGCCTCCACGTGGTACGTCGTGCCCTCGGCAAGCGGACCGTTCAGCTCTGCGAAGAACCGGTTCGTCTCGGTCGCCTCGATCAGGCTGTCCCACGGCTGATACCGGAAGGCGCAGGTCCAGCCGCGGTCGTAGCCCCCGAGGCCGTTGCACGCGGGATCGACGAAGTAGTCCGTACCCGCGGCGCCGTTGCGCGCCCGGGCCAGCTCCTCGACGAACGCGGACGAACTCTCGCCGCCGGTGAGATTCGGCCGCAGGAAGATGCCCGGATTGCCGGTGTTGGACCAACCCCAGAACCAGCCCGTGGCGCGGTCCTGGAGCGTGTACGCCCGCTCCCGGGCGCCGAGATGCGAGCGCTCCGTGCGCTCGAGGGAGAACACGAGATGATGTTCCGAGTTACCCAGCTTGCCGCCCCAGATGGCGCCCGCCGAAGAGTCGCCGGCGCCGTCCATGCTCTCGTGGGAGAGCGAAACCTCGAAGCCGGTGAACTCGTCACGGGTGACGAAGTTGGCGACGCCGGCCACGGCGTCCGAACCGTAGATCGCGGCCGCGCCTTCCTTCAGCACCTCGATGCGGTCGATGGCAAGCGAGGGGAAGGCATTGACGTCGACGAAGCGGCCGCCGAACAGCCTCGCCGGCAGCGGTACCTGGCGCTTGCCGTTGAGCAGCACCAGGGTTCGCGACGCCCCAAGGCCCCGGAGGTTCACGTTGGCGACGTTCTCGGGCACCGCCGTTCCCTGGTCGTTGTACCAACTGTTCGCCTCGCCGATGACGCCGGACGACGCGGTCAGACTCTTCATCAGATCGACTGCCTGAAGCGAGCCCTGCTCCTTCTGCATCTCCCGGTTCAACACCTCGACGGCGAAGGGGAGGTCGACGGCCGGTTCCTCGATCGCCGAGCCGGTGACGACGACTACATCGTGGGCGTGGAAGTCGAGGACGTCGTCCTCGTCGTCCTGGTCCTCGTCGTCGTTCTCTTCGTCTTCCTGGGGCGGGGGCCTGTCGACTGGCGAAACCGGGGATGCTTCCGGCGCCGCGGCCTCGTCATCGTCGCCAGCAGCGAAGGCAGTTCCTCCAAGGGCCACAAGGAGGGCTATCAGCAGGATCAACAGGGACTTGGCGTGCATATCGCCTCCATACTCCGGGTTCCGGCAATGGGTGAGCGGCTCGTCGTCTGGCAAGCGTCGACCTACCAACCGGACCGCGAGCCACGGGAGGGCCTGTGCGAACAATGATACTCCCAACCGGGAGAAGCGTTCTCAACTAAGATCAACGCCAACAGGAGGTCCAAATGTCCCGACGAGTCCGCCCAGTCCTGCCCGCGGCCGTCCTCGCGCTGACCCTGAGCGCGACCGGCCCATCCGCCGCCCACCACGCCTTCTCGGCCGAGTTCGACGCCAACCTGCCGATCAAGGTCGAGGGCACGATCACCAAGGTGGAGTGGATCAACCCCCACGCCTGGGTCCACGTCGAAACCACCCTGGAGAGCGGCGAAACGATGACCTGGGAACTCGAGGCCGGCACGCCGAATACGCTCGTGCGCCGCGGCCTGACCCGTACCCTGCTGAGGCCCGGCACGGAAGTCGTCGTCCGCGGTTACCAGAGCAAGGACCAGTTGTGCACGCCGAATTGCCGCGGCAGCGGCCGGGACATGAAGCTCCCCGACGGCCGCAGCCTCTTCATGGGCTCCTCCGGCACCGGCGCGCCCCGGGACGGCGCCGACCCGACCGAACAGTAGCTCAGCCGTCCCCGGCGGCCGGGCTCGATTCCTCGTTGTCGTCGAGCACCCCGAAGGAGGCAACAACCTCCAGGCCGATAAAGGCCACAGCCAGCAGGATGAAGAAGTCGAAATCAGTCACCGGTCCTGCTCTTCCTTCGCCGCCTCCAGTGCCTGCCGGGCGGCGTCGACGCGGTTCTGGCCGCCGTACCAGCTTGCCAGCCAGTCCTTGCCGTCTTCGGCGGTGCCTTCCTGCTCGCGGTGGCGGGCGCCGCGGAGCATGAGGGTCATCGCCCGGTTGCCTTCGTGGCAGGCGTACTCGAGGACCGGGTCGTCGCTGCGGCGCATTTCCAGCGCGCTGGTCCAGGGCGCCTCGAAGGACTCCGGGTCGTCGACGGTGTACTCGTAGAGCAGGGCGTCGGGTCCGGTGCGGGTGAAGCGTTCGGTGAGCACCAGGTTCGGGCCGGTGCCGCGGAAGGCGGTGTGCTCGGTGTAGTTCTTCGTCGTCACGACGAAGGTGTCGCCGTCCCAGGCGCCCGAGGAATCGCCCTTCCAGAAGCGCATGCTCTCGTCGGCGTGCTCCCGGCCGTCGGTGGGGATGACCCGGTGGTCGTTGATCATCTCGGTCATGATCGCGACGTACCCCGGCGACTGGAAGATCTCCATCATGTTGTTGTAGGCGCCGGGGGTCATCGGCGGGCCGGCGTTGAAACCGACGATGCAGCGCTCGAAGCTGTTGCGCTCTTCCGGCCCGGCGGGCGGCTGGCCCCAGAGGGCGTAGCGTTCGTTCACCCGGCGGATGGCGTTCTCCGTCATCTTCGGCAGGCGGCCGTTCGGCGGATCGACGATCAGAGACGTGCGCATCGTGCCCGAGACCTTGTCGCCGAGATCCAGCCAGAAGGAGTTGTAGCCGACGTCGACGTCGCCCTGACTGGGATCGACGTCCGGTACGCCTGAGGTTTCCCGCGCGGCGCGCGCCTCCCTGCGCCGCTGCTCCAGGGCCGCCGCCTCTTCGGCGGTCAGGGTCGCCTTGTCGCCGAACTCCGCCGGCCGCTCGAGCGGCGTGATCGAGCGGAAGTCCCAGGTCCCCTGCAGGTCGGGAACGCCCCAGGACGTGACGAGCTTCTCATCCTCGGCGTACAAGGCCCCGGTGGCAACCAGGGCAGCGACGACGAGAAGGACGGTGCTTGCAGACGGTCGGTACTTCATGACTTCGACTCCTTCTACTGCTGTGGCGTCGCCCCGCGGCGCAGATGGCCGTAGGCCGCGTCCTCTCCACCGAGCGGAATGCACTTGAACTCGAGCAGGCGCGCGTTCTCTTCAAGGCGCCGGTAGAGCGGCATGCTGATCGTCCACGGCTCGGTGAACACGTTCGGGTCGGTGATCGTCGCTTCGTAGTGCATCGAGTCCGATCCGGTGCGCGTGTACCGCTCGACGACCTGGAGCTCCTCGCTGTGGAAGTTCCCGGACGCGTCGAACCAGGTGTCGGCGACCTGGTCCGTGACCTCCACCACCAGGGTGTCGCCCTCCCAGTGACCGAGCGAGTACCCCATCCAGGAAGGCAGTTCCGCCCTCGTGCCCGGCCGGTCGAGACGGACCGCCCGGCTGTTGCCGCCCCACTCGTAGGCGAAGAAGACCGCCTTCGGCGTCTGCACGATCTGGAACGGCAGCGGCATGTAGGTGGCCCGCGGGATTCCGGGCATGAAGCACTTCGCCGCCGGGTCCAGGTTCAACCAGTCCTCCCGGTTCGCGTTGCGCTGCTCGAGCGCACCGTCCTGGTAAGGGATCCTGCCGCCCTCGACCACGCTCAGCCCGGCCGGAATGGCCCCCAGAGCTCCAAACGCGGGCACCGGCGTGCGCCCCGCGGCGTGAGCCTCGAGGTCCCAGTGGGCGCTGTTCATCGCCTGCCAGATGCCGTTCAGATCCGGATCGCCATCCGGCGTCTTCGGTGCCTGGTAGGCGCCCTCCTGCGACTGCGCGACGGCGGCCGCGGCGAAGAACAGCACCGCAGCCAGCGACACGGTCGAACTGAGCTTTCTCATGATGGCGGACTATAGCGAAGCCCGCACTACGGCAGGCGAAAGACGAACAGCCCGTTGCCGCTGCGCGGATAGCGGATCTCCGGACTGACGGCGGCCGGCACGAAACGCGGACTGCCGCCGCCGAGACCCGTGGACACCGCCACGTACTGGACGCCGTCGACCTCGTAGCTGACCGGGAAGCCCTGCACCGATGTCGGCAGGCGGGTACCCCAGAGTTCGCGGCCCGTCGCCGTTTTCCAGGCCCGGAAGCGGCGGTCGATGTCGCCGGCGAACACGACGCCGCCGGCCGTCGTGAGCGCGGCGGTGAGAAAAGCCGGGCGCTGCTCGATGCTCCAGACCTCCTCCATCGTGTCCACGTCATAGGCGGCGAGTTTGCCGAGACGCCCCTCCGTATCCGGCATGGCGAACCACTTGCGGTCCGCTCGCTGGCCGCCGCCGCCTTCCTCGAAGCGGTTCTGCGTGGCCGAGATCTCAAGGCAGCTCTGGCTCAGCGGAACGACCAGAAGACCCTCCTCCGGGCTGTACGAGGATGCCTGCCAGTTGTGGCCGCCGGCCGTACTGGGACACACGGACACCCACTCCCCGATCTCGGCCGAGGCGATGTCCTCCCGGTAGCGCACTTCGCCGGTCTCGCGGTCGATGTAGTCGAAGACGTTCTGGAACACCATCTCCCTGAGACTCACGAAGGAGCCGTCTGAACGGTCGATCTTCCACAGGATGCCGTGTTTGCCGGAGGTCAGGAGCAGCTTCCGGCCCCCGCGGTCGATCAGCACCTGCTCGAACGCTTCGTCCAGGTCGAGCGCCTCGCCGGGGACGTACTGGTAGTAGAACGTGAGCGCACCGTCCTCCGGCCGCAACGCCAGGGTCGAGTTCGTGTACAGCACTTCGTGGTCGATCGTGAGTCCCCGGCTCACCGGCACCCAGGGCTTGGCCTGCGCCACCGGCCAGTAGAGCAAGCGCAGCTCCGGGTCGTAGCTGCCCGGAATCCAGGAGTCGCCGCCGCCGCGCTGCATGAGCGGCAGATCGCCCCAGGTTTCGCCGCCCGGTTCACCGGGCCGGGCGATCGTGTACGTACGCCACCGTTCCTCGCCCGTTTCCGCGTCGTGGGCGGTAATGAAGCAACTCTCCTCGTAGTACCGGATGCAGCCGTTGATGCCGTTGATCACCAGACCGTCGACCACGATCGGACCGCTCGTGTTGGAGTAGCGCTTCGCCGGATCGGCGATCTGCGTCTCCCAGCGGGGCCGGCCGCTGCGCGCATCGAGCGCGAGCATGGCCGCGTCCTTGGTTGCGACGAAGACCTTGTCGCCCCAGATCGCGAGGTTGCGGAGCTGGTTGAACCCGCGCGCCAGATCGCCTTCCAGCCCACGCCGGTACTCCCAGATCAGCGTGCCGGTGTCGGCCTCCAGCGCCTGGATGATGTTGGCCGGGTTGGCCAGGTACATGACGCCGTCGTACACGAGCGGCGTCGGCTGGTTCACGCCGTCCGCCATCGCCCACGACCACACCAGGCGCAGATCGCCCACGTTGCCGGTGTCGATCTGGTCGAGCGGGCTGTGACCCTGGCCGTCGTAGGTGCGCCGGAACATCAACCAGTCGCCGGGGTCCGGGTCGAGGAGCATCTCCGTTGTGACCGGCTCGAAACCCTCGATCTCGCGCTCTCCCGGAGGCTTGACGACCTCCTCCTCCACCGCTTCGACCGGGGCCCGAATGTCGCGGTCCGCGACCGCGGCGGAGTCCGACGCGGACGAGGCTGCCCCGTCCATGCCCAGACTGCCGAGTGCCGCGCCGAGACCGGCGCTGTCCGCCGTCAGCGCTTCATCCCCGGCCGCGGCCCCGTTCTGCCGCAGAACGAAGGCGGCGAGATCGTAGGTCTGCTGCGGCGTCAGCGAGTTCCGGTTCTCCGGCGGCATCGTGACCCGGATCGTGTCCGCGAGATTGACGACCGCGTCGAATCCCCAGGCGTCGAGAAAGTCCGCGCCACGCAGGGGCGGCGCCTCGTCCGCGCCGGCCAGGCTCGAGAGGTGGCATTCGATGCAGATCTCCTCGTAGAGCACCTGGCCGCGCTCCGCCTGCTCGGAGGTGAACACCCGCATCTGCTCATCCTGCTGCCGCGCACCGACAGCAGCGACGCCCGCCAGGAGCAACAGTCCGGCCGACAGCCCGCGTACACTCCGCGCCATGGCACGCATACTAGTTGTAGGGGGCACCGGCCCCACCGGCCCGCCGATCGTCAACACCTTCCTCCGCGCGGGACATGAAGTCTCCATCTTCCACTCCGGCCGCCATCCCGTCGACTTCGACGGTCCGGTAGAGCGGATCCTCGGCAACGCCCGCGACCGGGACGACATCCACGCGAAGATCGCCTCGCGCGAGTGGGACGTCGCGGTGTGCATGTACGGCCGGCTCCGTACGCTCGCCGAGGAGCTTGCCGGGAAGACGAGGCGTCTCGTGGGGATCACCGGCCAGCCGGTCTACAGGGGCTCGCAACCGCCTACGCCCGAGGGCCGCATTCCGCTTCCGATCCCGGAGTTCGCGCCGCGCCAGTACGACGCGAAGAACTACACCGGCAAGGTGGCCGCGGGCGAGGACCAGCTCTTCGAGCAGCACGGCCGCGGCGACTTCGAGGTCGTCATCCTCCGCTATCCCGGCGTCTACGGTCCGCGCACGCCGATGAACCACGAGTGGGCGGTGGTCAGGCGCATCCTGGATCGGCGACCTTTCATGATCCTCCCCCACGACGGCGTGACCTACTTCCAGCGCGGCTACGCGGAGAACCTGGCCCGGCTCGTCTACCTCGCCGCCACGCGGCCCGAGGCGGCGGGAGAGGCCTTCAACGCCGGCGACGAACGGGTGATCAGTTGCCGGGCCGTGGCCGAGGTCATCATCGACGAACTCGGCGCCGAAATGGAGCTGATCGGCGTGCCGGCGCCCTTCTGCCGCGGCGTCTTCCCGCTCGCCGAGAAGTCCAACCAGCTTCTCGACATGTCGAAGGCCCGGAACCTGCTCGGCTACCGGGACGTGGTCGATCCGGAGACCGCCACGCGCGCCACGGCCCGTCATCTCCACGACCACCCGCCGGACGAGAAGGGCCTGTACGCCGCCGGCACGGGCCGTTTCGACTACGAGCGGGAGGACCGGATCGTCGAGCGCTGGCGACGGGCGCAGGCGCTGATGAACGAGGACTGAGGCGCCGGCCGACTTGATAGCGTCGCGCACACCGAACGCACAGACGAAGGAGTCGTCGATGATCAGACGAACGATGATCGCCCTTGCCCTGGCTGCTGCCCTCGCCGGCGCGCCCGCTCTCGCGGCGGACGACTGGCAGACGCCGCGCACTCCCTGGGGTCATCCCGACCTCCAGGGACTGTGGACGAACACCACGCTCACGCCCTTCGAACGGCCCGTCGAGATGGGCGACAAGGCCTTCCTCACCGAGGAAGAGGTCGCCCAGGCGGAGGCCGCTCGTCAGGCCATGATCCAGAATCGCGCCGACCAGCCCGCACAGAAGGCGGAAGCCGGCCAGAACGTC
This sequence comes from Thermoanaerobaculia bacterium, assembly GCA_022826745.1. GTDB lineage: Bacteria > Acidobacteriota > Thermoanaerobaculia > Multivoradales > Multivoraceae > Multivorans. Next base: position 85,930 of record JAJDUI010000002.1, on the reverse strand, counting down.
GGCGCCTACAACCTGCACTGGCTCGAGCTGGGCACCAGGATCGTCGGCAGCCGGCGGACCTCCCTGGTCGTCGATCCTCCGACCGGCCGCGTCCCGGTGCGGCCCGAGGCGCAGCAGGTGCGCGCCGACAACCTGGTGAAGATGTTCGACTCGTACGAGTACATGAGCGTCTGGGACCGCTGCATCACGCGCGGCGTCCCCGGGCACCTGTTTCCGGCCGGCTACAACAACAACTACCGGATCGCGCAGACGCCGGAGTACGTGGTCATCTACTCCGAGATGATCAACGACGTCCGCTTCATCCCCGTCGACGGCCGGGAGCGGATCCCGGAGGACCTCGAGCTCTGGAACGGCGACTCCCGCGGCCACTGGGAGGGAGACACGCTCGTCGTCGAGACGAAGAACTTCTCCGACAAGGGCTGGATCGCGACCAGCGGCTCCCAGGGTCGGATCAAGGGCATCCCGGTCAGCACCGAACTCGTCTCCGTGGAGCGCTTCACCCGCGTCGACGAGCACACGGTGGACTGGACGGTCACGATCGACGATCCGGTCAACTACACGGACACCTGGACGGTGAACATCCCGCTCTACTTCGATCCGGACAACGAGATGTTCGAGTACGCCTGCCACGAAGGGAACTGGGCGGTCACCAACACGCTGAGCGGCGCCCGCCACGAGGAAAAGACCGGCGGGGAGAGCAGTCCGTGAGCTTCGACACGATGAGCTTCGCCGACCGGCGTTTTCCCGTTCCCGTCCGTGAGGACATGGCCACCGCACTGCGCAGGTCGTGGGCCGACATCGGCCGCCCCGGCACCTGGTGGACCGGCCCCGAACGTGTCGCGATCGCCGCTCTCGCCCGCGCCGAGCGCATCCAGCGCAACGAGCCGCCGTGGAACCGTGACCGCGGCGAGCCGAGTACGTCGCTGCCGGAGAAGGCAGTCGAGGCGGCCCGGAAGATCGGCGCGGATCCGGCCCAGCTCGACCGCGAATGGGCGAACAGCGTGATTTCCGAGATCGGCGACTCGCACTACGTCGAACTCGCCTCGGTCGTTGTCACGACGGCCGCCGCGGACGCCTTCTGCGAGGCGATGGGGATCGACCACGAGCCGCTCCCCGAACCCGAGGCCGGCGAACCGGACCGCGAACGCCCGGACGGCATGGGCGACATCGGCGCCTGGGTCCCGGTCCAGGTCATCGACTGGAAGCGCGCCAACGTGGCGCGCGCGATGAGCTTGGTGCCGGAGGGCGTGCGCACCTTCTTCCGCATGGTCGCGGCCATGTACACGGGCACCGCCTCCGACTTCGATCGCATGGTCTGGGACCACCGCCCGCTCGCCCGCCCCCAGGTCGAGCTGCTCGCGGCCAGGGTCTCGGCCCTCAACCAGTGCTTCTACTGAACGACCGCCCACACCATGCTGCTCCGGGCGAGCAGCGACGCAGTCGGAGCCGAAGTCGATCTGAGCGCGGCGGTGGAGGACGCCGCCGATGGCGGCGTGGAGGACGGCGCCGTGTTGACCGCGTTCGCGGAAGCGGTCGTCCGGGCCACGAACGACCTCGACGCGGCCCGCGCCCGGGCCCTCGAAACCCTGGGACCTGAGAAGTTCGTCGAGGCGGCCGCCACCGTCGGTATCTTCAACGGCCTCGTCCGCGTCGCCGACTCGACCGGCATCCCCAGCGACGCAATGATGCTGGAGCGCACCGCCGACGTCCGCGGGGACCTCGGCTTCAACCGCTGGTCCGGCGCGAAGTCATCCGGCGTCGCCGAGGCGCCGGCGTAGCGGGGCGGGCACCCGCCGGCCTGGGCCCGGGGAGAAGGTCCCGGCGGACGCTCGCACCCGCTTGGTGGAGGTGAGGGTTGGGCGCTCGCTTCGGTCGGCTTCGCTCCGGTAGGTTCTTGGTTGCTGAAAGGACGTCGACAGTCGCTCGCCTCTAGCCCGCCGGGACCTTCTCCCCGGACCCAGGCCGGCTGGAGGTCATCGCAGCGCGACGATTGCTCGGCGAGGCCGTCGCGCGAAGAGGATCAGAGTCCGTGACGAAGTCAGGAACAGGTGATGTTGTAGATCCGGGCTTCGTTGAGTGCGGCGAGGGGTTCGAGTAGCGGGTAGGGCTCGTGGTGGCCGGCGCGGACATCGGCGATGAAGGGGCCGAGCCAGTTGCTGGGGTCTTCATCGGAGCGGGCGCCGCCGAGTTGGACCGTTGGACGGCCGACGAGGAGAAGGCGGTCGAAGTCCGGGCAGTGGCGATCGGCGATTCGTTGGAGATCCGGATAGGTCAGGACTTCTGTGTAGGGCAGGCCGGCGTAGGAGATGGCGAAGCGGCCCGGGAAGAGGAAGGGCACGTCCATCGTGCCGCCGCCGATGATGAGATCACCGGGGCCCGTGTGGTCTCGCAACCATTGCTGGCGTTCGCTCCGGAACTCCAGGGCGCGGGCGTCCCGGCCGCTGGACCAGTGGGAGGCTTCACGCACGAACGCGGCGCCGGCGCAGAGAACGAGGATCGCGGCGGGCAGCCAGGCGAAGCGACGCATTCGCGGCAGAGCACCGGCGAGCAGGGCGCCGAACACCGGGACGAGGGGGACGGTCGCCGGCAGCGCCAGCCGAACGCCGATCGGATCGAAGTTGGCCTGCGTACTGCGCCACACGACCGCTGCCAGGCAGAGGATCGCCCACGAGCAGATGAGCAGCGGCAGACGCATGCCCGCCGCGTGCCGCAAAGGATCCGAATCCCTGGCTGCTCGAACAGCGAATGAACCGAGAACCCCGAGCACGACGGCGAGCGTCGCGGCGTCCGGCCAGTTGCCGAGCGCGGTCGAGCGCCAACCGCCAAGGAGCGCCGTCGTCGCATGGCTCAGGCTCTCGGGCAGCGTCGTCACGGCGGGCATCGCCGGCGGCAGGAAATGACCTTCGACCGACTGGTTGCGCGCCAGGATCGAGACCATCGGCACTAGCGCACCAACTGAGAACGCCACGAGACTCGACGGCCCCGTCGCGACCCGGCTTCGGCCGGAACGCGAGCCGCCGCCGATCCAGAGTGCCGCGACGCCTACGAGTGGGAGAGGCCACAAGGCGTAGCGCACTCCGAACGCAGCGCCGGCGACCACGCCCAGACCGGAAGGCGCCACCAGGTCCAACCAACGCACACGGCTTCGCCGACCCGACTCACCCGACGCCGCGACCGTCGCCCCTTCGAGATGCCGGTCGAGCAGCAGGAAGAACAGCAGAACGACGGCAACCGCGAGAGATTCGCTGAGAGCGGTTCGCCCGAGGTGAGTCAACGGTACGAAAACCAAAGCCGTCCCGAGAGCGATGGCGCCGCTCCCGGCGCCCCCCAGCCTTCTCCCCAACAGGAAGACGAGCAAGAGAATCGCCCCGTACGAGGCCGATGCGACCAGCAACGCAGCGTCGGCAGCGTCGGCACCCAGACTCGCAAGCAACGCGATCGCCAGCGGATACCCCGGCGGCTGCGCCGTGAAGGCCGAAGGGAGGTCCAGGTCCCCCGACAGATAGAACGGCTGATTGAATCCGCCGGTCGACTGCACCAGCCCGTCGCCGGCAGCCACCCGCCGCGCGACATCGACGTAGTTCATCGAGTCCGCGGTGAACGTGCGGACGCGAATCAGCGAGTTCGCGGCGAACAGGCCGCAGTAGGCGAGCGCGGCCAGGGCGAGCAGCGCCGGTGCTGCTCTACGCCGGACTTTCAACCCGCCGTGAACTCGGGAACCGGCAGTTCGCCGAGATGCTTGTGACACATCTCGCAGCTCGAGACACCTTTCGTCGCCGCCGCGGGATCGAGCTCGTCGTCCACCCACTGCAGGAAGGTGCGGTAGTTCTCGAACACGGTTCCGGAGTCCGAGCCGACGGCGCCGAGGTCGAAGTGCGGCGAGTCGATCTCGGCGGCGAAGGGACAGGCGTGGAACCGGCCCTTCGTGGTCAGCACCGGGAAGCAGCGCACGCAGCGGTTGCCCATGCCGTGGTACTCCGACTCCCGGTCGCGCGCGAACTCCTGCCCGGCGCCGGCGCCGGCGTGGAAGAGCACCTTGTAGCCCTGGAAGATGCGGTTCGGGTTCGCGCGCGCCCAGTCCTCGAGCCGCTCGCGGGCGTACGGCGGCATCGGGTCGGCATCCCGGCCGTGGTAGATCGAGTAGTTGAGCACGGCCTCGCTCTTCGGGTCGGACTCGAGGATCGAAATCAGCTTCTCCGCCTGGATGCCGTTCGAGAACACGGTGATGAGGCCCGTGAACCCCCGCTCGCGGACGTAGCGCATGGCGGCGACGATCTCCCGCGTGTGCAGCGTCGGCTCGCCGCCATAGAACTTCAGGTTGCCGTCCGCGGCAAGCGTGCGCAGCGCCTGGTCGAGGACCTCGGGCGTGTAGCGCTCGTACCAGCCCTCGGGCGAGCCGTTGATCGTGCACCAGGAGCAGGTCCGGTTGCAGAAGTTGCCCTCGTAGAGATGGAGTTCCCGGAGTTCACCGTCGGCCGCGGAGAAGTGCTCGACCGGCTCGTGGAACGTGATCGGGCCGATGTTCGGATCGCGGTGCGTGTCGTTGAGACCCCAGTCGTACGTGTTGTAGACGATCTCGTATCCGGCGACCTGCTCCAGGTCCAGGCCCGCGTGCTCGGCGACGAAGCCGAGCACGCCGCTGCGATACTCCTCCCGCGTTCCCGCGCCGGCGGCGAAGTCCTCGGCGTACATCCGGAAGATGCGGGAGACGTGGATCCGCTCCGCTTCGTGATCCACGCGGCAATTCCAGCGGTTCGCCAGAAACGCCCGGGTTGCCTCACGCAGCGTGTCCCGGAGGCCGTCGCCCCGGTAGGCAGTGGAGCGAAACGCAGGGCAGCCGTTCGCGCCGCAGTTGATCGCGAAGTGGATGCGCGGCTCGGCGTAGTCCGACCGGAGGATCTCGTGCTCGATGTCGTCGAGGCTGACCGCTGAACCGCCGGCGACGTGCCGCCGCCGCTGGAAGAACCGGCCGTCGCGCGTCTTCCAGACGGAGCGGATCGGGTACTCCTCCGCGATCGCGTGCAGGGTGAACGCGTTGTAGGCGTTGATCCAGTAGGCGAGGCCGTCCTCCTCGCTCGGAAACAGGTCCGGTCGGCTGTCCGGCGACGTCTCGCCGAGTTCGCCTATGAACTCCTCCAGCAGCGGCCGGCGCGCGGCCAGACGCTCGTAATCGACCTTGCCGTCCCTTGCTACGACCTCGGCCAGCAGGCCGTCCCAGGCCGCGTAGGAGAACGCCTCCATCGACGTCCCGGGGTTACTCGTTCCCCGAACCCGTGCTGCCCGACTGACCCTTCCGCTCGAGGTACTCCCGCTCGAGCAACCGCGCACCGCGGAGGATGTTGCCCATCGCGTAGTTGCCCTCGTGGCAGGCGTACTCGTAGTTCAGCTCGTCGGTCTGCGGCCAGAGGAACTCGCCGCCGTAGGGCGCGGAGTAGTCGGGATCGTGAACGGTGAACTGGTACAGGAGCGCGTCGGCGCTCTGCCTGGTGAAACGCTCGATCACCTTGAGGCCCTCGCGCGGCACGCCCGGCTTGTCCAGGAAGTTCGTCGTCTCGACCACCAGCGTGTCGTCTTCCCACCAGCCGATCGAATCGCCTCCCAGGGACCGGACTTCCGCCGGCGGGTGCTCGCCGTTGAGCCGCACGACCTTGGCCCAGTGCATCCACTCCACCAGGATGACGACGTGGTCTTCGGTCTGGGTGATCGTCTTCATGTTGTTGTAGAGGATCGGCCGGGCCGGCGTCGCCGCCGCGCTGAGGTACAGGCAACGGTCGAGAATCGACAGCGTCTCCGGGCCGTCATAGGGATCGTCGCCGGTTTCGATCCACCAGGCGTCGCCGGTGTTCTCGTAAGCGTAGGGATGCAGGTCAGCGCGCCGCGCCTTGCCCGCTTCCGACAGCTCCGGCATGCGGCCGTTCGCCGGCTCCGTGAGGATCGAGGTCTGGAACTGGCCGTCGATCGCGTGGCGCGCGCTGCCGCGGTCCGTCCAGAAGGCGTTGTACCCGCCTACCGCACCCGCGGGACCACCGGAACCATCACCCCCGGCGGGAGGCGCCGAACGGTCCGGATCGCTGGCCGCGTTGGACCTCGCGACCGCGGCCGCCGTCGCCGCCATGATGCGCTCCGCCTCTTCGACGGCCATGTACTTCTTGTCGCCGAAGCGCGGATTCCGTTCGAACGGAGTCGAACTCGCGATGTTGTAGCGGCCGGTCAGATCGGGCTTGCCATTCGCCGTGCGTGGAATGTCGTCACCGGCGGCCATGGCCGGAGCCACGATCACCACCGCGGCGGCGATGATCACGATGAGGGCGAAGACGGCTCGTTCGGTGCGCATGAAGTGTCCTCCGCTACGGTCTGCACGGACGTTTCGACGTGTCATCGAGCCTACCGCACCGGCCTGCTGGCGGCGCGTCCGCTGGTAGACTGCAGAGGCCAATCAGACCCAGCCATCACTTGGGGAGAAAAGGCGATGAGACGACCGACCCACCCCCGCCCGCATGCACTTGTGGCGTTCATCCCTGCAGCCCTTCTGCTCTCGGCAACGGCCGCCGGCGCGGCGGACACGCCGACCTTCAGCCGCGACGTGGCGCCCATCCTGTTCGACAAGTGCGTGCAATGTCACCGCCCGAACCAGGCGGCGCCCATGTCCCTGCTCTCCTACCGGGAGGCACGACCCTGGGCGCGCGGCATGGCGCGCGCGGTCGAGAACCGCGACATGCCGCCCTGGAGCGGCGAGTCGGAACACGTCGTGTTCCGCAACGACCTTTCCCTTTCCGCCGCACAGATCGCCACGATCACAGGCTGGGCCGCGGGCGGCGCTCCCGAGGGCGATCCGGCCGATCTGCCGCCAACACCCACCTTCGCCGAAGGCTGGACGCTGGGCGAACCGGACTACGTGCTGACGCTCGACCGGATCGACGTGCCGGCCGAAGGCCCGGACCTCTTCCCCAAGCAGCGGATCGAACTAGGGCTGGATGAAGAACGCTGGGTGCAGGCGATCGAGTTCCTCCCCGGCGACCGCCGCGCCACTCACCACTTCCAGGCCACGTACACGACGCCGCGGCGCGAGACCGGCGGCCCGATCGGCTCCGGCGAGAGGGTGAGCGAGGGCGCCGGCGGCAGCGGCGTGTTCGGGATCTGGACCGCGGGCATGCCGCCCTACGTCTTCCCCGACGGCACCGGCCGCGTTCTGGGCCCGGGCACGACGATCACGATGGACTCCCACTACCACCCGTTCGGCGAAGCGACGTCCGACGTGACCCGGATCGGCATTCACTTCGGCGAAGGAGACCTGAAACGGGAGGTGGCGACCGTCTCGGTGGCGAACACCGGCATCCGCATTCCGCCCGGCGCCGGTCATCACGCAGAGGAGGGTTTCTTCCAACCGGACCACGACATGCAGATCCTCGCCTTCAGCCCCCACATGCACGTTCGGGGCAAGGCGATGACCTACCGAATCGTCCACGCCGACGGGACCAGCGAGACCCTGCTGGACGTTCCAAAGTACGACTACAACTGGCAGTGGCTCTACTACCCCACCGAGCCGATCGATCTGCCGGCCTCGAGCCGAATCGAGGTCACAGCGGTGTGGGACAACTCGGAGGACAACCCCGCCAACCCCGATCCGGCCCGCGAGATCATCTACCGCGGCGACGTGTTCAACGAGATGTTCGTCGGCTTCATGGAGATCGTCCGCAAGGACGGCGGCTATCACCGACCGAAAGCGAACGTCGACAAGCTGGCGGAGCTCATTTCCCGCCACCCCCAGGACGCCTCGTTTCTGGCCGACGGCTTCCTGCCGATCGCCTTCTGGGCGCCGCACGAGGGCGAGGGCATCCTCTACCTGGCGTCCGGCCTGCAGATGTTCACGGTCACCCTCGACGACTTCGCCTGGTCCGGCGACCGCCTCCGGGTGACGACCCACTTCCCCACGCCGGAGGCATCGGCGATCACGACCGTGATCGACGGCGAACTCGATGCGCAGGGGGTGCTCCGGGGGACCATCACGATGGGCGCCGACACGGAACGCCCCTTCGAGATGAAGATGGTCGGCCAGCCTGCCGGCCGGGCGCCGTCCACCGAAGCCACCGGAGCCGCCGCCGGAGAGTGACGACCGGGCCATGATGAGACGGCGGTCTCCAGCGACGCTACTGTCGATCGCGCTCCTTCTTGCCGTTGGCTGCGGCGGGACGAGCATGTCCCAGCTCAAGGCGCTGGTCCGCGCCAGCTTTCCAGGGGTCCCGCAGATGAGCGTCGAAGAGCTGGATCGCCGGCTCAGGGACGAGAGGCCGCCGCTGATCATCGACGTCCGGGAACCCCTCGAGTACGAGGTCAGCCATCTGCCTGGCGCGGTCCACGCTCAGGGCGAGGACATCGCCCGCCAGATCGCCGACGCGGAACCGGGCCGGTCGGTCGTCCTCTACTGCTCCGTCGGCTACCGGTCTTCCGCCGCCGTGGCCGACCTGATCCAGTTGAACGACCCGGAGATCGGAGGCCGGGTCTGGAACCTCGAAGGCTCGATCTTCGAGTGGGCCAACTCCGGCCGCGCCGTCTACCGCGGCGAGAAGCAGGTGGGCGAGGTTCATCCGTACGGCAAACAGTGGAGCAAGCTGCTCGAACCTCAACTCCGGCCCTGACGGCCAGTCGGCGCCAACAGTCCAACCCGAACCGGTTGGTTACCGTATAAGGCACTGCATGACTCGACCTGCCCTCCTGTCGCTCACGTTCGCCTTCGCCATCCTCTGGTGTGGAATCGCCACTCCGACCGCGGCGCAGGAAGCCGGGGAAGACGAAGCCCGGACGATGCCGGAGCAGACCTTCTCCGAAGAACTCACGGTCACCGCCCGCAAGCGCGAAGAGAACGTCCAGGAGGTGCCGTTCTCCGTCGTCGCCCCGAGCGAGGACGTGCTGCGCAGCCGCGGCGCCGGCAACCTCGAGGAGATCGCCGCCAACGTCGCCGGCTTCACCGTGCAGAACCTCGGCCCCGGCCAAAGCCAGGTCGCGATGCGCGGCGTCGCCGCCGGCCAGATCGTCCGCGACCAGCCCGGGGTCAAGGAGCAGGTCGGCATCTACCTCGACGAGTCCGTCATCTCACTGTCCCTGTTCACGCCGGACATCGACCTGTTCGACATGTCCCGCGTCGAGGTGCTGCGTGGACCGCAAGGCACGCTGTTCGGGTCGGGATCGCTCGCCGGCACGGTCCGCTACATCACGCACCAGCCCGAAATCGGAGTGTCCGACAGTTTCGGTGAGTTCTCTCTCAACTCGGTCGGCGGCGGCGGCATGGGCGGCGATGCGAAGGTCGCCGTCAACGCGCCGATGGGCGACACGTCGGCGATGCGGATCACGGCCTGGCACACGACCCTCGCCGGCTTCATGGACGCCGTCCAACCCGACCTGAGCGTCGACGAGGACGTGAACTCCGGAGCACGAACGGGCGCCCGCTGGGCCCTGCGCTTCGAACCGTCGCAGAACGTGACGGTCACCCCGCGCCTCCTCTACCAGGAAGTCGAGATGGACGGCTGGAACCGGATCGACGACTTCAACATCCTGGCCAATCCGTACACGACGACCCGGCCCGCGGTGGACCTCGGCGAGCGCCAGCTCTTCACCCAGTTCGAGGAACCAACGACCGACGAGTTCCTGCTCGCCGACGTGAAGGTCGTGGTCGATCTGCCCGACGGCTACTACTTCACCTCGATCACGTCGGCGACGGACCGCGACCTCCGCGTCGTGCGCGACTCGACCGCCCTGTATGCCAGCGTCGCCGGCCCCACGATCGGCCTTCCCGAAGCGGTCTACACCCTGGACGCGCCTCTGATCGACGCGACGACCGCGACCGGCCTGACCCAGGAACTGCGGCTGGCGAGCGGCGACGAGTACACGCACTGGGTTCTGGGCGTCTTCCACAGCACGAGCGAACGTGACTACGGCCAGAGCCTGCCGGTCACCGGCTTCGAGTCGATGACCGGAATTCCCACCGCGGGCGCGTTCGGCGCCGCCACCGACGAGTTGTTCTACTCCGACCTGAGTTACGAGTTCGACCAGACGGCGGCCTTCTTCGAGATCACCTGGACCGCCAGCGAACGGCTCGACCTGACCGCCGGAGCACGCTGGTACGACTACGAGGAGACGCGCAGCCAGGTCTTCGACGGTCTGTTCGCGGATCCGGGACCGACCGAAGGCGAAACCAGCGCCGACGGCATGGCGCCGCGTTTCATCGCCAGCTTCGAGGCGACCGGGAACACGCAACTCAACGCCCAGGTCTCCAAGGGCTTCCGCCTCGGCGGCATCAATGATCCGCTGAACGTACCCGTCTGCACTCCGGAAGACCTCGCGACCTTCAGCGGCCGCGACTCCTGGGAGGACGAAGAACTCTGGAACGTCGAGATCGGCTCGAAGACCACCATCCTGGGCGGCCGCGGCACATTCAATGTCGCGGCCTTCACGATGGACATCTCGGACCTGCAAACGACAGTGACCGCCGGCTCCTGCTCGTCGCGCCTGATCTTCAACGTACCGAGCGCCCGCAGCACGGGACTGGAACTCGAGCTGACGGCTCAGCCCTCGGCGGCCTTCGACTTCGCGATCTCCGCCAGCTACGCGGGCTCCGAACTCGGGTCGACCCTGACCTCGACCGCGGCCGACGGGACGACCAGCATCGTCTCCGGTATCGAGAAGGGAAACCGGCTGCCGACGGTGCCGAAGTTCCAGGCCGCCCTGGCCGCGACCTGGCGCTGGGAGGCGGGCGCCTGGGCCGGCTACCTCTCTTCCGCGTACCAGCACGTCGGCTCCCGCTTCACCCAGATCGGCGACCACGCCCCGGGCTTAGGCACGGTCGACCTGCTCGCCCTATCCGCGACGAATCCGGTCGGCGGACCGTTGACGCAGACGACTTTCCGCTTCGACCCCGAGCTGCCGGCCTACGACCTCCTGAACCTGCGCCTCGGCTTCCTGAACGAGCGCTGGGACATCGCACTCTTCGTCAACAACGCGCTCGATGAGCGGGCCCTGCTGGCGCTCGACCAGGAACGCGGCACGCGCGCCCGCGTCGGCTACCTGACGAACCAGCCGCGGACGATCGGCGTGAGCAGCCGGATCAACTTCTAGTCGTCAGTGCGCATGCGGCTGCGCGGTGCTCGTGAGCACTCCCGTGGCCCCTAGCACCACCAGCGCGAAGGCGACCTCAAGGACGACAGTCAGCGGCACTGGCGCCGTGTGTGGATCGGGGCGAAAGTTCATCCGGAGGTGGTTCACCGCGCCAAGGAACAGGACGCACATGCTCCCGGCCACCTTGGCCAGCAGGATTCGCCCATACGCCTCGGTCCAGAGGGTGTCCCAGGCCGGCAGGTAGAGGATCGCCAGCACGACCCCGCTCAGCACCAGGAGCGTCGCGGCGACGATCGCCAGCGGCCAGAAGGCGCCCAACCAGAACCGGCGCATCGACGCCGCTTCCGCAACCGATATCCCTGGGACCATCAGCGGAAGAACGAGGATGACGATCAGCGTGCCGATCCAGAATCCGGCGCCCAGCACATGAACGCTCTGCGCGGTCCACGCAAGAGGGTTGCCGAACGCGTGGCCCGTCATGGGCAGCGTCGCCGCCAGCCCCAGGCCAAGCGCCGGCAACCTCCAGGCCGCAAGGGAACCGAGCATCGCGACCATCGCGGCCGCGACCTGCCAACGCCATCGTCCTCCCCAACGGCTCTCCAGCGCCACCACTCGCAGGTTGTCGAGCGCGAGAGCCTCGCCCGCTCCCCAGACCTCGACCGACTGGAACACGGCGCGCAGCAGGAGCGCCGCCAGCAGCAGCAGGGACGACAGGAGCGCAAGTCGAGCCAGTTCGGCCCGCAGGTCGCGAACCGCCAGGTCGCGTGGACCCATCGCCTCCAGCAGGCGCATGCCGGTCGCGCCGCAAACCAGGAGCAGCGGCAGATAGACGGCCCAGCGGCCGGCCATCTCCCAGCTCAGTGACGAACCCGCGTCCAGCGTCTCAGCGGCCGTCGCGGTCGATCGTGAAGGTCCATTCGCCGGTCAGGACGTGACCGTCGTCGCCCGCGGTCTGCCACCTGGCGGTGTACGAACCGTCCGGCATACGCCCCGAGACCCTGGCCATCAGGTCCTTCTCGCCCATCGTGTGAAGGCCCTCGACGTTCAGCGGACCGTTCGGACCTGTCAGTTCCAGCTTGCTCAGAGGCACGTCCGGTTCCTGGTTGAACCAGACCCTGAGGGTACGCACCGGGCCGCTCAGCTTCGCGCCGCCCTCGGGGCTCGTGTTCGACACCTTCAGGTGGGCGAACGCAGCCGTGGCGAGGAGCAGCAGCAGGGCGACACTGCCGAACGTCCTGGTGCCGCGGGAGCGGTCTCGGTCCTTCATCACGGGCATCTCCATGCGGTTCGAAACGCCGGCGCCAGCGCCGGCGCGCAAGGAGTACCGAGCGTACCAGTGCCGCCCTCGCCAGCCTGGCCGCGCAACGGTGTAGAGTCGCGCCTTCACCCCCGATGAGCGACTCCCCTTCTCCGCGGAGCGATCCCTACACCGTCCGCGAAGGCGGCGCGGTCGAGCCGCCCTCGAACTGGCGCGGCCGGCTGCGCTATCTCGGTCCCAGCATCGTCATCTCAGGATCGATCGTCGGCTCGGGCGAGATCATCCTCACCTCGGGCCTCGGCGCCGCCGCCGGTTTCGTCATGCTGTGGTGGGTGCTCCTCTCGTGCTGGATCAAGTCCCTGATCCAGGCAGAGCTGAGCCGCTACATCCTGGTCTCGGGAGACACCTACGTCCGCGCCATGAACCGGCTGCCCGGCAAGATCCCGCTGGGCCGGGGGCTGATCAGCTTTCCCGTCGTCATCGCACTGATCGCGATCATCCCGGGGGTGATGGGGCTGGGCGGGATCATCGGCGGCGCCGGACAGGCGCTGACTCTCCTGGTGCCCGAGGTGTCGTCTGTCTGGGCTGCCGGCCTGATCGCCGTGGTCACGATCGCGCTGCTGGTCACCGGCTCCTACAAGATCCTGGAAAACGCGATGCTGGCGCTGGTGATGATCTTCACCGCCGCCACCCTGGTATGCGCCTTCCTCATGCAGACCACGCAGTACGCGGTAACCCGTGCCGACCTGCTTTCGGGCCTGACGTTCAGCTTTCCGCCCGAGTACCTGGTCGCGGCAATCGCCGTCTACGGCTACACCGGGGTCAACGCGTCGGAGACCTCCGCCTACCAGTACTGGTGCGTCGAGAAGGGCTACCCGAACTTCATCGGCAAGAGCGACGCGCCCGGCTGGGAGGCCAGGGCCCGCGGCTGGATCAAGGTGCTCCAGGCCGACGTCTGGGTCACGCTGGCGCTCCTGACCTGCGCCACGCTGCCCTTCTACATCCTGGGCGCCGGCGTGCTGCGCGCCAGGGGCAAGGTGCCGGACGGCCTCGAGACGATCTCCATGCTCTCCGAGATGTTCACGGAGACACTCGGTCCCTGGTCGCTGTGGCTGTTCGGCATCGGCGCGTTCTGCATCCTGTTCTCGACCATGCTCTCCGCCGTGGGCGGCGCGGCCCGGTTCATTCCGGACTACGTCATGGAACTCGGGTACCTCAACCGGCAGAACCTGACCGCCCGCCGGAACTGGATCCGCGGCTACTGCCTGTTGATTCCGATCGTCGCGTTCGTCATCTACATGACGATTCCGAACCCGAGGCTCCTGGTCACGATCGGGGCTCTGACCCTGGCCATGCTGCTGCCGATCCAGAGCGGAGCGGTGCTCTGGTTCCAGAAGAACCGCATGGACCCGAGGATCCGCCCGGGCCGGTGGATCCGGCTCGCGATCTGGGGCATCTTCCTGTTCGAACTCGGGATGGTCTGGTTCGTCGTCCGCTACGGCGTCTTCGGCTGATTCCTCGACTGGGGAGTGCAGACCGCGGACACACCAGGTCCAATGTCCTCCGGCACTCACGTCGAACAGAAGAGCGATCCCTACACCGTCCGCGAGGGCGGCGCGGCTCCACCGCCCACGAGCTGGAGAAGGCGACTTCGCCATCTCGGCCCGAGCGTCGTCATCTCCGGCGCGATCGTCGGTTCGGGCGAGATGATTCTCACCTCGGGTCTCGGCGCCGCGGCCGGCTTCGTCATGCTGTGGTGGGTGCTCCTCTCCTGCTGGATCAAGTCCCTGATCCAGGCGGAACTCGCCCGCTACACGCTGGTTTCGGGCGACACCTACGTGCGGGCGATGAACCGTCTCCCCTTCCGCGTCCGGATCGGCCGCGGCCACGTCAGCTTCGCGGTCGGCATCACCCTGATCGCGCTGGTTCCCGCACTGCTGGGTATGGGCGGCATCATCGGCGGCGCCGGCCAGGCTCTGACCCTCCTGGTCCCGGCCGTGCCGTCGACCCTCGCCGCCGGACTGCTGGCCGTGATCACCATTGCCGTCCTGACCACGGGCTCCTACCGGATCCTGGAAAACGTGATGCTTGCGCTGGTCATGATCTTCACCGGCGCCACGCTCGTCTGCGCGATCCTGATGCAGGGCACGGAGTTCGCCGTCACCCGGGCCGAACTCGCGTCCGGCTTCACGTTCAGCTTCCCGCCCGAGTTCATCGTCGCCGCCATGGCCGTCTACGGCTACTCGGGCGTCAACTCCGCGGAAACCTCCGCCTACCAGTACTGGTGCGTCGAGAAGGGCTACCCGAACTTCATCGGGAAGAGCGACGCACCGGGGTGGGAGACGCGCGCCCGTGGCTGGATCAAGGTCATGCAGACGGACGTCTGGGTCACGCTGGTCCTGCTGACCTGCGCGACGGTGCCCTTCTACCTGCTCGGCGCCGGCGTGCTGAAGAAACTTGGCGAGGAGCCCGACGGCCTGGAGACGATCTCCGTGCTCTCCGGAATGTTCACCCAGACCCTGGGCCCCTGGTCGCTGTGGCTGTTCGGCGCCGGCGCCTTCTGCATCCTGTTCTCGACGATGATCTCGTTCATCGCCGGCGAGGCCCGCTTCATCCCCGACTACATCATGGAGCTGGGCTACCTGAAGCGGCAGAACCTGGCCGCCCGCAGGTTCTGGATCCGCGGCTACTGCACGGTCGTCCCGATCTTCTGCTTCACCGTCTACATGTGGATCCAGAACCCGCGACTGCTGATCACGATCGGCGCCCTGGTCGCCGGAATGCTGCTGCCGATTCAGAGCGGCGCCGTGCTCTGGCTGCAGAAGAAACGGATGGATCCCAGGATCCGTCCGGGCCGGGGGATCCGTGCCGGGATCTGGGCCATCTTCCTGGTAGAGCTGGCCCTGGCCGGGCTCGTCATCCGCTACGTGGCACTCGAGCCATTTCTCAACTGAGGAGCAACGATGTCTCTACGACTGACCTTCAACACCGCAGGTCTCTGCGCCTTGACCCTGATCGCCGGGTGCGCTTCGCCGGATGCCGAGGTGGTGGAAACGGGCGCCGAAGGCGTCCGAACGATCGGTGAAAGCGCCAGCTTCCGCGGCATCAACGGGATTCTCTTCGGACCGGACGGCGACCTCTACCTGACCTCCGTCGTGACCCCGGCACTCGCGCGAATCGACCCGGAGAGCGGCGAGATCCTGGACAACTGGGGTCTCGAGGAAGGCTCCAAGTCGCCCGACGACCTGGCCTTCGGCCCCGACGGCTCGGTCTACTGGACCGACATCAGCAACGGCGAAGTCGGCATGCGCACGCCGGAAGGCGAGACGCGCGTTGTCGCGTCGCCCGGGGTCGGAGTCAACCCGATCACCTTCTCCGACGATGGCCGGCTGTTCGTCTCCCAGTGCTTCATGGACACGAACCTGTTCGAGCTCGACCCGACCGGTGAGCAGGAACCGCGGCTCATCCGCGACGATCTCGGACCCGGCTGCGGCCTGAACGGCATGGACTGGGGTTCCGCCGACGGCAGGCTCTACGGTCCGCGGTGGTTCCGCGGCGAGGTCGTCCGCGTCGACGTCGACAGCGGCGAGCTGGAGACGGTCGCCAGCGGCTTCGAGGTGCCAGCCGCCGTCAAGTTCAACAGCGAAGGCGTGCTCCACGTCCTCGACTCCCTGCGGGGCGAGGTCGTCCGGGTGGGCGACGACGGCGGCAAGGAGGTCGTGGCCCGCGTGCAGCCCGGCCTCGACAACTTCGCCTTCGACGCGGAAGACCGCCTCTTCATCTCGAGCTTCGCCGACGGTTTCATCGTCGAGGCCCTGTCGCCTGACGAGAACCGCACGGTGCTCGAGGGCGGACTGAACATGCCGGGCGGCCTGGCCCTCATCGGCAACGGCGACGCGACCCGGCTCGTCGTCGCCGACTTCTTCGCCCTGCGCCAGCTCGATCCGGCAACCGGCGACGAACTCGGCGTCGTGCGCGACGTGATCGGCTTCTCGGACATCGGCACCTCGATGTCGGTCCATGCCGCGGACGACGGTCTCCTGGTGCTGTCGAGCTGGTTCGACAACGCCGTCCGACTCTGGGACCCGGCCTCGGACGCCCTCGTCCAGATCTTCGGCGAACTCGCCGCGCCCATCGACGCACTTCAGTTCGAGGGCGAGATCGTCGCCAGCCAGTGGGGCGCCGGCAACGTGATCGCCTTCTCTCCCGAGAGCCCCGAGGAGAAGCGCGTGCTGGCGGAGGGTCTCTCGGGGCCGGCCGGTCTGACCGCGGCCGATGGCGCCCTCTACGTCGCCGACAACCTCTCGGGCACGGTGCTCCGCCTCGGCGACGGCGGCGCCGGGACGGTCGCCGAGGGCCTCGACCAGCCGGAAGGTCTGGCGGCCGCGAACGGTTCGCTCTACGTCGTCGAGGCCGGCGCCGGCCGCGTGGTCGCGATCGACCCGTCGACCGGCGAGGCGACGACCGTCGCCGACAGCCTCGAACTGCACGTGCCGCCGAGCGGCGCCTTCCCGAACACGATGCTGTTCAACGGCATCGCCACGGACGGCGAAACCGCCTGGGTCGCCGGCGACGCCGCCAACACGGTCTACGTCATCGAGCTCGACTAGGAGCCCGCGCCGTGCCCGCTGGGTGCGCGGGTCTTCTGACCCGCTGCCGCCGCAGGCGGCCAGGAAACCGCGCCGCGAAGCGGCGACCACATCCTCCGACTTCCTAGCCGTCCCCCAACCCGTGATCGCCGTACGTGCTCGCCGGCCCGGTTCCGCCCGGCCCCAGCCGGCCGCCCTCGCCGAAGTGCCCCTTACCGGGCACATGGTTCACTTCCACCCGGATGCCGTCCGGGTCCTCGACCAGGATCGAGTAGTAGCCCGGCGCGAACCGTGAACCCTCCTCGGGGCCGTGAACGATCGTGGCGTCGAGTTCCGACTCGATGAAGCGGTAGATCGAGTCGACATCCTCGCGGCTCCGGGCCCGAAAGCAGAGATGGTGGAGCCCGGGTCGGTCCTGGTCGAAGGGCCGATCGCGCTTGTCCGGCGGCGCGGCGCGGACCAGGATGCCGGTCCGGCTGCCGATGCAGTAAAGCACGTCCTCACCGCGGATCAGGGTCTTCATCTCCAGGAAGTTGCACAGCCGCTCCCAGAACGGCAGGCACCGTTCCGGGTCCCGGACCGTCAACTGGATGTGCGCGATCCCGTTGACGCCTACGGTCTCCCTCACCCGTTCGGCCGGCCCGTCGCTCACGTCGCGCCCTGCTCCAGGTCGGATGGTTGCTGCCCGTCGAGTCTCACTGAACCTCGCTTCGCCGCCCCTCGCAGCCTTCGCCACAGCCCTCCCCAGCCCTTGGCCGTAAGGATCCCAGTAGTGAGTTCGACGCTACCAGCAAGCTCACGATGGCCCCCTCATGGAGGTCCCGGGCGGCCCGGCTTAGACGCCGCACTCTTCGAGAGAGCACGGGCGCGCCGCGAGGCCACAACCAGCGCAACCGCGTACCGCTGCCTCGGTGCGATCTGAGGCTCTTTCCCCGAGGGCCTGGCGACGACGCGGAAGCAGCGCGCGCGGCCTTCCACAGGCAACAGAGCCTGCTTGAAGCTGCTGCCGTACACTGCGAGCATCAACGAGCCATACCTCGGTCGGACCACCAACGCCAGATGACTGGCGCTCATGCCTGCTGCCGCTCGAGGCAGCGAGCGGCGAACCAGCGGGAGCGGAAACGAAACATGATCACCGGCGAGCTGAAGTCCAAAGTCGACACAATCTGGAACACCATGTGGTCCGGCGGCATCTCGAACCCGCTCTCGGTCATCGAGCAGCTCACCTACCTGCTGTTCATCAAGGGACTGGACGAGTTGCACACGCGCGAGGAGCGCAAGGCCGCCCGCACCCGCAAACCGATCGAGGAGCCGGTGTTCTCCCCCGACCAGGACGCGCTGCGTTGGTCGCGTTTCAAGGAGCTCGCGCCGGAGCAGATGTTCGAGACGGTGCGTGACGAGGTGTTCCCTTTCATCAAGTCGATGGGCCAGACGAAGGGCTCGGACGAGGGATCCACCTACACGCATCACATGAAAGACGCTCTCTTCATGATGCCCACGGCCCGGGTGCTGGCCAACGTGGTCGACCAGCTCGACGCCATCGACATGGCCGACCGCGACACCAAGGGAGATCTGTACGAATACATGCTCGGCAAGATCGCCACCGCCGGGCAGAACGGGCAGTTCCGCACGCCGCGCCACATCATCAAGCTGATGGTAGACATGACCGCACCCACGCCGAACGACGTCATCTGCGATCCGGCTTGCGGCACCGCCGGCTTCCTCGTCGCGGCCTCCGAGCACCTCGTCGAGCACCACGGTGACCGAATCTACAAGGACGCCCAGGCCCGCCGCCGGTTCAACGAGGGGACCTTCCACGGCTACGACTTCGACACCACCATGCTGCGCATCGGCAGCATGAACATGCTGCTGCACGGCATCGAGAATCCGGACATCCGCTACAGGGACTCGCTGGCCGAGACCGACGTGGCGGCCGGGCATGACGCCGAGCGATACTCGCTCGTCCTCGCCAATCCGCCGTTTGCGGGCAGTCTCGACTACGAGTCCACCGCCAAGGACCTGCAGCAGGTCGTCAAGACGAAGAAGACCGAGTTGCTGTTTCTTGCCCTATTCCTGCGCCTGCTCCAGGCCGGCGGCCGCGCCGCCGTCATCGTGCCCGACGGCGTACTCTTCGGGTCGAGCAAGGCGCACAGAACCCTGCGCAGGATTCTGGTCGAGGAGCAGAAGCTCGACGGCATCGTCTCCATGCCCTCCGGCGTCTTCAAACCCTACGCCGGGGTCTCCACCGCCATCCTGCTCTTCACCAAGACCAACTCTGGAGGCACGGACGACGTCTGGTTCTACGACATGCAGGTAGACGGCTACTCGCTGGACGACAAGCGCACGCCGCAACCCGACAACAGCGACCTTGCCGACATTCTCGCCCGTTGGCGGAACCGTGAGGCGGAGCGCAAGCGCGCGCGGACGGATCAGAGTTTCCTCGTGCCGAAGGCCGAGATCGCGGGCTACGACTACGACCTCTCCATCAACCGCTACAAGGAGGTGACATACGAGGCGGTTCCGTACGATCCGCCGACGGTTATCCTGGAGCGGCTGGCGGCGTTGGAAGAGGAGATTGCAAAGGGACGTAAAGCATTGCAGGGTTTGTTGCGATGAAACCTGTCCCCATTACCCAGCACGCTCCGCTGGCGAATGATCGCGTTTCCGAGTTTGCCGGGGAACGCTCGTACCTGGCTACCGGAAGCGTGAATGACGACGGGATTGTCGCACCAGAATCGATTAGCTACGAGTCACGTCCTTCGCGGGCCGATCTATCGACGAAGCCCGGCGACGTCTGTTTCGCCCGAATGCATGGCACAAGAAAAGTGCTCAAGATTGACGAAGCCAGTGCTGAGGCGATTCTGTCTACGGGCTTCGCGGTGCTCCGCCCGAATCCGGAGTACGTCCATTCGGGGTATCTGCGTAGCTGGGTTGCTTCAGATGCGTTCCAGTTTGCCAAGGATCGGCTTTGCACCGGTGCGACTCAGAAGGCGATTACCAACGCGAAGATCGCGACTCTTCCGATCCCCCTCCTACCCCTCGCCGAGCAGACTCGGATCGCGGAAATCCTGGATGCGGCGAACGCCTTGCGGGTCAAGCGCCGCGAGGCTCTCGTTCAGCTTGACGCCCTCCTCCAATCCACCTTCCTCGACATGTTCGGCGACCCCGTCAAATCAGGCTGGAGGATGGTAACGGTCGAAGCTGTCGCCAGCAGCCAGAGCGGCGCGATCCGGACAGGCCCATTCGGAAGCCAATTGTTGCATAGCGAATTTGTCGAGGAAGGGATTCGCGTACTCAGGATAGACAACGCCGTTGCCAATGAGTTCCGGGAAGGCGAGCCGCGGTTCATCACCGCGCGGAAGTACGAGCAACTCCGGCGTTACACCGTAAGGCCAAGAGATGTCTTGATCACGCTCATGGGTACATGTGGGCGCTGCGCCGTGGTCCCGGACGACATATGCACAGCGATCAACACCAAACACCTTTGTTGCATCACCCTTGATCGTGGGAGGTGCTTGCCGGAGTTCATGCATGCCTACTTCCTCCGGCATCCTATCGCTCGCAGGTATCTCGAACGAAGCGCGAAAGGGGCAATCATGTCGGGACTGAACATGAGAATCATCAAGGCACTTCCCATTCCCGCTGCCCCCCTGGACCTCCAACACCACTTCGCCGCCATCGTCGGATCCGTCGAACGCCAGAAAGCGAGCCAGCGCTCCCACCTCGCCGAACTCGACATCCTCTTCGCCTCCCTGCAATCCCGTGCCTTCCAGGGAGAACTCTGAGCTGCCATGGAGGTCTCTGCCAACTTCGCGTTCCTGAAGCAGGAGTTCCCGCATGCGGCGGAGAGCGCGAGCTATGCGGAGCACCACATCTATGGCGACCCGCGGGCCTCGTGCTTCCATGCAAGGCATGCGCTGGAGCGTCTGGTCAAGCGGGTCTACAAGGTCGAGAAGGCCCTGAGTCCACCAAAGGTCACGAACCTGGACGGCTACCTCAGCGAGCCCGCTTTCCGCGCGATCGTGCCCGAGGTCGTCTGGCAGAAGGCGGAGTACATCCGGCAGGCGGGCAACGTTGCGGTGCACGGCAACCGGACACCAGCACCGGAGCAGGCGTTGAATGTCGTGCGCGAGCTGGCGCACGTCCTCTACTGGGCGGGCCGCACCTATCTGCGAAAAGGGGCGGAGAACCTTCACGGGAAGACCTTCGATGAGTCTTTGGTCCCCACAACGGAACCGGCCGCCGCGCCGGCCAGTGTCGAGGAACTGGACGGCCTCAAGCGTGACTTGGACGCAGCCGAGGACGCGCGCAAGGAGATCGAAGGGGAGTTGGAGACGCTCCGAGAACGGCTCGCCGCCATCAAGGCAGAGAACGAGACCGTCCCCGAAACTCATGACTGGAACGAGAGCACGACCCGCAGGCTGATCGTCGACCTGGCCCTGCAGCGTGCCGGCTGACCGCTCGACCGGGAACACGACCGCGAGTACGAAGTCACGGGGATGCCGAACGCCTCGGGGCTCGGCTACGCCGACTACGTCCTGTGGGGAGATGACGGCAAGCCGCTGGCGGTGGTCGAGGCGAAGAAGACCACTGTCGACCCGGCAACGGGACGACAGCAAGCCAAACTCTACGCGGACTGCCTGGAGGCCATGCACGGCCAGCGCCCGGTCATCTTCTACACGAACGGGTACGAGACCTTCCTCTGGGACGACCTGTTCTACACCCCGCGAGTCGTCGCCGGCTTCTTCAAGAAGGACGAGCTAGCGTCACTGCTCCGTCGCCGAACACACCGCGAGCCGCTGGATGTGACGCGGGTAAAGAACGCCATCGTCGATCGGTACTACCAGAAGCGGGCCATCGGGAGCATCGGCGAGCATCTCGGACAGGCGCGGCGCAAGGCGCTGCTGGTGATGGCGACCGGCAGCGGCAAGACCCGCGTGGCGATCGCGCTGGTCGACCTGCTGCAGCGGGCGGGCTGGGTGAAGCGCGCGCTGTTTCTGGCGGACCGGATTTCGCTGGTGAACCAGGCGGTGGGGGCGTTCAAGGCCCACCTGCCGGAGTCGAGCCCGGTGAACCTGGTGACCGAGAAGGACCAAGAGGGCCGGGTCTACGTCTGCACCTATCCGACGATGATGGGACTGATCGACGAGACGACGGGCACCGAGGCCCGCTTCGGGGTCGGGCACTTCGATCTCGTCATCATCGACGAGGCGCACCGTTCCGTGTATCAGAAATACGGAGCCATCTTTCGGTACTTCGACTCGCTCCTGGTGGGCCTGACCGCGACGCCTCGTGATCAGGTCGACCGGAACACCTACGAACTCTTCGACCTGGAGCCGGGGGTGCCCACCGACGCGTACGAGCTCGCGACCGCGGTGGCGGACGGCTATCTCGTGCCACCGAAGGTCCAGCAGGTGGATCTCAGGTTTCCACGCGAGGGCATCGCCTACGACTCGCTCAGCGAGGAAGAGCAGGAGCAGTGGGAGAGCCTCGACTGGGGCGACGACGCGGACGATGGCGGTCTGCCGGACCGGGTCAACGCGTCCGCCATCAACAGTTGGCTGTTCAACAAGGACACAGTCGACAAGGTGCTGCAGCATCTCATGCAGCACGGCCACACGGTCGACGGTGGCGACCGACTGGCCAAGACGATCATCTTCGCGCGCAATCACGCGCACGCGACGTTCATCGAGGAGCGGTTCAACCACCACTACCCGCAGTACGCCGGGCATTTCGCCCGGGTCATCGACAACTACGCCACGTATCCGCAGAGCCTGCTCGACGACTTCTCACAGAAGGACAAGGCGCCGCACATCGCGATCTCCGTGGACATGCTCGACACCGGCGTCGACGTGCCCGAGGTGGCCAACCTGGTCTTCTTCAAGCCGGTCTACTCGCGGATCAAGTTCTGGCAGATGATCGGGCGCGGCACACGCCTGTGCCCCGATCTGTTCGGACCCGGGGACGACAAGCAGGACTTCCGTGTCTTCGACTTCTGTTTCAACTTCGACTTCTTCCGCGAGCAACCGGAGGGGATCGAGCCCGGTGGCGGCGTTCCGCTCGGCGCCCGGCTCTTCCGGTCGCGGGTGCGGCTGCTGACCAGCGTCCAGGCCACGCCGGACCTGGACCCGGAGGCGGCGCTGGCCGATGCGCTGACGGCGGAACTCCACCGGGAAGTGACGGCGATGAACCGCGAGAACTTCATCGTGCGGATGCAGCTCGAAGCGGTCGAGCGTTTCCGGAAGCGGGAGTCATGGGAGCGACTCACCGCATCCGACGTCGAGACCCTGCAGAGTGAGGTTGCCGGACTGCCCAGCGAGATCGAGACCGACGACATCGAGTCGCGCCTGTTCGATCTCACGGCGCTGAAGATGCAACTGGCCTTCGCCGAGGGCGACATGGACACATTCGAGCAGCACCGCCGACGGGTGGTGGAGATCGCCATGCTGCTCGAAGAGAAGCGCGCGATTCCCGCGGTGGCGGCTCAGCTCGCCTACCTGGCCTCAGTGCAGGAGAGCGCCTTCTGGGAGGGCATCGCCCTGAACGGTCTCGAGGAGCTGCGCCTGCGTCTGCGCGGTCTGGTGTCCTTCCTGGACAAGAAGACGCGCAAGGTCGTCTACACCGACTTCGAGGACGACATCCTCTCCGTGCGCGGGGGCACCGACCACTTCTGGCCGAAGATGACGGGAGCCGAGTATGAGAAGAAGGTCCAGGAGTACCTGGCCGGCCATCTCGATCACATCGTGATCCACCGTTTGCGGACGAATCAGCCGCTCACGGCCGCCGACCTCCGCAGCCTTGAACGGACACTCATCGAGATCGGCGAAGACGGCGACCCCGAGCTGCTGAGCGCCCTGCTGACCCGCCACGACGCCCCCTCTCTGGCCTACTTCGTCCGAAGCATGGTCGGGATGGACCGCGCCACCGCCAACGAGGCGTTTTCTGAATTCCTCTCCAACCGAAGCCTGACCACGCCCCAGATCCGGTTCATCGAGCTGGTGATCGACCAGCTCACCGCCCGCGGCGTGATGGAGCCGGATGCGCTCTACGAAGCACCCTTCAACAGCTTGCACGCCGGCGGCCCCGAAGCGTTGTTCAGCGACAAAGCCAACGTGATCGAGGGCATCTTCAGGAAGCTGGACGGCCTGCGCCCTGGGCCGCTGAAGGCCGCCGGGTAGGGCCACCCGATCCCGCCATCGGCGACGATGCGGGCTTCACTGTCTCCCACCCTGCGGCACACTGCGTGGCGTCAAGCGCCTGACCTTCACTCATCAAGCCCGCCTTCCCGCCCCTCGACCTCCCGCCGAACCCTCGCCACCTGATCCGCAAGCTCTTTCCGCGACGGCAGGTACAACTGGTACTTCGACGCGTAGATGTTGACGTCGCCGGGGAGCGTCATCTCGACAACGGCGTCGTTCTTCCGGTCGCAGAGGAGGATCCCGATGGTGGGCAGTTCGTCGTCGGTCCTAACATGGCGGTCGAAGTAGTTCACGTACATCTGCATCTGGCCGAGGTCCTGGTGGGTCAGCTTCCCGGTCTTCAGGTCGATCAGCACGTAGCAGCGCAACAGCCGGTTGTAGAAGACGAGGTCGACGAAGAAGTGGCTCTCGTCGAAGCTGAGGCGCTTCTGGCGCGCCTCGAAGAGGAAGCCCTTACCGAGTTCCAGCAGGAACTGCTGGAGCCGGTCGATGATCGCGGTTTCCAGGTCGCTCTCGGAGTAGGCGGGCTTCTCCTCCAGCCCGAGGAACTCCAGCACCACCGGGTCCTTGATCAGGTCGGACGCTTTTCCCACCACTTGGCCTTCGGTGGCGAGACGGCGTACCTCGTCCTTGTCGCGGCTGAGCGCGAGCCGCTCGTAGAGCGAGCTGTCCAGTTGCCTCTTGAGTTCGCGGACGCTCCAGCCATTCTCCGCGGCCTCGATCTCGTAGAAGTGGCGGGCCTCCGGGTCGGTCACCGACAGAAGGGTGACGTACTGGGACCAGCCAAGCGAGAACTGCTTCGAGAGCTTCGTCAGGGCGGCCGCCGGAGTGAACGGGGCTGGCCCGAGAGATTCAACAGACAGCGTCTGCCGAATCTCCGAGGGCTCCCCGGATTCGACAGACATCGTCTGTCGAATCTCGGAGAAGACCTCGTAAAACTCCCTGCACTTCCGCAGATTGGTGGCCGAACAGCCCTTGACGCGATTCGCCCGCAACCTGGCTGACAGCCGATCGATCAGTTCCTTGCCGTAGAGCTCCCGGCGGGTCGCGCCGCCACCCTCGAACTCCACGATGTACCACCCGAACAGCCAGTTCCGCACGACCAGCGAGCGGTCTACGGCGCGGGCGGCAGAGCGCCGCGTTTCCTCGTGGGTACGCCGACACAGTTCGACGAGGTGCTCGAAGTCGAACGTCTGGCTCACGCCGGGCGGCCCTTCAAAGGCCGGTCGAGGTCGACTCCGCCGATCCGAGTTCAATCAACTCGAACACACCGAACATCATCTCGTCCGTCGACTCGAGGCCGAAGCCGACGTCGCGGGTCGGGTCGGGGTTGTCCGGATTGTCGGCAGAGTTGTCGTAGACCGCGACGATCTCGATCACGCTTCCGGCGGGTAGGAGCTTGGGCTCCTCCGGGTAGTAGAAGAGTTGCCAGTCGAAGTCGTACTCCGGCACGTCCAGGAGGATCTCGCGGCGGCCGTCCGGGTAAACCGCGGTGAACGACATCCGCTTGCCGCGCATGTGCATGTGCGGGAAGTAGGAGACGATCTTCGAATCGGTCTTCACCTCGTGCCGGGCCTCGAGCCGGTGCTCGGAGACGCCCGCCGGGATCGAGAAATCGGTCGTTCCCGCGAGGATGGCGGAGATCTCAGCCTCCATCTCTCCGTCGCCGAAGTGGAGGCCGATCCGGGTCCGGTCCGTCGTCTCGGACCTGCCGTTCGGGTGGTAGTGCTGGTTCATGACCAGAAGCTCTCCGGGCTCCACCCAACGGCCGGCGCCGTCCGGGAACACGGTCGGTGCCGTGCCGGCGGCCCAGATCGCAAGAACGTTGAAGCGTCCGTCGTCCTCGACGCCGTCGGTCTCGCCCCGGATGTTCTCCGCCTCGCGCTCCTGGTTCAGGTTGACCATGAAGGCGACCTGATGGTGGTTCACCGTGCGGTCGCCGGGCCGGAACTCCACCGCTCTCACCCAGCGGCGCTCCGGGATGTTCAGCAGCACGAACTGATTAGGGAACAGATCAGGCCCGTCCGCCGGCACCGTGACCTCCGGCAACTCGATCACGTAGTCCGGTTCGCCCAGACGCCAGCCCTCCGTCAACTCGGGCGGCTCGGGCATCGCCGCCGGATCACCCGGCTTCGCCCCGCCTTCGACCCAGGAGACGATCGTGTCGATCTCCAAACGGCTCAGCCGTGCGTCGTTCGCCCACTCGCCGTGCTCGGGGCTCGCAAACCATGGCGGCATCTCGCCGCTGGCGACGACGCGCTGAATCGACCGGGCCCACGGCCGCGCGTCGCGGTAGGTCAGGAGCGACATCGGCGCGATCTCGCCCGGCCGGTGGCAGCCCACGCAGTGGCGCATCAGAATCGGCGCCACGTCGCTACTGAAGACCCTCGAGCCGGCGTCGGCGGCGCCGGCCGGCAGGGCGAGCGCCGAGGCGAGGCCGAGGAAGGCAACCGTGGCCATCTGGAACATGGAGCGCGCCATGGTCAGGCTCCTGTCATTGCAGTCACTCACGGGCGCTCACTCGCCGCCGACTCCGCGCCCTTCCCCGGAGCGACTTCGATCAGCTCGAAGATGCCGACCATCATCTCGTCCGTCGACTGGAAGCCGAAGCCGACATCGCGGGTCGGATCCGGGTTGTCGGGGTTCGCCGCCGAGTTGTCGTAGTGCGCCACGACCTCGACCACGCTCCCGGCCGGCAGCACTTTCGGCGCCTCGGGGTAGTAGAAGAGTTGCCAGTCGAAGTCGTACTCCGGTACGTCGAGGAGGATCTCGCGGCTGCCGTCCGGGTAGACCGCGGTGAACGACATCGCCCGGCCGCGCATGTGCATGTGCGGGAAGTAGTACACGATCCGCGAATCCGCCGTGAGTTCGTGGCGGGCCACGATTCGATGGTCAGGAGCGCCGGCCGGGATCGCGAAGTCCATCCTGCTCGCGAGGATCGCCTCCACCTCGACCTCCAGCGGGCCCTCGCCGAAGTACAGGCCGATCCGGGTCCTGTCGGTACGCTCCGACTCGCCGTTCGGATGGTAGTGCTGGTTGATCATCAGCAGTGCGCCCGGGTCCACCCAGCGCCCCGCGCCCTCCGGGAACACGGTCGGCGCCGCGCCAACCGCCCAGACCGCGAAGATTCTCAGGTCGACGCTGTCGGCTTCCTGGCCGCCCGAAGCCGTTCCGCTGAAGCCACCCAGGAAGGCGATCTGGTGGTGATTCACGGTGCGGTCGCCGGGCTGGAACTCCACCGCGCGCAGCCAGCGACGCTCGGGGATGTCCAGCCGCACGAGCTGGTTGGGCACCAGGTCCGGCCCGTTCGCCGGCACCGTCACGGGCGGCAGCTCGATCACGTAGTCCGGCTCGCCCAACTGCCAGCCATCCCTGAACCGCGGCGGCTCGGGAATCAGCGCCGGATCGCCGGCCAAGGCGCCGCCATCGACCCAGGCGACGATCGTCTCGATCTCCTGCTCGCTCAGCCGGGCGTCGTTCGCCCAGACGCCGTGCTCGGGATTCGCGAACCACGGCGGCATCTCGCCGCTGACGACGACGCGGCGGATCGAGCGTGCCCAGGGCCGTGCCTCGCGGTAGGTCAGGAGCGACATGGGCGCGATCTCGCCCGGGCGATGGCAGCCGACGCAGTGGCGCATCAGGACCGGCGCCACGTCGCGGCTGAAGACCACCGCGTCGGCGGCGGCGGCAGCGGCCGGGATCGTGAACGCGGCCGCGGAGAAGGACGCAACCACGGTCGCGACCGCGATCCTGGCGGCTCGACTGAGAAACGGAACGGTCGGAAACGAGCGCATCATGACGGTCCCATCTGACCCATCGGAGACTACTTCACCGCCCGCTGGCCAAGCGCGGCACGGCACTCGCGGCGGGCTGCTAGAGTCCGCGTTCGCGAAAGAACGAGCACTCCCAGAATCTCAGGAGACCCAGAGACCATGCACCGACAGACTTGCCGCGTTCTCATCCTCAGCCTCTGCCTCGCGGTGATCGGCTTCGCGCCCGCCGCCGCGCAGGACGACCGGCCCGCCAGCCCCGAAGGCGCCGCCTCGACCCAGATTGGTGACGCCTGGATCGACATCACGTACAGCCGGCCGATCCTGCGCGGCCGAAGCGGCATCTTCGGCTCCGGCGAAGAATACGGCCAGACGCTTCTCGCGGGCGGCCCCGTCTGGCGTGCCGGCGCGAACGTGACAACCCGGATCAAGACGGAGGCCGACCTGATGATCGGCGGCGCCACGGTTCCCGCGGGCGAGTACAGCTTCTTCATCGACCTGAAGGACGGCGCCTGGACCGCGATCATCTCGAAGCAGGGCTACATGGAGACCTTCGACCGCGAAAAGATGGCGGAAGGCCTGACCTGGGGCGCCTACGGCTACAACCCGGAGCACGACGTCGTCCGCGCGGCGATGATGACGTCGACGGAGGAGTTCGCGGTCGACCAGATGACGATCCTCTTCTCCGACGTCTCGGAGGCCGGCGGCGCGATCGCCGTCATCTGGGACAACCAGATGGGCGTTCTGCCCTTCGGCGTCGGCCAGTAGCGCTCTGCGATCTCAGTCCTGCGCGGCGGCTCGGGCCTCCTCGGCCCGGGCGCCGCTCAGCACGTTCGACACCGCCCAGTTGCCCTCGTGGCAGGCGTACTCGAACAGCGCGCCGACGGTCACGCCCCGTGACGCCTGATCGTTCGTCAGCGGAGCGGAGACCGTCCACGGAGCGGTGAACAGGGTCGGATCCTCCACGCTGAACCGGTAGTCGATCGTCCGCTCGTCGACGCGCGTGAAGCGCTCGACGAGCCGCAACGTCGGTCGCGACGCCCGCCACAGGCGGCTCCAGTGGTAGTGGGTCTTGTCGGCGATGTTCGTCGTCTCGACGATCAGGGTGTCGCCCTCCCAGCGGCCGCGGGAGTCGCCCAGCCACAGCCCGATCGTCTCCGGCAGGCGTGGCCGGCCGTCGAGCGGAACGATGCGGAGTTCGTGGTACATCTCGTGCAGCATGACGACCGCGTCCGGCGTCTGCAGGATCAGGAAGTTCATGTTGTAGGGCTGGATTGGCACCATCAGCGGCAGGCCGTCCGTGATGCAGCGCTCGCCCGTGTCCAGGTCCGTGTGATCCAGATACGGCCCGTTGCCGTAGCGCGCCAGTTCCACCCTGTTCGCCTCCCGCGCTTCCGGCGTCCAGGGGATCCGGCCGTCCGGCGGGTCGACGATGAGCGAAGTGCGGCGTTCGGCGTCCACCCGGGTCGATGCGTCCATCCAGACCAGGTTGTAGCCGCCCACCTCGCCCGGCCGCGACCTGCCGTCCGCGGCGATGCGGTTCTCGACCGTGGTCCGCTCCAGTTCCGACGCCTCCGACTCGCTCAGCGACTCGCGACCGGCCATCGCCTCCGGACGTTCGAGCGGAGTCAGGGTGGCGCTCGTCCAGGTTCCCTGGAGATCGGGATCGCCCCAGGGAGTCCGCGGCTGTGCGGCGCCCGACGCCGGCCAGAGGAGGGCGAGCACCGCGAGCAGCGCGAGGAGACCGCTGAGCGGGGAGCCGATGCTCAGGCGTCGCACTCCCGGTAGGCGTCGATCACCGCCCGCTCGCCCTCGCGGCCCGGCTTCGAGTTCCCGTGCTCCATGCCCACGATGCCCTCGAAGCCCTTGCTCTTGAGGTGCCGGAAGACGTTGAGGTAGTTGATCTCGCCGGTGGTCGGCTCCTTGCGCCCCGGGTTGTCGCCGATCTGGATGTAGGCGATCTCGTCCCAGGCCCGGTCGAGGTTCGGGATCAGGTTTCCCTCGGTGATCTGCTGGTGGTACAGGTCGTCGAGTATCTTGACCGAGGGTGAGCCAACCGCCTTGCAGATCTGGTACGCCTGAGGAATCCCGGTCAGGAACACGCCGGGATGGTTCGTCCAGTGATTGAGCGGCTCGAGCACTGCGACGAGTCCGGCCGGCTCGAGGATCGCCGCGGCCCGCTTCAGGTTCTCGATCACGTTCGCAGTCTGGTACTCCCACTCGAGGCCCGGGTCGAGCTGGCCCGGGACGACGGTGCACCACGTCGCGTTCACCCTCTTGCCAACCTCCACCGCCTTCTTCATGTCCGCCTCGATCGCCTCGCGCACCGAAGAGTCGGAGGAAGCGAAGCTCACGCCGCCCCAGGAGGTGTGGGCGACGAAGACGCCCATCTCCATTCCGAGACGGTCCATCTCCGCGGCGATCGTCTCCTGGAGCGCCGGCTCGCGGCCGCCCATGCCGTTGTCCTCGAGCGCCCGGAAACCCTCGTCGTGCATGAAGCGGAGCTGGTCGACGTGATCGTTGCCGGCGTGGTGCCGGAACATCCCGAAGTGGGGCGCGTACTTGAGCTGGAATGCGCCTCCGCTTGCAGGCTGTGCGGCGCGCGCCGCGGACCACCCGGGAGCCGTGCCAACGGCCAGTGCGGCCGCGGCCGTCGCTCCCCCGGCGAGGAACTGCCGTCGCGGAATCCGCGCCGTATCCTGAGAACCGACTGTCTTGTTGCGCATCGTGGCAGAGTACCAGCCGCCGAAACGGCGAAACCGACCAGATTCCCCGAGGGACCGACATGAATCCAACCGCGAACAGGATCCGCTTTCTGACTGCTGCCATCGCCGCCATGGCAGCCGGCACGCTGGCAACCGACCTTCACGCGATCGACGTCACGGACACGAGGCTGCTGTCCCAGCCCGCCGTGAGCGCGGATCACGTGGCGTTCGCCTATGCCGGAGACCTGTGGATCGCCGGCCGCGACGGCTCCGGAGCGCGACGGCTGACGTCGCACGAAGGAACGGAGACCGGTCCCCGCTTCTCGCCCGACGGCACTCTCGTCGCGTTCAGCGCCGAGTACGACGGCAACATCGACGTCTTCGTCATGCCCGCCGCGGGCGGCGAGCCGAAGCGGCTCACCTGGCACCCGGGCGCCGATCTCGTCCAGGGCTTCACCGTCGACGGTTCGGCCGTGCTGTTCGCTTCCCAGCGCAGCATGTTCACAAACCGCCACTTCCAGCTCTTCACCGTGCCGCTCACCGGCGGGTTGCCCGCGAAGCTGCCGATTCCGCACGGGCTGCGCGCCAGCTACTCGTCCGACGGCCGCCGCATCGCCTACATCCCGACGCCGGAGCGCTTCCAGCAGTGGAAGAACTACCGCGGCGGCACGACGTCGCGCATCTGGATCTACGACACCGCGGACCACTCGGTGCAAACGATCCCCCAACCCGAGGGCCGCTCGAACGACACGAACCCGACCTGGATCGGCAACCGGGTCTTCTTCCGGTCCGACCGGGACGGCGAGTTCAACCTCTATTCCTTCGACACGGGCAGCGGCGAGATCGTCCGGCATTCCGAGTTCGAGGATTTCCACGTCGAGGACCTCTCGGGTTCCACGGACACGGTGATCTACGAGCAGGCGGGTTACCTGCACCTCTACGAGCCGGCGTCGGACCGCCATGAGCGCCTGACGATCGGCGTCGCGGCGGACCTGACCGAGACCAGGCCCCGCTGGGTCGAAGGGCCCGAGAACATCCGCAGCGCGTCCATCTCTCCCACTGGCGCCCGCGCCGTGTTCGGGTATCGGGGCGAGGTGCTGACGCTGCCCGCGAAGAAAGGGGACGCCCGCAACCTGACCCGGACGCCCGGCGTCCACGAACGCGACCCGGCCTGGTCGCCCGACGGCGCCAGCATCGCCTTCTTCTCGGACCAGGGCGGCGAGTACGGTCTCCACGTCCGCGACCGGGAGAGCGGCGACGTTCGCCGCTACGAGCTGGGCGGCGAACGCGGCGGCAACGGCTTCTACCACGGCCCGGAGTGGTCGCCCGACGGCAAGCGAATCAGCTACGTGGACAACTCGATGGCGCTCTTCGTCATCGATCTCGACGACGGCGACGTGGCGAAGGTGGCGAGCGAGTACTACTACGGTCCCTCCTTCCCGCCCCGCCCCGGCCATTCCTGGGCCCCGGACTCGCGCTACGTCGCCTACACCCTGAACACCCGCTCCTACATGCAGCAGGTGTTCGTCTACGACGTGGAAACGCGGACATCCCACCCGGTGACGGACGGGCTGAGCGAGGTCGGAGAGCCCGTCTTCGACCGGAGCGGCGACTACCTGTACTTCCGCGCCTCGACCGACGCCGGTCCGGTGAAGCACTGGTTCGCCATGTCGAACGCGGACATGGAGCTGTCGAGCGCGATCTATGTCGCGGTACTGCGCCAGGACGGGGAGTCGCCGCTTGCGGCGGAGAGCGACGAGGAGACCGTGGAGTCCGGCGACGAAGGGCAAGCCGAAGAAGGCGACGAGACCGGGGTCGAGGCCGAAGCCGGCAGCGACGGTGAGGGCGGGGACGAGCCGCAGGTCGAGATCGACTTCGAGGGGCTGAACCAGCGCATCCTGGCGCTTCCGGTACAGGCCGGCGGCTACAGCAACCTGGAGGCCGGCGAGGCGGGCAAGCTCTACTACGTCCGCAGCTCGCCGGCGGGCAGGTTCGGCGGCGGCGGCGGCGATCTCATCCTCTTCAACCTGGAGGATCGCGAGGAAACCGTGCTGCTCTCCGGCGTCGGCGGCTTCTCCCTGAGCGCCGACGGCAAGAAGCTGCTCTACGCCGGCCAGAACGACTTCGGCATCGCCAACGCCGGCGGCAAGATCGACCGTGGAGAGAGCGCCATTCCGGTCGACAAGCTGACGGTACGCATCGATCCGCGTGCCGAGTGGAAGCAGATCTACGACGAGGTCTGGCGGATCAACCGGGACTACTTCTACGACCCGGGCATGCACGGCGCCGACTGGCCGGCGATGGCCGAGAAGTACAGCGGCTTCCTGGCCGACATCGCCACCCGCGCCGACCTGAACAAAGTGCTGCGCTGGATGTGCAGCGAAATCGCCGTCGGCCACCACCGGGTCGGCGGCGGCGACCGGCGAGCCGACCCGGAGCGCGTCGGCGGCGGCCTGCTCGGCGCGGACTTCGAGATCGCCGACGGCCGCTACCGCTTCGCCCACGTCCTGGGTGGCCTGAACTGGAACCCCGAGTTGCGGGCGCCACTCACCGAGCCGGGCGTCTCCGTGACGGCCGGCGAGTACCTGCTTGCCGTTAACGGCGTCGACCTCGAAGCCTCGGACAACGTCTTCTCACGCTTCGAGAACACGGCCGGCAAGATCACGGACATCACGGTCGGCCCGAACGCGGACGGTTCCGAATCGCGCACCGTGTCCGTCGTCCCGATCGGGAACGAATCGGCGCTCCGCAACCGGGAGTGGGTCGAGGGCAACCTGGCCAAGGTCGACGAGGCCACGGACGGCCGGGTGGCCTACGTCTATGTGCCGAACACGACGACCCTCGGCCACACCTACTTCAAGCGCTACTTCTTCCCCCAGGTCCACAAGCAGGCCCTGATCGTCGACGAGCGCTTCAACGGCGGCGGCCAGGTCGCCGACTACTACATCGACCACCTGCGGCGCCCGTACATCAGCCACTGGGCGACCCGCTACGGCGCCGATTTCCGCACCCCCAGCGCTGCGATTCTCGGCCCGAAGGTCATGATCATCGACGAGACGGCCGGTTCCGGCGGCGACCTGCTGCCCTGGATGTTCCGCAAGCTCGGTCTGGGCCCACTGGTCGGCAAGCGGACCTGGGGCGGCCTGGTCGGCACCCTCGGCTTCCCCGTCCTGATGGACGGCGGCTTCGTCACCGCCCCGAACCTGGCGATCTGGACCGAGGACGGCTTCGTCGTCGAGAACGTCGGCGTGCCGCCCGACGTCGACGTCGAGCAGTGGCCGGCGGACGTCATCGCCGGCCGCGACCCGCAGCTCGAGAAGGCGATCGAGATCGTCCTCGCGCAACTGGAGTCGAACCCGCCCGCCGAACCGGCGAAGCCGCCCTTCCCGATCCGGGTGCGTCGTTAGCCGGAAGCGCAAGCCGGATGCCGGCCAGAGGCCGGCGCACCGACAGCCGAGGCGTCGAAGCATCCAGTGGACTTCTCCTACCTCCTCCCCCGCCTGCGCGCCGAGTGGCGCAAGCGCACCGGACGCGAACTCTCCGCGGCCGACATCCATCCGCGCTTCAGGGACCGCGAACGGCACTTCCGGTCTCCGCCGATGACGGCGGAGATGGTGGCGGCGATCTCCCGCCTGTCACCCCAGTTCCACCTCGAAGCCGGAGAGTCCTCGCGGTCGTTCTGGGAACTCACCCAGAACGGATCCTGCTGGGGCGAGTTCGACGCCGCCGAGCCCGTTCTTCGCTCGATGGCGCCGCCAGCCAGGGCGCTCGACATCGGCTGCGGCCTCGGCCGCTCGACCGCCTTCTTCCGGCGCGCGCTCGGCTGGGACGAAACCGAGTTCCACCTATACGACGGCGACGGCCCGCGGATCGACTATCCCCGCAGCGGAGAACGCACCGACCGTTCCTTCTGCGGCGACCTCGGAACGCTGCGCCAGGTGCTGGAGTACAACGACGTCGCGAACTTCCGCATCTTCGATGCCCACGAACTGAACCACCGCCTGGACGCGCTGCCCGGCCCCTACGACCTCGTTTACTCCTTCTACGCCGCCGGCTTCCACTGGTCGCTCGCCGACTTCTGGAGCGAGTTCGAGGCGATCTCCCACCGCCGAACCGTCGGCATCTTCACGATCCACCGGAACTTCGAGGGGTTCCCGCAACTCCGAAACTGGGCTCTCTGCATCGTCCCGTTCGAGCGCAGCCTGATCAAGGACCGGCCCCACCGCCTGCTGATCGTCTGCCGCGAAGAAGAACTCCTGAACCCGTCGGAGCAGCGGGCCGGGCGTTAGGCTAGGCCCACAACCAACAGCCCAGGGAGGAACGCGATGCTCGACGCGCTCAAGAACTGCCAGCCCCAGACCTACGCCGCGATGCGAATCGTCGCCGGCTTCCTCTTCCTCTGGCACGGGGCGCAGAAACTCCTGGGCTTCCCGCTTCCGACTCCCGAAGGCGCCCCGAGCTTCATCCTCTACATCGCCGGGCCGATCGAGCTGATCGGCGGCGCACTGATCATGGTCGGCCTGTTCACCCGCCCGGTCGCCTTCCTCGCCAGCGGGCTGATGGCCTTCGCCTACTTCCTCGGCCATGTGTTCCGGCCGGTCGAGGATCCCGGCGTCTGGCACTACCTCTTGCCGCTGGTGAACCGCGGCGAAGCCGCCGTTCTCTTCTGCTTCCTGTTCCTCTACGTCGCCGCCAAGGGTAACGGCATATGCAGTCTCGGCGGCGACGAGGACTGAAGCAGACCCACGCCCTCAACTCACCGCGAAGATGCCGCCGTCGACCGGGATGGCGGCGCCGGTGACGTAGGCGGCGGCGCGGGACGCCAGGTAGATCGAAACGCCGGCCATGTCCTCCGGCGTGCCGATCCGCTTGCGCGGGTTGCGGGCGCGGATCTCGTCGCCGAACTTCCTGAGGTTGTACTCCATCATCTTGCTCTCGAACGGGCCCGGACAGACGGCGTTCACGGTGACGTCCTCGGGCGCGAGGCGGCGCGCCAGGGCACGAGTCAGGTGGATCATGCCGGCCTTGCTGGCGCTGTAGGGGTAGTGCTCCTGCGGGTTCACGTGCAGGCCGTCGATCGAGGCGATGTTGATCACCCGCGCCGGATCGTCTTCGGTGGCCGCGGCGCGCAGCTCGGGCAGCAGCTTGACGGTCAGGTAGAAGGGCCCTTTCAGGTTGATGTCCATCACCTTGTCCCAGCCGGACTCGGGGAACTCCTCGAGCGGCGCTCCCCAGGCGGCGCCGGCGTTGTTCACGAGGATGTGCAGCCTGTCTTCGCGTTCCCGTAGCTCGGCGCAGAAGCGCTCCACCCCTTCGATCGTCGACAGGTCGTTCGGCAGCGAGATGCACTCGCCATGGGCGGAGAGTTCCTCGGCCATCGCGTCGCAGACGGCAGCCTTCCGGGAACTGATGTAGGTGCGTACGCCGTTCTCGACGTAACCGCGGGCGATCATCGCCCCGATGCCGCGGGAACCCCCGGTGACCACCGCCACCTTGCCGGACACGTCGAACAGATTCTTCACGGCTAACCTCCCACGGTCAAGGCGTCGGTCAGCACTGAACCCGACCGCGCCGTCTGGTCCCAGAGTCCGAGCGCGATCCGCTGGCGGCCCTCGGGCAGCCGGATTCTCAGGCCGGCCCGGTAGTGGCTTTCCAGTGCGTCCGCGAGCGCTTCCGCGGGTATCTCGAGCGGCACTTCCAGGTGCTGCGCCGCGGTCAGCTCGTCGTCGTCGTCCATGGCCACGACGACCAGTCGCGTAGCGGACCGGTGAACGCCGTCGATCTCGACGAGTTCCACGCTGCTGATCGGAAACTCGATCCACATCTGCACGTCGTAGAGGGCCTCGCCTTCGACCGGCATGATCGCGTCGACGCTGACTTCCATCCGGTGCGGATTGTCACTCTCGCCGACGTACGCGGCCGCCAGCGCCCGCTCCGAGATGCGCGAGCGAACCCCCTTCTTGACGTAGCTCCGGCGGTAGTCGGCCGACGCGCCCCTCACTCCACGCACCCGCACTTCGATCGACGTGAACTCGCCCTCGACCTTGTTCGCCGACGAGAGCCCGAGCGAGTAGTACGACTGCATGCCGCCGACGGCCTGGGCCAGCACCCCGGTCAGGCTCCCGCCGCCGGTTCGACCGAAACCGCCCGTCCCTTCGGCCAGGTTGTGCAGCGCTTCGCGGCGGTCCGAGACCTCCATCAGCGCGCCGCGCCCCTTGGAGCGCCTGGCGCTCGTCGCGGCGTCGCCCGGCGGCGGCTTGGCCGCGAACAGCGTGACGCCGTAGGTGTTCGCCTCCGCGACGATGGCCTGAATCGTCGCGGTCGCCCGGAACTGCTCGACCTCCTGCTGCAGGCGGCCCACCTCCATGCTCGCATCACGGTCGAAGACGCCGCCGGTGCCCGGTGCGCCGCCGGCCTGGCCGCCGCCCGCCCTCTCGACCAGCGCGCCGGCATCACTGGCGCCACCGGTGAGCAGGTCCTGGATGTGCTCCATCAGCGTGCCCAGAGGCCGCTCGGCCACGCCGTCGGAGACGAAGACGAGCGCCTTGCGGCCCTCGAGCCAGGCCAGCGTGCGCACGAAGTTCCCGAGCGCCTCGAAGCTGGCCTCCGAGTCGTTGTAGACCTCGCGGGCGTACGTCCTCATCTCGCCCAGCAGGGCGTCGATCGCGAGGCCCGCGTTCTGGCGGTCGAGCCGATCGCGGCTGCGCATCCGGTGGAAGATGTCCGTGACGGAGAGCTGGGCGCTCTGCCGGAGGCCGTCCCTCTGGTCGCCGACCGTCTGCTGACCCTTCAGCCCGTTCAGGGCGCTCCGGATCGCCCCCCAGTTCCGGGTGAAGCCCTGCATTACCCGCGGCTCCTGGTCGTGCGCGGCGATCATGATCCGTACGCGACGATCCTCCAGTACCACCGGCAGGTCGACCTCCAGTTCCGCGAGCGCCCGGTCGCGGTTCGGGGACAGCATGTTGTGCTGATCGAAGTAGAGGACGAGCCAGATCGGCGCGTCGGCGTCCGGGTCTTCGCGGACGACTTCGTAGAAGTTCACCGGCTGGACCCGTTCGCCGTTCTCGAACACCTGGAAGTTGGAGAGTTCGAGGCCGGTGACCGGCGCGCCCCGCCGATCAGTGACGTGGACATCGATGTTCACGATCTCGACGTCCACGGTCTCCTGGATGACCCCGGTTGCGGGCTCAGCCTGTTGCTGGGCGGTGACGGCCGACGCCGCGATCAGGAGCATCAGCACGGAAACAGAAACGAGGCAGGTTCTGCATTTCATGACAGTTCGAACCCCTCATAGTCGTTGGCTGCGACGGCGTCGCACTTCTCCACGTAGGGAGGGAAGCCCAGGTAGGGCATGAACACCCGCGGCTTGCCCGGCACGTTGGCCCCCAGGTACCAGGAGTTGCAGGTGGGATAGAGAGTCGCACCGGCGACCTCGCCGACGTGGGCGACCCACTCGTTCTCGGCCTCGGGCGTCGCCTCGATCGCGGCGTGACCGCGATCCCGCATCCAGGCCATGCAGTCGGCGATCCAGTCCACGTGCTGCTCGATCGACGGCAGCATGTTGGAAAGCACGGACGGGCTCCCGGGGCCGGTGATCACGAACAGGTTGGGGAAGCCCGCGACGCCAAGGCCGAGGTAGGCGCGTGGGCCGTCCTCCCACTTCGAGCGCAGGGTCCGGCCGCCGCGGCCGCGGATGTCGATGCGGGTGAGCGCGCCGGTCATCGCGTCGAAGCCGGTCGCGAAGACGATCGCATCCAGCGTGTACTCCCGGCCGCCGGTGCGGAGCCCCGTCTTCGTGATCTTCTGGATCGGCGCCGAACTGACGTCGACCAGAGTGACGTTGGGCCGGTTGAACGTCTCGAAGTAGCCGCTGTCGAGGCAGATCCGCTTGCAGCCGATCACGTTGTGCGGGCTCAGCAGGTCGGCAACCTCGGGGTCCCGGACGATCCCGCGTATCTTCTCCCGCACGAACCCGGCGGCGGCATCGTTCGCCTCCTGGCTCGCGAGCATGTCGGCGAAGGAGGCCATGAACGAGAAGCCGCCGTACGCCCAGCGCTCCTCGAAGCGACGCTGCCGTTCGTCGGGCGGCACTTCCGCGAACACGTCGTTCATCGGGTTCATGTCGGCGCCGAGCCCGGCCGGCATTTGCCGGTTGCGCTCCCGGAACGCCGGGTACTCCGCCTTCACCTCGGCCTCGCGTTCCCGGTCCATCGCACCGTTGTGCGCCGGGATCGAGTAGTTCGGCGTGCGCTGAAAGACGGTGAGGTGGGCCGCCTCGCCGGCGATCACGGGAATCGCCTGGATCGCCGAGGACCCGGTGCCGACGATGCCCACGCGGAGCCCGGTGAAGTCGACGCCCTCGTGCGGCCAGGCGCCGGTGTGGTACTTCTCGCCCTCGAAGTCGTCGATCCCGTCGAAGTCGGGCAGGTTCGCCGCCGACAGGCAGCCGGTGGCCATCACGACGAAGCGGGCGAAGACGGTCTCGTTCCCGGCGCCCTCGCCGTTGCTCCGGCCGGCACCGTTGCCGTCGAAGGGCCCGGCCCCCGCTCCGTCCGGCGACGCGACCTCGATCCGCCAGCGGGAGTCCTCCTCCTCGAAGCGGGCGGAGACGACCCGGCGGTTGAACTCGATGTCCCGCCGCAGGTCGAAGCGGTCCGCCACGTGGTTGGCGTAGCGCAGGATCTCGGGCTGGCCCGCATAGCGCTCGCTCCAGGACCACTCCTGCTGCAGCTCCTCCGAGAATTGGTAGGAGTACTCCAGGCTCTCGACATCGCAGCGGGCGCCCGGATAGCGGTTCCAGTA
Organism: Thermoanaerobaculia bacterium; assembly: GCA_022826745.1. Taxonomy (GTDB): domain Bacteria; phylum Acidobacteriota; class Thermoanaerobaculia; order Multivoradales; family Multivoraceae; genus Multivorans. Next base: position 46,498 of record JAJDUI010000002.1, on the reverse strand, counting down.
CCAGGTGCCGCCCACCCCGTCGCCGGCCTCGAACGACCGGACCGTGAACCCCAGGCCGCGCAGACGGTGGACCATGTAGAGGCCGGCGAAACCGGCGCCTACCACGATCACATCGAACCTACGCATGAACACGCCTAGTCGGCCGGGCCGGCGCAGCAACCCTTGGGGCCCCGACCACGACGACATCGAACTTCCGCATAGAGAGAGGATCGTATGCTACGGAGCCGTCCGCGTCCGGCGCCAACCGGCGGACGCGCCGCAGCCATGCACGCCCTCGACGGACTCCGGATCCTCGACCTGACCCGCATCCTGGCCGGGCCGACCTGCACTCAACTGTTCGGCGACCTGGGCGCGGACGTGATCAAGGTCGAACGTCCCGGCCGGGGCGACGACACGCGCGGCTGGGGTCCGCCCTTCGTGAAGGACGCGAACGGCAACGACACGAGCGAGAGCGCTTACTACCTCTGCGCCAACCGGAACAAGCGCTCGGTGGCGATCGATCTCGCGACCGCCGACGGCGCCGGCCTGGTCCGTCGGCTAGCCGCCCGCTCCGATGTCCTGATCGAGAACTTCAAGGTCGGCGCGCTCAGCCGCTACGGCCTCGGCTACGAGGATCTGAAGGACGAGCTGCCCGGACTCGTCTACTGCTCGATCACCGGCTTCGGCCAGACCGGACCGAACGCGCACCGCGCCGGCTACGACCTGCTGGCGCAGGGTTACGGCGGCATCATGAGCCTCACCGGCGCGGCCGAGGGCGAACCGATGAAGGTCGGCGTCGGCATCGCCGACATCATGTGCGGCATGTACGCGGCAACCGCGATCCTGGCGGCGCTGCGGCACCGTGACCGGACCGGCCAGGGCCAGCACATCGATGTCGCCCTGGTCGACGCCCAGATGGCCTGGCTGGTCAACGAGGGATCGAACTACCTGATCTCGGGCGAGGTGCCGGAGCGGCGCGGCAACGAGCACCCGAACATTGTTCCCTACGGCGTGTTCGAGACCGCGGACGGCCACGTGATCGTCGCGGTCGGCAACGACGCCCAGTACGAACGGTTCTGCGAACTCCTCGGCGCCCCCGAGCTGGCGTCGGACGACCGCTACAAGACGAACGCCAGCCGGCTCGCCCACCGCGAGGAACTCGTGGCGAGGCTGGCGCGACTTCTCCACCGGTTGACCAGCGCGGAGATCCTCGCTGGCATGGAAGCCCGCGGCGTGCCCGGCGGCCCGATCCACGACCTCGAGGAGGCGCTGGCCTCGGACCAGGCGGAGGCCCGCGGCATGACGATCGACGTGCCGCATCCGCTGGCGGGCAGCGGCAGCGTCCGGCTGGTCGCCAACCCGATCAGGATGTCGGAGACGCCGGTGAGCTACCGGCGGTCCCCACCTGTGTGCGGCACCGACACGGACGAGGTGATCGCGGAACTGCTGGGGGACGAGGACTGACGCCGATTTCACCGGACGCTTACGACTCCGGTGACCAAGCGGTGGTACGGTGGAAACACCACCCCGGCGATCCCACGCCCCTAGGAGACCACTTGACAAACACGGCCGTAGGAATCAGCGGCTTCGGCGGCTACGTGCCGGAGCGCGTGATGACGAACGAGGACTGGACCCGGTACGTAGACACTTCCGACGAGTGGATCGTGGAACGCACCGGCATCCACCGGCGGCGCGTCGCCGCCGACGACGAGTCCACCGCCGACATGGCAACGGCCGCCGCCAGATCGGCCCTCAAGAGCCGCGGTATCGGCCCCGAAGACATCGACGAGATCATCGTCGCCACGGATACTCCCGAGGTCTACACGCCGGACACGGCCTCCTTCGTCCAGCGCAAGCTCGGCGCCCGCCAGGTGCCCTCCTACGACCTGGGCGGCAGCGGCTGCGCCGGCTTCGTCCAGGCAATGGACGTCGCCCGCTCGCGAGTGCTGACCGGCACGCGCCGGGTGCTCGTCATCGGCGTCGAGCTCATCACGCGTCTCGTGAGCTGGAAGATCCGGGAGACGTGCGTGCTGTTCGGCGACGCGGCCGCCGGTGTGATCGTCGAGCGCGGACCGCAGATGGCCGAGATCCTCGGCGCCAGGACGGGCACCGACGGCAGCCAGTGGAGCATCCTGACCCTGGAGATCGGCGGCACCCGCAAACCGTTCAGCCTCGAGTATGCCCAGAAGGAAGAGCATCTGAAGCTGATCATGGAGGGCCGGGCCGTGTTCCGTCACGCCGTCCATCGCATGTCGGAGGTCGGCCTCGACGTGCTGGAAGCGGTGGGCGCGAAGCTCGAAGACGTGGCAATGATCGTGCCCCATCAGGCGAACCTGCGCATCGTCCAGGCGGTCGCGAAGAACCTGTCCGTCCCGATGGAGAAGGTCTACACGAACCTCCAGGAGTACGGCAACACCGGCTCGGCATCTGTTCCCCTGGCACTCTGGGAAGCGCACACCAAGGGCCGCATCTCGCCGGGCGACCTGGTGCTGCTGACCTCCTTCGGCGCCGGCTTCCACTGGGGCGCGGCCCTGCTCCGGTTCACCGGCTGAGGGAACGGCCTAGACAGGCGGAAATCTCCAACGCCGCCGGCCGCGCGCCCGGCCCGTCAGCTCGCGGCCCGTCAGCTCCAGCCACCCCAGCGAAGGGAGCCGCAACGGTCGTGCTGTCCCTTCCGGTGCACCCTAAGTCCTCCCTCGCTGCGGGAAGTTACGTCTTCCACGCCTCGCGCTGAAGTTGATGCCATCTGCCGGGCCCGCACGGAGGCTGTGGATCCCTACGCTTCCGCGGCCCACCTCACGAGCTACTGATCAGTCGACTCGTCCTCATGAAGCCGCTCCCGGATCTCCCGCAACTCCGCCTCACTGAAGCGTCCACGCCCCAGCAGATACGCGAGCACAGGGCCCAGTCTCTCGGCAACCAGCCGACTGATCACAACGAAGTGCGCCTCAGTGAGAACCTCCCCGTCCTCCGCACCACAGTTAGCCAAAGCGAACTCCACGGCGCTCGCGGTCGCACGCTCCAACATCGCCGTACGCGCCCTCTGCTGGTAGTCCTCTACCAACCGCCCGATTGCTTCGGCGAGCTTCTCGGAGTCGAACTTCTCGCAGGCGTAGATCGACTTGACGTCCTCAGGCCCAAAGGGAAGTTCGATCTGGACGGTCAGCTCACGTCCCGAGACGGGATCGACGGCATAGCATCTAGAGAACGCAGTACCCGAAAAGCTGCTTGACAGGCACAAGACTAGTCTCCGATGGCCAAAGTACTCTACGTATCCCAACACCTGTCCGCTGGTGGGATCGCCGCAAACAAAGACACAGTGAAGGAACGCCGCGTCTGGCCGATTGAGCACTAAGTCTGCGTCGTTGTAGTAGCCGAAACATGGCTCACCATCCGACAGAAGATACTCCTTTGCGTGCTCACAATCGTCGATCGACAGGCCCGCTTCATACGCAAGGGCAAGACATGACTTGACGATCGACCGTCCGGCATGCTCTCCCCCGAACTGGAGCAAGAAACCCACAGGCTCCTCAACGTACTTCGTGCTCGGTGTGGCCGGACGCTGGATCTCGGCGCCAGGATACCTAGCCTTGATGCCTTCTGCGATCGAGTTCGCTTCCTCCATCGACCTCGCCCGTACTTCGACGCTGGTCGAACCACCCTCGGCCTTCCGAACGAGGTCCGGCCTCCTCAGGTTCAACGAGCCATTCGACAGGAGCTCCAGTTCCTGGCCGGACAGAGTTTCCACAACGGCGGGCCGGTTCTTGCCGCGTTGTCGACGAATGTTCAACATGGTCGAGAGCGGCGCCAACTGCTTGCAGAGTGCGCTATCCCAAACTTGACCGGATGCGCTATTGCATTGCCTGCAAATGAAGCCTGAGAGCCTGCGCCTGCCCCCGATCGCATTGGGGAGAATGTGCTCACGGCTGTCATTCTCGTCGCTGATCAACGACGCGCACAGCGCACAACGCCTCGGGTTACTTGAAACCGCCATGACTGGTCTTCGATCTTGCTGTTCTTGTTTCCACGGGCCGTGGAGTCGAGCCGCGGCCTCCCTCTCAGGCACTCGTCCTCACCCCGATCAACAGGACCGCCAAGAGGCGTCTCGCCGTGTCGGAGAAACGCTGGACTTCTTCAGCTCTGAGGACCCTGCCTATGACCGCAGTTTCCCGGTAGGAGAGCCACTTCTTCAGGACCTGGTACCCGCCGAGGCGATACTCCCAAACGTCGGCGGGCACGTTCCTCCAGAAGGTTCGGGAGTTCAGGTAGATGTCCAAGGTGCTTTCACCAAGAACGGATACCGCTTCGCCGAGAGCTCCTCGCTCAGCAGTCGTGTAGGAACGCTCCACTGTCCGGCCATGGCCCGGCATCACGGCGTCTCCGGCCCCGAAGTGCCCCCATCCTGCTGTCAGAGCGAAGTCGTCGCCAACCATCTGGTGGCCGTCGATCGTGGTCGGGACGGCGATGGATGCGATCTCGGGCCGTAGCTGGCCCGCCGTCACGCTGCGTACCGGCCGACCGGGATCGAGGAGTTGAGCTAGCTCTCTTCCCCGTGCTGCGGCGGCATTGAGTCGCTCGGCGCTAGCCTCGCCAGCGCCCTCCGACCAGCCCGGAAGCGGAATGCGTGGCCATCCGAGGCGCAGGCCGTCGGCGTTGGCGACGCTGTATCTGGCATCGTGCAGTGTCGCAAGAGCGAAGTGGAAGAGGTCTTCCACATTGGCGCCGGTGCGCTTCAAATAGCGCTGTGCAGCTACCGAGAGGTTCGGTCGCAACCCGGCGTCGGCGCCAAGCTCAGCTTCTTGACGAAGATAGGCCGGGAAGAGGTTCGAACCACGCTCGATCAGGTGATGGGAACCCAGATGGCTCGTGAACACGGCCTGCGGCTCCGAGGCGTCCTTCCGGACGTGCTGCGACGCTGTGAGCCAGAGGTTCTCCTGGCCGATATGCGGCCGATACTCGGCACGCTTTTCGTCCAGGAGCTTCGTATCCGCGTCCCAATAGAGCCACCGAGTGTCGAATGGCCGGTACGTGATCCGGCAGAAGCCGCTCTCCACCGGCCCGCCGCGAGCGAGCAGCGCTTCGCGACCCTCCCGCGCATCGAACCGCGCCGTGGACTTCATCGCGCTCGGATAGCGACGCTCGATCTCCTCGTGGGTCAGGCTCGAGTCGAAGTAGTCGCCGACGCGATCTCGGAGCCTGTCCAGGTCGACATCAACGAGAAACGCGTCCCGGTTCGTCAGCACTCCGTGGAAGCGCACCGGGAACAGGTCGGGCAGAGCCGGCCATTCGAACCATCGCTCGTCGACCGTCGTTCGCAAGAACGGCATTCCGAGCGGCAGGGACGGTTCGATCCCCTCGTAGAGCGCCTCCGGCTCTGCATCGGCCGTCTCCAGCAGGTCCTCGCGCTTCCTCCGGCCCCAGAGATGCCGGAAGTGAACCTCGGACGCCGATTCGTGGTCCGCCTTCCTGACCAGCGTAGCGATCGCGGTGCCGACCTGGATGCCCACGCGATTGCCCTCGGTTGAGAAGATGCTCGGGTCCGGGGAACCGTCCGGCGCGATCTTGCCGGTCTTGTACTTGTCGCCGTTCAGACAGTCGATCCGTATCGCGTCGAAGGCTTCGACGTACCGTTCACGCATCCCGGTGAACGACAGGCCATCCAGCCACGAGTAGTTCGAAATGAAAGAGACAATGCCCTGCCCTGTCCGCTCGGCTATGCGCCTCTCCGCCATGCGGAAGAAGCGCACGTAGAGATCGTTCAACCCCCGGCCTTCAGGCCGGCGTACGCGTTTGGTTGCGCGGTACGCGTCGGTCAGTTCCCGCTCTTCCTCCACGGCGAGGCCGGGGAACCCGTTGTACGGCGGATTGCCCAGGATGACCAGAATCGGCGCTTCCTGCTTCACCTTCTCCGCCCGGTCTCGCTCCTCCTCCAGTTCAGGAAACGGTAGCGGCTTGTTCGTTCTCGGTTCCCAGCCAGTAAGGGCGTTGGTCAGGAAGACGCCCGCGCGTTCCGATCCGTCCTCTGCCAACGGAGCGTCCAGGTCCTGCATCGTCAAGCCCACCTGCAGATGGGCAATGACGAACGGTGCCGGCATGATCTCGAAGCCGAAAACGCGCTCCGTGGCGGCCTGCTTGACCCGGGCGCCAGCGAGCGCTCCAAGTCCTCGTCCCTCGAGATTCGCCGCGATGCGCCTCAGCACCTCCGCGAGATAGGCCCCGGTTCCGCAGCACGGATCGAGGACGTAGACGTTCTCCGCCGCCAGGCCGTCGGGAATGTCCAGATCGTCGCGGAGCGCCTTGTCCACCCGCGCAACCATGTACTGCACCACCTCGGTCGGCGTGTACCAGACGCCCAACTGCTTACGGAGTATCGGGTCGAAGGCCTGCAGGAACGGCTCGTAGAAGTACGGCACCGCCTCGCCCTCGTTGAAGCTGGCGAAGAAGGCACCGCGATCCACCCGGTTCAGAGCCGCGGCCGTCCAGTCCAGCACTTCGACCAAGCCCAGCGGCTTCAGACGGCCTGGGTCCGCTAGCTGCTGGAACAGCGCTCGCAACACCGGCGCGCGAAGGTGCCAGACGGCTGTCCGCCAGTCGAACACGCTGCCACGATCGGGCGCCTGCCGCGACCACAACACCCAGGCAGAGAAGACGCCATAGAAGAGCGTCTGCACGAGGGTTGAGTGGAAGAAACGCGCTCCCTTCCCGCCCTCGAACCGCACGCCGAGCGCCTCCTCCAGGGCTGAACGCACCGCTCCCAGCGAGGGCGAGTCTCCTGCCCGCTCGACCCGAGCAAGACCGTCGCGAGCGTAGGAAGCCAACAGCCACGCCAGGTCTTGCGGATCCGCCAGCGCCGCTTGATGGGACAAGGCGCGTGCAAGGTACTCCCCCAAACCCCTTCCGACGTTCGCCGCCGACACGCGCGGTTTCTCGAGGAGACGCTCGAAGTCCGCCTCCGTCGCTGCGAGCCGGTAGGTTTCCAACCTGATCTCGTCGCCCGACGAGCGACGACCGACAAGCTCGAACTCCCTCAGGTTCGTTACCAGCACGAGGCGATAGCGCGACCAGTACCGGGTCACCTGCTCGCGCACCTCGGACGTCCCGAGCGCAGCCTTGACCGACTTCACCTCCACGACCCCACGCTCGGGTACCTGACCCTGACGCGCCTTTCCCTTCTGCACCTGCTTCGCGGCGTAGAGACCCATATCGGGATGACCCGAGCCCTGGTCTGCCAGCTCGATGATGCAGAACACCTTCGGCTTGAGCGACCCGCCGACGGCGTTCAGCAGGTTCGCGAGCGGAACGTAGCTCGATCGCTCGTCCGTCGCTGCCCCGGATGCGCGAAGACGCCGGAGATCCTCGAAGTACGCCTCGACCGCCGCGGTCAGCTTCTTGGCCGGGATCACGGCGCAACCCTACTTGCCTACGCCAATCTGAATCAACTGCTCGTGGTTCTCCGACCACCAAGGCGACGAAGCGCGCACGCCGTTTCCGGCCCACAGCCGGCGCGGGACTACACCTCTCCATCGCCAAGAAGAACCTTGCTATTAGCAAGCATTCCGTATAGACTGTCTTCTTCGCACGCGGCGGCCGGACACGTCCACCCACTGCCTACACCCTCCTCCAAAGACTCCAACGCTGGTCAAGAATGATTGACAAACATCCTCCCATGAACGCTAAGGATCGCCTGGGCGAAGAGATCGCCACGCTCGCCGCCCGCATCGACGCCGCCACCTACGAACTGCTCGTGTTGATTCGCAAGTTCGACGAACAGGAGGGCTGGAGCGACAGCTTCCTGAACTGCGCCCAATGGCTAACCTGGCGTATCGGTCTGGCACCGAGCGCGGCGCGGGAGAAAGTGCGAGTCGCTCGTGCCCTGGGCGAACTGCCCCTGATGAGCGAGGCGATGAAACATGGCCAGCTTTCCTACTCGAAGGTCAGGGCGCTGACCAGAGTCGCCAGGCCGGATACCGAGAAGTCACTTGTGGACCTGGGCAGGGCCGCCACAGCAGCGCACATCGAACGGGTCGTGAGGGCATGGCGAAGGGTCGACCGCACACTTGAGCCTCACGACGATGAACTGCGAGAGGCCGCCAGTCACGTGGTCACGCACATCGACGAGAACGGCATGTTCGTGATTCGTGGACGGCTGGCCCCGGAGGTCGGCGAGGTGCTGATGAAGGCGCTCGACGCGGCGAGCGAGAAGCTGTACGACGAGAGCCGGGCCGAGAAGGACAATGCCGACCGCCCTCCGGCTGGCAAGCTGCGCGCCGATGCTCTCGGACTGGTGGCCGAGAGCGCTCTCGCGAGTGGCCTCGATAGCGGGTCAAGCGGCGACCGGTACCAGGTCGTCGTCCATGTCAACGAGGCGGACCTCCGAAGCGACGGGGAGACGCCGTCTGCAAACAGCGGGGAGCCTCTTGTTTCCGCGGAAACGTACAGCGGTGACGTTCCGGCGAGGTCCGCTACCGGGCAAGGAGCCCGCAATGGCGTTTCCGCGGAAGCGCCTTCAAGGAACGGCGCCTGGCTCGGGGACTCGCACATACCTGTTTCCGCGGAAACAGCAAGGCGCATCGCCTCTGACGCCGGAAGAGTCCGGATGACCCACCGGAACGGCGAGATCCTGAGTGTCGGCCGCAAGACGCGCACCATTCCACCGCCTGTTCGCCGGGCTCTGGAGTTCCGGGACCGTGGATGCCGCTTCCCCGGCTGCACATCCCGGCGCTGCGACGCCCATCACATCCGCCATTGGGCCGATGGCGGCGAAACGAAGCTCTCGAACCTCGTGCTTGTCTGCCGTCGGCATCACCGGCTCCTGCACGAAGGCGGCTTCGGCGTGCGAATGGGCGCAGACGGAACAGTTCAGTTCTTCCACCCCAGTGGCCGGCCGCTCCACGAGAGTCCCGCGCCGCCGCCAGTCGGCCCCTACCCCTGCGACGATCTCCTCCGGGACCTCGAAGACGCCGGGATCGTCGTCACGGGCAAGGAGTCGATGCCGGCCTGGGACGGCACGCCGATGGATCTGCGGTACGTGATGGAGTGCCTGTGGAAGCCGCCGCCCCATCTGCAAGACGTGGTTGACCGGAAGCGGTACGGCGGAACGAGTAGGGAGCAGCCCGAGTCGCGGGCCGCCTAGCCAGACACAGGGAAGAACAGAAGTATGGAGCTCGCTGCACACCGTCTCCTCTACGACAACATCCACGATTTCAAGACCACTGCCGCTCTCGTAGAGGCCGAGATAAGCAGACATGGCATTCGAGGTGACCGCAACGCGGTCGTGCCAGACATGAAGGGCCGCAGGCACCTGGAAACGTGGGAGTCAATGAAGACCGTCTCCCACTTCAACCTTGCGACCGCCTTAGAGCTGATGCTGAAGCTGATTCTGTTTCGCAACAACACCGCCGTTCCAAAACGTCACTCGCTGACCGAGCTCTACGCGGCCTTGCCGGCACAGGCTAGGCGGCGGCTTGAGTCCACCTACCAAGAGAGCAGGTCTGTACGCCCTGATGGCTACGAGCTTGTCGCGTTTCTCAACACCGCGTCCCCACGCGAGCCCGAGCGACCCGCAACCCGCGACATCTCCACGCTCAGCGGGTTCTTCGAGTACTTCGACGAGGACGTTGCGCTCTGGAAGAAGCGCTATTCGTGGGAGTTGGTCGACCGGGGCCTGTTGCGGCACTACTTGAGTGACATAGCGGTCTTCGTCGAGTTCATCAACCGAGTCATGAGGCGGGTCCCCAGGGAGTAGTCGTCGGCTCCCCGTGTCTTCGACAGCCCCCGGAACCGGCCACCGTCGAGTCGGTAGGGCCAAGCCGTCAGTCTTGGGGTCGCCCATCTTCCGGCACCTGTTGACGGCACCGGTTAGGAGCACTAATCTATTGGACCATGAAAGAGGGACATTCGCTCCGCACTCGCTCGGTTCGATTCTCGGAGGATGTCGTGCCTCTCGGCGACGTCAAGGTGAACCCAGGCGCCGTTGTTCGACAGACGAGCGAGTCAGGTCGGCCAGTCCTGCTGACGTCGCGCGGCCGGGGGGTCGCGGTCGTTCAGTCACTGACCCGGTACGAGGAAGAGCAGGACGAGCGGTCCTTCCTGCGCGCTGTGGTCGAAGGCTTGGCAAGCGCCGAGGAAGGTCGAGAACTCACACTGTCCGAGGTCAAGGCGCACTTTCAGCAGAAGTGAGCGCAGCGCTACGTCGTGAACGCGAGTCGAGTCGCGGTCGTCCTGACCGAGCGGCCGCTCTCGGACCTCGAGGAGTTGGTCGCCTGGTACTCGGATCAAGGCCGGCCCGAACCGGCGCGCGGACCGTCGCCGACATCCTGAGTCAGCTTGAGCGGCTAGCCGACTTTCCGGACCTCGGACGCGTGGTTCCGGAGTTCAGTCACCCGCTCCTGCGAGAGCTCGTTCACCCACCCTTCAGAATCGTCTACAGGCGTGAACCGGAGGCCGTGCGGATCATGACGGTGTGGCGAAGCGAACGGCTGCTTCGACTTCCGCCCGACGAGTAGGGCCTCCCCCTTCCCAATCAGCCGAAGATGAGGCCCCAGATCGTGAACAGCGTGAAGGACACGTAGACCGCCGACGCGATCAGCATCATCACGATGTTGAGAGCCTTCGGCCGGGCGGACTTCGGCAGCTTCGTCAGGTTCACGTAGAGGGTCAGCGGTACGTAGATCGCCATCGCGAAGCCACCCAGCAGGGCGGAGTTGAAGATGAAGCCGAGTGCCGAGACGCCCGAGAGTTCGAAGAAGGCGGTCGAAACCGTGCCGGCGACCATGAACATGATGGCGAAGGTCAGGTACCACTGACTCTGGGTCCGCTTCTGGCCGAACTTGAACATCGAGCCGAGCAGGTAGGACCAGGTGCGGGCGCCGCCGTCGACGGCGCCGAGCTGGGAGCTGAACAGCGCGGCCATGCCGATCAGCAGGAACACGTACCGGCCGGGCGTGCCGAGGCTCGTCTCCAGGATGACCGACATGTCCCAGACGATCTGGCCCTCCTCGGGGACGATGCCCGCGGGGCGCAGGACGGTCAGCGCACCGAACATGAAGAGGAACATCGTGAAGGTGTTGCCCAGCCAGAAGAAGATGACCTGGTCCTGGATCACGTAGCGCATCCAGCGCCTGAACCGGCTCGCGTTCTCCGGCGTCTCGTGGTAGCGAAAACCCGTCTGGACCTCGGCCGTCTCGTGCACCCGCAGCGGGTTCGCCAGGACCGGGATGCGGCCGCCCATGCCGATGTTCTTGTCCCGCAGGTAGAAGGCGTACCAGAGGTTGCCGGCGCCGCCGATGCCGGCAAACACGACCGCTCCGAAGAAGCGGGCGAACGTGAACTGGTCGTCGAGTTCGATGTGGCCGAAGTTGACCAGTCCTCTGCCCATCTCCTTGATCGCATCCCAGGTGCCGACGGAGAACGCGACGTAGATCAGCCCGATCGTGATGACCAGCACCATGATCCCGATCGCCCGCTCGACCGCCTTGTACATCTGCTTGGGGCCGAACAGGATCAGAGCGATCAGGCCGAACGTCACGGCGGTCCAGAACCACTCAGGCCCCGGTCCGTCCGGCCCGAAGAAGAGCGCCTTGAGCGCCGCGCCCGACATCCGCGCCCAGCCCGGGAGGAACAGTCCCACGAAGCCGAGAGACAGGAAGGCGTAAATGACTCCCATCGACATCCGCGCGTAGGAGGTGTAAGGGTGTTCGCCGGTCACCACCGCCCAGCGGCCGATCTCGATGTTGATCCAGAGCTGCAGGAAGACGCCGAGCGCCGCCGCCCAGATCATCACCGCGCCGAACTTGGCGGTCACCCAGGGCCACACGGCGAGTTCCCCGGCGCCGATCGCGAGGCCGATCATGATCGCGCCCGGCCCGGCAAGTTGCCAGAAAGACAGCTTGCGCTCGGGCAGGTTCTCCTCGCGCAGGGGTGGGATCGGTACCGGCATGTGGTGCCCTCCAGCCGGCACGGGCCGAGCCGCCCACCAGCTCTTGCGGTTCTACGGAATGACGGAGTCGAGGGCACTGTAGCAGCGCGAACGCAGGCTTCGGCTCGCATGGCGTGCCGCCGGACGCTACGATCGGCCCCACCTCACGACCAACGTACGAGGAGACGACGATGAAGCGAGGGATGCTCTCACCCTGGCGGCCTGCGATCGCAGCGCTGCTCGCCCTGACCCTGGCAGCCGCGACACCGCTGGCGGCAGCCGACCCGGAGGTCACCGTCTCGAAGCCGGAACAGGTCGGCCTCTCGGCCGAGCGCCTCGCCCGCATCGACGCGGCGATGAACGGCTACGTCGAAGCGGGCAAGATCGCCGGCGCCACCGGTCTGATCGCACGCCGCGGCGAGATCGCCTACTTCAACACCTACGGCTACCGGGACCTCGAGACGAAGGAGCCGATGCCGAAGGACGCGCTCTTCCGCATCTACTCGATGTCCAAGGCGGTGACCGGCGTCGCCGTGATGATCCTCCACGAGAAGTACGGATTCCCCCTGCGAACGCCCGCCTCGCGCTGGATTCCGGCCCTCGGCGACCTGGAAGTCACCGAATGGAGCGTCGATCCGGGGACCGGCGATCCACGCATGGAACTCGTTCCAGCGAACCGCGACATGACCGTGCAGGATCTGCTCACCCACACCGCCGGCATCAGCTACGGCGGGCCACGCAACGCCCAAGGCCGCTCGTTCTACACCGAACTCGGGGTCAACAGCCGCGACCAGAACCTCGAGGAGTTCGTGGAGAAGCTGGGTCAGTCGCCCCTCCACGATCACCCGGGCACGGTTTTCCGCTACGGCCTCTCGATGGATGTCCTGGGACGCCTGGTCGAGGTGATCTCCGGCCAGACCTTCGACGTCTTCCTTGAGGAGGAGATCTTCAAGCCGCTCGGGATGAAGGACACCGCGTTCTACGTCCGCCCGGGCACGGAGGACCGGCTGGCGGTGCTCTACACGCCGGACCGCGAGGCCGGCGACGGCACGGTAAAACGGTCCACCGCGCCCCCCCAGGACTCCTACCTCGAGAAGCCCAAGATCTTCTACGGCGGCGCCGGCCTGGTGTCGACGACGACCGACTACTACCGGATGATCCAGATGCTGCTCGACGGCGGCCGCTACGACGGCGGCCAGATGCTGAGCCCGAAGTCGGTCAAGCTGCTAAGCAGCGACCACATCGGCGACATACCGCGCGCCGGCCGGCTCCTGGGACCGGGCGACGGCTTCGGCCTCACCTTCCGCGTCAACGAGCACCCCGGCCACAACGGCGCCCTCGGTTCACCGGGCGACTACAGTTGGGGCGGCGCCGCCGGCACCCGCTTCTGGATCGACCCGGACGAGGAGATGGTGGCCGTGTTCATGATCCAGATCCTCCCCCACGGCGGCCTGACCTACGGCACGGAGTTCCGCAACCTCGCCTACCAGGCGATCATCGACTGACCTTTCCGGAGCACGACGAACGATGTCCGACCGCAGCCTGGAAATCCGCCTCGCTTCCCGCCCCGCCGGCGAACCCGAGGCGGCGAACTTCGAACTCGCCGAGACCGGGATGCCGACCGCGGGCCCAGGGCAGGCGCTCGTGCGCAACGTCTACATGTCGGTCGACCCCTACATGCGTGGCCGCATGCGGGACATCAAGTCCTACACGCCGCCGTTCGCGATCGGCAAGGCGCTCGACGGCGGCGCCGTGGGGATCGTCGAGGAATCGAACACGGACGACCTCTCGCCCGGCGATCTCGTCTCGAGCCGCTTCGGCTGGCGCAGCCACTTCGCCGCCCACGCGACCGAGCTGCAGAAGCTCGACACCCATGGCGCACCGCTGTCCGCCTTCCTCGGCGTGCTCGGCATGCCCGGGATGACCGCCTACGTCGGCCTGCTGGACCTCGGCGAACCGAAGGAAGGCGAGACGGTGTTCGTGTCGGCCGCGGCCGGCGCGGTCGGCAGCCTGGTCGGCCAGATCGCCAGGATCAAGGGCTGCCGCGCCGTGGGCAGCGCCGGATCGCAGGACAAGGTCGACCACCTGGTCTCCGACCTCGGCTACGACGCCGCCTTCGACTACCACGACGACCTGAATCACTGTCTCGGCGAGACCTGCCCCGACGGCATCGACGTCTACTTCGAGAACGTCGGCGGGCCGATGCTCGAGGCCGTGCTGCTGCACATGAACATGTTCGGCCGCATTCCGGTCTGCGGGATGATCGCCCACTACAACGACGAGGAGCCCCGGCCCGGACCGCGGACGCTCATCTCGATCATCCCGAAGCGCCTCAGGATGCAGGGCTTCATCGTCTCCGACCACATGGACCGCCGGGCCGACTTCGTCCGCGACGTCGCCGGCTGGATCGCCGAGGGCAAGGTCACGTACCGCGAGACGATCGTCTCCGGCCTCGAGAACGCCCCGGAGGCGTTCATGGGCCTCTTCCGCGGCGAGAACACCGGCAAGATGGTGGTCCAGGTCAGCGACGACCCGACTCAGGGATAGGGATAGTCCAGATCCAGGAAGGGGATCGCGCTCAGCACGTCCGGCGGATCGACCGGCAGGGCTCGGTGGAGGTAGGAGGCATCGAGTTCGTCCCAGCCTGTGACGCCGAGCAGACCGAGGCAGGTGACGATCTCGTGTTCGAGGATCCTGAGCATCCGCACGACGCCCTCGCGGCCGCCGGCGGCCATGGCGATGGCCTCCAGGCGACCGATGCCCACCGCATCCGCGCCCAGGACCATCGCCTTGACCACGTCCGTGCCGCGCATGAAGCCGCCGTCGACGACGATCTGCGTGCGGCCGTCGACTTCCTCGACGACCTCCGGCAGGGTGTCGAGCGTGCCGCGGCAGTGATCGAGCTGCCGGCCGCCGTGGTTCGACACGTAGACCACATCGACGCCGTGCTCGCAGGCCAGCCCCGCGTCCTCGGCCGTTGCGATGCCCTTGAGGATCAGCGGGATGTCGAACTCGTCCTTGATCCGCTTGACGAGATCCCAGGTCATCCGCGCCTGGTAGTTCAGGGGCGCTACGCGGGTCGTCGCCTCGCCGACCGAGGGCGGCCGCCAGCGTTTCAGCAGGTCCCGCTCGCGCCGGCTGTAGACCTGGGTGTCGACGGTCAGGCAGAAGCCGTCGTAGCCCGCGGCCACCGCCCGGCGGATCAGCCCCCGCATCCAGTCCTCGTCGTCGGCCAGGTAGAGCTGGTAGACCTTGGCCGAGTCGGACGCTTCGGCCGTGCCCTCGAGACCGGGCAGGCACACCGAGCTGACGATGTTCATGATCCCGAAGTCCTCGGCCGCCTTCCCGGCGGTGGCGCCGCCGCCCTCCTCGAACAGTTGCAACGAGCCGATCGGCGCCAGAATCACGGGGATACGGAGGTCGTGACCGAGCAGGGATCCGCCGGCACGGACTTCGGAGACGTCGGTCAGCACGCGGGGCCGGAAGGCGACGGAGTCCAGCGCCTGGCGGTTGCGCTTGACGCTCGTCTCGGTCTCGGCGCCTCCGACCAGGTAGTCCCAGACGTTGCCGTCCAGGTTCCGGCGCGCGGCGACGACCAGTTCGTGCAGCGTCAGCGCGTTCCTGGCCGCTTCTCCCGGCGCCAGCGGATCGGCGCTCATGTTCGGACGTCGTCTGGGATCGGTCACGGAGGCGCTCGCTCTCTTTCGGGCGGGACCCTAGCAGTCAGGGACGGCGCCTGACAGGCTTGCCGCCGATGATCGAAGTCGACCTGCCGCGGTTCGAGTACCTGCTGTCCCGGGCCCTGGACACGCTGCCCCCGGCGTTCGCCGATCTCATCGACAACGTCGCCGTCGTCGTCGAAGAGGAACCGAGCGAGGAGGATCTGCGCCTGGTAGGACTCGACCCGGAGGAGGACGACCTGCTCGGGCTCTACCACGGCGTGCCGCTCGACGAACGCGGCCACGGCTACAGCTCCCTGCCCGACCGGGTCGTGATCTACCGTCTGCCGATCCTGTGGATCTGCAACACGGAGGCGGATGTCGTGCGCGAAGTGCGCGACACCCTCGTGCACGAGCTCGGACACCACTTCGGTCTGGGCGACGACGACATGCCGTACTGAGCCTGCCGCCGGCTGCTAGGTTCCGTCCGTGCCGAAGTCCCTTCCCTACCTGGGCATCGCCGGGGCGCTGATTGCCGGTGCGTTGATGGCGGCCGCCGGCGGCAGCCGCGGCGTGGAAGTCGGCGGCCTGCCGGCCTTCGCGGTCCTGATTGCCGCCGCCTTCGCCATCCAGTGGATCGCGTTCATCCCGGCCTGGTTCCTCCAGACGGAGCGCTTCTTCGACCTGACCGGCAGCGTCACCTTCCTCGTCCTGACCGCGAGCGCCCTGCTGATCCGCGGCGGCTTCGACCCGCGATCGCTCGCCATCGCCGCGGCCATCGCGGTCTGGGCGCTGCGGCTGGGTCCCTTCCTCTTCCTGCGGGTCCGCCGGGACGGCGAGGATCGCCGCTTCCGGCAGATCAAGCCGAACTTCCCCGTCTTCCTGATGACCTGGACGCTGCAGGGCCTGTGGGTGTCCCTGACCGCCGCCGCGGCACTGGCGGCGTTGCTGGCGAGCGAAAGCACGCCGCCGGACTGGACCCTCGCGGCCGGCCTGGCCCTGTGGACGCTCGGCTTCGCGGTCGAAGTGACCGCCGACGCCCAGAAGACCCGCTTCCGCGCCGCACCCGAGAACCGGGACCGGTACATCACGTCGGGACTCTGGGCCTGGTCGCGCCACCCGAACTACTTCGGCGAGATCGTCCTGTGGGTCGGCGTCGCCGTGATCGCGGCGCCGACGCTTGAGGCCTGGCAACTGGCCACGCTGGTGTCGCCTGTCTTCGTCTGGCTGCTCCTGACCAGGATCAGCGGCGTGCGGATGCTCGAAGCGCGGGCGAACCGCAGGTGGCGCGACGATCCCGGCTACCGGGACTACGTCCGTCGCACGAACACGCTGCTGCCCAGGCCACCCCGCAGGACTTGACGGCGCGGCAGCACCTGAAGGCGGCGATCTGCCTCGCCGCCATCACGCTGAACCTGACCTTCTGGGCGCTGCTGTTGCTCGTCCTGCTGCCCGCCAAGGCGGCGCCGCCGACGCGACCCTGGTTCCGGCGAGTCGCCGCCCGCATCTACCGCGCCGCCGTGCGCGTCGACAACGTGCTCCTGCGACGGGTCTCCCGTGCCGCCTGGCGGGTCCGCGAGCTGAGCCTCGACGCGGCGCGGCCTCACATCGTCCTCTCGAACCACCGTTCCTGGGCCGACATCTTCCTGGTCCAGAGTCTCATCGCCACCCGCGGCCCCATCGTCACGTTCCTGTGCAAGCGCGAACTCCTCTATGTGCCGATCTTCGGCCTGATCATCCTCGCCTTCGACTTCCCGGTGCTGCGCCGTCGCGCGCAGCAGGGAGTCGACCGGACCGGCCGCCGCGACGACGACCGCCGCCGCGTGGCTCACGCCGCGGCCGCCCTGCTCGACTCCCCCGCCGCCATTCTCTCGTTCGCCGAGGGCACGCGCTTCACCCTTGCCAAGCGCCAGGTCCTGAACGGGCCCTACGAGCACTTGCTGCCGCCCCGCGCCGGTGGCTTCGCCTCGATGATCGAGGCGCTTGCACCGGGCGGTGGTTCGATCGTGGATGTGACCCTGATCTACGCCCGGGCCACCACCTTCTGGGAGTTTCTCGGCGGCGCCGCGGGGTCGGTGGAAGTGACCTGGGAGGCGATTCCGATAGCTACAGTGGAGCCGGACGAAGCGGCGAGCTGGCTGAACGACCGCTGGCGACGCAAGGAGGAGTCGCTTGAGTCGATCTTTATGAAAAACGACTAAGATATGTACAACCTAAGTGAAATGGAATAAGATCCCGCGCCGGTTCCGTTCCGACGGATCAGGACGACAACCGCCCCGAACCGCGAGGCACTCGACACATGACTGAACCCGACGATCGGCACGAGAACCACGAGGCTGAGGGAGAGGCGCCGCCCGAGGAACAGGCGCTGCCCGAAGGGCCACTGGCCACGCGGGCAAAGGCGCCCATGCCGGAGCTGCCCGTCATCGTCCTCCGCGACCTGGTCGTCTATCCGGGAGTCACGATGCCGATGGAGATCGGACGGGCCGACACGCTGAGCGCGATCCAGGCCGCCGCCGAGCATCCCGAACGTACGTTCTTCGCCCTGCTCCAGCGCGAGAAGAGCGAGAAAGTGGACCCCCTCGGCCTGCACACGATCGGCGTCGTCGCCCGGGTCGTCCAGCTCCAGCACGGCCTGCGCGGCACCCAGGCGGTCGTCGTCGGACTCCACCGCGGCATCGTGCTGCGCATCGACGAGGGCGAGGAGCACCTCACCGCCACCGTGTCGCCGGCGGAGGAACTGCTGCCGGTGGACCCGAAGGACCTCGCCTTCGTCGCCCTCGACGAGGAACTGCGAAATCGCGCCGCCGAGCTGGGCGCCCGCTCCGGTATCCCGAACGACGTCATCACGAAGACGCTGCGCGCGGTCAGCGACTCCGGACAGCTCGCCGACCTGGTGGCGGGACATCTCGAGCTGCCGGCCAACGACCACCAGTCCCTGCTCGAGACCCTGGCGGTCGAGGAGCGGATGCGCCGGGTACTGACGCTCGTCCAGCGGCGGATCAAGGTCCTCGACGCCCAGGAGGACATCAACACCCAGGTCCAGGAGGAACTCGGCGACCGCCAGCGCGAGATGTACCTCCGCGAGCAGTTGAAGGCGATCCGCAAGGAGCTGGGCGACGACGACGGCGCCGACGATCTCGAGGAACTCAAGGACCGCGTCGCCGACCTGGAGCTGCCGGAAGCGGCCCGCAAGGAGGTCGACCGTGAGTTCCGGCGCCTGGAGCGCATGGGCCGCGAGTCGATGGAGTCCCAGGTCGTCCGCACCTACATCGAAACCGTGTGCGAACTGCCCTGGAGCGAGCTGAGCGAGGAACGCCTCGACCTCGACGACGCGGCCCGCATCCTGGACGAGGACCACTACGGCCTCGACGACGTGAAGGACCGCATCCTCGAGTTCCTGGCGGTGCGGGTCATGCACGACCGCCGGGCCCGGCGGGAAGAGCCGGAAACGGAAGAAGAGACCGAGACCGCCAACGAGGAGTCCGGCCGCAGCCCGATCCTGCTGTTCGCCGGTCCTCCCGGCGTCGGCAAGACGTCGATCGCGAAGTCCATCGCGCGTGCCATGGGCCGCGAGTACGTCCGGGTCTCGCTCGGCGGCGCTCGCGATGAGGCGGACATCCGGGGCCACCGGCGCACCTACGTCGGCTCCATGCCCGGCCGCATTCTCCACGGCATGAAACAGGCCGGGGTCAAGAACCCGGTCTTCCTGCTCGACGAGGTCGACAAGCTCGGCGCGTCGCTCCAGGGCGACCCCTCCGCCGCTCTCCTCGAAGTGCTCGATCCGGCGCAGAACAGCGCCTTCATCGACCACTACCTCGGAGTCCCCTACGACCTGAGCCAGGTGCTGTTCATCGCCACCGCGAACTTCACCCAGAACATCCCGGCGCCCCTGCGCGACCGCATGGAGACGGTCGAGTTCTCGGGCTACACCGAGCGGGAGAAGCTCGGCATCGCCCGCCAGTTCCTGCTGCCCCGCGCCGTGCGCAACGGCGGCCTGTCGCCCGACCAGATCGAGGTCGGCGACGAGGCGCTGGGCGAGGTGATCTCCCGTTACACCCACGAAGCCGGCGTCCGCCAACTGGAGAGGGAACTCGGCCGGATGGTGCGCAAGGTCGCGCGCAAGCTCGCGTCGACGCCCGAGGAACCCGACGACGACTCCGACGAGGGCGGGGAAGTCGCGACGACGAACGTCGGCGCCGCCGGGGTGCGGGAGTTCCTGGGCCGCCCTCGCGTACGGCCGGAGCGGGCGCTCGAACGGGACGCGGTCGGTGTCGCCACCGGCATGTACTACACGCCGGTCGGCGGCGACATCATGTTCGTCGAGGTCGAAACGACGAAGGGCAAGGGCGAACTCCAGCTCACCGGACAACTCGGCGACGTGATGAAGGAGTCGGCGCGGGCGGCCTGGACCTACGCCAGGTCGAACGCCGAGGCGCTGCGGATCCCGCCCGGGAGTTTCGAGACCGACGTGCACGTCCATGTGCCGGCAGGGGCCATCCCCAAGGACGGCCCCTCAGCCGGGGTGACGATGGCCGCCGCCCTGGTCTCGGCGCTAGCCGGCCGGCCGGCGAAGGCGCGCATCGCGATGACCGGAGAGATCACGCTCTCCGGGCGCGTGCTGCCGATCGGCGGAGTCAAGGAGAAGGTGCTGGGCGCGGTGCGCGCCGGTATCCGGGAGATCGTGCTGCCGAAGCAGAACGAGGCCGACCTGGAGGATCTGCCCGCGGACGTGCTGGAGACGCTGACGGTCCACGCCGTGGAGCAGTTGGGCGAAGTCCTCGCGGTGGCGCTCCCCAGCGCCCGCTTCATCGACGGCCGCCTGCTGTTCGAGGGCGACGACCCGGAGGACGTCAGGCCCCTGAGCTACAACTGAGACTCGATCAGCCGAGGGCCTGGTTCAGCGCCTCTTCGTGGTAGCCCACGATCAGCGTGCGGCCCACCCTGACCACCGGCGCCCGCAGGTTGCCCGTCGGGCCCAACATCAGGTCGGCCGCGCCTGGCTCGGATGCCTGCAGTTCCGTCTGTTTTCGCCCCTTGGCCACGTAGAGGGTCTCCGCGTCGGCGAGCAACGCCTCCGCGTCCGCCCTGCCCAGCTTCCGGCTCGCCGGGGTCCTGTCCGCAATCTCCGCGCCGCGTGCGTCCAGCAACTTGGACGCTCTCTTGCAACTCGTTCAGCCGTTGCGGTGGTAGTACCAGTCGACTCTGTTCATGCGTTTCTCCTTCCAGATGAGGGGTTGGCGCAACTCTAGCCCGGCGGCGGATCGACTTCCCAGTCCTCGTTGACCCGTCGGCCGTAGTAGGGGTAGTAGTCCCAGGGCGCGGGCAGGCCCAGGGCCCGTGGATCGCCGGTGGCCGCGAGGTGGTCCATCAGCCGATCGCGAAGCTGCCCGACAAGCTGCTGAGCGGAGGGCTGCCCCGCCAGGTTGTTCAACTGGCCCGGGTCGCTCCGTAGATCGTAGAGCTCGTTCTCCGGCCGGGTCCCGAAGGAGAGCTCGGCCAGGCGGTCGATCCCCGGTTCGCCGCGCGACTCCATCATCAGGGTCTTCGTCGGCGACGAGTCGATCTCGCCGTAGGGGATGTCGCGGGCGCAGTCCTTCGCGTTCGGCGAGCCCGACGGCCACCGGGTGGGTTCGAAGTTGCGGATGTACAGGTGGCTGGCGGTCCGGATCGCGCGGCACGGATAGCCCTTGCCGCCGCGACGGCAACCGTCGTGCCTCTCCATCGCGATGAAAGCCGCGTCGCGCTCCGGCTCCACGCGGCCACTCGCCGAAGAGGTGAGCAGCGGCAACAGACTGCTCGCCGTCATCTCCGCCGCGGGCTCCAGTCCCGCCGCTTCGAGGAACGTCGGAGCCAGGTCGCTCAGGCTGACGAAGTCGTCGACGACCCGGCCGCCGGGAACCTCCTCGCCCCAGCGAACCGCCAGCGGCACCCGGCTGCCGTAGTCGTACAGGCTGGCCTTCGCCCGCGGGAACGGCATGCCGTGATCGCTGGTGACGACCACGAGCGTGTTCTCGAGCTCCCCCGCCTGTTCGAGGAGTTCGAGGGCGGCGTTCACCCTTCCATCGAACCGCTCCACCTCGACGTAGTAGTCGAGGATGTCGTCGCGAACGATCGGGTGATCGGGCAGGTGCGGCGGGACCTCGACCTTCCCCGGATCCTTGCCCGATTCCTGCCCCGAGCCCGCCGTGTAGGGCCGGTGCGGGTCGTAGCTGCCGAGCCAGAAGCAGAACGGCTGGTCCTCGCCGCGGGTCTGAAGAAAGGCCTCGAAGCTCTCGAACTTGTCGCCCGCCGGGTTGCGCGTGCGGCCTCCCGGGGGCAACCGACCCGGACCCCAGCCCTTCCGCGTGTGCCCGATGGCATAGCCCACCTGCTCCAGCAGTTCGGTGTAGGTGGCGAACTTCGCCGGCAGCGTGCTGTGGATGTTGCCCGCTTCCTCGAGTCGCCAGATCGGCTGACCGGTCACGAGCGCGCTCCGCGAAGGCCCGCAGGTCGGCGCGTCGCAGAAGGCGTTCGGGAAGAGAACTCCCTCCTCCGCCACCCGGTCGAAGCCCGGGGTCCGGACGATCGGATCGCCTCCGGCCCCGGTGTGCAACCAGGACTGGTCGTCGGAGATGCAGAGCAGGACGTTGGGGGCACGCTCCGCCTGCGGCTTCCTGGCGGGCAGCGCCGCCGCGCTCAGCATCGCGGCGGAGGAAGCCAGGAAGGTACGGCGGGTCTGCTTCACACGACGACTCTAGCGGCTCGATCCAGCCCTATAGTAGAGCGGGTCAACGAAGGTCGGGAGGCTGCATGCTCAGGTTCCAATTCGCTGCATCGCTCATCGCCTTGTCCGCGCTCGTCGCTACGCCCGCGCCTGCGCAGGACCGGCCTCCGAACATCCTCTTCATCGCCATCGACGACCTGAACGACTGGGTCGGCCACCTGGCCGGCCACCCGCAGGCGCGCACGCCGAACATCGACCGGTTGGCGAGCCGCGGCGTGTCCTTCACCAAAGCCTACGCACCGGCGCCTCTCTGCAACCCCTCCAGGGTCAGTCTGTTGTCGGGCGTCCTGCCTTCGAAGTCCGGCGTCTACGGCAACGGCGAGCGGTTTCGCGAGAAGCTGCCCGACGCCGTGACCCTGATGCAGCACCTGAAGGCGCACGGCTACTCCACGCAGGGCGGCGGCAAGATCTTCCATGGAACGCGCGCCGGCGATCCGGACTCCTGGGACGAGTACTACACGCCGGCGCGGCCGAGAGGCCCCCGGCACGTCGGCGAACGGCAGGAAGGTGTCCCGGAGTCCGCCTGGGCGCCCTGGGGACCGCTCGACGTGGACGACGCCGAGATGTTCGACGTCAAGGTCGTGGACTGGGCGATCGGCGAACTGAACAAGCCGCGCGAGAAGCCCTTCTTCCTGGCCTGCGGTTTCACCAAGCCGCACCTGCCCTGGTACGTGCCCAGGAAGTACTTCGACCTCCACCCGCTCGAAGGCATCGAGCTGCCGGCGACCCTGGACGGCGACCGGGACGACCTTCCGGCGTTCGGGAAGAAACTCGCGGCGGAGGTGTACGCGGTCTCGGACTCCCGTAACTTCAGCCGGCACGGCGAGGACCACGCGATGGTGCTGAGGCACGACCAGTGGCAGCGGGCGGTGCAGGGCTACCTGGCGACGATCAGCTTCGTCGACGCGCACGTCGGCCGGCTGCTGGACGCCCTGGACGCGAGCGAGCACGCCGGCAACACGATCGTCGTCCTCTGGGGCGACCACGGCTGGCATCTCGGCCAGAAACAGCACTGGCGGAAGCACGCGCTCTGGGAGGTGGCCACCCGCACGACATTGATCATCTCCCTGCCGGCGGAAACGCGGCGCGGCGCCGCGAGTCCACGGCCGGTCAGCCTGATCGATCTGTACCCGACCCTGGTCGAGCTGGCCGGAGTCCCCGGCCGAAGCGGACTGGACGGCCAGAGCCTCGTGCCCCTGCTGGAGAACCCGGAGGCCGCGTGGCCGCGGCCCGTGCTGACGACCTACGGCTACCGAAACCACTCCATCCGCACCGAGCGCTGGCGCTACATCGAGTACCACGACGGCGGCAGGGAGCTCTACGACCACCACGCCGACCCGAACGAATGGACCAACCTGGCTTCCCTGCCGGAGTACGCCTCCGTCGTCGAGGAACTCGCCGCGTTCCTGCCGGAGACGAACGTCAGGTAGCTGGTGCGCTGCGTGGTTCGCGCTTGTACTTCTCGAGCAGGGCCATCAGGTGTTCGACCACGTCGGGGTGCTCCGCGTACACGTTCCTCCGCTCTCCGACGTCCGCCGCCAGGTCGTAGAGCTGGATCTCGGGCAGGCCGGCCTCGCGCGCCTCTTCGCGGGACACGCGGTAGTAGCCGCCGGAACTCGGCGTGTCCTCCAGCTTCCAGCGCCCCTGCCGGATCGCGTACGAGCCGTCGCCGGCCTGATACACCGTCGCCTCCCGGATCGGCGCGGACAGCGGCTCGCCGAGGAGCGCCGGGAGAATGTCGTAGCTGTCCTCGCCGGCGTCTTCCCGGAGCCTCGTGCCGGTGATCCCGGCGCAGGTCGCCAGCAGGTCCGTCAGGCAGATGATCTCGTCCGAACGGGTCCCCGCCGGGATCCGCCGCGGCCAGCGGGCGGCGAACGGAATGCGGTGGCCTCCCTCGTAGATGTCCGACTTGTAGCCCCGATAGACGTAGCTGGGGTAGTGCCCCTGCTCGTTCATCTCCTCGACTCCGATGTAGGGCGCACAGCCGTTGTCCGCGGTGAAGATGACCAGCGTGTCGTCGGCCATTCCCTTGCGATCGAGGGCATCGAGCACCTGCCCCACCGTGTCGTCGACCTCGAGGCAGAAGTCGCCGTAGGGCCCGATCTCGCTCAGTCCGCGGAACCTCTCCGAGGGAACGATCGGAATGTGGGGAGCGGTGAGGCCGAGAAAGACGAAGAACGGCTCGCCGGCGCTCTGGGCCTCGATCGTCTCCACGGTCCGCCGGGTCAGCTTCGGCATCACCTCGTCGGCGCGGAAGTCGGCATGGGCCGGGCCGAGGTTGTCGCCGTAGCGCTCTTCCCTGGTGTCCTCGGTGATGAAGAGCAGGTCGTTCTCTACCGTGCACTCGCCGAGGAAGCGGTCGTCCTCGATGTAGATGTAGGGGTGCATGTCGAGCGAAGCCGAGATGCCGTAGAAGGTGTCGAAGCCGTTGGCGACCGGCCCGTTCTCGATCCGGCCCGCCCAGTCGACATCGCCCGTGTAAGCCCGCTGGTCGACGACTTCGTCGCCCTCGGGGAAACCGTCGCGGCCCCGCGCCGGCATGTCCATGCCCAGGTGCCACTTGCCGATGCAGTGGGTTCGATAGCCGCTGTCCCTGAGGAGCGACGCGACCGTCGTGCGCTCGGGCTCGATCAGGTGGCGGCTGTAGCCCCAGAGCACGCTGCGCTTGACCCGCGTGCGGAAGCAGTAGCGGCCGGTGAGCACGCCGTAGCGGGTCGGCGTGCACAGGGCCGAAGGCGAATGGGCATCGGTGAAGTACCGGCCTTCGCGGATCAGGCGATCGATGTTCGCGGTCGGGATCTGCGAGTCGCGGTTCAACCCGGTGATGTCGCCGTAACCCATGTCGTCGGCCAGGATGAAGACGACATTGGGCAACCGATCCAGGTCCCGCTCGGACCGCAGGCTGCACGCAACGGCCACGCCTGCCGTCGCCGCCCCCACGGTCCTGAGGAATTCGCGTCGATGGGTTCGCTTCATCGCGATGGTCTCCTGACCCGGTGAATCCGTAGCGAGTATCCTAGGCGTTCATGTCTCAAACCGGCCCCGAGGGCGCCCGCGAGGCTGCGAAGCCGGCGCAACGCTACCTGGTGCCCGAGGGTACGAAGCGTTTCGACCCGCGGCAGTGGAACACGGCGCCTCCGGCGGATGCCCCGCGCCACAACGAGCTCCGCAAACTGCGGCGGCGGGCCGTGCGCGACATCAGCCGTCAGCAGAGGTTGCTCTACGCGGAGAACCGCCATGCGCTGCTGCTCATCTTCCAGGCCATGGACGCGGCCGGCAAGGACAGCACGATCAACGCCCTGCTGACCGGCGTCAATCCGGCGGGCTGCCAGGTGTTCAACTTCAAGCAGCCCTCCAGCGAAGAGCTCGACCACGACTTCCTGTGGCGCACCGCCCGCAGCCTGCCCGAGCGCGGCCGCATCGGCGTCTTCAACCGCAGCTACTACGAGGAGGTCCTCGTGGTCCGGGTCCATCCCGAGATTCTGGAGAAGCAGAACCTCCCCCATCTGGACCCGAACGGCCTGTGGCAGCAGCGCATGGAGTCGATCGTCGAGCACGAGCGGCACCTGGCGCGCAACGGCACCGTGATTCTCAAGTTCTTCCTGAACATCTCCCGCGACGAGCAGAAGGCGCGCTTCCTGCGCCGACTCGACCGCCCCGACAAGCACTGGAAGTTCGCCATCAGCGACGTCCGTGAGCGCGGCTTCTGGAACGAGTACATGAGCGCCTACGGCGAGGCGATCCGGTCCACCACCAGGAGCCACGCGCCGTGGTACGCGATTCCCGCCGACAGCAAGCCGTACATGCGCTGGGCGGTCGCCGACATCGTGCGCGACACGCTCGCGAGCCTCGACCTGCACAACCCGGAACCATCGCTGGCGGATCTGGCCATGTTCGACGACATGCGCCGCCGGTTGGAGAACGAGTAGCGCGCCGTCAACTCGTTCCTCGGCTATCATTCGCCGCCTACACGATCCTGACTTTCGGGGCTCCTGACGCTCCACACCTCACGGGTCCCGACGGGGACCGGAAAGGCCACCATGAAACTCCGCAACTACCTCCTGCTCGCGCTCGCCGCCGCCCTGGTTGCCCTCGGTTGCAGCGGCTACGGCGCCCCGGCCCTGCCCGCCGCCGTCGGTTCCTGGAACATGACGATCGAGACGCCGCTGGGCACCCAGACCCCGACCATCGACGTGACCGGCGACGCCAGCGGCCTGATGGTGGCGATGGCCTCCCCCGACGGCTCAGTGGAAGCCACGGACGTCACGTTCGGCGAAGACGGTTCGCTGGGCTTCACGGTTGCGATCGACGCCGGCGGCCAGCAGCTCACGCTGGTCTTCAGCGGCATGGTCGACGGCGACGCGCTGAACGGCACGTTCGCCACCGACTTCGGCGACATGGAAGCGACCGCGACGCGCGCCGTCGAGTAGCTCTCCACCCAAGCCGGCACCGCGCAGCCGGCCGGCGATCCTGCCGGTCGGCTGCTTGGTCCTTGACAAATAGGACCAATACGATCCACTATCGCCGGACTCGCCGAAAGGCAGCCTAGTTGCCTGGCGAAACTGGAGGGCAGGCGAAGCGGATGAAGACCAACTCTCGAAAGGCCGGAACGGGATCACTGGTGCTGCTCCTGGCACTGGTGGCGCTCGTCCCGTCGGCCACCCCAGCCGCCGCGCAGGACTCGACCGATGAGCGCATCGAGGCGCTCGAGGAGCAGATCGACGCCCTGCGCCGGGCGATCGCCGAGCTCGCCGCCCAGGCGCCCGCCCAGCGAGTGGCCGAGCTGGAAGCGCAGATCGAGGTCCTCGCCGAGGAAATCGAGAAGCTCAACCTCGGCGCCGCGGCGTCCGACGCCGCCGAAGCCGATGAAGGCCTCTACGGCATGGGCATCGCCGCCTCGAAGGTCTATCGCGTGGAGGAAGGCCTGTCGATCGGCGGTTACGGCGAGATGGTCTTCGAGAGCTACGCCAGCAAGCGCGAAGGCGGCGAACCGACCGGCTTCGGCGACACCATCGACTTCCTGCGCGCCATCGTCTACGTCGGTTACAAGTTCGACGACCGGTGGGTGTTCAACTCGGAGATCGAGTTCGAGCACGCCTCGACGTCCAAGTCCGGCAGCGCCTCGGTCGAGTTCGCCTACGTCGACTACCTGTGGAAGCCGCAGTTGAACTTCCGCACGGGAATCCTGCTGCTCCCCATGGGCTGGCTCAACGAACTGCACGAGCCCACGCTCTTCCCGAGCGCCGAGCGCCCCTACGTGGAGCAGGTCCTGATCCCCAGTACCTGGCGGGAGAACGGGGCCGGCATCTTCGGCGACATTGGACCCTTCTCCTACCGGAGCTACGTCGTCAACGGCCTGAAGGGCGCCGGCTTCAGCTCCAACGGCCTTCGCGGCGGCCGCCAGAAGGGAGCCAGGGCGCAGGCGGAGGACTTCGCCTGGACCGGGCGACTGGACTACACCGCTACGCCCGGGCTGATCGTCGGTGTCTCCGCCTACGTCGGGAACTCCGGCCAGGGACTCCTCGACCCCGCCGGCGCCACGATCGACGCCCGCACCGAGATCCTCGACTTCCACTTCGACTGGAGTCACCGGGGGTTCCGGCTGCGCGGACTGTGGGCCCAGGGCGACGTCGGCGACGCGGCGCGCCTGAACGCGGCGCTGGACATCACCGGCAGCGACTCGGTCGGAGAGCGGCTGGAGGGGCACTATCTCGAACTGGCCTACGACGTGCTTGCCCACCGTGGCGGGCGCGCTTCGCTGTCGCCCTTCGTCCGGATCGAGTCGATCGACACCCAGGTCCGCGTGCCGGCCGGATTCGAGATCGACCCGATCTTCGATCGCGAGATCCTGACCTGGGGCGCCGCCTGGCAACCCATCGACCGGCTGGTCTTCAAGGCCGGCTACCAGGACTGGACAAACCCCGGCGGCACCGGCTTCGACGAGTGGAACCTGGCCATGGGCTACCTCTTCTAGGAGTCCCCGAGGTGAGTTCGCTGCACCGTGGCGGGTGGAACTGGTCAGCCGCTGGGTGCGCGGGTCTTCTGACCCGCTGCCGCCGCAGGCGGTCAGGTACACGCGCCGGCCGCAGGGCCGGCTCCGCTCTTGGCGCGGCCGCGGCAGCCGGCACCCTCGTGCTCTCACTGTGGGCGCCCCAGCCGGCAGCCGGCGGCGTGTTCCTGACCCGCGACGAAGCGCTGGAACTCGCCTTCCCGGACTGCGGGGTCGATCGCGAGACCCTCTACCTGACGCAGGATGAACGAGGGCGAGCCGCCGATCTGGCCGGCGCCAGGATCGACTCGCGGCTCGTCGTTCGCTACCGCTCCGATTGCGGCGGCATCGCCTACTTCGACGTCCACCGGGTCCGCACGCTGGCCGAAACCCTGATGGTCGTGGTCGACGCGGAGGGTCGGGTCGTCCGCCTGGAGGTCATGACCTTCCTCGAACCGGAGGAGTACATTCCCCGTCGGAGCTGGTATGACCAGTTCCTGAGGCTGCGGCTCGATTCGAGACTGCGCCTGAAACGGTCGATCCACGCGGTGACGGGCGCCACCCTGACCGCCCGCGCCACAACGGACGCGGTGCGGAGGATCCTGGCTCTCGATCAGGTGCTCAGGAAGAACGGGTTCCGGGACGGGGAACTCGTGCCATGAACCGCGTCACCGCCTGGAGCCTCCACACCTCGACCCTGCTGGTCGGCGGGACGGGCATCGTCTACGCCTGGATGCGCTACTTCACCGCGCCGGCCGACGAGTTCGCGGTCGTCGGCCACCCGTGGCAGCCGCACGTCCAGCACCTCCACCTGTGGACGGCGCCGCTGCTCGTCTTCGGCATCGGCCTGATCTGGCGCGACCACGTCTGGCGGCACTACCGGCGCCGCGTACGCGACCGCCGACGGAGCGGCCTGTCCATGCTGCTGGGCTGCGCCCCGATGATCGTCTCCGGCTACCTGATCCAGACCGCCGTCGGCGACCTCTGGCGGCAAACCTGGATTGCTCTGCACCTGATTGCCTCGGGGCTGTTCCTCGTCGGCTACTGCGCCCACATGGTGAAGCCGCTCCGAGCCCACCTCCTCGGGTCGTCCGACCCTCGGAAGCGTACGCGTCCCGAAGCCGCGACCTAGCCCGCCGGTCCGTTTTCGCCGCCGGCGTCTTCCGCCGCGGCCACGTGCTCGCTGGACTCGCCGTGCCCCCCGCCCGGCGGCCCGGGATGCGGCGTGTTCGTCGTGATCAGCACGACCGAGATCAGCATGCCGGCAATGCCGACCCAGAGCAGCGGACTCACCTCGAGCTGCCCCCGGCCGCGGTACAGCGTGTAGAGCGCGGTGACCGTGACCGCGCCGCCGAACACGACCGGCATGACGGCGTAAGGAATCCGCGCCCCGCCGCTGAACATGGCGAGGGTCAGCGAGAGCGCTCCCAGCGCGCCTAGGGTGCCGGCGTAGAGACCCCAGATTCCCGACGGTCCGGTCGGTTCGAAGCTGTCGCCCATCACTCTCATGCCGATCAGGCCGCCGACGATCGCGATGACGAGATAGGCGATGCCGATGCCGACGTAGGGCTTGAACGGGGACATGGACTCGTCCACCAGGCGAGCCCTGCCGAGCACCGGGCCGTAGAGGCCCCAGCAGAGGGCCGTGCCGAGCGCGAACACGAAGGGAAGGAAGTTCTTCATCAATGATCTCCAGGTCGAGTCGCGCGAGGTTATCCCCTGAGCAGGGCTACGGCAGCGATCATTCCCGGCAAGCCGGTCAGACCTCCGCCGGGATGGCAGCCGGCGCCCCCCAGCCACAGGCCGTCGACCGGCAGCGGCTCGCCAGCCCAGGCCGACGCCGTCGGTCGAAGCCACAGGCTCTGCGACGGGTTCATCTCGCCGTGATGGAGCGCGCCGGCCGTCGCGCCGTACTCCGCCTCGTAGTCCGTGGGAAGCAGAACCGCGTGCTCCCTGACCAGGCCGCCGATGCCGGGCGCCCACCGCTCGAGTTCGGCCGCCACCCGGCTCAGCAGCTCCGAGCGGCCCGCGGCCCAGCCGCCCTCGAGGTTGAACGGCAGATGGTGGACCGTCGCCAGCAACAGGTGCCGCCCCGCGGGCGCCAGCGACGGATCGAGCGCCGTTGGCAGCGCCGCCTCGATCCACGGGCGGTCCGGCAGGCGGCGGTACTTCGCGGCGTCGGCGGCCCGCTCGATGTCGTCCGGCTGCTCCGCCAGCACGATCCGGCCGGTCAGCGCCGGCCGCTCCAGGCCGCGGAAAGCTGGCAGCCCGTCCAGCGACAGGGCCAGTCTCGCGGCGGCGCCCCGGTACTTCACGTTCAGCAGGCGCCGCACGAAGCGAGGTTCGAGGAGCGGCGCGCCGATCAGATCGAGGAACGTGACGGAGGGCGTCGCGGTCGAGATGACGGCCCCGGCCTCGATCCGTGCGCCATCCGCCAACCGGACGCCGGCGACGCGGCCCGAATCAACGAGAATCCGGGAGACGGCGGCGCCGGTCCGGATCTCCGCGCCCGACGCCCCGGCCGAAGCGGCCAGTGCGGAGGCCAGGGCCCCGGCGCCGCCCCGAGCGCGCACGACCGGCGCCAAGCGGTCGGAACCGCCCAGCGCGCAGTGGAAGAGCAGCGGCCAGCCGGTCCCGTTCGCCCGAGGCCCGAGGCCGGTCGCCGGGAAGGCCACTCCGCAAAGCCCGGCCAGCAGGGACGGGTTCTCGAACCGCTCGCGCAGCGACTCCTCGAGCGGTGAGGACAGCGCCCGCAGGAGTTCCGGCGCGATGAGAAGGCGCCCCATGTCGGCGAGTTCCAACGGCCTGGAAAGGAGCGGCTCAAGAGCCGCCGCGCGCTCGGCCAGCTCGAACACGAAGCCGGGCCAGGCTGCCGCGTCCCGACGGCTGACCTCGCCCAACCCCTCCACGGTACGCGCCACGTCAGGCCAGAGCACGACGGCGCTCGAATCGGCGGTCGCCGGAACCGCGGCTACCGCCGGCGCCTCGATCAACTCCAGCCCATGCCCGCCAAGCTCCAGCTCCTCGATCACAGAACGGCGGAACATCCCCAGGTCGTTGCTGCCCGCGTCGACCCGGTGGCCCGGGATGAGTTCTCGCGTCGCCGCCAGCCCGCCGAGTTCCGGCCGCGCCTCGAGCAGGACGACGTCGCGCCCTGAGCGCGCCAGGATCGCCGCGGCGACCAGTCCGTTGTGGCCGCCGCCGACGATGGCTACCCGATCGCTCAAGGCGTCTCCCCGCCACCGCCGGCGGCCGACTCGACGCCACGCAGATCGTCCAGCACCCGGAGCGCGGCCAGCCGGGCGGGACCGCCGGAGATACCGCCGCCGAACTGCGTCGACGAACCGCAGAGGTAGTAACCGGGCAACGGCGTCCGGAAGGCCGCCGCGGCCGGGTCGGGGCGCAGCAGGAACAACTGCGACAGCCGCAACTCGCCGTGGAAGATGTTGCCGCCCGGGATGCCGGCGATCGCCTCGATGTCCGGCGGCACGAGGACTTGCCGGTGCAGGATCTGGTCCTCGATGCCGGGCGCGTACTCGGCGAGGGTGCGCACCACGGAATCGCCGAACGCCTCCCTCTTTCCGTCATCCCAGTCGCCGGCCGCCAGTTCGTACGGCGCGTACTGCACGAAGCACGACAGGACATGCTTGCCCGGCGGCGCCATGTCCGGATCGAGGACGGACGGGATGATCATGTCGATGAACGGCCGCTCCGAGAATCCGCCGTACTTCGCTTCGTCGTAGGCGCGGTCAACGTAGTCGAGCCCCGGGGCGATCGTGATGCCACCCGAGAGATGGGGTCCGGGCTCGGGCATGCATTCGAACCGCGGCAGGCCGGAGATGGCCAGGTTCACCTTGCCGGCGCAGCCGCCGCTCTGCCAGCGCGCCGCGCGTTCGACGAGTCCGGCGCCCGCGTCGCCCGGAACGTCCTCCGGATCGAGCAGACGGCCGAGGCTGATCTGCGGCGCCGCCGACGACAGGACGACGCCGGCCCGGAGCTCGTCGCCGTTCGCCAGCACCACGCCCGCCGTCCGGCCGTCACGGGCCAGCACGCGCGCGACGGGGCTGTCCGTCCGGATCTCGGCGCCGTGACTCCGCGCCGCCCTGGCGATCGTCGCCGCCACCGCGCCGGTGCCGCCCTTCTGGAAGCCCCACTCCCGGTAGACCCCGTCGACCTCGCCCATGTAGTGGTGCAGCAGCACGTATGCCGAGCCCGGCGTGCGGGGAGACAGCATGGAACCGATGATGCTGGAACTCGAAAGCGCGGCCTTCAGCACGTCGGACTCGAACCACTGGCCCAGGAAGTCGGCGGAACTCATCGTCAGCATCTGCGCGAAGGTGCGCAACCGGGCCGCCGGCAGGTCGAGGAAGTAACGCGCGATGTCGGCGACCTCCGCCGACACGTCGACATCCAGGTGCTCCGGACTCTCGGCAACACGGTCGCCGATCGCCGCGGCCAGTTCGTCGGGCGCCGCCCGCTGCAGGCGATACATCAGGTGCCCCATGCGGCGCATCTCGAGCTTGTACTCGAACAGCGCCTCGGCATCGCGTCGCGAGTGGCGGACGATGTGGCGGTAGGTCCGCTGCGGATCCGCCTCGCGGAACAGGCAGTCGCCGCCGGGCAGCGGGTTCAGGGTGCTCGCGGTGGGGACCAGGAACAGGCCGTGGCGGACGAGGTCGAGTTCGTGGATGACCTCCGGCCGCAGCAGCGAAACGAGGTAGGAGAACACGCTGAACCGGAAGCCCGGGAAGGCCTCCTCGCTGCGGGTGGCGCCGCCGATCTCCGGAGAGGATTCCAGCACCACGACATCGAGGCCGGCGCGGGCGAGGTAGGCCGCGGCAACCAGGCCGTTGTGACCGGCGCCAACCACGATCGCATCGAAGCGACCGCCTCCACGCGACGGCGTGCCGCTGCCGATGCCGTCGGCCGCCGCGGGCTCCATCGTCATCCGTTGACTCCGGCCATCGGATCGACCGCCGTCTTGCGCGGCGGATTGAAGAACGGCCGCTCCACGACCCGGGCCCTCGCCCGGCGCCGGCCGTAGCCGACCGCGACCTCGACATCGAGTTCGGTGCCGAGATCGGCCGCCTCGCCGCGCACCGTGGCGAGGCCGATGTACTTCTTGAGAAGAGGCGAGAAGAACCGGGTCGTACACTGACCGACCTGCCATCCTCCGGGCGCGAACACCGGCGTCGGTTCCCGGCAGGCCGGCTGGCCCACGACCTGCGGCCGAAGGTCGATCTCGGACCACAGCCGCTCCAGCTCGAACCAGTCGACCTCGAGGCCGACCATCGCCCACGCCGGCCCGCGGTCGCGTTCCAATTCGAGCGCCCGGCGGCCGACGAAGTCGGCCTGCTTGTCGAGCTTCACGGTGAACCCGAGGCCCGCCTCGGCCGGCGTGACCTTCAGCACCTCGATCTCGGCGTCCGCCGCGGACACGTAGTCCACATCGATCAGCACCAGGCCGGCCTCGGCCCTCGCCATGTCGAGCGCCAGGAGGCCCGCGGGCAGCAGCCCGTGGTCCCGGCCCGCCTCGACGAGGGCATCCCACAGCGCCTCCGCGTGCTCCGCGGCCACCCAGAACTCGTAGCCCAGGTCGCCCGTGTAGCCAGTGCGGGTCACCGTCACCGGGCCGCCTCCGCCGCCCGCGCCGATCTCGCCGGCCGCGAGGTCGAAGTAGCGCATCGCGCCGAAGTCGATGCCCGTCGTGGCCGCCTCGGCGATCGCCCGCGCCCGCGGCCCCTGAAGCGCGAGCACGCCGATCTCCTCCGAGACGTCCCGCACGTCGACGTCCATGCCCCAGCCGCAGTCCTCGAACCAGCGCAGGCAGGGCTCGGCGGCACTGACGAGGAAACGCTCGCGTTCGAGGCGCTGCACGTTGCCGTCCTGCAGCAGGTGGCCGTCCTCGGTGCACCACGACGTGTACATCACCCGGCCCGTGCGGCACTTCGAGAAGTCCCGCGTCATCACCCGGTCCAGCAGCCGCTCCGCGTCCGCGCCCGCGATCTCGTACTTGAACAGCGGCGACACGTCGATGAGAGCAGCCGCGTTGCGGACCGCCCAGTACTCGCGTTCAGGCGTCGGCTCGTAGGTTTCGGCGCAGGTGTAGCCCGACCAGTCGCGCCAGGCGTCGCTCTCGCACAGCGCTGACGTGCGGCGGTGAAACGGCGTTCGCAACGGCTCCAGCGGCCGCAGGCCGTTGTGGCGCGGTGACGACCCGGCAACTCCCGTGCCCGGCGCACCTGGCAGCCACCGGTAGGCCTGGCTTTCCGGACTGCGGCCGATCAGCCCCTCCGCCTCGAGGACGCCGAGCAGGCGATGCGCCGTCGACGGATGAAGCCCGTGAGCCGCCGCCAGTTCCGACAGCCGGTGCTCCGGCGCCTCGGGCGTGAACGAGCGGAGCAGCGCCAGCGCACGCTGAACGGCCTGCGTTCCCTGCGGAGCCTGGCGCGGCATTTACCGGCCCCAGCGATAGTGCAGACGGACGTAGTAGTAGCCGCCGCTCAGGCCCCAGGGCGTGAACTGGCTGTATGGCAGGCCGAACCGCTCCGCGAACAGGTCCATCCGATCCGAGTACGTGTCGAAGACGTTCTGGCCGCCGACGGAGAGCGTCGTGTCGCGCACGAGCGGAACGGTCACCTCCAGATCGAGGATGTACCGGCCGCCGAGGACCGGCGCGTCGGCCTGGCGCACGGAGCGGGCGTCGAGGTGGTCGACCCACGATCCGAAGTAGTGCAGCCGACCCAGCAGCTCGACCCGCCGACTTCCCACGTCGACGCCCTGATTGACGGCCAGGTTCCAACGCGTCTCCGGCACGCCCCGTTCCAGGGCGAGCACGTCGCCGGGACCGAGCAGCTCGGAGTCCTTCGTGATCTCCGTCTCCGTGTGGTTCAGCGCCAGGCTGAACACCGTGTTCCCGCCCAGCGCCGGCGGCGTCCAGGTCGAGACGATGTCGATCCCCTGGGTCCGGGACGAGAAGTCGTTGATGAAGAAGCGGAACGAGGACAGGGTGCGCGCCGAGGTGATTCCCTCCGACAGCAGCAGGGCGCGCTCTTCTTCGGCAAGCACAAAGAACTGCGACAGCGCGAGCCGCCGGTCGACGTCGATGTGGTAGTAGTCCGCCGTCAGGGTGAACGGCCCGGTGTCGACCACCAGCCCCGCCGTCACGTTGGTCGAGGTCTCCGGTTCAAGGGGCTGGCCGCCCCTAAACTGCGCCGCGCGGAAAGTCGACGGCACCGTGGCGCTGTCGACCAGATCGAGCGTCTCCGGGTTGATCGTCGACTGCACGTTGAACACGTTCTGCTGGCCCGGCGTCGGGGCCCGGAAGCCGGTGCTCACGCCGCCGCGCACGGAGACCGTGTCCGTCAGGGCGTAGCGGGCCGAGAGCTTTCCGTTCGTCGTGTCGCCGAAGATGTCGAAGTGCTCGAACCGCAACGCGCCGCCGAGCGTCCAGCGGCCGTCCGGATCCCGCAGTTCCAGATCGCCGTACACCGCCACATTGGCCCGGTTCCAGGTCCCGGCCGTGTAGTCGGGGAAGCCCGGAAAACCGTTCGAGCCCGAAACGAACCCCTGCGCGGCATACGGTCCAACCTGCCACGACGGCAACTCGCCGGAACGGATCGTGAACCGCTCGTCACGCCACTCGGCGCCGCCGGCCAGGTGAACGAGCTCGGAGACATCGTAGGAGACATCGAAGTTCAGGTTGAGCTCCGCCTGCCGGTAGACGCCCGGATCGAAGTCGCGCGGACTCGCCGGGCCCAGCGAGGCGTTCACGGTGTTGAACAGGAAGAAGTCCGCTTCGTGAGAGCCGTAGCTGGCGCTGGCGTCCCAGGTGAAGCCGCCCTTCGTGGTCCGGCGCACCCCGGCGACCGCCGACGTGTCGGTCATCACGCCGCTGAAGTAGGGGGTGAAGCCGCCCGGAGCGATCTCCTGGAAGGAGAAGCAGTTCGGGTCGGCGAAGACCTGCGCCAGCGCGTCCGGATCCGGCCGGTCGTCGGTGATCGTCACGGTCGGGCAACCGGCCGACCCGTCGCGCACGCCGTCCTGGGCGTCGAGCACGTCGCCGATGAGGAGCGTGCGTCCCCCGTCCAGGCTGAAGATGTTGGCGCGGGTGTTGGGGTTGCGGTAGTAGAAACCCTGCGTCGCCGTTTTCTCCGCGTAGTTCGCGTGCCCGTATACCTGCGCGCCGTTTCCGAGCAGCTTGCCGAAGTTGCCGAAGAGCTTCAGGTCGTCCTCGTACTCCGAGTCGCCCCAGATCTGCGCCGGGTCCCGGATGTGCGTGTTGCCGGCGGCGGTCAACGCCACCGCATCGGCGCGCTGAACGCTGCGGCTGGTCGGGTCGGCATTGCCGTACTCCATGCTCAGGTGGGCGAAGCCGTTCTCTCCCAGCGGCAGTCCGACGTCGCCGGCGATCGTGTACGCCTGACCGTCACCCGCTCCGTAGGCGCCGCTCTTCACTTCCAGGCTGCCGCCCGAGGGGTCGTCCTTGAGCAGGAAGTTCATCACGCCGGCGATCGCGTCGGAGCCGTACTGCGCCGAGGCGCCGTCACGGAGCACCTCGACCTGACGCAGCGCGGTCGCCGGGATGGTCGAGATGTCCGGTCCCTGGGTACCGTCGGTCACGCCCCCGAACCAGACCAGGATCGCCGAGCGGTGCCGGCGCTTGCCGTTCACGAGAACGAGCGTGTGGTCGTGGGCCAGGTTGCGCAGACTGGCCGGCCGCACCAGCGTCGCGGCGCCGCTGATCGGATGCGTCGCGACGTTGAACGAGGGGACCAGGTTCCGCAACTGGTAGTCCAGCGTGCTGGCGCCCTGGCTGACGACATCCTCTACCGGGATGGCGTCGATCGGGACGGACGACTCGGTCACCGACCGCGGCCGCGCGCGGCTGCCGACCACGACCAACTCGTCATCGAACTCCGCGACCACCTCGCCTTCCGTGCTCACCGCTTCCTCAGTGACGCCGTCGGCGGAAGCGACGCCTTCAGTGCCGGCCTCCTGGGCCGACCCGGCCCCGGGCGCCGAGAGCGCGAAGAGCAACGCGATGAGCAGGCGCGGCACGGCGGAGATGATGGCACATCAACGACGCTAGGATCGGTTCGTGACTCCGCGCAAGGCTCCCCGGCCGCTGGACGGCCGCCTCTACACCGACCCCTCCGTCTTCAGCGAGGAGATGGAGCGCATCTTCTCGCGCATGTGGCTGTGCGGAGGACGGCTCGAGGAGCTGAACGAACCGGGCCGGTTCGTGACCCGCGAGATCGGCGGCGAGTCCGTGATCGCGGTGCGGACCGCGGCGGGCGACCATGCCGACGACGCTGGCGCCGGATCGAACGGCAACGGTGCGGCAGCCGAGACACGGCACGGGCTGGCCGCGTTCTACAACGTCTGCCGCCACCGGGGCTCACGTGTCGTCGACGAATGCGCGGGCCGGGCGAAGGTCTTCCAGTGCCCCTACCACGCCTGGACCTACGGTCTCGACGGCCGGCTGGTCGGCGCGCCGCACATGGGCGAAGACTTCGACGCGAAGAGCGCTGGCCTGGTGCCAGTGCGGATCGGCGCGCTGAACGGCTTCTTCTACCTGTCGCTCGCGGCCGACGGACCGCCGCTCGCCGAGGTCGCCGCCGACTTGCCCGACCTGTCCCGTTTCACGCTGGACCGGCTGGTCCGGGGCGACCGGCACGAGTACGAGGCGCAGGCGAACTGGAAGATCCTCTGCGAGAACTACAACGAGTGCTACCACTGCGCGGTCGTCCACCCCGAACTCAACCGGGTCTCGGACTACCGCAACGGCGGCAATCTGGAGTACGGCCGCTACTACGTCGGCGGGCCGATGACACTGAACGACGGCTGCAACACGATGACAGCGACCGGCCGCAGCAACCGGCCTGACCTGCCCGCCATCGAGGTCGCCGACCGGACCTCGGTCCAGTACTACCATGTCTACCCCAACGTGCTGATCAGCCTGCACCGGGACTACGTGGTGACCCACACGCTGTGGCCGATCGAGGCCGGCCGCACCCGGATCGTCTGCGAATGGCTCTTCGCCCCCGATACCGCCGTGGCGCCCGGCTTCGACCCGAGCGACGCCGTCGACTTCTGGCACCTCGTGAACAGCCAGGACTGGGACGTCTGCGCGCGCACCCAGTTGGGCGTCGCCTCTCGCGGCTACCGCCCGACCGCCTACGAAGAGAGCGAAGCCTGCCTCCAGGTGTTCGGTGGCTGGTATCTGGATCAGATGGGCCTGTGAGCCGGCGCTCCCGGCTGGCGCGCACCGCGCCGCGCGAGCATCGACCCTGAAGACCGCTCATGTGGCTCCGTGAACACGCGCTGATCCTCGTCCTGTTCGCCCTCTACACTGGCGTTCTGGTCCACCACGCCCTGATCGGCCAGCGGCGGACACGCGATCTGGCCGACTTCCTGGTCGGCGGCCGCTCGCTCGGCGGCATCATCCTCGGCGTCTCCTTCTTCGCCACCTACGCCAGCACGAACAGCTTCATCGGCTTCGCCGGCAGGGCCTACGCCTCCGGCATCGCCTGGCTGCTGATCATCCCGACCGCGGTCGTCCTCTCCTTCGTCGCCTGGGCGTGGCTGGCGCCGCGCCTGCGCGGCGTGACCGAGACCCTCGGTTCGGTGACGATCCCCGACTACATCGGCTTCCGCTTCAACAGCCGGCCGGCCCGCTTCGCCGCCGCAGTGATCGTCATCTTCTCCAGCTTCCTGTACATGACCGCGGTGTTCAAGGGCATCGGTTCGCTGCTGGTCGAACTCCTCGATCTGAGCTACGGCCTGTCGCTCTTCGTCGTCGTCCTGATCGTCTGCCTGTACACGATGATCGGCGGCTTCCACTCGGTGGCGCGGACCGACTTCGTCCAGGGCATGCTGATGACGATGGCCGCGTTGCTGATGTTCTTCCTCATCACGCGGGCCGCCGGCGGCATCGGCCGTCTCGCCGACCTGGCGCAGATCGGCGACGGCTCGCTCGCCCGCTGGGATACGGCGCAACCGCTCGGCATGCTGATCGGCGTCGTCTTCGCTTCCACCGTCAAGCTGATCGTCGAACCGCGGCAACTCTCGCGCTTCTACGCCCTCGAAACCGAGGGCGCCGCCAGGAGCGGTCTGGTCGTGTCGACCCTGAGTTTCCTCATCGTCTTCAGTCTGCTGGCGCCGCTCGGGCTCTACGCCCACTTCGTCGTCGGTCAGGGCATCGCCGACACCGACCAGGTCATCCCGATGATGCTCAGCGACCCGGCCATCTTCCCGCCTGTCGTGCAGGCGCTGCTGTTCCTCGCCCTGGTTTCCGCCGCCATGTCCTCGCTCGACAGCGTCCTCCTCGTCATGGCGTCGACCTTCCAGCGCGACCTGCTCGGCCTCCTGGTTCCGGCCGACGACCGTCACGCCGTCCGCAACACGCGCGTCTGCGTCGTGCTGTTCGCGGCGATCACCGCGATTCTCGCCATCGACCCGCCCGGCGGCATCGTCGAACTGACGTCGTTCTCCGGAGCCCTCTACGCCGCCTGCTTCCTGCCCTCCCTCGCCCTGGGCCTGACCTGGCGCCGCGGCAACGGCGCCGCCGCTCTCTGGTCCTTCGCCGCCGGCGGCGGGACGCTGGGACTGTGGATGCTCCTCGACATCCAGGGCATGCACGCGGTGTTCCCGGCGATGGCGATTTCGTTTGCCGCCTACTGCGTCGCGGCGTTGCTGGCGCCGGAGGCGAAGGCGGCGAAGGGGCTGTTCGGTTAAGAGCGCCGAGCGCCTTCCGTCACCCCGCGCCGACCCGATCCTCCGATGAGCCAGTCGACCCTGAACTCTCTCGGCCAGCCTGTCGGGCGCGCGCTCGACGGCTGGACCGCCCCGCCGCCTCCCTCCCGCGGTTCGCTGGTTGGACGCCACTGTCGCGTTGAGCCCCTCGATCCCAGTCGCCACACCGGAGACCTGTACGAAGCCACCGCGGCCGACACGCAAGGCCGCATCTGGACCTACCTCAACTACGGCCCCTTCGGCTCACCCGCCGAACTCCGGTCTTGGGCCGAAGCCGCGGCGGCAAGCAAAGACCCGTTCTTCTTCGCCATCGTGGACGAAGCGGACGGGCGAGCGGCCGGCGTTGCGTCGTATCTGCGGATCGCGGCCGCCGTGGGCTCGATCGAAGTCGGGAACATCTGCTACCCGCCCTGTCTGCAGCGAACGACGGCAGCCACCGAGGCGATGGTCCTGATGATGCGAAACGCCTTCGAGCTCGGCTACCGGCGTTACGAATGGAAGTGTGACGCTCTGAACGCGCCCTCCATTGCCGCAGCCGAACGCCTCGGGTTCACCTTCGAAGGCGTGTTCCGGCAAGCCACGATCTTCCGGGAGCGGAACCGCGACACAGCCTGGTTCGCGATCGTCGACCGGGACTGGGAACAGCTCAACGCCCGCTACGAACGATGGCTCTCCCCGGGCAACTTCGACGCCGCCGGAGTGCAGCGGGAATCGCTGTCCGCCCTCACCGCCCCCTTCGTCCGCCGGCGCTTTGCGTCCTGGTGACCGGGGCAGGCGGCGAAGGTCAGCCTGAACAGCCGGGGACCCGAACCTCCCGCACACCGACTGGCGCGGCCTACGTCCGCCGGTTCTTCTTCGCCCGCTGGACCGACTTGTAGTACGCGCCCAGCCGGCGTTCCGCGGCCCGGCGGGACGCTTCGTCGCGGCGCTGCGCCAGGCGGTGCTGCTCTTCACGAAGGTCGTTGTAGTTACGCAGACGGGCGGGGTCGAGCGTTCCATCCCGGATCGCGGCCCGGACCGCGCAGCCCGGTTCGCTTCCGTGGCCACAGTCGCGGAAGCGGCACTCGCGCGCCAGGTCTTCGATGTCGTCGAAGGCCTCTTCGAGAGAGCTGTCGTCGTCGGTCCAGAGCTGCAGCTCGCGGATACCCGGGTTGTCGATCAGGAGTCCGCCGCCCGGCAACTGGACCAGCCGCCGGTGGGTCGTCGTGTGGCGGCCACGATCGTCGCCCTCGCGCACTTCGGCGGTGCGCATCACTTCCTCGCCGCTGAGGGCGTTGAGCAACGTCGACTTGCCGGCGCCTGAGGATCCCACCATCGCCACCGTGCTGCCCGGCGCCAGATGCGGCGCCAGCGGTTCGAGGTTCTCGTTCGCCAGGGCGTTGATCGCCACGACCGTCGTTCCCGGCGCCGATTCCCGAGCGCCCTTCAGCTTCTCCTGCGGATCGGCGCAGATGTCCACCTTGGTCAACACGACGACCGGCTCGGCGCCGCTCTCCGCGGCCATGGCGACAAAACGCTCCAACCGTCGCAGGTTGAAGTCCCCGTCGAGGCCCATGACGAGGAACACCGCGTCCAGATTGGCGGCCACGACCTGTTCCTCGGTGCGCGCGCCGGCGGCCTTGCGGGAGAGCCGGCTACGCCGATCGAGGACATGAACGATCCAAGGGTCGACCCCGGGGACCTGCTCGGCTTCGACAACCACCCAATCGCCAACCGCCGGACTACCCGACGGCGCACGCCTGACACGCTTCAGAAGCCGCGCGTCGATCTCGTGTTCCCCGACAGCCAGGTGGTAGACGCCGCGCGAGATCGATACGACGCGCGCCGGCAGGTACGCGTCCGGGCCGGGCGCCGACTCCTGGAAGCGCCGGTAGGAGGCGGCGAAATCGGCCGCCCAGCCCCACGCCTCCAATGCGGTCCCGGTCATGAAAGACCTTCCTGGCCACCAGATGCGAGCACGATGCCCGCGGTCCCAGGGCACGCCACTACGTGATCCGCCTCTTCGGATCGAACGTGTCGCGCAGCCAGTCGCCGAGCAGGTTGGACGCCAGACACGAAGCCATGATCGCGATCCCCGGCATCGTGATCAGCCACCAGGCGACCTCGATGAAGTTCCGGCCGTCGGCGAGCATTCCGCCCCATGACACCTGGGGCGGCTGAATGCCGAGCCCCAGGAAGCTCAAGCCCGCCTCGAAGACGATCACGCTGCCGAACTGGAGCGTCGCCAGCACGAGCAGCGTGTTCAGGACGTTCGGGGTCAGGTGGCGGATCAGGATCATCGGACTCGAGACACCCGACACCCTGGCCACGGTGATGAAGTCCCGCTCGCGCAGGCTGAGCACCTCGCCGCGGACGATCCGCGCATACCAGGTCCAGTAGGTCAGGACGATGATCGTGATCACCATGCCCTCGCCGGGCGGCAACACCGCCGCGAAAAGCATGGCAAGCGGAATCGCCGGGATCGACATCTGGATGTCGATCAGCCGCGAGATGACGGCGTCGACGATCCCGCCGAAGTAGCCCGCCGAGATCCCCAGCGCGGCGCCGATGCCGCCGGAGAGGGCGATGGCGTAGATCGCCACCGTCACCGAGACGCGGGCGCCGGCGATGATCCGGCTCAGGATGTCGCGCCCCAGCATGTCCGTTCCGAGCGGGTGGTCGAGGCTGCCGCCGGTCCGCCAGAACGGCGGCGTCATCGACTCGGCGAGCGCGATCTCGGAGGCCTCGTGAGGCGCGAACCACGGTCCCGCCACGGCGCACAGCAGGACCAGGCCGAGGACCACGCAGGAGACGACGGGAGGCCGCCGCTCGTTGACGGAGGTATGTCGCTCAGCCATGACGGATCCTCGGATCGATCAGCCCGTAGCTCAGATCGACCAGGAGGTTCACGACGACGAAGATGACCGCCGACAGCACGACTCCGGCCTGCACGACCGGGAAGTCGCGGGCGAAGACGGCGTCGACCACCGCGCGTCCCACGCCCGGCCAGGCGAACACGACCTCGATGACGAAGGCGCCGCCGAGCATGTTCGCGAAGTAGACGCCGATCATCGTCGCCAGCGGCACGGCGGCGTTGCGGAGCGCGTAGCGCCACACGACCGTGCGTTCCGGCAGACCCATCACCCGGCCGGTGCGGATGTAGTCGCTGTCCAGAATGTCGAGCATCGACGAGCGCAGGGTGCGCGTCATTGCCGCGACCGGGTACCAGCCGAGGGCGATC
This sequence comes from Thermoanaerobaculia bacterium, assembly GCA_022826745.1. Lineage (GTDB taxonomy): Bacteria > Acidobacteriota > Thermoanaerobaculia > Multivoradales > Multivoraceae > Multivorans. The sequence goes on along the minus strand of JAJDUI010000002.1, from coordinate 3,211 downwards.
GCCGGCAGGACGAGGTGAAGCGGACCCTCGCGGCCGAAGGCCGGCAGCCACTGAAGCCGGACCGCCAGGTACAGGATGAGCAGCAGGCCGACCCAGAAGCCCGGCATCGCCTGGCCGAGCAGAGCCAGCACCTTTGCCAGACGGTCGACCCAGCGGCCTCGGTAGACCGCCGACAACACACCCAAGGGCACGGCCAGGAGAAGCGCGAAGACGAGCCCGGCCAACGCCAGCTCGAGCGTTGCCGGCAACCGCTCCAGCAGCAGCGGCATCGCCGGCGCCTGCCACTGATAGGACTCGCCGAAGTCGCCGGTGAACGCGTCGCGCAGGAAGACGACGAACTGGACCGGCAGCGGCCGGTCGAGCCCCAGGGCCTCGCGCATCGCCGCGAAGTCCTCCTCCGAAGCGTCCATCGGCAGCAGCAGGGCGACCGGGTCGCCGGCCAGGCGCTGCGCCACGAAGACGATCAGCAGCGCGCCGAGCACCGCCACCGCGCCCTGCCAGAGACGGCGGATCAGGTAGGCGCGCATCGCTCCGCCGCGCTCAGCGAGACGGCGAGTCGGCCGCCAGGCCGATGTCCCGCATCATGCGCCAGTTGGCCTGAGGCCAGGGCACGAAGCGCAGCGTGTCGCGCCAAGCCAGGGTCACGAGTGGCCGGTAGGTCGGCACGCCGCCGGCCACCCGCTCGTGCTTGAGCCGGGCGAGCTCCCGAATCAGCGCCTCCTTCGCCTCCGGGTCGACCGTCACACGGAGCGTCTCGACCATCCCGTCCAGTTCCGCGTCGTCGTGGTACGAGTACCAGCCCCAACCGTCGCCATAGGAATGGAGGTGGCCGCCCCAGGGGTCGGTCGGATCGCCGAGAGCGCCGTGGCCCCACATCCAGCTCGCGATCCCGTCCATCTCGGGGCGGGCGTCCCGCCGGCCGAGGTTGATCCAGGCGCCGTACTCGAGCTGGACGATCCGGCAGCGGATTCCGGCCGCGGTCAGGTAGGCGAACATCGCCTCGCCCACTTCCTTGAGGTACGGCTCGCGCGGCGTCGTCAGGTTGTAGCAGTTCACGTTGATGCCGCGGGCGAAGCCGGCCTGCCGCAGCAGTTCGCGTGAGCGGCGCGGATCGAAGACGTACGGCTTCAGCGCGGGGTCGTGCCCGGGCGCCCCCGGCGTCACCTGGACCGTCCGGATGCCCTGGCCGTGGAGGATGTACCGGATGATCGCGTCGAAGTCGATCGCGTGCGCCACCGCCCGTCGCACCCGGACGTCTCCCAGCGGGCTTCGCGGATCGAGCGCGTTCAACGCGAGGAACAGGTTGTTGCTCGTCGGCAGCGACGCGACCCTGACGCCCGGAGTGCGCTCGAAGTCGGCGACCTGGGCGGGAGGCACCGCGTCGATCCAGTCGACCGCGCCGGTCTTGAACGCTGCGACCCGGGTCGTGTCCTCGGGGATGATCTTGATCGTCAGCCGGCGGATGCCCGGCAACGCATCGGGGTCCCAGTAGTCGTCGAACCGCTCCACCACGATCTCCTCGCGCACACTGCGCGACACGAACTTCCAGGGCCCCGTGCCGATCGGATGCGCCTGGACGCCTTCGTTCCCGACCTCCTCGTAGTAGCGGCGCGGGATGGCCCAGAGGTCGAGGTTGAGCGGCAGCAGCGCCGAGTCCGGCAACCCCTTGAAAACGATCTCCAGTTGGTAGTCGCCCAGCACCCGGACGTCGGCGACGTGCCGCCAGCGCCCGGCCTGGCGCGACAGGCCCGGATCCCGCTGGCGGAGATAGCAGTAGCGAAGGTCGTGCGCCGTCAGTTCGTCGCCGTTGTGGAACCGGACGCCGCGGCGCAACTCCACGCCGATCAGCCACACCCCGTCGCGCTCGAACAGCCGCCACGACTCGGCCAGCCAGTTCCGCTGCCTGAGGTCCGGCCCCGCCGCGAGCAACTGCTCGTAGAACAGCGCCATGAAGTACTGGTCGACGCCGGCCGAGGTGCGTGTGGGGTCGATCTGCGTCGGCTCGGCGGCGAAGGCCACCACGACGTGCGCGTCGTCGCCCGCCGCGCCTTCATCCGCGGCTGTGAGCGGCAGTGGCAGCAGACAGGCCGCGCCCAGCGCCGCCGCTGCCGCTCCGGATCGCATGGAGGGAACCTACCGCAAGTGGCTGGCGCCCGCGGACAGGCTGCGCCGAGCCTCCTAGTCAGACCAGGGATTGAGGAGCGGCACCTCCATGAGCGAGAAGTCGCGGACGTTCCGCGTCACGACGGTCATCCCGTGCCGACGAGCGACCGCCGCAATCTGCGCGTCGACGGCCGGAAGCCGCAGTCCCGCCTGATCTCCGGCCGCCAGCAGGTCGCCCCAGATCACCGCCGCCTCTTTGTCGAAGGGCAGGATGCGACCCTTGAACTGCCTGGCGAGGTCGTCGCGAATCCAGGTCTCGAGAACGCGCCTCCTGCCCTCATCCGGGTGCTTGCGGGCACCGCGCACCAGTTCACCCAACGTGAGCGTGGAAAAGTAGACATCCGCCGCCCGATGCTCAAGGAACCAGACCACCACCCGCGGTTCGGGGCGAGCCTTCATGCCCTCGCTGACGACGTTGGTGTCGAGGAGGTAGGTCACTCCAGGTCGATCACGCGTCCGGTGGAGCGATCCCGTTCAATGTCCAACTCGAAGCAACCCAGCGGCGACGAACGGAGGAAAGCCACCAGTTCTCTTCCGGTTTGCGCCTGGGGTGGCACGATCGCGGCGGCAATCCGGCTGCGCAACGCCTCTGCGGTCCGGCCGCCGCTCCTGAGCGTGCGCGCCACTTCGCGGACGAGCGCCGCGTCCTCGTCCGGCACCGTCACTTCGACCCTTCTCGATCCTTCCGCGATCGCTTTCCGCCGGTGGCGCCTCACCCGCTCGCTCGACGTGTCTTTCTTCGCAGGTTCCGCCATGCGATTCTCCGGTAACGTTTCCGGAAAATAGCCTGGCTCGACAGACACGTCAAGCCGCCCAGCGTAGTCCAATCCTGAAATGAGCGTGAACGGGGCGGTCGTGGACGGGAGTCGAGGAAGTCGGTCAGGGGGTAGTTCTGGAGCGGCAGACGGAGCGTCAGCGGAGTCTGCCGCCCAAGGATCCGCCCGCGGCGGGGCGGGCGGCGGACGCCGACAGTCGTCCCGGCGCTGTCGATGTGTGAGGTGTTCACGGGCGTAGTTCAGGCGCTGCGGCGCTGGCGACCGGATTCCCG
>JAJDUI010000001.1 GCA_022826745.1 Thermoanaerobaculia bacterium | reverse complement strand
CGAGGTGAAGGAAGGCCTCGCCGAGGTGCGGGGTGAACTCCGGTTCGTCCGTGACTACATTCTGCGCCGTAATTTGCCGTCGCAGGAGCCGCCGGCCGCACCGGCGGAATAGTTCGTTCACTCTGGACCGCGAAGTGGCGGACAATCCTTCCGGGAAACTGTGCTACGCCTACCCGCTCGCAATGGCGGCGAGGTCGCGCAACAGGCGTTCCGTGCCGGCGATGCGCGCCGGTTCCTTCTCCCAGCTTCGGCCGATGACGAGCTTGTGGTCGGGCCTGAGCCTGACGGTGCCGGCCTGTTTGCCGATATATTCGATCAGACCTGCCGGATTTGCGAAATCGCCTCCCCGGAACGAGACCACGGCGCCTTTCGGCCCGGCATCGACCTTCTCCACGCCTGCCTGCCGGCACAGGCGCTTGATGGCAACGATCCGCAGCAGGTTCTCCAACTCGTCCGGTACCGGACCGAAGCGGTCTATCAGTTCGGCCGCGAAGGCCTCCGTCTGCTCCCGGTCTTCCAGCGCGGCGATTCGCCGGTAGAGCGACAGCCTTACATTCAACTCTGCGACATAGCTCTCCGGGATCAACACGGGCGCGCCGAGGCCGATCTGCGGCGTCCAGGAGGTGTCTTCCTCCGTCTCGTCAGAGCCCGAGCGCGCCGCGGCGACGGCCTCCTCCAGCATGTGCTGGTAGAGCTCGATCCCGACCTCGCGGATATGTCCGGACTGCTCGTCGCCCAAAAGGTTGCCGGCGCCGCGTATGTCGAGATCGTAGCTGGCAAGCTGGAAGCCGGCGCCCAGCGTATCCAGCGTCTGCATCACCCCAAGGCGTTTCTCGGCCGCCTTCGTGAGTTTGCGGCGTTCCGGCAACGTCAGATAGGCGTAAGCGCGGAGCTTTGCGCGGCCGATACGGCCCCGCAACTGGTAGAGCTGCGCCAGGCCGAACCGGTCCGCGCGGTGCACGAGCATCGTGTTGACGTTAGGAATGTCGATTCCGTTCTCGATGATCGTCGTCGCCAGCAGCAGGTCGTAGTCGCCCGCGGTGAAGGCGCGCATGCGCCGGCCCAGCTCGGCCTCCTCCATCTGCCCGTGACCGACGGTGATCCTGAGCCCCGGGACCAGTTCGCGCAGATAGCGGAGGATTCCCTCGATGTCCTCGACCCGGTTGTAGACGTAGAAGACCTGGCCTCCGCGCTCTACCTCGAACTCGATCGCCTCGCGCACGAGGTCGCCCGAGAACGGCAGGATCCTGGTCTCCACCGCCATCCGGTCGCGCGGCGGCGACTCGATCAGGGACAGGTCCCGCACGCCCGCCAGGGACAGCTGCAGGGTGCGCGGCACCGGCGTCGCCGACATCGCGAGCACGTGGACGTTGCGCCGGAGTTCGCGCAGCCGCTCCTTCTGGGCGACGCCGAAACGCTGCTCCTCGTCGATCACGACCAGACCCAGGCACGGCATGTCGATGTCCCGGCCGAGCAACCGGTGGGTGCCGATCAGGACGTGAATCTCCCCGGCGGCGAGGCGGGCCCGGATCGCCCGAATCTCGGCCGCCGACCGAAACCGCGACACCATCTCGACCTCGACGTTGAAACCCTGGAATCGCCGCCGGAAGGTCCGCAAATGCTGGTCGGCGAGGATCGTCGTCGGCGCGAGGACCGCGACCTGCAGCCCGTTGTCGACCGCCTTGAACGCCGCTCGCATCGCGACTTCCGTCTTGCCGAAGCCGACGTCGCCGCAGAGCAGGCGGTCCATCGGCCGGTCGCGGGCGAGGTCCTCCTTGATCGTCCGTACGGCTTCCAGTTGATCGGGCGTTTCCTCGTAGGGGAAGGCGCTCTCGAACTGGAGTTGCCGGTCGCTGTCCTCGTCCATGGGGACCGCCTGCGCCAGCCGGCGCTCCGCGTAGAGCTTCAGCAGGTCGGTCGCGATCGCCTTCAGACTGCGCCGGATCCGGCTCTTCTTTTTCGCCCAGCTGCTCCCGCCCAACTGGTCCAGGCGGGGCGCGATGCCCTCGATGCCGCTGTAACGCTCGATCTCGTCCAGGCGAGTCAGCGGCAGGAGCAGGGTCCGCCCCGACGAGTAGAGAAGCTCCATCACCTCGACCGCGCGCGCCTGCTGCTGCCGGAGCGGATCGGCCGCAGCCGCCGGACCCTCGCCGGACGGACCGTCGAGGGTCTTGAGCCCCAGGAACTGACCGATGCCGTGATCCTCGTGGACCACGAACTCGCCGACGCGCAGATCGCGCAGACCGGAGACGAAGGGACCCATCCGGCGGCGACGGCGGCTCGTGGAGAGCCTCTGGCGGAAGAGCTGACCCTCGCCGTAGAGCACGAGACCGGCGTGCGGCAGCCGGAAGCCCCGCGCCAGTTCGCCGTCGACCAGCCGCACCGCGCCGCCGTCCCAGTCGATCTCACGGCGACCCAGCGTCTGGCGGAGCGCCTCGTGCCGTTCGGAACGGGCCACCAGCCAGAGGTCGTCGCCGCGCGCGCCGGCTGTCTCCACTTCACGCGGGAAACGGGGAAGCTGATCGATCAGCACGTCCGTCTCGACCGCGCCGAAGTCGACGCGGACGCGCCGCCCTCCCGACGCCGGATCGCCAGGAGCCCGGTCGAACGTCCCGCCGACCCGGAACGCCGCCCGCTCGACGAGCTCCAGCACCTGGTCCGCCGGCACCGTCAACCGCTCCGGCTCGGCCGCGATCTCGCCGTCGTCGCAGCGCCGCCCGTACTCCTCCCACAACAGCCCGGCGTGCTGTTCGACCTCCCCGCTCACCCGCTCGGGATCGACCACGACCACCGAAGCGTCCGCCATCACCTCGCCGAGGCTCGTGCTCTGTTCGAGCAGGGGCAGGTACTTCTCCCAGCCGTCGAAGGGTTCCCCCGCCGCCATCTCCTCCAGTTGGGCCCGGGCCTGGTCCGACAGGTCGCCGCCACGCTCTTTCAGCAGCAGCGCCGACAGATCGGCCGCCCGGTCCGGCCCGGAGACGAAGGGCGTCAGCGGCCGGATCCGGAGAGACTCGATCGGCTCCTCGGAACGCTGGGTGGACGGGTCGAAGCGGTGAATGCTCTCGACCGTGTCGCCGAACAGGTCGAGGCGCGCCGGTCGGGGTTCGCCGGGCGCGAAGAGATCGAACACGCCGCCCCGCTGCGCCACCGCACCGACCGCCGCCACGAGGTCGCTACGCCGGTAGCCGTGGGCGAGCAGACGGGGCAACAGCTCCTCGGGCGTGGCCTGGCCGCCGACCTCGAGTTCGACCACCGACCCGAGAAACGCGTCCGGCCGCGCCAGTCGGTGGAACAGGGCCCGCGGCGTACAGACGACGGTCACCCTCGAAGCCCCGAGCAGGGCATCGTAGGCCGTGCTCTCCTGGGCGCGCACCAGCAGCGAGGCCTCCGCCTGCTGGTAGGGCGTCAGCGCCGGCGACGGAAAGGGGATGAGCCGCGCCCGGCCCGGCCCCCGCAGCAGCCCCGCGGCCTCGGTCCAGGCCAGCACCTCGTTCTCGCTCGGCACGACGACGAGCTGCGCCCCTTCCCGATCCTCCGCCAGCAGTTCGAACACGACCGCGGCCGCCCGCACCGGAAGACCGACGACCGCCGCCCGCTTCGCATCCGCCAACTCGCGGTAGTCCCGGCCCCGACGAATGCGGCGGCCCAGTTCACGCCACGCGGACACCGGTCGGGGAAGCCGGAGTCAGTCGTCCGTCTGCGGCAGGACGACAACCGTGTCGCCCGGCTTCACCAGGCCCAGTTCCTCGCGCGCCAGCCGCTCCAGCACCACGGGATCGTCCTGGAGCAACTCCACCCTGCGACTGAGTCGATCCACGCGCAGCCGGGTTTCCTCGAGGTCGATCTCGAGTTCCGCCTCGCGCTCCGCCAGTTCAGCCAGCCCCGCGTAGCTCTCGGAGCCCGCCCTCGCAAGAAACAGGAGGGCCAGGATCAGGCCCACGCCGATCAACGTCGGCAGCGAACGCTGAGCCCTCTCGCGCCAACGATCCAGGCGCTCCCGCAACCGTTCGCGCCCTTCTTTCGGCGTCGTCGACACGGCAGAAAGCCTACACGAGCAGGACTTTCCGTTGCTGCCGGCCGACTTCTTCGTGGCCGGCCGCACGGCCCGGATCCGACCGCCGAACAGGAGCGTAGTCCAATCCTGAAATGAGCGTGAACGGGGCGGTCGTGGACGGGAGTCGAGGAAGTCGGTCAGGGGGTAGTTCTGGAGCGGCAGACAGAGCGTCAGCGGAGTCTGCCGCCCAAGGATCCGCCCGCGGCGGGGCGGGCGGCGGACGCCGACAGTCGTCCCGGCGCTGTCGATGTGTGAGGTGTTCACGGGCGTAGTTCAGGCGCTGCGGCGCTGGCGACCGGATTCCCG
>JAJDUI010000036.1 GCA_022826745.1 Thermoanaerobaculia bacterium | reverse complement strand
ATCGCCCAAACCGTCCAGCTTCGCGTATGTCTCGTCCAGATCGAAGAAACCCGGCTGCGGCATCGCTCATCCTCCCTCGGTCAACCTGATGAATGGATCTTCTCAAATGAGCGGGCCGACGGCAATTCTGAGAGGCTCCCTGAACGCGCCCATCGATGCACCGCACAACACAGACGACGGCTCGCGGCCAACGCACAACGCGCCGCCAACACGCGGCGATACCCTCGGGCGGCAGCCGGCGCTGGCGCGCCGTCTGCCGCTCCGGAAACTACCCCCGTCCTGATCCGACAGGCCTCTCGGTAACTGCCCTCTTCAGGCTCATCTCTCTATTGGAAAACACTGATGGCCTGTTACGATCGATCGCTCCGACGAGACATCGCCCTGGATCGAGCGAGGAGTCGACGATGGCGCAGACCGCGACGGCGCAACTCCAAAGGCCGGCAGCCCGAAGAGAGGCGCGGCCGACACCGGAACGGCAGACCGAGACCCGGCAGCCGTTCGACCTCTCGAACGAGATGGCGGCGACCGTAGAGCAGTTCGGCATGGCGGAGAACGTCCACGACATGCAGGAGCAGGGCTACACCATCCTGCGCGACGTAGCGCCGCTGGGGGTCACGGAGCAGTTGCGGGAAGCCTGCCTGCGCCTGGCGGAGGAGACGGAAGGGCGGGCGAACGGCCGTTCCGCCGCGCTTCTGCTCGGCCGCGACCCGATCTTCGAGGATGTCGTCCTCCGGCCGAAGATCCAGGCCCTCGCCGAGATCATGTGCGGTAAGGGTGCCCTGCTTTCCCAGTTGATCTGCAGCATTCGGCCGCTCGGGGCCGCCAAGCTGCCGTTGCACGCGGACCAGAACTGGCTGCCGGCGCCGTTCCCGGTGCACAACCAGCTCCTGACCCTGTGCTGGGCGTGCGACGAGTTCACGGAGGCCGGCGGTTGCACCAAGGTGATCCCCGGGACGCACCGCCTGCGGCGTCATCCGAACGAGGAGGAAGTCGCCACCGAGCCGGGCGCGATTCCGACGGAGTGCCCGGCCGGGTCCGTCGTGGCTTGGGACGGTTCGGTCTGGCACGGCAACTACCCGCGCGCGATTCCTGGAGAGCGCGTCGTCCTGCACATCACGTTCTCCCGCCTCGCGCTGCGCCCGGTCGAGGACTACGGTCATCTCGACGAGGAGTGGCTGGAGGGCAAGCCCTATCCGCTCAGGGTCATGCTGGGCCGCGAGGACTTCCTGGGCAGCACGACGATCGCTCGCGGCCACGCCGACTACACGCACTTGGTGCGCACCTTCAACTGGGCGAAGACGTAGCGGCGGCAATCCGCCCTCGCCGGCTCTACGGCTGGATCAGGTAGGTGAACTTCACCGCGATCTGGCGGTGGGTGCTCTGCCGGTAGCGCAGATCCTCGGCCATCCAGTTCTCGTTGTAGACCACGAACAGGTCGGAACCGGGCTTGTAGATCCAGTGCAGGCGGATGTTCGTTCCGAGGTCGCCGGAGTGGTCGTTGTACTGGATGATCGTGTTCAGCCTCAGGTTCGGGGTGAACGTGAAGTTCACGAGCTGGCTGTAGAGGCCGACGTCGAAGGCGCCCTGGGGCAGCTCGACGTCGTTGTAGACCCAGCGGGTCTCGGTCTGCAGGTTCTTCGAGAGGCGCAGCGTGAACGAAACGCGGCCCGAGTTCTGCGTGCCGTTGTAGAAGTCGCCGACGCTGATGCGCCCGCGCAGGCCGAAGAGACGGCTCTGGTTCGTGAACGAGGCGGCCTCGACGGTGGCGAACTCGTAGCGCCCCGGCGGAATCACGACACCGGGCGACACCTCGAAGGGCTCGACCAGGTTCTCCGTTTCGTGGACGTATCCCATCCGCCAGCGGTCCTCGGTCGTCATCCGCATGCCGATGGGGGAGATCTCGATCCGCTGGGTTTCGAGCTCGCCGCCGTCGAGCGTCTCGTAGTAGTCGACCAGAACCTCGGTGAACCAGGAGCGAACGAGACCGCGTTCGATCCTCGGCAGCCACTGGAACTGCGGGTTCAGGTGGCGGACGTTCCGGCGCAGAAGGAAGCCGGCCTTCGGGTCGTAGTCCTTCTCGATCTCCTGGGCGTCGAGGAAGACGGTGAGGGATCGGCCCTGGTAGTCGAAGTTGAGTCCGTAGGCGGACTCTCCGGCGTCGGAGGAGCCGGCCTCCGCTTCGTTTTCCGAACTGGTGGACGGCTCCTCGCTGATGCCGCTGCTGCTCCAGAATCCGCCGAAGATCAGCTTCGATGTCGGCTTGTAGACGAAGTCGACGCCGGCGACGCGGTTCGCGAGTTCGCCGTCCGGCGCGGCTTCCGTGAGCATGGCGCCGACGGACGATCGCTCGCCGACGTTCCGCTTCAGCCGGGCGACGGTGAATGCGTTCGCGGGCAGACCGTTGTCGTCTCGCTCGAGTCCGGCCGTCGCGACGCGGAGCACGCCGATGTCCCAGCCGCCCATTCGCCCGGTGAGGCGGGCGCCCCAGTCGATCGGTACCTGTCGCCCGGCGTCGAGGCCGACGCGTCTCGAGAAGAACGCCTTGAGCACGGGCGGTTCGTAGAAGCGGCGGTGGGGCGGACCGAAGTCGAAGATGCCCGCGTTCTCGAGGAAGAAATCGCGCTTCTCCGGAAAGTAGAGCGAGAACCGGGTGAGGTTCGTTTGCAGCTCGTCGACCTCGACCTCGGCGAAGTCCGTGTTGTAGGTCAGGTCGAGGGCCAGGGAACGGGTCACGCCCCACTTGAGGTCGAGACCGTAGTCGCCGTCCGTGGCCGGGTCGAGATCGAGGCGGGGATCTTCGCTGACGTCGCCGATCACGTACGGCTTGATCTGAAGCTGTGCCGACTGGCTGAGTCCGGTCAACCCGGTCAGCTCTCCGGCCATGGACACCCGATGCACGGGCTGGACCTCGGAGCCGACCTGTCCGAGCACGCCGACTTCACGCGGCAGACCGGACCAGTGGGTCATCTCGCGTTTGTGGGCGATGTAGCGCTGGACGTTGAAGCCCCAGGCCGGAGCCGCCGGATCGAAACGGAGCGTCGAGATCGGGATCGCGATTTCGGCCGTCCAGCCCTGCGCCGTCTTGCGGGAGGCGACGGACCAGATGCCGTCCCACTCCAGGTTCAGGTCGCGCCCTTCGTCGGTGACCAGAGTGTCGGTCCGGGCGCCGTTCAGGTTCGTCTCGAAGGCGTAGGCGTTGCGCCGGTCGTGGAAGGTGTCGAGCAGCAGCATGATCGAGTCGTCCTGGTAGATGCGGCTGTCGCGCTCCATCTCCTTGGCGATGATCGCGTCGGGGTCCGCGTCGAACGCGGTGATGCCGAAGTAGATCGTCGAGTCCGTGAACACGACGCGGACTTCCGTCTGCTCGGTCGCCGGCACGCCGTCCAGCGGCTCGTGCTGCATGAAGTCCGTGCCGACCTCGGATGCCTGCCAGGCCCGGTCGCTCAGGTCGCCGTCGACGTTGGGGCCCTGCTCGACCCGGGTGGCTGCCAGCGTCGGGCGCTCGGCAACGGGCGCTGCTTCCTGAATGCCGGTGGCCGGCCCGGCCGCGACGAAGGCGAGCGCAAGTGCCGGGGTGATCTGCTTCGGTCGCGACATGCGTGGCTAGGGCTGGATCAGGTAGGTGAACTTCACGGCGATCTGCCGGTGGGTGCTCTGGCGATGGCGCAGATCTTCGGCCATCCAGTTCTCGTTGTAAACGACGAAGAGGTCAGAGCCCGGCCTGTAGATCCAGTGCAGGCGGATGTTCGTCCCGAGGTCGCCGGAGAGATCGTTGTACTGGACGATCGCGTTGAGCCGGAGATTGGGGTTGAACGTGTAGTTGACCCCCTGACTGTAGAGCGCGACGTGGAAGGCGCCCTGAGGCAGTTCGATGTCGTTGAAGATCCACCTGGTCTCGGTCTGCAGGTGCCTCGAGAGCTTGAGAAAGAACAGGGCGCGTCCGGACACCTGCCTGCCGTCGTAGAAGTCGCCCACGGTGAGCACCGTGCGCGTGCTGAAGAGGCGGCTGGGGTTGCTGGTGATGGCGCTCTCGAGAGCGTCGAACGTGTAGTGGCCGGGCGGGATCACGATTCCTGGCGCGACCTCGAAGGGCTCGACCAGGTTCTCGGTCTCGCCGACGTAGCCGAAGCGCCAGCGATCCTCGCCCGTTGTCCGCATGCCGATCGGTTGAATCTCGATGCGGCGGGATTCGAGTCGTCCTTCGTCCAGGGTCTCGTAGTAGTCGGCCCTGAGGTGCGTGTACCAGGTGCGCATGATGCCCTTCTCGATTCTCGGAAACCACTGGAACATCGGATGCAGGCGGCGGACGTTCTTTCGCAGCAGGAAGCCGGCGGCCGGATGGTAGTCCTCCTCGATGTCCTGGGCGTCGAAGAAGATCGTGGCGTCCCGGCTCTTGTAGTCGAAGCTGAAACCGTAGGCGTCTTCGTGTGCGTCGCCGGCCCCGCCCGCGGCGCCGCTGCCGGTCGGCTCTTCGCTCAGGCCGCTGCTCGTCCAGAAGCCGCCGAATCCGAGCCTCGGCGTGGGCTTGTAGTCGAAGTCGACGCCGACGACGCGGTTCGCGGCCAAGCCGTCGGGCGCCGCTTCGGTGACTACTGCACCGACCGAGGAGCGCCGGCCCACGTTCCGTTTGAGCCGGGCGACGGTGAAGGCGTTGGCCGGCAGCGGCCCCGTCTCTCTTGCGATGCCGGAGGTCGCCACCCGGAGAACGCCGAGGTTCCAGCCTCCCACCCGTCCGGTCAGACGGGCACCCCAGTCGATCGGTACCGGTCTGCCCTGGTTCAGGCCGACCCGGCGCGAGAAGAAGGCCTTGAGCACGGGAGGCCGGTAGTAGAAGCGTTGCGGTGCGCCGAAGTCGAAGATGCCCGCGTTCTCCAGAAAGAAGTCGCGCTTCTCAGGGAAGTAGAGCGAGAACCTCGTCAGGTTCGTTTCCAGGTCGTCCACCTCGACTTCGGCAAAATCCGTGTTGTAGGTCAGGTCAAGCGTCAGCGAGCGCGTGACGCCCCACTTGAAGTCGAGTCCGAAGTCGCCTTCGCTGCCTGGAGCGGTGTCGAGGCGCGGATCCTCGCTCACGTCGCCGACGACGAAGGGCTTGACCTCGAAGTGCCTCGACTCGGACAGCCCGTCAAGTCCGGTGAGTTCTCCCGCCATCGAGACGCGATGGATCGGCAGGAGCAGGGACCCGGTCTGTCCGAGGACGCTGATCTCGCGAGGCAGGGCCGACCAGTGGGTGGTCTCGCGCTTGTGGGCGATGTGGCGCTGGACGTTGAAGCCCCAGGCCGGCGCCGACGGGTCGAAGCGGAGGGTGGAGAAGGGAATGGCGATTTCGACCGTCCAGCCGGAGGCCGTGCGTTGCGCCGCGGAGTGCCAGATGCCGTCCCACTGGAGGTTCAGGTCGCGGCCCTCGTCGGTAACCAGGGTGTCGGAGCGGGCGCCGTTCAGGTTCGTCTCGAAGGTGTAGGCGTTGCGCCGGTCGTGGAACGTGTCGAGCATCAGGATGATCGAGTCGTCCTGGAAGATGCGGCTGTCCCGCTCCATTTCTCTGGCGACGATCGCCTCAGGGTTGGCGTCGAGGGCGGTGATGCCGAAGTAGAGCGTGCTGCCCGTGAACACGACCCGGATCTCCGTCTGCTCGGTGGCCGGCACGCCGTCCAGTGGCTCGTGCTGCACGAAGTCCGCTCCGACTTCCGAGCGGGCCCACACCGGGTCGCTCAGGTCGCCGTCGACGTTGGGTCCCTGCTCGACCCGGGTCGCCGCCATGCTCGGGCGCTCGGCGACGGCTTCCGGCTGCTCCTGACCGGCGACGGGGGCGAGGAAACCCAGCAGCCCCACAGCCGCGGGCAGGCTCCGTTTCACGGGGCGGAGGCTAGCAGCGCTCCTCTGACGGCCCCGTTCCGCGCTGGGGTAACGTGCGCGGCCATGCCCGACGAACCTCGCCCCGACCTGCTGCAGTTGGCCGAGCGGGCCTGGCGCGGAGAACTGGATCTTCAGTTCGAGCACCACCCGGTGCACCGCTACTACCCCGGCTCGTGCCGGATCGCCGACGACCTGCTCGCCTTCAAGGGCATCGCCGGCTTCTATGTCGTCGACACGGGAGACGGCCTGGTGATGCTCGACGCCGGCCACCTGCTCGACGTGAAGCGCTGTTTCGAGGATGTGCGCCGCGTCTGGCCCGAGACGCCGGTCGTCGCCGCGATCTACTCGCACCACCACGCGGACCACGTGTTCTCGGTGACCGCCTTCGACGCCGAGGCGGAGGAGCGGGGCTTGCCGCGGCCTACCGTGTACGCCCACGAACGGGTACCGGCTCACTTCGACCGCTACCGGGCGACCCTGGGCTGGAACACGGCGATCAACCGCCGCCAGTTCGCGATCGACGCGCCGCACTACCGGTGGCCGGACAGCTACCGCTATCCGGATGTCCTCTATCGCAGCGGCCTGACCTTCCGGCGCGGCGAGCTCACCTTCGAACTGACGCACGGCCGGGGCGAGACGGACGACATCACCTGGACCTGGATACCGGAGCGCCGCATCCTGCATACGGGCGACCTGTTCATCTGGGCGGTGCCGAACGCCGGCAACCCGCAGAAGGTGCAGCGATACGTCGGCGACTGGGCCGACAGCCTGGAGCGGATGGCGCCGCTTGGCGCCGAGATCCTCCTCCCGGGGCACGGCTTGCCGATCCTGGGCGCCGGCCGGGTGCGGCGCGCTCTGGACGGCACGGCGCGCTACATGCGGTCGATCGAAGAGCAGAGCGTCGCGGCGATGAACCGGGGCCTGAGCCTGGACCAGGTGGTCCAGGCGGTCACACCGCCGGCGGACCTTGCGGACGAGCCCTATCTGCAGCCGGTGTACGACGATCCGAGCTTCCTCGTGCGGATGGTCTGGCGGCGATACGGCGGCTGGTGGGACGGCGAGTTCGACAACGTCGTGCCGGCGTCGAAAAGGGAGCAGGCCGAAGCCTGGGTCGAACTGGCGGGCGGCGTGGAGCAGGTGATCGGGGCGGCGCGGGCCGAGTCCGCGGCCGGGCGCCACGCGGTGGCGTGCCACTTGATCGAGGCGGTCCGGCACGCGGCGCCGGAGAGCGCCGAGGTCCACGCGGCGCGGGCCGCGATCTACAGGGCGAACGCCGAAGCGCAGCCCTCGTCGATGGCTAGGAACATCCTGAATCACGCGGCGCTGGCCAGCGATCAGGGCCGCCGGGATCTGGCATCGGATGAGTGACGCCGCATCCACCGGCGCGCAGACCGATGGGGTGGTGAAGGCGAATCGCGGCCTCGCCGGCGGCGCCGTGGCAACGGCCGGCGCCTTGTGGGCGGTGGGCGGGATCGTCGGCCTGCTGGTGTGGGCCATCTACCGGCTCGCCCGGATCTCGATCGCCGCCTTCGACCATCCGTTCGCCTGGTATCACTGGGCGGCTCTCCTGGCGATCATTCCGTTCATGGCCTGGTCCGAGGGTTTGCGCGGATTCCAGTTGCGGTTCTCGCCGCGGGTGGCGGAGCGGGCGATGACGGTTCGCAGGCAGCCGACGCTTCGACGGGTGGTGCTCGCTCCGCTGTTCGCGGCCGGTTACTTCGAAGGCACGAGGCGCGAGCGGCTTGGCGTCTGGCTCGGTACCGTCGGCATCCTGGTGCTGATCGTGATCGTCCACCGGCTGGATCAGCCGTGGCGGGGGATTCTCGACGCGGGCGTGGTCGTTGGGCTCTCGTGGGGCACGATCGCGACGCTGGCGCTGAGCGTGCGGGCCTGGCGCAGTTGAACTGGCCGCTTACTGGGTGCGCGGGTCTTCTGACCCGCTGCCGCCGCAGGCGGCCAGAGAAACGGGCCGGCCGTCAGGCCGGCTCCGCTTGGGCGGCCAGTTCAACTGCGCTAGCTCCTAGGGCTCGATCGTCTTCAGGATGAAGCGCGCCATCGTCTGGCGCAGGTGGAGCGACAGATCGGGATCGGTCACGCCGTGGCGTGACTTCGGGTAGAGCATCATCTCGAAGGGCTTGCCGGCCTTCTGGAGCTTCCAGGCCATCTGCAGGGTGTTCTGCATGTGGACGTTGTCGTCCATCGTGCCGTGGATGATCAGCAGGTCGCCGTGGAGATCCTTGGCGGACTCGAGCACCGAAGTGCGCTCGTAGCCGTCCGGGTTGTCGTCGGGAGTCGACATGTAGCGCTCGGTGTAGATCGAGTCGTAGGCGCGCCAGTCGACGACGCTGCCGCCGGCGATACCGGCGCGGAAACGGTCGGAACGGGTGAGCGCGAAGAGCGTCATGTAGCCGCCGAAGCTCCAGCCGTCGAGGCCGATCCGTTCCTTGTCGACCCACGGTTTCGCGCCGAGCCAGTCGACGGCTTCGACCAGGTCTATGAGCTCCTGCTCGCCGAAGTTCCGGTACACCGGCCAGGTCGACTCGACTCCCTTGCCGGATGAGATCCGGTTGTCGACGACGAGAACGACGATCCCCTGCTGCGCCAGGTACTGGAACCACATGCCGCGGGACCCCTGCCAGCCGTTGCGGACCTGCTGGGCGTGGGGACCGCCATAGACGTGAACCCAGGCCGGGTAGACGCGGTCGGGATCGAAGCCGTGCGGCCGGATCAGCATCGCCGCCAGGTCTACGCCGTCGCTGGTCGTGATGCTCAGGAGTTCGGGCTGCGAGATGTCGAACCGCTCGATGTCCGGCACGTCGCCGCCGCCGAGGTCGCGGACAGTCTCGTCGCTGGCGCTTCGCAGCGTCATCGTCGTCGGCGTGTGGAGGTCACTCGAGGTGGCGATCCAGTGCTCGATCGACCCGTCCTCCGGGAAGCTGCCGCGCTGGCTGCCGGGTTCCTCGGTGAGCAGGGCCACGCCCGAGCCGTCGAGAGCGACCCGCAGGACGTCGGCGCCGATCGGAGAGCGGTAGGTGCCCGAGACATAGGCGAACCCGGCTTCTTCGTTCACGGCGTTGAGCGAACGAACCTCCCAGCGACCGTCGGTCAGGGTCTTCGCGAGCTTGCCGTTCCGGTCGTAGCGGTAGAGGTGCTGGAATCCGGTCCGTTCGCTGAACCAGAGGAAACCGCCATCCTGGAGGAACTGCGGTGGCCCGAGCACGTTGACCCAGGCGTGGGACTCCTCGCGCAGGATGCGCTCCGATTCGCCGGTGTCGGGATCGGCCCGGTGCAGGTCGAGGAAGGTCTGCCGGCGGTCCTGGACCTGGTACCAGACGTCGCCGTCAGGCGAGAACGTGACGTTGACGATCAGGGTCTCCGTGTGGCCGTAGAGGCCCGGGTCGATCCAGGTGATGCCTCCGCCGCTGGCCTTGGCGACTCCGAGCCGGACGCGGGGGTTCGGGTCCCCGGCCTTGGGGTAAGGGTAGACCTCGAGCGGCGGCCGGAAGGGGACGTGATCGACGACGGTGAATCGGGGCACGTCGCGCTCGTCGCTCTGCAGGAAGGCGAGGCGGCGGCTGTCCGGACTCCACCAATGGGCCTGGTAGTTGCCGCGGCCGTAGATCTCCTCCTGGTAGACCCAGTCGAGCTTGCCGTTGAGCGTGTTCTCGCCGCCGCCCGTGGTCAGGCGAAGCTCGTTGCCTCCCAGGTCCACGACGTACAGGTCCGCGTCGCGGACGAAGGCGACACGGCGGCCGTCCGGCGAAAAGCGGGCGAGTTCCTCGGTCTCCGGACCCCGGGTGAGCCGGGTGAGCGTCTCGTCGTCGAAACTCCAGACGGACAGGTCCGAGGCGAGGTCGAGCAACAGGCGGTCCGCGGCCGGCGACAGCCGAAGAGCCCCGGGCCGCGCCCGTGACGCGGCGTCATCAGCGCTCAGGTCCAGTTGCTCCCGGAGCGCGGTTGCCAGGGGCCCCGGGTCGTAGAACGGGCGGCTTTCGCCCGACGCCGCGTCGATGGCCGTCCACGACCAGCCATCCTCGCCGTCCTCCCCCGAGAGGTACTCCTCGCCGCCGGGCAGCCATCGGAGCCGCGGCAGCTCGGGCGAGAAGTCGAGCGCCTCCGGCCCGTAGATGTGGTGGAGCTCCAGCGGCTCCTTCTGCGCTGTTGCCGGCTGGAGGGCGAGAAGGGCGAGGAGAACGAACGTGCCGAGCGGCCGACGCCGGAGAATCTTGAGCATCCCCGAACAGTAGCGGAGCCGGCTGGTGGCTCTGTCTCTAGAACTCGAACTCCAGCAGCACATCCACGCTCTGGCCTTCCGCCGTGACGGTGAACCGGTTCATGCCGAGCCGGAAGTGCTCGGCCAGTTCCTGGAAATCGACCTCGCCCAGTCCGTCGACGATGGAGATGTCGATCCGTCGAATCTTCTGACCGTTGACCGCCGTGACGTGGGCCTCGTCGGTATCCGATTCGAGTCCGTAGAACTGGAGAGGCAGAGTAGCGAGGCGGACCTCGGGGTCGATGCTGTCGTACGGGATGCTCACTTCGAATCCCGGGATGTCGGCGCGCAGAACCGGGAGATCCCGCGCTGCCACGACGTCCACTTCGGCTGGAGCCGCAGTCTGCGCGTCGAAGATGACGCCGCGGCTCAGGTGCGCCTGCTTGCCCTTGATCAGGATGAAGGGCCAGGCGATGACCTTGGCCAGGACCGCGGCGGTCACGAAGCGGCCCCTGCCGGAGCGGTCGTAGCCGCCTGCGAGGCCGATCGACGTGTCGTCCACCGCGGCGACTGTGTTGGCTTCGACCTCGAGTCGACCCCGGATGCCGGCGACCTTGGCCCGCCGGGCCTTGCTGACTTCGGACCAGACCACGGTGCCCGCTTCGATGACGACGCGGCCGTCGATCACGACATCCTCGGCGACCCTGGCGCGAACGCGGTCTCCCGGCCGGACGAAGTTGCTTGACTTCTTCTTCGTCGAGAGGCTCTCGTCGAGGACGCAATAGACCGTCGTGCCTGCCGGGATGCGGACCCTCTCGGCCAGGGCGAAGGCCGGCAGGGTGAAGAACAACAGGGCAACGACGGCGGCTCGGAAGATGGTGGCGTGACGCATGGCAGATGACCTCCGGGGTTATCGATTGCGTACCTGGCAGTACGGCGGACGGCTGTGACCGGTTTCGTGTGCCAGTTTCGTGCCAACCGCGCTTCCACTGACGGGCGCACGGACTGGTTCAAACGTGCAGCGAGTCCGCGTCCCCCGGGTGGCAGGCCGGTGATACGGTGACCGCTTCCCAATGAGCTTGATCGTCTGGTCCTGGCTGTTCCTGGCCGTCTACATGGGCGGCATGCTGGCCTTCGGGCTGATCGGGCGGAACCGGGTTCATGGCGCCGACGACTTCGCGACGGCGCGGGCGGCCTATGGCCCCTTCTTCCTCGCCCTCGCCTTCGCGGCAACGACCGCGAGCGGGGCGACGTTCCTCGGCTTCCCGGGCCTCGCCTACGAGCACGGCACGGCGGCGCTGCTGTCGGCGGTCCTCTACCCGGCGGGCGTCTATCTCGGCGTGCTGATCTGCATGCGCCTGGTGGCGAACGTGGGCGAGCGGTTCGGCTCGCGTTCGATCCCGGAGTTTCTGGGCGACCGCTACCAGTCGGACGGCATTCGCGTGATCGTCACGGTGGCCTCTCTGCTCCTGTTCTTCTACCTGGCGGGCCAGCTCCTGTCGGGCCTGGTCATGTTCGAGACCATGCTCGGCCTGTCGCCGGCCTGGGCGCTGGGGATCACGGCCGTCGTGCTGATGGTCTACGTGTCGCTGGGCGGCGCCCACGCGGACATCCTCACCGACGGCGTGCAGGGCTTCCTGATGCTGCTGATCGGCGTGCTGGTCATCCTCCTGTTCCTCTTCGGTGCCGGCCTGGACGGCGGCTTCGGCACGGTCATCTCGAACATCCGCGGGCAGGATCCGAACCAGGTCGGCTGGATCAACCGTTCGACGCCGCTCTACCACTCCTGGTGGTCGCAGTTGGCGGTACTGCTCGCTCACATTCCGCTCGGACTGCTGCCGCACATCGGCAACAAGATCTGGGCGCTCAAGACGGGCAAGTCGCGATTCACCTTCCTGCGCTTCGCTTCCGTCTTCGGCGTCACGCTGGGCATGCTCGGCCTCGGAGGCGCCCTGGCCCGGGCGGTGCTGGGCGGCCGCTTGTACGAGGAGGGATCGACCCCGAACGAGGCGCTGCCTGCGCTGTTCATCGAGCTCTTCCCGGCCTGGCTGGCGGCGCTCATCGGCGTCGGCATCCTGTCGGCGGTCATGTCGACGGCGGACGGGCTCGTCGTGTCCTCGTCGCAGATCGTGGCGAACGACCTCTACCGGCGAACGATCGCGCCGCGCTTCCACTCGCACCTCAGCGACGAGCAGCTCGACCGGCGGGTGCTGGTCATCAGCCGCTGGGCGACGGTGGGCGTGATGGTCGTCTGCGTGACGATGGCCTGGATGCTGATGGACATGAACATCGCGATCCTGGTCTGGACGGGGAACGGCGGCATGATGGCGGCGTTCGCGGGTCCGCTCGTCCTCGGCGCGCTGTGGAGCGGCGTGACGCGCACCGGCGCGTACACGGGGTTGATCGTGGGCTTGAGCTCCTTCCTGACTCTGCATACCGGCGTCATCGATCCGGCCTGGTTCGAGGGCAGCTTCCTGCACCCGGTGTTCTCCTGGCTGCACGGCGAGGCGCCGAACCCGACCTCCTGCGCGGCGCTGGCCGGACTGTTCGCGGTGGCTTGCACCGCGGCCGTGTCGCTGGCGACGAAGCCGCTGCCGGAGGCCCATGTGGGGTCGCTGTTCCGGCGCGTGCCGGCGACGGACTGAGCCCGCGGCAGCGGCTATCATCCGCCGCCGGAGGAACGCCATGCCAAGGATCGACGAAGGAGCCATGGACGTCCTGTTCCGGGACGCCCGCAGCCAGAACAGGTGGTTGCCGCGGGACGTGCCGCGGGACACCCTGCAGGAACTCCACGACCTGATGAAGTGGGGCCCGACGAGCGCGAACTGCTGGCCGCAGCGGGTCGTCTTCACCGTGAGCGATGAAGCGAAGGAGCGGCTGGCTTCGATCGCCATGCCGGGCAACCAGGACAAGATCCGGCAGGCGCCGGCGACCGCGATCCTGGGCTACGACCTGGCGTTCTTCGAGAAGATGGACGCGCTCTTCGCCCACAATCCGGGCATGGCCGAGATGTTCCGCACGAACGCGGAGCTGGCCGAAGTGACGGCGTTCAGGAATGCCACCCTGCAGGGGGCCTACTTCATGCTGGCCGCGCGCTCGCTCGGCCTCGACTGCGGCCCGATGTCCGGGTTCGACAACGCGAAGTGCGACGAGCTGTTCTTCCCCGGCACGACGGTGCGCTCGAACTTCCTCTGCTCGATCGGCTACGGCGACCCCGAAGGCCTGTTCGGGCGCCTGCCGCGGCCGGAGTTCGAAGAAGTCTGCCGCGTCGAGTAGCTCAGCGGCGCCAGAACGCGGGCAGGAGGATCGCCGCGACGGCGACGATCTCGAGTCGGCCCAGCCACATCAGGAAGATCAGCAGCAGCTTCTCCCAGCCGGCGAAAAAGGCGTAGTTGAGCGACGGGCCGGCCGCGCCCATTGCCGGGCCGACGTTCGACAGGCAGGCCAGCGAAGACGACAGCGAGGTCACCATGTCGTTGCCCGCGAGGGCGAGGATGGCGGCGACTCCCAGCCACAGGAAGGCGAAGAGCGTCATGAAACCGCCAAGGCTGCGCGCCACCTGGTCGCTGATCGTCCTCTTGCCGATCCAGAGGGCCAGGACCCGGCGCGGGTTGAACATGAGATGGACCTCGCGCAGCGCCATCTTGAGGGTCATGACGAGTCGGCCGACCTTGACGCCGCCCGCGGTCGAGCCGGCGCAGCCGCCGACGAACATGGCGAGCAACAGCAGGGTGCGCGACGTGTCGCTCCACGAGTCGTAGTCCCTGGTCGTGTAGCCGGTCGTCGTCATCAGGGACACGGAGTTGAACGCGGCCTCCCGGAGGGCCTCCAGCAGTGGCAGATCCGTGCTGCGCCAGCGGTCCAGGGCGACCAGGCCCACCAGCACGGCGGCGATAGAGACGTAGGCGCGGAACTCGACGTCCTTGTAGAGCTGGCTGGGCCGCGACCGGACCGCAAAGATCAGGGAGAAGTTGATGCCCGCGATCAGCATGAAGACGATGATCGTCCACTCGATGAAGGCGGAGTCGAAAGCGGCGACGCTGGCGTTGTAGGGGGCGAAGCCGCCGATCGACACGGTCGTGAAGGCGTAGCAGAACGCCTCGTACTGAGTGGCGCCGCCGGCGAGCAGGAACAGGATGAGGACGATGGTCAGGCCGACGTAGATGCGCCACAGCACGGTCGCGGTCTTCTGCACCTGGGGCTGGAACATGTCCTGGGTCGGCCCCGGCACTTCCAGGCGGTAGAGCAGGCGGGCGCCCGGTCCCAGGCTGGGGAACAGGGCGACGAACAGCAGCAGGATTCCCATGCCGCCCAGCCACTGGGTGAGGCCGCGCCAGAGGAGGATGCTGGGGCTCAGCAGTTCGATGTCGGTCAGGATCGAGGCGCCGGTCGTGGTGAACCCGGAGGCGGACTCGAACAGGGCGGAGGCCGGGTCCGCGATCTCGCCGCTCAACAGGTAGGGAAGAGCGCCGAAGAACGAGGCAAGGATGTAGGCGCCGACGACGACCAGGGTCGCTTCGCGCCGGTAGATCTTCTCGTGCGGCTTGCCCCACCAGTGAGCGGCCGTGCCGGCCAGAGCAGAGACGATCAGCGACCCTCCGAGTGCCGCCGCGGGCCGGTCTTCGCCGTGCCAGATGGCGAAGAGGAAGGGGATCAACTGCGCCCCGGCCAGTAGCAGGAGGAGCCGCCCGACCAGACCGGAGACGGCGCGCAGGTTCATCCGGTGTTACGGGGCCTGTTGCCGACGGTCAGGGAGCCGCGGCTACCACGGTTTCGGGCAGCGCCAGGGCCAGCAGCTCGTTTTCGAAGTCCGTGCCGCTGAGCGCCATCACGATGTACTGACGTCCCTCGTGCAGGTAGGTCATCGGTGCGCCGCTGACGCCGGCCGGCAGTTCGGTTTCCCAGACGACCTCGCCGGTCGCCTTGTCGAAAGCCCTGAACTTGCGGCTGCCAGCGCCCTCGGGCTGGACGACCATAACGTCCGATCCGTCGGCCAGGAACACCAGAGTCTTCGTGACCAGGGCGGAAACCCGACCCTGCTGGCCGAGGGGCGGCAGGTCGAGGTGCGCGAGCGCAGGGTGATCGCGAGGGCCGTCGCCGTTCGGGACCATCCAGAGGTGCTCGCCGGTGTCCAGGTCGATCGCGGTCAGCCGGCCGTAGGGCGGTTTCGTGATCGGCAGGCCGTTCGGCAGGGTCGCCCACTCGTAACCGTCCGCCTCGCTCAGGTCGACCCGGTAGCGCAGGTTGGAGCGCGCGGGGTCTGGCGGCGGGCGCAGGCCCAGGATCGCCGGCACGGTGACCGACGGCAGATAGAGCACGTTCGTCTCCGGATCGAGCGCGGCGCCATTCCAGTTCGTACCGCCGACCGCCCCCGGAACCTGGATCGTAGGTAGCGCTTCTTCGGAACGGTCCATGAGGGTCGGCGGCTGGAAGATCGGGCCGATCCGGTACTGCGAAACGTACTCGAGCGCCATCGCCCGCAGTTCCGGCGTGAAGTCGATCAGGTCGTCGATGGCAAGCCCCTGGAGGTCGTAGGGCAACGGCCAGGTCGGATGCGGCTGGGTCGGCCAGGCCTGCTCGCCGGGCACCTCGGACGCCGGCACCGGCAGTTCGACGATCGGCCAGACGGGTTCGCCCGTCTCGCGGTCCAGAACGTAGAGGAACGCCTGCTTCGAGGGCTGCGCGAGCGCCTTGATGGCTCGGCCGTCGACGACGATGTCGGCGAGCACGGGCGCCGCGGGGAAGTCGTAGTCCCAGAGTCCGTGGTGCACGGCCTGGAAGTGCCAGCGCCGCTCGCCGGTTCCGGCGTCGAGAGCGAGGATCGATTCGGCGAACAGGCCCTTTCCCGGGCGGTGGCCGCCGTACCAGTCGTTGCTCGGAGTGCTGGTTGCCGCGTAGGCGATTCCCAGTTCCTGGTCGCAACTGATCCAGGTCCAGACGTTGGCGGCGCCGGCTTCGGCCGCTTCGGGGCTGTCCCAGGTGTCGAATCCGAACTCGCCCGGTTCGGGGATGATGTTGAAACGCCAGCGCAGGGCTCCGGAGCGCGCATCGTAGCCCCGGATCATCCCCGGCGGGTTCTTCCGCCGCGACCAGGCGTCGGACGTGGACTCTCCGACCACGATCGAATCGCCGCACACGACGGGCGCCGATGTCCAGAAGTACTGGCGGCGCGTCACGCCGCTGCCGACGTCGAGCATGTCGGCGCGCCCGCCGTCTCCGAACTCCGGGTCGAGCGTGCCCGTGTCCGCGTCGAGAGCGGTGAGCCGGCCGTTGCCGGTGAAGAAGAGCCGGTGCCTGTTTCCGTCGCTCCAGGTCACGCCGCCGCGGACGGAGCCGCGGCCCATGTTCCGTGGCTGTTCGTCCTCGAACGGATCGTAGGTCCACAGGATCTCGCCGCTGGCGGGGTCGAGCGCGGCGGCGGCCAGGCCGGTCGCGACCAGCACCCGTCCGTCGCGCATCATCGGCGTGTTCTGGAACACGAAGGGCGGAATGACGCCCTCGTGGCGGGCGGCGATCCCGTAGTCGATCGACTTCCAGCGCCAGGCGACCTCGAGCTGATGCACGTTG
The DNA here is from genome assembly GCA_022826745.1 of Thermoanaerobaculia bacterium. GTDB lineage: Bacteria > Acidobacteriota > Thermoanaerobaculia > Multivoradales > Multivoraceae > Multivorans. Next base: position 134,017 of record JAJDUI010000036.1, on the reverse strand, counting down.
TCGCGGTCGATCTGGTCGAGAGGCGAGTACTTGCTGCTGTGGCTGTCAGCGGCGTAGTTGTGCCACTCGCCGGCGGGCTGTGTTTCTGCGGCGCTGGCTGAGGCCGGCCTCAGGTCCGCGGCTGCCTGGGCGTGGGCCGCGGCCGCGGCGCCGGCCGCGCTCAGGGCAACGGCGGCGAGGCGCCGTAGGATCTCGGGGCGCGGGATCATTCGCTAGAGATCGCCGTCCGGTGGCGCTGCGTTGTCGTCCTCCTTCGCGTCCCCAGCCTCGGTGGCTGGATCCTCGCCTTCCCGGTTTCCCAGCGTCTTGACGAACTCCTGCAGTTCTTCCTCGGTCCTCGGCAGTCCCCGGGCGGACGAACCGAGCGCCCGGCTGAGCGACTCCTGCCAGGTCAGGCGTTCGCCGGGCGTGCCGTCGGGATTCGGCTTCGGATCGAGCCACTCGAGGGAGTAGAGGAAGCCGTCCATGCGGGAGACCGTGTCCTCGTACCACTTGTTCCGGTTCTCGCCGTCCGGCCCCCGGCCGAAGTTGAAGAACCCGTGGCCCTGGTCGTGGTAGCTGACGAAGTCGCATCGGTTCTTGTGGTCGCGCAGGCCGCGGCAGAACCGGTCCGCCGTGCTGTGGGGCACCGTCTCGTCTGCCTGGCCGTGGAAGAGGATGGTGGGCGGCAGGTCCGCTCGCAGGTGGTGGAAGGGGGACATCGACTCCGGCGGCGCCCCGAAGCGCTCTTCGAGTGCCGCGAAACGCTCAAGCTCCTCCTCCGTCGGCATCGGGTCGCCATCGACGGGAGCGAGGACGGTCGCCGGGTTGAACAGGACCAGCGCGTCGGGCACGGGGCTCACGCCGTCGGGATCGGGATCGTGACCCGGCAGCGTCGCGGTGGCGGCCGCCAGGTGACCCCCGGCCGAGCCTCCGCCGGCGGCGATGCGGTCGGGGTCGACGCCGAGCCGGTCCGCGTTCGTGCGCAGCCAGCGGATCGCGCTCTTCGCGTCCTCGACGCATTCGTGCGCCGTCACGCCGTGCCGGTTCGCGACCCGGTAGTCGGCGACCGCGGCGACCATGCCGCGTTCCGCGAGATAGCGGCAGTGTGGCAGGAACTGCTGCGGGGAACCCGAACGCCAACCGCCGCCGAAGAAGAAGACGATCGCCGGGCGCTGGTCGTCGGCGGAATGGTCCTCGGGATTGCAGAAGTACATCCTGAGCTCGACGTCGCCTATCGTGCGGTAGACCTCGGAGGTCGTTCCCTCCATCTCCGGCGGGTAAGGCCGCTGTGCCTTGACGGAGTCGGCGCCGAGGGCGAAGAGGACGGTGGCGGTCAGCGCGGTCGCGAAACCGGGCAGGCGTCGGTTGAGTCGGATGCAGGTCGAACGGGTCATCGGCACCTCTCGTTACAGGACTTGGAACGGAGTCTAACGGCGGGCCGTTTCGCGGATGCCTTCCGCCGCGTCGCCGTCTTCGTCGCTCTCGTCCGTGCCGCCGCGGATCCAGGTCAGGCGGTACACGTCGAGCGGCTGCAGTTCGGTCTCCAGGACCCGCCGGATCACGATCGAAGAGCCTGGACGGGCGTCGAAGGCCCCGCGCTCGAGGAAGGCGAAGACGCGCTCGCGGTCCTTGCAGGCGTCGTCCTGTTCGTCGCAGCCGAAGTCGTTGCCGTCCGTGTCGAGCAGGAAGAGGAGCGGGTCGGGCGACACGAACCTGCCCTCCAGGCTGCGGAACGCTCGCCAGAGGTCGAGAGAGGGAATCGTCCAGCCGTCCCCGGATTCGGCGAATCCGACCGCCTCGGTGACCGGACCGTCCGGCAGAACGGTGATGACGGCCGGGAACGGATCGAAGACCCGTCGCGAGAGCTCCCGCAGGGTGAAGGCGTCGTCATCCGGAACCTCGAAGATCTCCAGCAACGGCTCGCCGGCCTCCATGAGCCGCTCGACAAGTTCGAGTTCGAGGTCGCGGAGGACAGGCTGGTCCTGCGGCCGCTCGGGGGCCGCCGCCGGAGCGGCGTTCGGCGCGAGCTCCCGCGGCGGCGCGACGAGCGTCGATTCGGGCAGTTCCTCGCCCCGGGCGGCCGCGAACAGGGCGCGCAGGCACTCGAAGCGGCGGCCGGGGTTCTCGTCCATGTAGCGCCACAACGCCGCGACGCGTCGGTGGTAGCGGGCGGCGTCGCCGGCGAAACCGCGCAGGCCGCGCTCGACGGTGTCGGATTCACCGGCAGTCGCTTGCGTTCCGCCGTCGAACACGAGCTCCAGGGAGATGGTCTGAGGCGGCGGCCGCCGGTCGTCCGGCTCCCGCCGTTCGTTGTCCCGGACGGCGAGGGACGGACGGATCGGCGTGTTGGCGAAGAACTCCTGGAGCTCGGCATCCGGGTTCCCGACGAGCGCCCAGCGGCGGTAGCTGGTCAGCTCCCTGCCTGCCCGCTCCCACTCGGCGCCGTCGGCGAGCGGCTCGTACAGGCGGTCGAAGCGCAGATGCCAGACGTCGTAGCCGTCCATCAACGCCTCGGTCCGGTCGTTCAGCCGGCGCTCGATCAGGGCGTGCCCCTCGGGGACCGCGTGGCGTTGGATCGAGACCTTGGCCTCGAGCCTCACGTAGCCGTTGGCGTCGGCCGGCTCGACGACGTCGTCCTCGTCCGGTTGCGGGTCCTCGGCCGACGGCGGGTAGAACTCGAGGTGCAGGGTCTCGGCTACCGGGTCGTCGGTGCAGCCGGCGAGGGCTGCCGTCAGGAGCCCAGCGATGAGCGGCAGCGCCTGGCGGCGTCTTGAGGGTCGGCGTCTCTGCACCGTCGTGTCGTGAAGGGCGGCTTTGAGGCGTGCTACTGGCCTCGGATCCACCTTAGCCGGTACTCGCCGAGTGGTGTAAGCGCCGTCTCCAGATCTGCCGCAATGTCGGATGCTTCGGCCGGGTGAACGACGAAGGGTCCGGCCAGAGCCTCGTCGAGCCGACAGTCCCGGTCACAACCCTCTTCTTCCTCCGTCTCGGTGTGTTGAGAGCCGCGAAGGAAACTCTGCAGGTCGACGCTTGCCCAGAGACGGGTGAAGTTGGGCGAGATGATCCCCTCCAGTACGTCGGCAACGGCTCGGGAGATGTCTCCTGCGGCTACCAGATAGCCATCTTCCGCTTGGCGGAACCCGATCGCTTCGATGACCTCGCCGTCGGGTTTCACGGTGACGTCTGCCGGGAAGGCACGGAACACTTCGTCCAACTGTTCATACAGCCCGAACTGGTCGCCGTCGATCGCTTCCTCAGGCCATAGCGTGGAGAACGTCTCCTCCAGCAGGCGCGTCCAGAGTTCTTCCTCGTACGTGGAGAGGTCCGCTTCCAGCTCGTCCAACCCCTCGTCGTCGCCCAGGGCCAGAAAACCGATCCAGTTACGGCGTTTCTGCGGGTTCTGTTCCAGGTGCGTCCACATCTCGTGTACGGTGCCCTGTAACTGGACGATGGTGTTCGCCACCTTGAGCAGTTCGCGGCGGGCGTCGGCCGCGTCGACGCCCGTTGAGGAGGTCTCGTCGGCCGGTTCGAACGTGAGAGTCACCGTTCGGGGCGACGGCGGTTGTCCGGCCCCGCTCCCAGGGCCTTCGGTGACTTCGTAGGCGGGCACGATCTGCGTGTCGGCGAAGAAGTCGGCCAGCGCGGTGCCGGGGTCCGTCATCACGGCCCAGCGCTGAAAGCGGGAGAGTTCCCCTTTCTCCTCCCCCAGGTCGATGCCGTCGGACGCGGGGTTCCCGAGCCGGTCGAAGCGCTCGTGCCAGGGACCCGTTCCACCGGCGAGTTCCGCGGCCACCTGGTCGATCTGCCTGCGAACCGCCTCGTCGTCTTCGTCCGCCGCATCCCGATTCAACTCGACCCTGGCCCGAATCTCCATCCTTGCGTCGGACCCGGGTTCGGGTATGAACTCGATTCGCAGGCTCTCCTCGACAGGCTTGGGCGCACAGCCGCCCAGCGTCGCGGCGACCGCGACCGCGCAGGTGGCGCCGAGGAGGCGACGGGTCGGGCTCCGGCGGTCCGGGCGGGGATGGGGCGTGTGGATCGTGTGCATACCGTGATGCAACGCGCGTAGGATCGGCGATCTTCCGATCGTGAAGCGTTCCTGTCGATGAACCTCTTCGCCCTACTCTACGAGCGTTTCGAGGCGGCCCTCGGTTGCCCCAGCCTGGTGCCAACCGGCGTCGTTACAGGTAGGAGCGGGCCGGCGTGGACCTATCGCGATCTCGACGACGCTTCGGCCCGATTCTCGGCGGCGCTGCGCCGGCGCGGCGTTGAGCCCGGTGACCGGGTACTGGTCCAGGTCCCGAAGTCGGTCGAGGCGGTGGCGTTGTATCTGGGGGTTCTACGCTGCGGCGCGGTCTACGTGCCGTTGAATACGGCCTACACCGAAAGGGAGGTCGCCTTCTTCGTGTCCGATGCGTCGCCGCGGGTCGTCGTGCGCGGCGCGGTTGGTGTCGGTGAGCCGGGCACCGACGAAGGGCCGCGCTCCGTCGGCATCGACGTGCTGTGGGAGGAGGCGCAGTCCTTCGATCCCGATCAGGCGGTCGAACCCCGCGAGGACGACGACCTGGCCGCCATCTGCTACACGTCGGGCACCACGGGGCGTTCCAAGGGAGCGATGATCACCCACGGCAACCTGACCTCGAACGCCTTGGCACTGCACGAGATATGGGGCTTCGAGCCTGGCGATGTGCTCCTTCACGCCTTGCCGATCTTTCACGTCCACGGACTGTTCGTGGCGTTGCACACGGCCTTCCTGAACGCCTCGAAGGTCCTCTTCCTGCCGCGGTTCGACGCCGCCGAGGTGCGAAGCCTGCTGCCGGAGGCGACCGTGCTGATGGGCGTGCCGACGTTCTACTCGCGTCTGCTGGCGGAGCCTGGTTTCGGAAGCGCGGACTGCGGGAGAATCCGGCTGTTCGTCTCCGGCTCGGCGCCACTGACGGAAGCCGTCTTCGGCGACTTCGAGGCTCGCACCGGGCACCGGATCCTGGAGCGCTACGGCATGACGGAAGCCGGGATGATCACCTCGAACCCGCTCCGTGGGGAGCGGGTGGCCGGCACGGTCGGTTTCCCGCTGCCCGATGTCGAAGTGCGGGCCGTGGGCGAGGACGGCACCGAGCTGCCGGCGGGTGAAGTGGGCACCCTGGAGATCCGCGGCCCGAACCTGTTCCCGGGCTACTGGGACCTGCCGGAGAAGACGGCCGAGGAGATGCGCGGCGACGGCTTCTTCGTCACCGGCGACCTCGCGAGCGTCGACGGCGAGGGCCGGGTGACCCTGGTCGGCCGCGGCAAGGACCTGGTCATCGCGGGAGGCTTCAACGTGTACCCCAAGGAGGTCGAGGACCGGCTCGACGAAGTGGCGGGCGTGGCGGAATCGGCAGTGATCGGCGCGCCGCACACTGACCTGGGCGAGGGCGTGGTCGCCGTGCTGGTCGCCGAAGACTCGCCGGTGGAAGACGATACGCTCCGCTCCGCGCTCGATGCGGGGCTGGCGCGCTACAAGCACCCCCGCCGGTTCTACTGGGTCGACGAACTGCCGCGCAACGCGATGGGGAAGGTACAGAAGAACGTGCTGAGGGACCGGTACCGCGACGCATATTGCGGATGAGGGCTCAAGACGGATGAAGGAGAAGGCTCAATGACGCAGACAGATAAGAAGCTCGACGGCAAGGTCGTCCTGGTCACTGGAGCGAGCCGCGGCATCGGCAAGGCGATCGCCGAGCTGTTCGCCGAGCACGGCGCTCGGGTCGCCTGCACGGCGCGCACCCTGTCCGAGGGCGGCCACTACCTGGGCGGGTCGCTGGAGGAGACGATCGAGGAGATCCGGGCGGCGGGCGGCGACGCCTCCGCGTTCGCCTGCGACGTCTCCGAGTACCCCAACTGCGAGCGCCTGGTGAACGAGGTGCGCGACGCGCTCGGGCCGGTCGAGGTGCTGATCAACAACGCCGCGCTGACCTACTTCATCCCGGTGGTCGACTTCCCGATCAACAAGTGGCATCGCTCGACCGCGGTCAACTTCCACGCGCCGTTCTATCTCTCGAAGCTCGTGCTGCCCGAGATGATCGAGCGCGGCGCCGGCAGCATCGTCAACGTCTCCTCGGGCGCGGCGATCGGCCCCGGCCGCGGTCCCTACAAGGGCCCGCAGTTCGCGGGCGGTTCCCTCTACGGCGCCGAGAAGGCGGCGCTCGAGCGCTTCACCCAGGGCCTCGCCTCCGAGGTCTACGAGGACGGTGTTTCGGTGACCTGCTACAGCCCGTCCCAGATCGTGCCCACGCCGGGCGTCGTCCATCACCGGCTGATGGAGGGCCGCGACCCGAACGAGGCCGAAACGGTTGAGATCATGGCCCAGGCGGCCCTGCTGCTCGCCACCGAGCCGCTCGACCGGGTCACCGGCCGAGTGACCTACAGCCAGGCGATCCTGGAGGAGTTCGGCTGGATCGAGAAGGGGCGCGGACTCGGCACGGAGCGCCAGGGCTCCGGCTACAGCATGATCTGACCTACTCCCCGCCCTTCACCGGCTTGCCGGCGGCGATCCACTCCTTCTCGAGCTGGCGCGCTCCCCTGAGCTGGCCCAGCATCGAGTAGTTGCCCTCGTGGCAGGCGTACTCGTAGTTGTACTGGTCGGTCCTCGGCCACGGCATCTCGCCGCCGTAGGCCGCGGTGTACTCCTCGTCCTCGACCTCGAACTGGTAGAGCAGCGACTGGCCGTCGATCGGGCTGAAGCGCTCCGTGACCTTCATCGCGCCGCGCGGCACGCCGGCCGACTCTCGACCGTGCAGCATCTGGGGCGCCGCCTCGCGACGGAAGTTCGTCGTCTCGACGACCAGGGTGTCACCTTCCCAGCGGCCGATCGAGTCGCCGGAGTAGGACTGGTACGGCGCCGGCGAATGCTCCGCGTCGATTCGCACGACCCGCGTCCAGTGCATCCACTCGATGTGGATCATCAGGTAGTCGTCCGTCTGCACCAGGGTCTTCAGGTTGTTGTAGGAGATCGTGCGAATCGGGATCGAAGCGCCGGGCTGGTAGATGCAGCGGACGCCCAGGACCATTGTCTCCGGGCTGTCGAAGGGGGTGTCGCCCGACTCCAGCCACCAGGCGGTGCCGTCGTCGTTCATCCAGATGAACCTGGGCAGGGCCCCGCGGTGCTTCTGGGCGTCTTCCGTCAACGGGGGCATCCGGCCGTTCGGCGGGTTCGTCAGGATCGACGTGCGGTACTTGCCGTCGATCCTGAACATCGTGTGGCCGGGATCGAACCAGGCGTAGTTGTAGCTCTGGCGGTCGATGAAGGCGCCCTTCTCCGGCGGCGGCCGGTCCGGGGCGCTGGCCGCGTCGCCGTCCAGGACGCGCTGGCGTTGGTTGGCTTCGACCCCGGCCGCCTCCTCCGGGCTGAGGACGAGTTCCTCGCCGCGCTCGGGCCGGCGCTCGAAGGGCGTCAGCGAGCGGATGTCGTAGCGGCCGGTGAAGTCAGGCTTGCCGTTGGGCGTGCGGGGAATGTCGTCGCTGGCCGCGGCGGCGGCCGCGCCGGCGCCCGACACGAGCAGCAGAGAAAGCAGCGCGAGGGTCTTCCGCATCCCGGATCTCCTTGTTCGACGGTTTCACTGAGCCTACCGCCTTTGTGCTGCCCACTGGGTGCGCCGGCGCCCCCGCCGGCATGCCGCCGTAGGCGGCCTCTGGTGGCGCTAGCCTGAGTCCCTCCCACCCAGAACGGGCTCGACCACGCCATGCTGCCGTCGATCTGGCGCACGCGTAGGTAGTAGTAGTCGCCGGGCCGGACTTCGCCCTGGTCGGTGAAGCTGAACTCCTGGTCGAGGGCCCGTCCCTCGGTCACGATCTGAGCCGAAAGTGCGTCCGTGTGCTCGAGCACCCGGTACTCGCGGCGCTCGACCTGGCCCTTCAGGTCGCCGAGCCGGAACCGCACGGTGTTCGCCGGCAGTTCCTGGGGGATGCGAACGTAGCCACCCGAGCCGCGGGACTCGGTCGTCGTCTCCATGTCGACGGTGATGACCGTGTCGGCGCTTGCGCCGCGCAACTCGAGAACGAGTGACTTCGGCCGGCCGCGTGTCGGGAAGTCGAAGTCGATCCGGTTGCGGTCTTCCGCGTTGCGGGCGGTTCGCCAGGTCGCGGGCTGCGTGAACCAGGGATCGTCGTAGTCGACCAGCTCGGCTCCGGCGACCTGGATCGCTCCCCTCCACGGCCGGCCGCCGCGCGGGGGCGTGCGCTCGCCGTGGATCTCGGTCGACGACTCGAAGGTGATCTGCACCCGCGATTCCTCGGTCAGAGCGCTCTCCAGGTATCTCCTGGTGTAGACGATCGTGCCGTTCTTGATCACGTCGATCGCGTCGATCGGGGCCGTGCCGCTGACCCGGCAGTCGATCCGGCGCACGGCGGCGTCCTCCTGGCGCGTGCCCATGCGGGTGCCGTTGAGAGTTGCCTCGAGGAGGATCCGCTCGCCGGTTGTCGCATAGGCGGCCCGGTCGCGGAGCGCGCTGAAGATGGCGTCAGCGTTGTTCTCGGGCGCGTAGACGGCGGCCAGGCCGCCCAGTTGACGGTTGCCGGCCCCGGAGTAGCCGGGATGGCCGTTGTGGTTGTCGGAGGCGCCGATGAAGCCGACCTCGAAGCCGTTCTGCAGGTACTTGTTGCCGAACCAGTCGAAGGTGCCGTGGCCGGACTGGATCTCGACCAGTCGCCCCAGGTCGGGATCGCTGTTCGTCCAGTCGGCGGGCTGGTGGGCGTGGGGGATGACCAGCACGTCGTTGTTGCTGTTCTGAGCACGCAGTCCCGCGTACAGCTCGTCGAGCAGGGGCGCCTCCTGGTTCGGGACCCGGCTGCGGCCGGGCGTGTCGCGGAAGAACACGTTGTGGTGCCCGCCGAGCGGCGACCGCGACGTCCACTCGAAGCCGAGGATCGTCGTGAATTCGCCTTCGATCCGGTACTCCTCGACCAGCTCCTGCAGCTTCCGCCACTCGCTGTCGTCCATCCAGATGTCGTGCTCGGAGAGGCTCAGAAAGTCGAGCCGGGCGACGTCGCGGCCGAACCGGTAGTAGCCGTCCGGCGACCCCTGGCCCTCGGCGAAGGCGGTGTGGCCGTGGGTCTCGCCCCAGTAGACACGGTGGGCGGGGTCCTCCTCGACGCGGACGGGATTGCTCGTCGCACGGATCGATCCGTCCCCGTTCTGTACCGAGAAGCGGTAGACGCCGGCCTCGGCGAGGCTGACGTCCTCGAGCAGCGAGACGGCCGGACTGCCGGCCTCGATCGTGCGGAACGGCTCGCCGTCCAGCAGCACCTCGAGTGCGGGCATGACGCCGGACGACAGGTTCTTCAGCCGGTCCTCGGCACGGACGGCGAGCGTGAAGGGCTCGCCCGGCGCGACGATCGACGGCGCGACGGCGTTGACGTAGCGGACTTCGTCGCGGCCGAGCACCTCGAAGGAGGGCCAGGCCGGTCGCAGCAGATCGCCCGTGCCCTCGATGTCGGCGTAGAGGTGCAGGATCACCTGGTCGTTGGAGGTTTCCTGCAGCGCGAATCCGGGTCCGCCACCCGAGGTGTCGCCGTAGGTGATCGTGATCGTGTCGCCTTCCTCGAGCGACGCACCGCTCAGACGGAACTGCATTACGGCGCGAGGGACGCCGGCGCGCGCCTGGCCGCCGCGGTTGCCGAAGTGCATCCCCCGCCAGTCTCCCCATGGTTCGCTGGCGGTCAGCGTCGCGTCCGGATTCGACGTTTCGACCGTGACGTAGTTCCGGCCGGCCGGATCCTCGGCCTGAATGCCGGTCCGCCGCGCTCCACGCACCAGGATGCCGCCGCCCTCCGTCATGCCGAGCGTGCCGACGGTGTAGGTCAACCGGATGGTCACGCGGTCGCCGGCGCGGAAGGGACCGGGCGGGTCGAGCGTCAGCGTGCCGACTGCCCCCGGGTGTTCGTCCTTGATCTGGAACTCCCGGGTGTAGAGGCGGATGAACTCCGAGACTCTCGGCAGCGGAATCGTCGCTCCGCCACCGAGCCCCCGGAGCGAGCGGTTCGCATTCGCGAGGAGCTGAGGGAAGACGTCGGGGATCGGCCCGCCGGTGAGGGAGTAAGCGTTCGACCACTGCCACAGCGTGTCGAGGCGATCGCTCAGGACGGCGATGTCTTCGGTGGTTTCAGGCGCCTCCAGCTTCAGCGCCTCGACGCGTTGCCGAAGCTCGGGGGTCAGGTAGTCGCCCGAGTCGCCGCCGGTGCAGCCTTGAGTGATGAGTGCCAGGACGAGCGGACACAGGATCACCAGGAGGTTTGCAGAGCTGCGTCGTTTCAACATGTTGCCCAGTACGATAGCGGGCCGACGTACTTGGGAGATCTGCCGTGACGAAACTCGCTTCAGTGCTCACTGCCGTAGTCGGCCTGGCGGCCGTCACTGCTGGTCTGATGCCGGCAGCGGCTCAGCCGGACGCGGCTCGGTACGATCCGCCGCTCGACATCGGCGTCGTCCTGTACGACGGCGCCGAGCCGCTCGACGTCTTCGGACCGATCGAGATGTGGCTCAACGCCGGTCCCGGGCTGATCCGTGTCCACCTGATCGCGGACTCCGTCCGTCCGGTCGCCCTGACCACCACGAGCTATCCGGCCGAGATGGCGCCCAAGGTGGAGGCCCAGTACAGCTACGACGACGCGCCGCCGCTCGACGTGATCATGGTGCCGGGCGGTATCGGCACGCTCCGGGAAGTCGAGAACCAGCGGCTGCTCGACTTCGTAGCCGAGCGCGCCGCCGAGGTCCAGCTCACCACGTCGGTCTGCACCGGCTCCGCCATCCTCGCCAAGGCCGGCGTCCTGGACGGCTTGCCCGCCACCGGCAACAAGGCCTTCTTCAGCTACATCGCGGGCTTCGGTCCCGAGACCGAGTGGGTGGAGGAAGCCCGCTGGGTCGATGCCGGCCACGTGATGACTTCCTCCGGCGTCTCCGCCGGGATCGACATGAGTCTGGCCGTCGTCGCCCGCTTCTTCGGCCGGGACGCGGCGCGGATGCTGGCCCAGGCCACCGAGTACGAGTGGAACGAGGACGCGGGCCGGGATCCCTTCGTCGGCAATCTGGACTCGGCCATGCCGTACCTGGAACGCCTGGAGGCGGCGGTCGAAGAGTCGTCCGGTTCGGGATCCTGAGTCTGGGCCCTGCACCGGCGAGTAGCTTCACTCCTCGCCGTCGCCACGCGTCATCGTGTCGACCGTGGTGGTAGCGCACATGTGGGCGATCACGTTGGCCGCGGAGCGGAAGACGTCGGGCACGCGGTCGATCCCCAGCAGGATGCCGAGCCCAGCCAGGGGCACGCCCACGACGTCCAGGGCTGGCGCCAGCGACACGATGCTGGCGCTGGGCACCGGAGCGACCGTCATCGCGGCGAGGAAGATCGCCAGCACCGCCGCGGCGATCAGCCCTGCGTCGAGCGGCACGCCGTAGATCTTCGCCAGGAAGACGAGTGACGCGCTCTGGAACAGCGCGCTGCCGGGGCGGTTGATCGAGGCCGCCAGCGGCAGGATCAGCGTGTACTTGCGCTCGGACAGGCCGAGCTTCTTCGCCTCCTGCAGCATCATCGGCAGCGTTCCCACGGACGTCGTCGTGGTGAAGCCCACGGTGTAGGTGCCCACGGTCGCCCGGATGAAGCGACCGGGAGGCACGCCGCCCAGGAACCAGACCGCGGGCAGGAGAACGAGGCCCTTCAGGATGAAGAGGCCCGCCACCACGGCGACGATGAAGACGGCGAGGTTCTGCAGCATCGCCGCCCCCGTCTTCGCGATGACCGGCGCCGCGAGACCGAAGACGCCCACCGGCGCCGTCCACAGAATCCAGCCCATCAGCTTCGTCAGAGCGTCGCCGAGCGCCTCCGCGAAGGACGTCAGGGTCCGCTGCTTCCCGCTCGGCAGGGTGGTCGTCGCCGCGGCCAGGAGGACGATGAAGATGAGGAGGGAGAGCAGCGCCCCGTCGGCGGCGACCTGAACCGGATTCCGCGGCACGAGGTTGACCAGAAAGTCCACGATGCCCACACCGGCGGTGTCCAGGTTCTCTACGGGCGTGGGTGGCGCCACCGGCGCCGCGAACGTCAGAGCGAAACCCATGACGCCCATCCCGATCAGGATCGCCGGCAGCGTCGTCGCCCAGAAGAAGCCCACGGCGAGGCCCCCCAGCCGTCCGAGCTTCCGCAGGTCGCCGATTCGCCCGACGCCGACGAAGACGACCGCCGCCACCAGCGGAATGACGACCATCTGAATGGCGCGCAGGAAGATCTGCCCGAGCGGCTCGACTGCCTCGGCGGCCCGCAGCAGCGCCGGCGAACCGGTGGCCGACGCGGCGATTCCGAGCCCCAGGCCGAGCGCCAGGCCGATGAGAATGGCGCGTGTGTTCAAGTGTTGGTATCGACGAAACGCCCCGGGGGTGCGGAGCCTTTCTTACGCCCGCCGGCTTCCGCAGCCTCCGCTCGTGCACGGTCGCGGTCGTACAGCTCCGAGCGAGGCAGGTTCTCGGCCATGTCGAGGCCGATTCCCCGTCGCTTGAAGTCCTCTGTCACTTCGTGCAGCAGCCGCCGGCGTCGTTCGAGTGGCGCTTCCCCCGACGAGTCACCGGGGGAGTTCGTGGCGAGGGTTCGGAGGTAGTCCCTCACGAGCGCCGAAACGGGGTCGCTAGCCTCGCCGGATAGACGCGCGAGCGGCGGCAGGTCTCGTCGTCCACGGATACGGTGGTGTTGCTCACGGTCACAGCCTCACGGTTTCGGACCTGCACAGCGTAGCAGCCGAATGCGGGCGGGTCTGGACCTCGTGCGAGCGCTGCTGCGGTCAGCTACGAGGCCGGCAAACAGGGGCGGAGCGATTCGGTCATGGCACTTCGGCCTGATCGTACGCACGTCTGAAGACCGCCTCGGACATCCAGTGCTTGAAGCTCTCGTTGTCCATGAACTGCTTGAACAGCTCGGTGTCGTCCTTCATGACGCTGCGCATGACGCGGAGGAGCGCCTTGTCGTGCTCCAGGCGGGTGTTCTCCTTGTCGGAGTTCTGCCGGGCGTTCCTGAAGGCCGTGTCAGCTGCAACTCTCGACGGGATGTCGAAGGCGATCATCCGCTGCACGCGGTCGGCGTCCTCCCAGTCGATGCCGCCGAAATGGTCGTTGAAGACCTTGATGATGTTCGAGAGGTGGTCCAGTTCCGGTTCGGGGCGGTGCCCGCCGCCAGTCGTCGGCACGGGGTCGATCTCCGCATCTTCGTCCGGCAGCAGGATCTTCTGCATGGCCTGCTTCTCTGCCCGGTAGCTGTCCATGTCGATCGCGTCGAGGATGCCTCGGGAGAGATCCTCCTCCTGGGGTGCCGGCAGCTTGGATACGAGGAAGTTGAGGAAGATCGACCGCTTCTCCCATCCGGCGTTGGAGTAGGGGAGGATCGACGAGAGGAAGCTGTAGGTCCGCACAAAGGCCTTCGCCTTGCCCTTGAAGTCGACTTGCGCGTCTTCGTCCAGGTCGCTGAGGTAGACCGCGACGCAAGTGTCCAGGATCGGGTCGAGTTGGTCGCGTTCGGCTCCGTCCAGGTAGCGCGAGACGAGCGTGTCGATCTGTTCCGTGGAGTAGACCTGAGCGCCGTCGAGATCGGACTGCAGGTCGTGTAGCTTGTCGGGGTCGGTTTCCTCGGCCAGGATCGTCCCGCGGTAGAAGTTCGCGAACGAGTCGCGGATGATCTCGCTGTCGTTCAGGAAGTCGAGCACGAAGACATCGTGCTTCCCCGGATGCGCCCTGTTGAGTCGGGACAGGGTCTGCACCGCCTTGATGCCCGAGAGCGTCTTGTCGACGTACATCGTGTGGAGGAGCGGCTCGTCGTAGCCGGTCTGGAACTTGTCGGCGCAGACCAGGAACCGGTAGGGGTGTTCCTGGATCTTCTTCGCGATCCGGCCAGACGGGAAGCCGTTCAGCGAGGCTTCGGTGACCTTCTCCCCACCGTACTCGTGCTCGCCCGAGAAGGCGACGATGGCCTGGTACGGGCTCTTCCCAGTCTCCAGGTACTCGCGGATGGCGTGGAAGTACTGGATCGCGCGTTGCACGCCGTTCGTGACCACCATCGCTCGCGCTTCGCCGCGGATCCGCCTCTGAGCGACGACTTGCTCGTGGAAGTGGTCGACCATGATCTCGGCCTTCAGCCGGATCGCATGGTCATGCCCTTCGACGAAGCGTCGCAGCTTCCGCTGTGCTTTCTTGATGTCGAACTCTGGATCGTCCTCCACCCTCTTCGCCAGCTTGTAGTAGCTTCTCACCGGCGTGTAGTGCCTCAGGACATCGAGGATGAAGCCCTCCTCGATCGCCTGCTTCATCGTGTAGGTGTGGAAGGCCCGGTGCTTGACGGAGCCGTCGGGCTGCGGGTCGGGAGTCCCAAAGATCTCCAGCGTCTTGTTCTTCGGCGTGGCGGTGAAGGCGAAGTAGCTGGCGTTCGGGAGCAGCTTCCGGGACTCCATCAGGCGGTTGATCTGGTCCTCGTATGTCTCCTCCTCGCCTCGCTCGCCGGCTTCGGAGAGTGCTCCCGAGATCGCCGCGCTCGTCTTCCCGCCCTGGCTCGAGTGGGCCTCGTCGATGATGATCGCGAACTTCCGCCCTCGCTGCTCGTTGCCGATCTCGTCGAGAATGAACGGGAACTTCTGGATCGTCGTGATGATGATCTTCTTGCCGGATTCAAGGAACCGGCGCAGATCCCCGGAACGTTCGGCCCGCCCGACCGTTGCTGCGACCTGGGCGTACTGCTTGATCGTGGCGGCGATCTGCTGATCGAGGATGATTCGGTCCGTGACGACGACGATCGAGTCGAAGACAGGCTCGCCGTCCTTCTCGAGCCCGATGAGTTGGTGGGCCAACCAGGCGATCGAGTTGCTCTTCCCGCTCCCGGCCGAATGCTGGATCAGATAGCGCTGGCCGGCGCCGTTGGCCTCTACGTCGACGAGTAGCCGCCGAACCACGTCGAGCTGGTGGTAGCGAGGCCAGATCTGAGTCTTTCTCTTCTTGCGGGTCTTCTCGTCCTTCGACTCGATGACCTGGGCGTAGTTCTCGAGGATGTTGGTGAGGCTCTCGCGAGCCAGCACCTCACGCCAAAGGTAGTCGGCGGCGAGCCCGTTCGGGTTCGGAGGATTGCCGGCGCCGTCGTTCCAGCCGCGGTTGAACGGCAGGAACCAGGAGTCCTTCCCTCGAAGCTGGGTGCAGAAGCGCACCTCCTTCTCGTCCACGGCGAAGTGGGCTACGCACCGACCGAGTGCGAAGAGCTTCTCGCGCGAATCGCGGTCCTTCTTGTACTGCTCTTCCGCGTCGCCGACGGTCTGCTTCGTGAGGCTGTTCTTCAGCTCGAACGTGACCACCGGCAGACCGTTGATGAACAGGCCGATGTCGAGGGCCAGTTGCGTCCGGTCCTTGCTGTAGCGGAGCTGCCGGGAGACCGTGAAGCGGTTTTCGTCGAAGAGGCGCTGAGAACGCTCGTTGTCGGTGGACGGCGTGCCGTAGAACAGCTCCAGTTCGTGCGCCCCATGCCCGACACCGTTCCGGAGCACGTCGATCGTGCCGCGCTTGGTGATCTCGCCTTGCAGCCTGGCCAGGAACTTCCTTCGCGTGGGGCTGTCTTGGTCCAGCGAGAGTCCATCCGCTACGTCGGGCTGGGTAGTACCGAGAAAAGCCGCAAGCTGAACTAGGTCGACGCAGTAGTCTCGGTCGTAGTCGTGAGGGTCGCCCGCCGACCAGCCGACGCCGCCTTGGTAGACGCGAGGCTCCCGGACCTCGCCGGCCTTTGGGGGATCGCAGGGGTGGCCGGTCAGTACCTTGCAGATGAGGCGTTCTAGGCCGCGTTCCGAGGTGTCGGTGGTCATGCGTCGGTCGGTTGGGAGACGTCGTCGAAAGCCGAGAGTGTCCGCGCAGCGGCGTACGGGGTGCTCTTCCGTTTCTCCTGGCCTTCCTCCATCTCCAGAGGATCCACTTCGGGCAAGGATGCGGCCGCCTCGCGCACGTCGAGCTTGCCGGTGGCTACGTCGGCGATCAGGCGGTGCCGATACTCGCGGAGTAGAGCGATGCGCCGTTGAACGGCTCCCAAAGCCGCGGCCTCCCGACGAGCCGCCCCAGTCGCTAACGACTCAAGACGAATCTGTTCGCAGGCGGGAGGTACGGGCACACGGAAACCACGAAGCAACTGAGCGCTGATATTCGGTTGCCCTCCGCCGAAACTCTGCCGGCGCAGCTCGCTGCGAGCGGAGTTCACGACGGCCTGGAAGTAGCCTACTTGGCAGTCGGGGCGCGGATCAGCTAAGGCGAAGCAGGCTTGGTTGACGCAAGCAGAACGGGAGAGCCGGCCCGTCTTTCCGATCGTAGCCCCGTACATCGCAATAACGAGAGAGCCTTCTGGATATCTCTTCAGGGCAGTGAACGTACCCACAGCTTCGGGCGTGACCGCCCTCGTGGTGGTCTGGATGACGCCGTCGTTGAGGTCGCCGCTCATTACCCATGGGATGTCGCCCCCGAAATACCCGTCTCCGCTCGGCGTCGTTCCGCTTCCGCAACGCCGGAACAGCGAGTGCAGCTTTCTGACACCCCAGTGCGCCGGCACATGTCCCAGCCACTCGACACCGGAGTACTTGTAGGTCGGGTGCGGCCGGCTGGTTCGGACATCGACCTGGCCGGTCACAGCCTGATGGATGACGGTGCGCTTCTGCTCCTCCAGTAGCTCGATCAGCTTCTCTTCGGCCCGAATGCACTGCCCGATACGCCGGTCGGCGTAGTCGAGGAAGCGGACGATGGCAGCCCGTTCGGAGGGCAGTGGCGAGCAGGAGTAAATCAGCCTGAAGTGCTCCGGCCGTAGACTCCACATGTCGGAAGTGATCCCGTGGGACCTCCTCTCAGCCTCCTTGGCGAAAGCCGGCGTTCGAAACAGGTGGTGATAGTAGGCCCAGCCATCAGGTGAGTCGTGCCTGGGGCGTTGAACGACGTAGGCCGGACTTACGATGCCCTTGTAGCGGGAGACGCCAACGGCACCCTGCCACGCCCGCATCTTGTTGTAGGCGACATCGCCGGGTCGGACGAGTTTGTAGGCGGACCTGTCGCGGTTCGAACTGTCCTTCTTGGAGCTGTCTGCTAGTAGTCGTTCCTGATGGACAACGCCCTTGGCGATGGTAACCGAGAGCATGGGCTCGTTTGGGTGTCCTCGTTCCGTCACCTCTTGAAAGAAGGCCCGGTTTGGCAGTACTTGCCAGTGTTCAGGAACCTCGCCAAGCCACTGCGTGGCAGACGTCTTCGTGGTGCGGTATGGTTGAACCTTGGCTAGCATCTCAAACTAGGCCGTTTCAGCCTCCGTGCTGGCGTACTTGAGATTCAAGGCAATTTGCGCCACTGCGTCCTCCCAACCCCGATAGACCCGGAGCGACGCCTTCTTTGGCTTTGGTGCGGTGTCGGTCGACTCGAGTTTCTTCACAAGCTCCCAGAGATGCTGCGCTGTTGTCTGGGTCACAACGTACGACGATAGCCAAGGGATCATTCCAGAGTCCATGAAACCGCGGCGAATGAGGTACGGTCCTCTCTTTCGGTTGTCCGCCCAGTACCGTTCCTGAGTCGGGTTGCGGGGCCGCACCCGACCACCGTCGTAGTCGGCGGACCACTGCTCAAAGTCCGCTCGGAAGGACTCGAAGAGGCGGGGTGACACGGCGAGAAGGTCCAGATCCGAAGTGGCGTTGAAGCGCTTCCCCAGCTTTCGGGGATTTAGGGACTGGCCGACGCGAGCACTGCCGACGAGGCTGATTTCCTTCGCGTGAATCTTCAGCCGTGCTCCTAGCCATGAGCGGACCACGTCATAGAGTGCAGGGCTTTCGGCGAAGGCGGCTGGTATGCCTTCCGTAAGCCAAAGTTGGGCGAGCGCGACTCGGGCGCTCTGGTTCCCTTCTCTGGCCACGTCTAACAGCCTTAGCGCTGTTGGGTGGGCTTCGCGAAGGGTCGTGAGTGGTGGGGCGATATGAAACGGTCTCACAGGAGTTTCGCCTCTGGGAAGGACGGTAAGTATGACTGCCCCCGCCAGACGTTTGCGAGCGAGAGAATGTGCAAGCCTCGTCGATGTATTTTCCGGAGTCGTTCGTGGTCTTGGCGCTTCGGTTGGGGGTACTTGAGACGGGCTATGAAGAGGGCGTCGTCAAGCGGGGTCGTGGAGGCTGGATTGAGACCGAGTCTCGCGCAGGCGTCTTGAAAGTTCGACATTCTCCATCCGTAGTAGGCGCACCACAGATACAGGACGGGCAAGCGGTCGCGCGAGACGTACTGTGAGAGCCTCACGGCGAGTGCTATCTCGAGCGCCTTGCGGCTCCAAGAGTGCTCGCGACGGCCAGACAGGGTTCTGACCAACTGCATGGCTATCGTGGATCCCCCTTGGCGGGACCGGCAGAAGTAGGTCTTCCAAGCTGCTCGGCCAAGGGCCCACGGATCAACTCCTGGGTGTCTAGCGAAGCGATGATCCTCGGCAAGAATGAGGAATCTGACCATGCGAGTCGTGGGTAGCGGAGGTCTGGCTCGTTGGAGTTGGCCGTCTAGTTCGTCGACGGCGCACCGCAAGCGGCTCCATTGCGCGAGAATAGGGAGGTCAACTGGGACGATCTTGGCTCGAAGGCGAGATTCGGCCGTAGGTTTGCCTGGACGGCACGCCGAATCGTGGGTGGTCGCGGTGCTGGTGTGCAACGCGCATGTGACCGGCTCTCGTTGTTGGCATGGGGCTGCCACGCCATTGGACTTAGACGCCAGTTTACTCGGTGTTGTCGTCACGGATCCCCGGCATCGGAGCCTACGGCGGGCGTATTCGCCCTGAGAAGAGAGCCGCGCGGCGCTCTCTCCACGAAGCGGCGGAGGATGGGGTCGGTGATTTCGACGTTGCGAAGCCAGTCGATTCGCTCCTCCCTGGTCATGGCGTTCAGCATGCGGCTGATGCGGCCCCGCTGCTCTCGCTCGAAGGCGACGCAGTCAAACGTCTTCCTCGCCGATTCAGAGGACATCCTGCGGTGGTCCCGTCGTGTGCGGATATCCAATCGGCCGGCGGACCGTCCGCCGCTACGCGCTCTTCCTCTGCTGGGATCGCGCTGCCAGGCGGCGCAGGATCGGATCGGAGAACTTTCTCGTGTTCAGCCACTCGACGCGTTCTTCCGGCGACATACGCGCCAGCTTGGCGCTGAGGCGATCCCGGATCTCTCGTACGGACGCTACGCAGTCGTAGTCCTTCTTGGTCTTAGTCGTCATCTCCCAACTCCCTCGGGCTCCGAATGTCGATTATGCCGTAGCCCAGCTCGTTGTTGACGTCGTTGAACGTCCGTATGCGGTGCACGTTCACGATGTGCCTGAAGTTCCAGCTCACCAGCAGGTCGACTCCAGCGGTCGTGGCGTTGGCGATGTGCATCGCGTCGGGGTACATGCGCGGAGTAAGTGCTCCGCGCTCAATATACTCCGCCGCAAGCAGTTCCGCCTGCGGCAGCGTTTCGAGCATCTCGGTATGCGCGTCAGGTACCGTGCGGAGCACCTCCCGTACTCGGCGAGGCGACGCGCGCAGTTCCTCCAGGACGAGTGGTGAGAGCACGAGCGTCAGTTCTCCGTTCGTGAACCTCTCGAAGAGTCGCCGTGAAGGCTCCCTGAACTCCTCGTCCTCGCAACCCCCGATGACTGAGGTGTCTACGTAGACCCGCAGCTTTGCAGGCAACGAGTGCGCCGTACGGCCCATGATCTCGGCCAGCAGGCCCTCGGTCTGCGTCTCCAACGCCAGGATGTCCGCCTGGATCTCCTCTAGGGGCCGCATCGGTTCGGGCTTGTAGAAGTAGCGGTTGAAGCTGAGCTCGTAGCCGATCTTCACGCTCTCGGGCTTGTACCAGGCGTCAGGGGCGTAGGGCAGGACCTCCCGCTCCAGGAAGGCCTCGATACCTCCTTGCTCCATCAGCGGAACCTGCTCCGTGTCGCGCAGGTCGGTGTCTGGTTCGTACTCCACGACCGCGGCTCTTCCGTTGACGGTCGCGTCGAACCGCCCGCGTAGAGGGTCGGCTGAGGTTCCCCGCTTGTGGACCTTCCTGATGATGGGCGGTGCGGTGTCGTTGCGCTCGCCTGTTGACTTCAACTGCTTGATCTCAGCGATCTTGTGGGCGCGGTTCGGGTCGGCACCAACGATCCGCAGAGGCCGCTCCACTGTGACCTTCCAGTAGCCGAAGGCCTCGTTGTCGAAGATCTTGCTCTCCTCGGTCTCCTCGAAGCCTTGGAAGACCGAGCAGATTCGCTCGATGTCCTCGTTGCCGAGCTCGCAGTTCTTCTTGCCGAGGTTCTTGCGCAGCGGCTGGAACCAGTTCGTGCCGTCGATGAGCTGGACCTTGCCCTTCCGGTGCGCGGGCTTCCGGTTCGTGAGCACCCAGACGTAGGTGGCGATGCCGGTGTTGTAGAACATGTTGAGCGGTAGAGCGACGATCGCTTCCAGCCAGTCGTTCTCGATGATCCAGCGCCGGATGTTGCTCTCCCCCTGGCCGGCGTCACCCGTGAAGAGGGAACTGCCATTGTGGACTTCGGCGATCCGACTGCCGAGCGACGTGTTCCGCTTCATCTTGGCGAGCTTGTTGGCCAGGAAGAGCATCTGCCCGTCACTGCTGCGGGTGACGAGGGAGTACTCGGCGTCGCCGTCGTGCTCGACTTGGAAGCGCGGGTCGCTCATGTCCTTCTTGCCGCCCATGCGCTGGAGGTCCGTCTTCCAACTCTTGCCGTAGGGTGGGTTGGAGAGCATGAAGTCGAACTCGCGGGTCGGGAACGCGTCGTTCGAGAGCGTGGAGTGCTCCGGGCCGCCTACGATGTTGTCGGCGGCTTGGCCTTCGCCCTTGAGCAGCAGGTCAGCCTTGCAGATCGCGTAGGTTTCGGCGTTGATCTCTTGGCCGAAGAGGTGCGTCGAGACTTGCTTGCCACGTTCGGCGGCTAGTTGCTGCAGGACGTCCTCTGCGACGGTCAGCATGCCGCCTGTGCCGCAGGCGCCATCGTAGAGCGTGTACGTGGCCGACTCGATGTGCTCTGCGATGGGCAGGAAGACGAGGTTCGCCATCAGCTTTACTGCGTCGCGCGGCGTGAAGTGCTCGCCGGCTTCCTCGTTGTTGTCTTCGTTGAAGCGCCGGATGAGTTCCTCGAAGACCGACCCCATACCGTGGTTGTCGAGCCCCGGGTGCTTGACCGAGCCGTCGCCGTTCATGACCGGCTCCGGACTCAGGTTGATATCGGCCGAAGTGAGTTTCTCGATCAGCGTGCCGAGAGCATCCGCCTTGGAGAGCTTCGAGATCTGGTTGCGGAACTCGAAGTTGTTCAGGATGTCCTGAACGTTCTGCGAGAAGCCGTCCAGGTAGGCCTCGAAGTCGGCTCTGAGCCGCTGGCGACTAGCGCGGGCGCGTAACGCCTGCAGCGTGTACTTCGAGGTGTTGTAGAACTCCTGCCCGGCTGCTTGACGGAGCCCTTCGCCCTGCTCGACGACTCCCACCTCGTCCAGCGAGGCCTTGGCGTCCAGGACGGCCAGTTTCGTCGGCTCCAGAACGGCATCAAGCCGCCGCAGCAGGGTCATCGGCAAGATGACGTCCCGGTACTTACCGCGGACATAGAGGTCGCGGAGCACGTCGTCCGCGATACCCCAGATGTAGCCGGTGATCCAGTTGAGGGAAGTTCTACTCATCGGGAGTCTCTTCGACTATGCACCTGCCGCCTTGGCTTGCCGCGATAGCTCGGTAGGCCCCGTGGGTGGTCTGACTCGTGTAAAGAGCTGTCGGCCCGGCTACCGGGATTACTCCACGTCGTGCTCTTCCACCCAAACCGGCACGACTCACAAGCTAAATGAGCTCAAGGCTTGGGCGGCACTTTGCAGATTCCAAGGCTCCTTTAACTCGGCTCCCATCTTCTTCCTGAGCTCTTGGTCTGACATTGGTTTCTGAAACATCTCGTGTCGCCGCCGAAGCGCAGCGAACTTCAGTTCCATGATCTCGGCCTCTGTTTCCTTCGCGGCGCCCCGCTCGATCCGGCGGAAGAGCTCCGGTTGTGTGACTCGTATGAAGCTAATGAGCACTCCCGCGGGTCCGAAGCGAGAAAAGCCCCTTCCACCGACTGCCGCAAGCACCATGACGTTCCGTACAACGTGTTCCATAGTTCTGAGCGTGAGCCTCTCGGACGCTGCCAGCGAACAAAGCGCGTCGAAACCCGTATCCACTCCCTGGCCGCCCATCTTGAGGACTTCGCTCCACAATCGACGTGCGTACACGCGGGTCTTGTCAGGCGAGTGCCGAGCCGACCGCTGTTCCGGGAGTTGAACACGCAGATCGAAGAACTTCTCAAGGTACCTTTCCGCTGCGACATCGCCGTACGCACCCTTTACGGATTGTTGGAGCTCCGGGAAGTTCGTCACTAGGACGAAAGCCACGCCTGGAGAACCGAAAACGTGTTTGATCCGCTCAAGCACGTCGAGCGCGAAGTCGGGCTTGCAGCGGTCCAACTCGTCGACAATGACGACGAAGCGGCGGTGCGGAGGGCCGTTGCTGCCGGTCCGGTTGGCATCCTCCGAGGCCGGCTGGGCTCCTTCCCCGGCTGTCGCCCCTGCTATAGCCGCCTCGGCGAGTCTCAGCAGTGTGGTTTGGAAGTCCTCGACCGCTTCTCTACGTGCTTGAGCGTTGTTGATCCACGTCTCAAGCTGGGAAGTGTTCTGCTCCATCGCCTGGCCGATCTCGTCGGCCATCCCGACGAGGTCTAGGCCCGGGACGAGGCCGCGGCCGACTCCCCGCGCGAAGGCGATAGCAGCGGCTCTGGCTGCCTTGGCGCTGAAGGACGCCCGGACCTCTGTCGGAAGGCCTTCTGCGACTGCGAAGTGGTAGACGGCATCTATGATTGCTAGGAACGCGTCGTTCTGGAAGTCGGAGGAAAAGGCGTCGAAGTAGAGGACGGCGTGACCGCGTTGCCTCAGCAGTCCGGCCCACTGGCGAGCGAACACCGTCTTTCCTGTTCCCCAGTCGCCGTCCACGAGCAGCACAGGATCGTCGGGCACGGTGCCCAGAAGGTCGGCGAGCCCTTGCCCGAATGGCTCATACCCGAAGATGTCGGTCTCTTCGGTGAACCCATCCATCTTGTCAATGTGTGGTTCGTGGAAACTCCAGTGCATGGCTTCGATCTCTTGCGTGTGTTACTCGACTAAGACGCGCGTTGGGGATCAAGACGCCCAACATCAACGATCAAGCTGTGGGGCGACAGAGGGGAAGCCCTAGCGCCAGTTCTGGCTCGGGCTTCCACGTTCGTTGGGGCTCAGGCACACGGGATGGCGACGATCATCGGGAGGGGAACGCGTCGGGCGCAGTGTATGGGACGGCGGCTTCGTGTGTGTGAGCGGCTGCCTACGCCCACAGACCCCGAATCACCTCGCCCTTGACCAGCTCCCTTGGCTGATCCAGGTGATTCAGGATCTCCATCGCCGGGTCGATCCCCAGGGTGTAGTAGACCGTGGCCAGCAGGTCGTTCGGGTGGACCGGCTTCTCGCGGGGAGCGGAGCCGGTCTCGTCGGACTCGCCGTAGAGCTGGCCGCGGGAGACGCCGGCGCCGGCGACCAGGGCGGTGTAGCAGTAGGGCCAGTGGTCGCGGCCGTCGGGGGAGTTGCTGTTGCCTGAGGTGCTGACGCCCAGCCTGGGTGAGCGGCCGAACTCGCCGACGGCGACGACGAGGGTCTCGTCGAGGAGGCCGCGGTCGTCCATATCGGAGAGGAGCGCCGAAAGCGCGCGATCGAGGACGGGGCAGTGCAGGTTCTTGAGCGGGGCGAAGTTGGCGGCGTGGGTGTCCCAGGAGTCGACTTCGGGGTTGCCGTTGGCGACCGCGGGCCAGTTGAGCTGGACGAAGCGGGTGCCGGCCTCGATCAGCCGCCGGGCCATCAGGGCGCCCTGGCCGAAGGTGTTCTTGCCGTAGCGCTCGCGCATCTCGTCGCTCTCGTTGGCGAGATCGAAGGCCTGGCGGGCCTTGCCGGAGAGCACGAGGTCGTAGGCCTTCTCGTAGTACTCGTCCAGAGCGGAGTCGGCGACCGCCTTCTCGAGTTCGGGCAGGGAGGCGTTCAGGCCCTTGCGGAGTTCGAAGCGGCCGGCGAGGCGTTCGGGGGAGGTCTCTTCGCGGAGTTCCAGGTCGCTGAGCGCGATCGGCTGGTTCGGATCCTGATAGAGCCGGTACGGGTCGTAGGCCCTGCCGAGGAAGCCGGCGGCGCCGCCCTTGCCGATCACGTTCGACTCCTGGAGCGGCCGCGGCAGCTCGACGAAGGGGAGCATCGCGTCGTCCAGCGGCCTGAGCCTGGAGACGTGGGAACCGGCGGTCGGAAAGTCGGCCGGCGTCGGCGGCTCGAGCTGGCCGGAGGGCGAGACCCGGTCCGGCGGATAGCCGGTCAGCATCTGGTAGATCGCCGCGGTGTGGTTGAAGAGCCCCTTCGGGGTGTAGCTCATCGAGCGGATCAGGGTGCACTTGTCGACCTGATCGGCCAGCAGTGGCATCGTCTCGGAGAGGCGGATGCCGTCGACCTTCGTGTCGATGGCGCCGAACTCGCCGCGGATGTTGGACGGCGCGTCGGGCTTCGGATCCCAGATGTCGATGTGGCTGGGTCCGCCCTGCAGGAACAGCAGGATGACGGACTTGGCGCTGCCGAAGCCCTTGCCGCCGGCGAAGGCGTCAGCAGCGACGGTCGCGGCGTGCGCGTCACGGAGCGCGAGGGTCTGGCTGAGGGAGATGCCGAAGATGCCGAGCGAGCCGACGCGGAGAAACTCCCGCCGGGTCGGGCCGTCGCAGGTGTGGCCGGACTGTCCTGGGATGACGAGCATGGAGTCTCCTACGAGTTGAAGAGGAAGGCGTTCGAGTTGAGCAGCGCCCACATCAGGTCCTGGGCGGCTGCGGTGCGGCTGCCGGCGGCCTCGAAGTGACCCTCGGCGAGCGCGGATTCATCGTCGCTGGGGTGGCGGCCGAGGGTGGCGAGATAGAGCTCGGCGATCAGATCCTCGTTGTCCAGCCCTCCGAGGACGAGGTTCGCCACCCGTCCCTCGGGGTCGGCGATCGCGTCGGCGATGATGGATCCGTTCAGCAGGCTCAGCGCCTGCGGCAGGCTCATCTCGGTCTTCCGCTCGCACTCGCAGGCGGTTTCGCGGTCCGGCTTGCCGAACAGGTCGAGGAAGCCCTCGATGCCCATGCTCGCCGTCATGACGTGCGGATCGGGCAGGGCCATGGCGTCGAAGTCCTCGGGTAGGGTGTCGATCTCGAAACGGGAGCCGGTGGCGCGGGCAACGGCGTCGGCGAGCTGCTCGGCGCTGAGCCGCCGCGGTTCGTGGCGGGAGAAGTTGATCCGGTCGTCCTGGTTCCACTCGTTCGTCCGGAAGGACGACTGGTAGGCCCTGGACGTGGCGATCGTCCGCATCAGGTGGCGGAGGTCGAAGTCGTTCTCGATCAGGTCGGCGGTCAATGCGTTGAGCAGGTCCGCGTTGACCGGCTGGTTCGAGGCCCGGATGTCGTCGACCGGGTCGATGATCCCGCGGCCCATGAAGTAGCTCCAGACGCGGTTCGCGATCGCGGGCGCGAAGTACGGGTTCTCGGGCGACGTCAGCCAGTCGGCGAGCGCGGCCCGGCGTCCGAGACCCTCGCCCAGGTCCGGCGCGCCCTCGACCGGCACCAGGTACTTCGGCGGCACGACCGCGTTCGTCTTGGGGTGCAACTGCTCGTTGTCCCGGCGCTTGTCGAAGACGATCTCCTCGCCGGTGCGGAAGCCCGGGCGGACGCCGAGGCCGGCGAAGAAGGCGGTCATCTCGTAGTACTGGTTCTGGGTCCAGCGCTCGAACGGGTGGTCGTGGCATTGGGCGCAGACCATTCGCACGCCCATGAAGAGCTGGGTCGTGGTCTCCATCGCCTCCTTCGGGTCGCGGGCGGCGCGGTAGTAGCTGGCGGCCGGCTGATCGAGGGTGCTGCCCGAGGCGGTGACCAGTTCGCGGACGAGCTGGTCGTAGGGCCGGTTCTCTTCGATCGCCTCGCGCAGCCAGCCGCGGAAGGTGAGCATGCCCTTGTAGCTCATGAACTTCCGGTTGCTGCGCAGGAGGTCGCCCCACTTGAGGGTCCAGTGGTCGACGTACCCGTCGCTGGCGATCAGCTCGTCGACCAGGCGATTCCGCTTCTCCTGGGTCGGCGCGTCGTCGGCGAGGAAGGCACGCACCGCTTCGGGGCTCGGAATCCGGCCCGTGAGGTCGAGCGAGGCGCGACGCAGGAAGGCGGCGTCGTCGACCGGCGCCGAGGGCTGGACCTCGATCCGCTGGAGCTTCGCGTCGATCAGCTCGTCGATGTAGTTGGCCTGGGGCAGGGCGGTCCACTCGAAGCCCTCGCGGCCGCTGAGCACGGTGACGGGCGCGGTCGTGAACTGCCCTTCGTAGCGCACGAGCAGCGTGCTCTCTCCGCGGCGGAGGCCCGTGGCGACCGGGCCGGAGGGCGTGTCCTCGATCGCCATCGTCTCCGTGTTGCTGCTCGTGATGTGCGCCTCGCGGGTCACGTCGCGGCTGCCGCCGTCGCCGTAGTGGGCGATGACGATCGTCTGCTGGCTCATTCCCGGCCGGTGCATGAAGACGTCGCCGGGATGGATCTCGAGCCGCTCGACGCGGTCGGTCTCCGGGTCGCCGTAAGGAACGCCGCCGGAGATCCAGTCGAGGATCTGGTTGTAGTAGCGAGACCCGTGGTCGAGCCGCAGGCCGCCCTCGTGGGCCACCTGCATCGTCGGCTTGGCGAGCATCAGCGAGCGCGCGGGCTCGGCGCGGTTGAAGCGGCGGCCGGACATGTCGTAGAGCAGCGACTGGTAGTCGAACTCCGGGTCGTAGCCGCGCAGCGACAGCTTGAAGCCGTTCTTGCCCTTGGCCGCGCCGTGGCAGGTGCCCGTGGAGCAGCCGATCTTGTTCATGGCGGGCAGGACGTCGCCGACGAAGGTGACGGGGGGCGCGGCGTTGGCGGCTGCGGCGGCCCGGACCGTGACCGGCACGGTGGCTGCGAGGCCGCCGGCGTGGATGGTGAGGGAGGCGTTGCCGGGAGTGGTCGGTGTGAAGTAGCCGTCTTCGTCGCGTTCAACCGGAGCGCCCGTGGTGTCGACTTCGGCTTCGGCGGTGAGGTCGATGCGTTCGCCTGTGTCGAGGACACCCGTGACGAGGAGCTTGCGGCCGTCGCGGAGATTGTCGAAGGTGAGTTCGGCGGGGTGGACAACGAGGTCGACGGGGGTTGTGGCGCCCGTCAGGGCGGTGGCGCAGCCGAAGAGAAGGGTGACGGCGCACCCAGCGAGACGTGTCATCTGCCCTTCACCTCCATTCGCGCGCTCACCGGCACCGTAGTGTAGGCGGCGCGGACTTCTCTCTCGCCGGCCAGCCAGGACGACGACGCGATCAGGAAGTCGTAGTCCCCTGCTTCCACCTGGTCGGACGCTTCGCAGGCCAGCCGGAACCTGCCGTCGTCCTCGACCTCGATTTCGGTGCTGTCGCAGACGACGCCGGTGGGCAGCGCGTCGGCGCGCAACTCGACCGGCTGCCGGAAGCTCTCTTCACGGTGGAGGACGCCTTCCACCGTGCCCTTTCGGCCGGACCTGACGGTCGCTCCGGTGACCTCGATCCGGTAGCCGGGGACGATCTCGAGCGTTACGCCGGGCGTGTAGAGGCGCTCGGGGCGGCCGCCCACCGTGACTTCGCCGGTGAGGGTCACGGTGTAGCGGTCGAGTTGGGTGCCGTCGCTGCTTCGGATCAGCTTGCGGCCTTCGGGCTTGTTGTAGTCGGCCTTCTCGGTCGTCTCGACCCGGAACTCGCCCACGCCCACGCCGATCAGGGCACTGACGACCATGGGCGGTTTGGTCGCGGTCTCTTCGCCCGGCGGGGCTTCGTACTTCCACTCGAAGTCGAACGGCATGCCCTTGACCAGCCTTACCGTCGCCGGCTCCAGAGTGGTCAGCCGGGGGCCCTGCTTGCCGGTGAGCAGGACGGGCAGCCGGCTCTCCAGCCACGGAGCGCTGAACGACCGCTCGGCCTCCGTCGTGTAGCTGCGGCCGTCGCCGGCGCGCACGCTGGTCACGCTCCCCGGCATGGTCGCTCGGCGCCGGATGACGGTGCCGTCCTCGAGCACGCCTTCGCCCCAGATCTCGAGGTCGAAGCGCCGGCGGGGAGCGTCGAGGTCGGCGGTGACCAGGATCCGGCCGGAGCGCGCCAGCGTGCGCGTGTCGAGGTCGCGCACTTCCCTGGTGATCCATCCGTCCCGGGCCTCGATGCCGGGCGGCGGTTCCTCGACGTACAGGCGGATCGGACCGAGATAACCGCGGCGCACGGCGCCGACGTCGATTGGCTTCGAAGCGCCGCTGTTGAGCGTCAATTGGGCCGTGCTCAGGCGCAGCTCGAAGTCGGGGCCGTTCGCGGTCGCCGTCAACCGGTAGCCGAAACGCGGACCGCCGCGCCCGACCAGGTCCTCGACCGTGACGTGCAGCTCGTCCGTTCCTTCCGGCGTCTCGACCAGGACCCAGGGGTCGAAGGAGGTGGCGGTCGGCGACAGCAGCCGGAACGTGTCGGGGTCCGGGATGTCGTCGCCGGAGGAGGCCAGGAACTCGCCGTCCGGCGTCGTGACGGTCAGCACGCCGAACAGGTCGGAGGAGCCGAGCGCGGCGCCCTCGGCCTCTATCAGGAGCTTCCGGCCCGGCTGGGCGGCGATCCGGTAGCGGTCCACCTCGCCGGCGTCGTCGATCCGGCCGTTGACGACCACGGGCGTGTCGAGGGTCTCGCCGGCGGCCGTTTCACCCTCCAGCACCTCGCGATGGCTGCCCACGACCACCCGAAACGGCAGGGCCGCGCTGGCCTTGGAGGCGACGGGCAAAGCGACGATGTCGAAGGCGTTTTCCGTGTCGACGGCGCGGGCGATTTCCCTGGCGGCGGCCTCGCTGCCGCCGCTGAGCCCGAATCGCGTCTCCTCTCCGCGGCGCGCCCCCAGCGGGAAGACGGCGTCGGCGTACGCGTAGTCCGAGGCGGCGATCAGCTTGAGGCGGTAGAAGTTCCTCCTCTGGTTGCTGAATCGGGCGTCGTGGACTTCGACGACGTACTCCCCGGCCTCGGGCGGCTGCCAGTCGAGACGGGCGTCGACGTCGATGCCGGGTCCTTCCTGGTTGAAAGCGATCTCGTTGCCTTCGCCGTCGAGCAGGCGGAGTACCGGATCGATCGCCGAGCCCACGCGCCGCGCCTCGACTTCCAGGACGATCCGCTCGCCAGTTTCCGCGGGGAAGCGATAGCGGTCCCGTTCCGCTCCGTCCAGCGTGCCGTTGACGACGACCGGCAGTGCATCGATTCGCGGCGGTTCCGTGGCATCGCCAGCGTCGCGCAGGCTCCGTTCGGAGACTTCGGACACGGTGTCCACCCGGAACAGCAGGGCGTTCGACAGGCCGTCGTCGCTGACCGCGCGCAGCGGGTAGAGCCCGGGCGCGGCGCCGGCGTCGATCTCCACCAGGAACACGGCGGCCTGGAGGTTGCGGTCGTTCGGCCGCCTCTGTTGCTGCAACCGGTCCTCGTCGCGAGCTTCGCCGAGACGGGCGAACGAACCGGGCAGGGTGCTTTCGATCTCCAGTTCGCCCGCGACGCCGTAGCCCTCGATGACCAGCCGAAGGGCCCGTCCCTGCTGGCCGCCGTGGGGATGCATGTCGACGAGATTCGGCGGCGGCCCCGCGGCGCCAGCGACCGTGGCGATGGCGATGCCGGCAAGCGCCTGGCAGGCGCTTCGAAGCGGCGAGCGACTCACGGCGCACCTCCGGCGGCGGCGCGGGTTCCGGCGTCGTGCTCGATCGGTACCGGCACGAACTCGTGCAGTAGCTCGCCGTCGCCGGCGCCGTAGAGCCTCAACCGACCGTCGAAGCCGGCGGTGGCCAGTTCGTCGCCGGCCGGGTCGAACGCCAGCGTGTAGATGCCGGCGCGGTGTCCCGCGGCGGTGGCGGTCCGTTCACCCGTCTCGAGGTCGTAGATCGGCACCGCCGCTGCGGCGCCCCCGACCGCGAGCCGCTTGCCCCGCGGGTCCACCGCGAGCGCGAAGATCTCCCCGTCCTGACGCTCGAACTCCCGGACCAGGGTCGAGTCGTCGGCGATCAGCATCTTCCGGGCGCGGTCCATCCGGTAGTAGTAGGGCACGCGGTCCTCGCCGCCGATGACGACCGCCTCGATTCGCGGGTTCCGGACGACGGCCGACAGCTCGCCGCGCAGCAGGTTGATGTTCTCGACGAAGGCGCCGCTGGAGGCGTCGATCAGCTTCGCGGCCCGGTCGCGGCCGACGGAGACGATGCGGCGGCCGTCGCCGCCGAAGACGACCCCGAGCACCCAGTTCTCGTGGTGGTTCATCCGCAGCAGCTCACGGCCGCTGGTCGCCTGGTGGATACGGACCGTGTGATCGGCGCAGCCGATCGCGAGCCGGCGTTCGTCCGGCGACACGGCGAGGCCGAACAGCGTGTCGTGGCAGAGCATGTTCGAGACCCGGAGCTCCCGGTCCTCGATGTCCCAGATCTGGATCTCGCCGAAGCGCGCGGGCGTGCCGCCGGTGGCGATCAGCCGCCCGTTCCTGAGGAACGCCAGCCCCTGGATGCGCTCCGAGACGCTGCTGAAACGGGCCTCCAGACTGTCGCCGCTGCCGATCTCCGACCGGCGGTGGAGCAGGACCTCCCGGTTGCCCGATACCGCCAGCCACTCGCCGTCGGCGGAGTAGGCCACCGCCGTGATCACCGGCGGCTGGCGATAGACGATCGGCCCGGTCGCCGCGCCCAGGCGCATCTCGTCGGGCGTGTCGTCGTGGGCGCCGGCCGCGATCCAGTCGCTGATCGCGGTGATCTCCACTTCGTCGAGCGGCTCCGCCCGCATCGGCATCGCCGGCTCGATCTCCCCCCGAAGCATCCGGAGCATCCGGCTCTCGTCCGGCCTGCCGGCCACGAAAGCCGGTCCACTCATCCCGCCCGCGGCGAGTCCCTCGAAGCTGGTCAGGTTCAACTCACCGCCGAGCTGCGCGGGTTGGTGGCAGCCCTGGCACCGTTGCTGGATGACGGGCCAGACGTCACGGTAGTAGCTGGGGTCATCCTGGGCGGTTGCTGAGTTCCCGGCTGCCAGGAGAGCGCCGACGGCGGCAAGCGCAACACCTGTGGCCCGGATCCGGATTCCGCCTCCGGCGGATGCCGGCCAGAAGGCCGGCGCACCGACATCCGCTGGAGGCCGCCCCCTCCGGTCCCGTCTCAGGCGGGTGCCCGCCACCGCCCTACGCGAGGATCTGATCGACGACATTGCCGTGCACGTCGGTGAGGCGGAAGTCGCGGCCGCCGTAGCGGTAGGTGAGGTTCGTGTGGTCGATGCCGAGGAGATGGAGGACGGTGGCCCAGAGGTCGTAGATCGTGACTTCGTCCTCGACGACGTGGTAGCCGAAGTCGTCCGTGGCGCCGTGGATCGTTCCGCCCTTGATCCCGCCGCCGGCGAGCCAGATCGAGAAGCCGAACGGATTATGATCGCGGCCGTCGGCGCCCTGGTGGAACGGAGTGCGGCCAAACTCCCCGGCCCAGATGACGAGCGTCTCGTCGAGCAGGCCGCGAGCCTTCAGGTCACGAAGGAGGCCGGCGATGGGCTGGTCGACCTGAAGCGCCATGTTCCGGTGGCCGACCTCGAGGCCCGTGTGCTGGTCCCACGGGTTCGCGGCCTGGCCCGCGTCATCCGGTTCCGGCAGGCAGCTCAGCTCGACGAAGCGGACGCCGCGTTCGACCAGTCGCCGCGCCAGCAGGCACTGGCGGCCGTAGTCCGCCGTCGTCTGGTTCGGGTGATCCAGTGCGTAGAGCTCACGCGTCGCCCTGGTCTCGCCGCTGATGTCGCAGAGTTCGGGCACCTCGGCCTGCATCCGGAACGCCGTCTCGTAGTTGCGCACCGCCGCTTCGACGTCGGCGTGGCCGCCGAGCCGCTCGATGAACGCCTGGTCCATTGCCTGCACGAAGTCGAGCCGCTCGCGCTGCGCCGACGGCGCCTCCAGCGCCTGGATGTTCTGGACCGCGTCCTCGGAGTCGCCGCGCAGGATGGAACCCTGGAACTCGGCCGGCAGGTAGCCGCTGCTGTAGATGCCGACTCCGCCGTGCGGGATGCCGGCCTGGCCGCTCTGGAGGACGACGAAGCCGGGCAGGTTCTCGTTCTCGGTGCCGAGCCCGTAGTTCACCCAAGCGCCCGCGGACGGATGACCGACGAGCGGGAAGCCCGTGTGGAAGAAGTAGTTCCCCTGGGCGTGCTCGTTCACCGTGCTGGTCATCGAGCGGATGACGGCCAGGTCGTCGACGCACTCGCCGACGTGGGGGAACATGCTGCTGACGGGGATGCCGCTCTCGCCGTACTGCTTGTAGGGGAACGGCGAGGCGAAGATGTTGCCGTTCTCGTTGAACTGGGTCCGCTCGATCTTCGTCGGCATCGGCTTGCCGTGATCGCGGTCGAGCCGCGGCTTCGGGTCGAACGAGTCGACCTGGGACACGCCTCCCGACATGTAGAGGAAGATGACGTGCTTGGCGCGGGCTCGCGGAGCGCCGCGGGCGGGTCCCGGCAGGAGCGCCGAACCGAGCATGCCGTTCAGGGCAATCGCGCCGAACCCGGTGGAGACCTGGGCCAGCATTCGCCGGCGGCTCATCAGGGAACACTGGTGATCGCTCATCGGAGGTACATGAACTCCTTCAGGTTGAACATGGCGTGCGCCAGTCGCCGCCACGCGTCGCCTCCGGCGGCGCTCTGCTCGAGCTGGTCGGCTTCTGCCTCGAGGCGCGCGATGCGGGACCAACTGCTGCGGTAGATGCGCGCCTGCTCCGCTTCCGACGGCGCTTCGATGTTGCCGAGCGCCGAGGCCGCGACATCGGCGGGGGCCAGGACGCGGTCGTAGAGGCGAGCCTGAAGCACGCCCAGCGGCGCGTCTCCGGCGCCCGCGAGCCGGATGCGACCCTCGTCCAGGCTCATCGGAAGCTCCTGGCGGACCCTCTCCGGGTCGGCCTCGGCACTGTTCCGGTACGCGGTCCAGGCGCCCTTGCGGTCCCGTGCCAGGACCAGGTGGACCGGCGCGTCGCCGGCGCCCGCGTCGCCCGGGAGGCCGGTTACCCAGGCCTCGAGCGTGTACTCGTCCAGTGTCCGTCGGAGCGGCTTCGACGTCACGACATCCGACGTCTCCAGCCACAGTGCGCCGTCGTCCACGCGGACGTGGCGGCCCAGCTTGAGCGGGAAACTGCCGGCGGAATCGTAGGTCCGGCCATTCTTGGGCGTGTCGTCGAACTCCCACGCGGCGACCGCCCTGGGCGCCGACGCCCGGTGGTAGAAGCGCAGCACTCCGCGCGTCTTGTCCGCGGTGAAGTCGCGGATTCCGGCGCTCTCCTCGCGGCGTTCCATCGCCGCCGCGCTCCACGCTTCCACGTCTTCCCGCGCGGGCTTCCGGTCGACGGCCTGCTCCAGGAACTGCTCGGCCGCGCCGAGTTCCGGTTCGGTCGGGGGCCGGCCGAGAGCGAGGCGGAACATGGCGGCGATGCGTTCCCGGTCGCTGTGCAGATCGGCGTCCCGGGCGATCCGGTCGGCGAAGCGAGTGGCCAGGTGCATGACCTGCGTGTTGTTCATCATGAGCAGCGACTGCGCGGGCACGTTGGTCTGGTCGCGCTGGCCCTTGGTCGTCACCGGGGTCGGCAGGTCGAGGGTGTGGAGCAGGGGATCCGGCTGATTCCGGATGACCTGAACGTAGACGCTGCGCCGGTTCGACCAGCCGGTTTCCGGGAGGGTCCCGCTGACGGTCACCGGTTCGAGTTGACCGGCGGCGATCAGCATCGAGTCGCGCACTGCCTCGGCCTCCAGGCGGCGGAGATGGGCATGGGAGAGGAGGTCGTTCCGCGGATCCCGTTCCCGGGCGGCTTCCGACGGCGTCGACTCGAGCTGGAAGGCCCGGGTCGAGGCGAGCCGCCGCACGAACCTCTTCAGGGACCAGTCGTCGTCCTGAAGCGTCGTCGCCAGGTGATCGAGGAGGGCCGCGTTCGACGGCAGCTCGCCCATCTGCCCGAAGTTGTCCGGCGTGGCGACGATGCCGCGGCCGAAGGTGTGGCCCCAGAGCCGGTTCGCGATGACACGGGCCGTGAGCGGATTACCGGGGTCGAGAACACTGTCTGCCAGGGCAAGCCGCGGGTGGACCGACTCGGCGTAGGGCTCGGGGTCGATCGCTTCGAGGAAGCGCTGCGGCACCGGTTCACCGAGCCGCCGGTGGTTGCCCCGCTCCATCAGCGGCTGATCGAAGCGGGGGCCGGCGAGCACCGCGGGGGAGCGGGTCGGCACGGGGATCGTTTCCTCGAGCTGCCGGATCCTGTCGACGATCGCGCGCGCCTCCGGCACGTCGGCCAGATCGTTCGGGAGCAGGCCGCGGCGCACGAAGCTCGCCAGGAAGCGGGCCTGAGCGTCGTTCATCGAACCGTCGCGCCAGGCCCGGGCGGCGCCCTGAACCGCTTCGCCGTAGCGGGCCGCCAGTTCGCCGCGGTCGCCCGGCGCTCCCTCGATCTCGAACAGGGGAGCCGTGAACTCGGCTGGCTGGTCGCGGGGTAGCTCGCCGTTCTCGTCGAGCACGACCGCTTCGGTGATCCCGAACCAGGAGCGGTCCGAGCGCCCGCCGGAGCTCTCCCCGGTCATCGGATGATCGGCGGCCGTCACCAGCTCGATGTAGGCGTGGTCGCCGTCCCAGTAATCGAGGTCCCAGTGCTGCCAGCGCCATTCGCCGTCCGAGAGGGTTTCGATCGGATGGACCTCCCCGCGCTGGGGGTAATTCTGGACCGCGTAGCGTGCGACCGCCCCGCCGCGGCCGGCAATCCGCACCGCCAGCTTTTGCCTGGTCCCGATGAGGAACCGTGGCGACGAGAAGGTCCCGTTGTGGCGGTTCGTGAGCGAGTGCGTGTAGACGCCGGCCGGCAGGATGTCGGCGACGATCGTCCCGCCGCCCTGGGTGACTTCGTAGCTTCCGGCTTCCTGCGGCTTCGCCTCGGGAAGGCCGTTGCCGTGCCGGTACCACTGCTCGACGTCCGCGGTTCGGCTCAGGTCCCAACGCTGGACGGCGGGCGCCTGTCGCCTTGCCTCGAGTTGCTGCCCGCTCCGTTCGTAGGCGGCGGCCAGCTCCTGCCACTGCTTCGCGAAGGCCCCGCGGCCACGGATTCGACCGGCTCGAACCCAGGCATAGAGCGGGTCGTAGGGAGACTGGCCGCCCGTGAGTGCCGCCGCCCACGGGCCGTCCGGCTGCTGCAACCTGGCCGGCACCTCGGCGGCGGCTTCGAGCCATGCCTCGGCCAGCACCTGCTTCAGCTCGCCCTTCAGTCGGACCAGGTCGTCCCGGTGGGCGTTCCGCCGCGCCTCGTCGTCGATCGTCTGGACGCCTGGACGGCCGTTGACCATCGTGCCGTAGAGGGCGTAGAAGTCGGTCTGGCTGATCGCGTCGAACTTGTGGTCGTGGCAGCGCGCGCAGGCGACGGTCATCCCCAGGAACGCCTTGGAGACGACGTCGATCTGGTTCTCGGTGAAGCGGACCTGTTCGTCGAGGGCGTCGGTGGGGCCGAAGCCGTGCAGGACGAAGCGGTACTGGGCGATGCCGATGGCCGACTCGTTGATGCCGAGTTCGGGGTTCATCCGCGGCTCGTCGAGCAGGTCGCCGGCCAGGTGCTCGCGGATCAACCGGTCGACGGGTACGTCGGCGTTCAGCGCCCGGATGAGGTAGTCGCGGTAGCGCCAGGCGTAGGGCACCGGTGGGTCGCCCTCGCTGCCGTGCGTCTCGGCGTAGCGGACCCAGTCCATCCAGTGCCGGGCCCAGCGTTCGCCGAAGGCCGGGTCGGCGAGCAGCCGGTCGACTTCGTCCGCGACCGCGGCGTCCCGGTCGATGGCGGCGCGGCGCTCGAAGTCGTCGACCTGCGCCGGCGTCGGCGGCAGGCCGGTCAGCACGTAGGAGAGTCGCCGCATCACGGTGCGCGGCTCGGCAAGCGGCGCGGCCTCGAGCCCGGCGTCGGCGATGCCGCGGGCGAGGAACCGGTCGATCGCGTTGTGCGACCAGTCCGCATCGGCGACGTCGGGAGGTTCGGGCTGGGTTATCGGCTGCAGGCTCCACCAGCTCTTCCGTTGCTCGAGGATCGTCCGCCACGCGGTCGCTTCCCTGAGCGCGTCGGCGGAGGGCGGTTCGTCCCGTGGATCGGGCGCTCCGATCTCGATCCAGCGCTCGAAGTCGGCGACCACGTCGTCGGGCAGCTTCGCTCCGCCCAGGGGCATCCGGAAGTCGAGGCTCGGGTGTCTCATGGCCCTAAGCAGAAGGCTGCTGCGCGGCTTGCCCGGCTCGATGGCAGGACCTCGCATGCCGCCCTCGAGCATGCCGCCGCGGTAGTCGAGACGCAGTCCGCTTTCCGCGATCTCCGTGCTGTTGTGGCACGTGTAGCAGTGCTCGACCAGGACCGGGCGGATCTTCTGCTCGAAGAACTCGAGATCCTCCGGGGCGAGTTCCGACGCGACAGCCGGTCCCGCGCCGAGCAGCAGCGCGGCCAGGATCGCGGCGCCAGAGCGCGGCGGAAGCCTCGGTTTCGGGTTCATTGGAACGCCGTTCAGTTTACAACGCGGGTCGACCTCTCGTATCGGTCGATCACGCTTCCCGTCACGCCCTCGCGGATGATCCCGAACAGCTCTCCGCGCCAGCCGCGTCCCTTCGACACCTCGGTCGAGATGACGACGACGACCATGTCCTCGGCCGGAGAGACGTAGATGTACTGGCCGCCGTAGCCGCTGGCGATGTAGGCGCCGCGTTCGCGGGGCCCTCGGAGCCACCACAGGTAGCCGTAGCCGCCGTAGATTCGGCCGCGTCCACGGGGGGCGGCGAGTCCGGCAGGGCGGGTCGACCGGTCTACCCACTGCCACGGCAGGAGTTCCTCGCCGCCCCAGCGGCCGCGATTCAGGTAGAGCTGACCGAACTTCAGCATGTCGCGCGGCCGCAGGGAGAGGTTGTTGCCGCCGACGTGGACGCCCTGCCGGTCGCGGGCCCAGGGCGAAGGGCCGATTCCCAGCGGGTCGAAGAGGTGCCGGCGGGCGAAGTCGTGGGTGCTCCGGCCGGCGGCTCGGGAGAGGGTGGCCGAGAGCAGGTGGGTGCCGCCCGTGCTGTAGGAGAAGCGGGTGCCCGGTTTCGCCAGCAACGGGCGGGCGAGCGCGGCGCGGACCCAGTTGCGCGACGCTACCCAGGAGCCGTAGTTGCCGAAGCTGGTCGACTCGAGGCCTGAAGTCATCGTCAACAGGTGGCGCACCGTGATCGTCCGCTTGTCCGGGTCGGCGAGTTCGCGGCCTTCCGGCAGCACGCCGGCGATCTCCTGGTCGAGGTCCAGCACCCCCCGTTCGATCGCCAGACCGGCCAGGGCCGAGAGGACGCTCTTGGAGGCCGATTTGAGATTGTGCGGCCGCTGGCCGGCGGAGCCCCGGGAGTACCGTTCCGCAACGAGCCTGCCGTGGCGAGCGACGAGGACGCCCTGCAGCCCGTCGAGTTCGCCGATCCGCTGGAGGGCCCTCTCCAGCCGCTCGGAGTCGAGACCGACCTCCGCGGGAGTGGCGGTACGCCAGTCGCCGGACCAGTCGTCGTCGCCGGGAGGGACCGGTAACTGAAGCTCGACGAGGATGCCCGGGTGATCCGAGATCGAATCGACCTCCGCCCACTCCATCCAGAGCGGCCACCAGCCCGAGTTGCCGGCGTCGAGCAGGACGTGGTCGATGCCTCCCTCCAGGAGATCGCGGTAGCCGGCTTCCCGGAAGCGGGCTAGCGCCGGATGGTCCCCCGGCAGGTTCAGGTCGCCGGCGATCAGGACGGGACGCTCCGGCCGGGCGACGATGCGCTCCAGGAGATCCGCTGCCTGGGCGCCGGCGAGGTCGGCGTCGCCGTTGGCGAGGTGGACACCGACGAGGTCGAAGGGCAGCTCGGGGTGGTCGATCCGTGCGGTCAGGGCGATACGGCGTTCGAAAGCGTCCCGGTCCGGCGCAAGCCGCCACACCTTCGGGTCATCGATGGGAAAGCGGCTGAGGATCGCCGAACCCTCCTCGAAGCCCAGCCATCGGAGCGAGCCGTTGGCGCGGGTGTAGACGGCGTGGAAGCCGAGTTCACGGGACAGGCGGTCGGCCAGGCAGCCTTCGCCGACCGTGCACCAGGCCTCCTGCAGGACGACGATGTCGGGTTGCAGCCGCGAGACCTCCGTCGCGAGGCGGCCGGCCCGGATCAAACGATCGGAGGGATCTTCCTGGACGACGAGGCGATCACCGGGGTCCGGGTAGCCGTGCCATGCGTTCAGTTGGAGGATGCGAAGCCGATCCGCTGTCGGCGCGGCCGTGGTCGAGTCCACGCCTCCGGCGGCGCGCGGTTCGGCCGGGGCCTGATCGGCCAGGTTCCTCGTGAAGGTAGGGCTCGAGGCCACTGCAAGCAGGCCGAGGACCCCCGTCGCAATGCGGACCGCGGGATGGCCCTGACGCAAGACGAGGGCCGCCAGCGCGGCTACCGCTCCGCCGGCCGGCGCGGCGATCAACAGCAGCCGCGCCAGGTCGGGCTGGACGACGGTGAACGACCCGGCGAGCCAGGGCAACGAACCCAGTACGCCGGCGATCAGGCCGGCTGCCGAGGCCAGGGAGGAGGAGAAGTTGCGCGTCAAGACGGACTCCGGAAGCCTGGAAGCCTAATCCGCCCGCCCTCAGGAGACCGGACCGGCGGAGGCCGTTCGAGCCGGAACTCAGGTGCTACCCTTAGGAGTTACAGGGGACGAGCGACATCGAGACAGCGGCTCCGCCGCAGAAAGGAGGTCCGGAATGGGCAATCGAGGAACCCCTCGGAGGATCTCTGCGACCCTTGTCTTCTGCTCGCTGCTGGCTCTCGCCGCGGGCTGCGCGGCGCCTCCGGCCGAGGAGCCGCCCGCTCCCGAGGTGGATCCGAGGGCCGAGGCCGAAGCCGCGTTGGGCGAGTTGGCCGCCAAGTACCTTCAGGCCGTCAACCGGGGCGACGCGGATGGATTGGCGGTGCTCTACACCGAAGACGCGATCCGGCTTCCTTCGGACGGCCGGCGTATCGAGGGCAGGGACGCCATCCGGCTGTTCGCCGCCGCGGACTACGCCGACACCGACTGGGACATGCAGCTTCGTGTCGACGACAGCGACTACAGCGGCGATCTGGCCTTCGTGCGGGGCACGTACGCCCTCACCCTCACCTCGAAGGAGGATTCGTCCGTCGTCTACCAGGAAGTGGGCAAGTGGATGGACGTGATGAGCCGCGGCGAAGACGGTTCGTGGTTGATCGCCCGGGAGATCTCGAATCGGGATCATCCGCAGGGCCAGATGCCGGCGGACGCGATGCCGCAGGAGGAGGGCTGATCATGAAGAGCACGACCCGTTGGCATGAGCGTCCCGGGATCAGCCTCCTGGCTGTCCTGCTGGTCGGCTTCGTCGTCGTTGCCTGCCCCCCGGTCGAGGAGGAGGTGGCGGAGGATCCGAACGCGGTGGAACCCAGCCGCGGTGACGAGGACGCCCTCAACGCCCTGGTGGCCGACTTCATGGTCGCACTGAACACGGGCGACGCGGACGCGATGGCGGAGCTCTACGCCTCGGACGCGGTCCGCATGCAGCCGGAAGGTCCCCCGATCAGCGGCCGCGAGACGATCCGGCAGAACATCTCGCAGTTCTTCGAGACCGGCAGCCTGGACGTGCAGCTTCACGTCGACGAGACGGTGTTCAGCGGAGAGTTGGCCTACGTCATGGGCACGTTCGCCCTGGGTGTGATTCCGAACGACGGATCGCCGAGGACGGACACGCTCGGACACTGGATGCGGCTGATGCGGCGCGAGCCGGACGGCAGTTGGCTCATCGCGTACGAACTCTGGAACTTCCAGGCGTAGACCGAAGTCGGCGGCTGCGGGGCGGCCGGGTATGATCCGTCGCCGCTCCTGATGTCTGAACCGTCGTCGCAGTCCCTGACCTTCATGGGCGCCCCCGGGTCGCCCTACACACGGAAGATGCGCGCGGTGCTGCGCTACCGGCGCATCCCGTACCGCTTCCTGATCTCGGGCGCCGACGGCCGCGAGGACCTGCCGGCCGCCAAGGTCCGGCTGCTTCCCACGTTCTATCTGCCGAACGCCGAGGGCGAGATCGAGGCGGTCGTCGACTCGACGCCGCTCATCCGGCGCTTCGAACG
Organism: Thermoanaerobaculia bacterium; assembly: GCA_022826745.1. Classification (GTDB taxonomy): domain Bacteria; phylum Acidobacteriota; class Thermoanaerobaculia; order Multivoradales; family Multivoraceae; genus Multivorans. The sequence goes on along the minus strand of JAJDUI010000036.1, from coordinate 93,816 downwards.
GGACTTCGAGGGGCGGTCGGTGATTCCGCCTGACCCGGTCGCCGGGTTCATCGACTATCTGCTCGAGGACTTCGGCGACGAGTGGCTGACCAAGGCGATGTTCCACTATCGCTGGGTCTACGAGGCGGACATCGAGAAGGCCGGCCAGATCCTGCCCCGCTGGCGGCAGGTCGAAGGTCCCGAGGAGCACTTCCAGCAGGCCGCGAAGACGGTGTCCGAGCGACAGATCTCGCGGCTCTGGGTCGTCGGCTCGAACGAGACGACGGGGCCCGTGATCGAGGCCAGCTACCGGCGCATCCTGGAGCTGTTCCGGGATCACCTGACGGAGCGGCAGTTCCTGATGGGCAACCGTCCCGGCGCTTCCGACTTCGCGTTCTTCGGCCAGTTGACTCAGCTCGCGGCCTTCGATCCGACGCCGATGGCAGTGACGTTGGAGGTGGCGCCACGGGTCTACGCCTGGGTCGACCGCGTCGAGGACCTGTCCGGCCTCGAACCGACCGAGGACGACTGGGTCGACCGCGAGCTTCCCGAGACGCTGCGGGCGCTGCTTGGTGAAGTCGGCCGCGTCTATGTCCCGTTCCTGCTTGCGAACGCGAAGGCTCTGATGGCCGGTGCCGAGCGCGTCGAGTGCGAGATCGACGGCCGGCCCTGGGTGCAGAAGCCGTTCCCGTACCAGGGCAAGTGTCTGATGTGGCTGCGGGAGCGGTACGGCGAGTTGTCGGCTGAAGACCGGTCGGCCGTAGACGGGTTGCTCGACGGCACCGGTTGTGAAGCGCTGGTGGCCGGCGGAGCCTCGGGCCCCTAGGCGGGCAAGGGACGAGCCAGTGGGGGCCGGAAGCGGGGACACAGGAAGCGAGTTCCCTTCCCCTGCCGGCGGAGGCCCCAGTGGTTCTTCGCGGATCAACTGGGGGTTCTACGGTTGGCGGATGCTCCCGTTCGCCTGGCTCATCTATGGGCTGGGCGCGGCGCCTTTCTACAGTTGGGGCTTCTTCCTGCCGGAGATGCTCACGGACCTTGAGATGACCCGGGCCGACAGCGGCTGGGCGTTTGGCATCTGGTCCTTTTGCGGCGGCGCAGTAGCGCCGCTCATCGGCGTCTGTTTGACACGCTTCGGCCCTCGTCTCGTGTTCACGGCCGGTTTCCTGTCCTGCGGCGCCGCCTACTACCTGACCAGTCGAGCCCAGGACCGCTGGGATGTCCTGCTTTACTTCGGTGTGTTCGCGGGCCTTACGCACACCTTTTCGACGGTTCTGCCAACGCAGACCCTGGCGACAAACTGGTTCCTCCGATGGCGCGCGACGGCCATGGCGTTCCTTCTGATCGCGGCCGGCGTCATGGCGCCGCTGATCTACTACGTTGACAACGCCCTTCTCGACCGGGGCGGAACCTGGCGCGATGGCTGGGCGCTCATCGCGGCGCTGTGTGCGGCGCTGGGCGTTCTGTCCTTTCTGGTCCTGCGTAACACCCCCGAGTCGATGGGCCAGCTACGGGACGGCGCCCGTTCTTTGGCTCAGCTTCAGGCAGCGGTAGCTCGGACCGGCGCACAGACCCCTGATCAGTGGGTCGCGAAGGAGGCCGTGCGGACACCCCAGTTCGCCCTGATGGTGCTCTGCGGACTCGGCTACGCGGTCCCTTGGGGCGTGCTTGCAAACCACGGTCGTCTTCACCTTCAAGACGTCGGATTCGAGCGTGGCGACGCCGGGGCGCTCCTTGCCGTCATGGTCTTCGTGAGCATCTTCGGGCGCGCCAGCGGCGCCTTGGGCGACAAGATCTCGCCACCCCGTCTACTTGGTCTCGCCCTGGCGATGGAGGGAACGGGGATGGCGCTGCTGCTGTTCGTCCGCACCACGGGCCAGGCGCGCGTCGCCCTGATCCTTCTCGGCCTGGGGTTCGGCATGGCCTACATTTGCCAGGCGGCCACCTTTGCCCGTTTCTTCGGACGCCGCGCCTTCGCGACAACGACCGGCGTCCGTTTCGCCGTAGGCGCCGGTTTCGGTGCCACCATACCCGCTGCCACCGGCTGGGCGTTCGACACCCAGGGCACTTACGCCGTCCCGTTTCTGACGATCGCCGCGGTCACTCTGACCGGCTCCGTGGTCGCCTTCTTGCTACAGGCGCCGCGGAAGAAGACCTGACGACTCTGCCGCCTCAGCCTCTGGGGGCGTCGGCTGACGGTTGTCCCTGGACGTGAGTCTGCCAGCCGTCCAGCGCCCGCTGGCGAGCCGTGGCGTGGTCGACCATCGGCAGCGGATAGCTCTCGCCGAGGCGAACGCCTGCCTTCGCGAGCACGGCCTCCGGCGCCAGCCAGGGCGCGTGGATCGCACGGTCGGGCAGGCGTCGCAGTTCCGGCAGCCACCTCCTGAGATACGTGCCCGCGGCGTCGTAGCGCCGCGACTGGGCCACCGGGTTGAAGATGCGGAAGTAGGGGGCCGCGTCCGCGCCGCTGCCCGCGGTCCACTGCCAGCCGCAACTGTTGTTCGCCCAGTCGGCGTCGACCAGCGTGTCCCAGAACCAGTCCGCGCCGTGCCGCCAGTGGATCAGCAGGTGCTTGGTCAGAAAGGAGGCGACGAGCATCCGCACCCGGTTGTGCATCCAGCCCGTGGTCCAGAGTTCGCGCATCCCGGCGTCGACGATGGGGTAGCCGGTTTCGCCCCGCTGCCAGCGGCGGAGGTCGCCCGGGGCGTTTCGCCAGGGCATGCGGTCGAAGCTGGGTCTGAGGTTCCGGGTCCCCATCTCCGGGTTGTGGGCCAGGAGATGGTGACTGAACTCGCGCCAGCCGAGCTCGCTCAGGAACTTGTCCCGGCCCGGACCCGGCGGCAGCGTTCGCGCTCCGGCGGCCACCTGGCGGGGACCGATCTCGCCGAAGTGCAGGTGCGGCGACAGCCGGCTGGTCGCCTCGATGGCCGGCAGATCGCGATCCTGGTCGTAGCGGCCAGCGGCGTCTTTCAGGAAGCGCGTGAGACGTCGCCGCGCGCTCTCCTCTCCGGGTTGCCAGACTGCGCGGAAACCCGCTGCCCAGTCCGGCTGGTAGCACCGGAGGTCCCAGCTTTCGAGGTCGTCGCTCGCCGGCCAGGTGGACGGCGCCTCGGGCGGGGGCGGAGCGGCAACCGGAGGGCCGAACTCGTGCTTCAGGCACTTGCGCCAGAACGGTGTGAACACCCGGTACGGCTGGCCGCTGCCGCTGCGGATGTCCTCCGGCTCGAACAGTAGGCTGGCCTGGAATGTCCGCGTCTCGGGACCACTCTCGGCGCAGCGCTCCTCGATCTCCTCGTCGCGGTACGTGATCGCCGGTTCGTACAGCCGGTTCCAGACGATCGTCGACGCGCCGCTTTCTCGGGCCAGCTCGGCGATCGTCCGGACGGCCGTCCCGCGCCGGAGAACGAGGCGGCTGCCCTGGCGCCGCAGCGCCCGGTCCAGCGTCTCGAGACTGCCGTGCAACCACCAACGCGACGCGCCGCCGATCGGTTGCTCGCCTTCGTCCTCGTCGAACACGAAGACGGGAACGACAGGCCGTCCGCTTTCGGCGGCCCACGACCATGCGGGGTTGTCGGCCAGCCGGAGGTCGCGCCGGAACCAGACGAGAATCGGCTGCGGCGGGGTTGGAGTCATGCGTGCGGAGCGTACGGCAGTTGACGGGGAAGGCACGAGGGAGCAGAGTGTCCGAGCGATGAAGCCTGCGCGGAACAGGCCACCCTGGCGGAGTCGGCTTTGCGGCCGGCGCACCCGGTATGCGGCGAGTTCCGTTTCGGCCGTTTCGGTTGGCTTCGCTCTTTCGCTGCTCGCTTCGTCGGTGGCTCCACTGCCGGCCGTCGCCGAGGACTGGCCGCAGTGGCGCGGTCCCGGCCGTGACGGCGTCTCGACGGAAACCGGCCTTACCGGCCGCTGGCCGTCCGGAGGGCCGCCGTTGCTGTGGCGCATCGACGGCCTCGGCGAGGGCTACGGCGCCGTGTCGGTGGCCGACGGCTCGCTCTACGTTCAGGGAACCCGCGGCGGCCGGAGTCTCGTCTTCGCCCTCGATACGGCTGACGGCAGCGTCCGCTGGGAGCGCGAGCTGGGCTCGCGGTTGCGTGACAGCCGCGGCAACGGCCCGCGCGGTACGCCGACAGTGGCCGGCAATTCGCTCTATGCCCTCACCGGCACGGGGGATCTGGCGCGCATCCGTCTCTCGGACGGGAGAGTGGCATGGCAGCGGAACATCCTGCGGGACTTCGGGCAGCGGAACATCAGTTGGGGGATCAGCGAGTCACCGCTCGTCGAGGGCGACTGGGTGGTCGTGATGCCGGGCGGCGACGGCGGCGCGATCGCGGCACTCGACCGGGAGACGGGCGCCACGGCGTGGACCAGTTCGGGGCTCACCGACCGGGCCGGTTACTCGTCGCTCATCGCCGTCGACCTGGAGGACGGCGGCGAGCCGCTGCGGGCGATCGTCGGCTTCACGGCGCGCGCCGGCGTCGGCGTGCGGGCCTCGGACGGAGAACTGCTGTGGCACTACCGCGAACCGGCGAATCGCACGGCGAACGCGGCGACGCCGATCTACGCGAACGGCCTCGTCTTCTACACGTCGGACTACGGCACCGGCGGCGGCGCGCTCCGGGTGCGGGCGGCCGGCGACAACGTGAGCACCGCCGAGGCGTGGTTCCAGTCACGCCTCCGGAACCACCACGGCGGCGTCGTGCTCCACGAGGGACATCTCTACGGGTTCTTCGGCAGCGCCCTGGCGTGCGTGGATTTCGAAACCGGCGAAACCGTGTGGAGGGACCGCAGCGTCGGCAAGGGTTCGTTGACACTGGCCGACGGCAAGCTGTTCCTGCTCGGCGAGCGGCACCTCGCCGGCCTGGCGGAAGCGACGCCCGACCGCTACAGGGAACTGGGCCGTTTCGACGTGGACAACCGCGGCCGCCCGAGCTGGGCCCATCCGGTGGTCAGCAACGGCGTGCTCTACATCCGCAACTGGGACGAACTGCTGGCTTACGACGTTGCGGCCCCGTAGGAGCTGGCGCCGCGGGAACCAGGTGCGCCGGCGCCCTCGCCGGCTGGGTGCGCGGGTCATCTGACCCGCTGCCGCCGGAGGCGGCCAGGAATGCGCGCCGCGAAGCGGCGACAATAGGGCGTGCCCATCAAGTACCTCGGTTCCAAGCGGCAGTTCGTGCCGCTGATCGCCGACATCGTCGAGCAGCTTCAGCCGACCTGCACGTTGCTCGACCTGTTCTCGGGCACGTCCAGGGTGGGCGACGCGCTCAAGCGGCGCGGGTACCGGGTGCTGGCGAACGACTACCTGGCCTGCGGCGAGGCGATCGCCCGCTGCTACGTGGAGGCCGACGGCACGCCCGGGCAGCTCCGGCAGGCCCGGCTGCTGATCGACGAGTTCAACCGGCTGCCGGCGTCGGCGGGGTACTTCACAGAGGTCTTCTGCGAGAAGAGCCGCTACCTGCAGCCGAAGAACGGCGTCCGAGTGGACGCGATCCGGGAGGCGATCGAGCGCAAGGACCTCGACCCGGAACTCCGGGCGATCGTGCTCGTCTCCCTGATGGAGGCGGCCGATCGGGTCGACAGCACGACGGGCGTGCAGATGGCGTATCTCAAGAAGTGGGCCCCGCGAGCTTCCAACGACCTGGAGCTACGGCTGCCGGAGATCGCTCCGCGCGCTGAAGCGGGCAAGGGCAGGGCGCATCGGATGGACGCCGCCGACGCCTTGGACGTGCTCGAAGCGGACGTCGCCTATCTTGATCCGCCCTACAACCAGCACAGCTACCTGGGCAACTACCACGTCTGGGAGAGCCTGGTGCTGTGGGACAAGCCGGAGCACTACGGCGTCGCCTGCAAGCGCGTCGACTGCCGCGAGCGCAAGAGCGACTTCAACAGCAGGAAGAGGTTCCGCGCGGCGTGGGAACGGATCGTCGATCGAGTTCGGGCGCCGTACCTCGTCGTCTCCTTCAGCGACGAAGGCTTCGTCGGCCGCGAGGAGATGGAGGCGATCCTCGGGCGCCGCGGCGAGGTCCAGGTGATCGAGAACGACTACCGGCGCTATGTCGGCGCCCGGATCGGCATCTTCAATCCGAGCGGCGAGAAGGTCGGACGGGTCAGCCACCTGCGGAACAGGGAGTACCTGTACGTCGTGTCGCCCGAGAAGCTGCCTGAGGCCGCCGTGCGAGCGACCGTCGGATCAGTCGCGCAAGGGACCTGATCGCTCGCCGTCGGCGAAGGCGATCTGGAAGCCCGGCCGGCCTTCAAGTCGGCCCATGTAGGCGACGACGTTCGGGTACTTCTCGTCAAGCACCGCCAGTCTCTGCGCCAGAGCCAGCGAGTAGCCCATCATGATGTCGGCGGCCGTCAGTTCGTCGCCCAACAGGTAGTCGCGGCCTTCGAGCGCCGCCTCGACGGCGTCGAGGCAGATCTCGGCTCTCGCCTGTCCGTCCTCGACGACGGCCGGGATGCGTTCCGGCTCCGGCTTGAGAATGCGATGGTGGACCATGTCGCCGAGCGGGCGGGCGAGGCTCGCCTCGGCGAACCAGGACCACTGCAGGAACAGCGCGCTCTCCGGCGTGCCAGCCGGCGGCTGCAGGCGGCCTTCCCCGTACCGCTCCAGGATGTAGTGGACCATCGCGCCGGACTCGATCATCGTGAAGCGGTTGCCCTCCGCGTCCAGATCCGTCAGCGCCGGGACCTTGCCGATCGGGTTGAGCCGCCGCCACTCCGGTGACTTGCGGTACTCCGGGCTGAAGTCGACCGGGACGACGTCGTAGGGCAGGGCGAGCTCCTCGCACAGCCAGATGACGCGCGCCGAGCGGGTGCGCGGCACGTGGTAGATCGTGATCATCGAGTTGGTGGTGGAGGCGGCAGGCGGTCAGGCTACCGCGCGCGGCGGCTGACCGGGACGCCGCGTTCCGCGCTACGCCAGGGCGCGCTCGAACAGGGCCAGCAGCCGGCTCCACGCCCGCTCCGCCTGAGCCTCGTGGTAGACCGGCGTGTCGGGCGGGCACCAGCCGTGCATCGCGTCCTCGTAGACCTCGATCTCGGCCGGCAGGCCCGCGGCATCGAAGGTCTCGCGCAGTACGTCCTTGGCCTCGGGCTGCCTCTCGTCGTCGTTCTCGGCGATCGCGAACAGGTAGTGGGCCGTCATCTTCTCCACGAGAAGGTGCGGGCTGTCCGGCTGGTCCGTGACCAGGCCGCCGCCGTGGAAGGAGGCGCCGGCGCCGACCCGGTCGGGTAGCGCGGCGGCCGTCCGCATCGTCATGGGACCGCCCATGCAGTAGCCCATCGTGCCCATCTTCCGGTCGCTGTCGACGGACGACTGGTTGTCCAGGAAGCCCACGAAGGCCTTCGCGTCCGTTACGTTGGTTTCCGGACTCAGCGACCGCATCAGCGGCAGCAGCGTCTCGCGCAACTCGGCGAAGTTGGTTCCTTCCGCGATGGGGGCCTTCTTCGTCCGGTAGTACTGGTTGACCGCCAGGACGGAATAGCCCGATTCGGCGAGGCGCGTGGCCATCTGCCGTATCGCAGGCCGCAGGCCGAAGGCGTCGGGCCAGATCAGGACGCCCGGATGGGCGCCGCTCGCCGGGTGGACGAAGTAGCTGTCGCAGACGCCGTCCGGAGTCTCGATTTCGATCTCGGACTCGGTGACGCTCTGGGCGTCGGCCGGCCGCGGCAGCAGCACCGCCAGCCCGGCGCCGGCCGAGACGGCCCCGAACTCCCGGCGGGTCAGGCGCTTGCCCTGCAGGTATCTGGCGTTCTCGGCGTTGGTGTTGTCGTCACACATGGCGGTCTCCTTGTTCGAAGTCAAAGGCGCCTCTGCGCCCAATTCACCACACTCTCGGCGAGGCGGACAGCCTCCGCGTGATCCTCTCCCGTCATCCGTGCCTCGATGCCGGGATAGCGGGTGGCCGCAGCATACGGCGTCAACTGGCTCGCCAACTCCACTTCATCCGGAATCGTCTCTCCTGCTTCGCCAAGCATGGACAGGAGGACGCTCAAGTCGTGAACGTACGGAAACTCGATGCCGCGACGGATCATCAGGGCCTTGATCGCCTTCTCCGCTGCCTGCTGGGCATGGAAGCAAAGGTGTTCCAGGCGGAGACCAGGAAGACGATTCTGCGCTAGCAGGAGATCGCTCCGGGCGTGATCCATCCACTCCTCGGGGTCATCCTGGGGTAGCGCGTCAGGCTGCCTCATAGATGGTCCGTCCATCTTGCAGGGCCGACTTGAAGACCAGGGCATGGCTGTCGCGGTACCGCTCTACATGCTCCGACGTCGCGACCAGGGCGTCGACGGCGACTCCGACACCCTTCAGGTTCCCGTAGATCGCCTTCATGACGTCGAGGGAGCGCTCGCCGTCCTTGACGACCAGCAGGTCCACGTCGCTGTTTCGACCCATTTCACCGCGCGCCGCCGAGCCGAAGAGGATGATCCTCTGCGGGTCGACGACGTCGACGATGCGCCGGACGATTTCGTCCAGGACCTTTTGGTCGAGGGTGTTCATTCAAGCGCTTTGCCGGGCTCCGGTCGGATGAACTTCGTCAGTTCTGCCATACCCAGTAGCCCTTCCCTCGCAGGTCTTCCGCTAGCAGCTCCTCGCGGTCTTCAGCTTCACCAGCAGGTACCGGGTTTAGATGTTCGTACTTTTTCTTCATGAGATACCGGCCGTGGTGCTTCACGATCGAGGAGGACTTGTAGCCGTTCAGGTGCTGCTTGAATCTAGCGTCGGGGTCGAGCGCTGTACTGCCCACGTACATACACGGCTTCCCGGGCCGGTAGTTCGGGTTCAACCCACTGTACTTCGGCTTGTTCACGACCTGGTCGTCGAGCCGAATCACATAGAGGTTCTTACCCAGTGTCAGGTCTCCTGGACGTGGCTCTCGTCGGGTCAGTCCTGGCAGCCGCGGAAGCGCTCCACGCGCACGCGGTCCGGCAGCCCGAGGGCTTCGGTGCGGCCCACCTTCGACGTGTAGAACGCGAACAGGGTGCGCCGCTTGAGGTCGCTGAAGAAGGCGGCGCCGGCGAGCAGTTCCGGCGGGTGCGCCTCGTGTTCGTCGCTGATCTCGCGCAGCATGTCGATCTGGCGGGCCGCGTCGAGACCGACGAAGGATGAACCGTGGAGTTGCTGCGCGCGCCGGTCGATCCAGTCGAGACCGCCTAGCGCCGCGAGCTGTTCGTCGCCGTCGGCGAGCGAGAGTTCGAGGTCGATGAACTCGTGGACGGCGGCGTCCCGCGCCCCGGGTGTGTCCGTGCGCGGCAGGATGTGCTCGCAGAGGGTCGCCAGCAGCTCGCCCTGGGCCGGCGTCAGCAGCTTGGGCGTCCAACCCGCTCCCTCGGCCTGGTAGGCGGCCACGGCCGGGATCGCGGCGCGGATCGGCTCGGCCTGCAGCGTGGCGTAGCCGAACGCGCCGGCGCCGGCCGCCAGGACCTTGCGTCTCGTGGTCCGCTTGCTCATGCCAGTTCTCCCCGCTTGTGCTGGTCGAGAAGGTACTCGCTGGAGCGCAAGGTCAGCGCCATCATGGTCAAGGTCGGGTTCACGCAGCCGATGCTCACGTAGCAGGAGCCGTCCATCACGAACAGGTTCCTGATCGAGTGGGACTGCTGGTACTGGTTGAGATACGAGGTCTTCGGATCGTCGCCCATGCGCGCCGTGCCGACCTCGTGGATTCCCGAGCCCAGCGGCGCGGGTTCCGTGTTCTGGGTGATGTTCGTGCAGCCGAGCGCCTCCAGCATCGCCCGGCCTTCCTCGATGATGTCCTGGACCATGGCGTACTCGTTGCTGCCCAGGGTGGTGTTCATCTGCAGCACGGGCACGCCCCATTTGTCGGTCACGTCCGGATCGAGCGTGACCCGGTTCTCCGGCCGCGGCAGGATCTCGCCGAAGCCGCCGAGGCCGATCGTGGAGACGGTGCTCGACTGGACCGCGTTCTTGAAGTCCGCGCCGAAACCGGGGATGCCGTTGCCGTGCTGCCAGGTGGTGATGTTCTCGCCGCCCTGGTAGCCGTAACCTCGGATGAAGTTCGGGTTCCTCGTCGCCGGGTCCCTCAGGTTCTGGAAGCGGGGGATGTAGATCCCGTTCGGCCGGTTCGCGCGCTCGGGTTGAGCGCCGGCCCTCGCTTCCAGGACGCCGCGCACCCCGGTCGCGTAGATGTGGTCCATCACGTAGCGGCCGAGGCAGTCGCTCTCGTTGGCGAGGCCGCCATCCGCCGAGTTCAGCAGGATGCGGGTCGAAGCCAGGGTCGAGGCGCAGAGCACGACGACGTCGGCCTTGGCCTCCCGGGTCTGGTCCGTGTTCTTGTCGACGTAGGTGACGCCCGAGGCGAGGTCGCCGGCCTTCATGTCGACCTTGATGACGGCGGCGTCCGGGACCAGGGTGAACCGGCCGGTCGCTGCGCAGTCGACGAGCGTCGTCTGCGGCGAGTTGAAGTAGGAGTTCGTCCGGCAGCCGTAGTGGCAGGGACCGCAGTAGTGGCACATGTCGCGGCCGTTGTGCCGGCGGGTGAGGACCGCGTTGCGGCCGATCGTCATTGGCCGGTTGAACTTTTCGGCCAGGGTCTCCTTCAGCATCTCCTCGCCGCAGGTGAAGGCCATTGGCGGCAGGAAGTCGCCGTCCGGCAGGATCTCCAGGCCCTCCTTGCGGCCGTTGACGCCGATGTAGCGCTCGACCCGGTCGTAGTACGGCGCGAGGTCCGCGTAGCCGATCGGCCAGTCCATGCCGTAGCCGTCGAGGCTGGCGGCCTTGAAGTCGTAGTCGCTCATCCGGTACGACTGGCGCGCCCACATGATCGAGCGGCCGCCGACGACGTTGCCTTGGATCCAGTTGAAGTGGGTGCCCGGAGCCTCCGTGTAGGGATTGTCGACATCGTCGATGAAGAAGTCCGCGTTGACCTCCGTGCAGGCGTAGCAGTAGGACTGCCGCTGGCGGCGCTGCAGGAGTTCGTTGCGTGGGTCCGGGCGGCCGCGGAGTTCCATGTCGTGCGGCAGAGTGTGCTCGCGGAAGTCCTTCTCCGGGTCGAAGGCGCGGCCCGCCTCGAGCATCAGCACGTCCATTCCGGCCTCGGCCAGCACCTTGGCGGCCCAGCCTCCAGTGGCGCCCGAGCCGACGACGACCGCGTCGTAGGTCTTCGTGTCGGAGGTCTGCTTCATGCGGGATGGTCCTCGGCAGGATCTAGCGGACGACCGCCTCGGTCGACGCTTCGACGTTGTAGGGGAGGGCGTCCTCGCCCTCGAGCCCCAGGCGCTCGTTGATCGCCAGCAGGTGGTGGTCGACGCCGATCTCGGTGCCAGGGCGGAAACCCGGGACGGTGATGACCTGCGCCAGCACGCCGCCCAGCCCGCGGTGGATCACGCCGCGCGGCAGGTAGATCAGGTCGCCGGCACGGACCTCGTGGACATCGAAGAGCTGGCCGGCGAGTTCCGGGGTCATCGTCTCGGGCGACTCGATGGCCGCGGCGTGGTAGCTCGTGAGGATCCGATCCTCGTCGTTGCTCATCTGGACCAGGTAGAACTCGTCGAAGCCGGTGTCCACCGGGTGGTAGTGCGTGAACGAGTCGGTGATCCGCACCCGGTGCGCGTTCAGGCCGTGGAAGGTGTACGGGCCGTTGTCCTTGAGCCAGGTGAGCAGGATGCGGCGGTAGGCGCCGGTTTCCGTGGCGCAGCCGCCGAGGACGTCCGTGATGTCCGGGTCCCAGTCGGGGCGGATCGCCGCCGGCACGTTCTCGTCCGGTGCGTCGGGGACGTCGAACACGAGCGCGGCGATTGCGGGTTCGACGGTCAGCCGTTCGCCGGGGCGGAGCACCGCGATGTCGCCTACATGGAGCTCGGTCCCGGTCGTGCCGGAGGCGGCGTGGATCTCGGCCGCCGCGGGTGCCTCCTCGATCGGCGTCTGCACGAAGACGATCCGGCTCGCGGCGTCGGCCGCGATCTCCGTGGCCGCGGCCAGAAACTCCATCGCGTAGCCGGGATTGCCCGCCTCGAAGTGTTCCTTGACGCGGGCGAAGGCGGCCTGGCCGTCGGTGTCGTCGTCGAAGAGATGGGCGCGGACGACTTCCGCCCGTGGCTGCGCGCTCACGGGTTCCGGATCCGAGCTGTCGGCTTCCGCTCCCGCTTCGCCGGTGGTGCAGGAAGTGAACGTCACCGAGGCCAGCAGCATTGCCGCCAGCAGTGGCAGGCATTTGCGTGGGTTCACGGGCGGGACGGTACCATGCCGGGGCCTCACCCGGAACGCGAACAACGGCAGAGGAAACGGCCCATGTCACACCCCAAATCACCCGGAGTCTCCGTTCCGTTGCTTTGCCTGGTGCTTCTCTCCGCGGCGACGTTCGCGGGGGAGGGCGATCCGATGATCGAACTCGCCAAGCGAGCCGGCGACCGCGTCCTGGTCACTGTCGACGGCGAGCCGTTCACCGAGTATCGCCCCGGCGGCGAGGCCGACGGCGGCGGCCACCTGCCGTACCTCTATCCGGTTTACGGCCCGGGCGGCCAGGCGCTGACCCGCAACTGGCCCATGGCCGAGGTGGATGGGGAGGAACGGGACCATCCGCATCATCGCTCGCTCTGGTTCGCTCACGGCGCGGTTGGCCTAGCGGACGGCGGCAAGCGGTACGACATCTGGAATGGCCGCGATGGCTCGGCCATCGTCCATCGGGAGATCCTGACGGTGAAGTCCGGCGAGGCCGGCGTGCTGCGCGCCGCGAACTCCTGGGTCGACCCGGGCGGCGCCGAGATGCTCCGCGAGGAGCGGACGATGACCTTCCGCGCCGGTGCGTTCGACACCGGTCAGGCCTGGCGGGCGGTCGACTTCGACGTCCGGCTGAAGGCCGGCGACCGCGACATCGTTCTCGGCGACACGAAGGAAGGCACGATGGCCATCCGCGTCGCGGCGACCCTCCGCCACCAGGGCGAACGCGCGGCCGGCTCGATGCGGAACAGCGAAGGCGTCGAAGGCGTGGACGTCTGGGGCAAGCGCGCCGCGTGGGTCCACTACACCGGCCCGGTCGACGGCAAGCCGGTCGGCATCGCGATCTTCGACCACCCGGAGAACTTCCGGCACCCGACCTGGTGGCACGCTCGCGCCTACGGCCTGTTCGCGGCGAACCCCTTCGGTGTTCACAACTTCGAGAAAGCGGAGAAGGGCACCGGCGACTGGAGGATTTCGGCCGGTGAGGAGCTGAGGTTGCGGTACCGGCTGCTGTTCCATGACGGGGAGGTGTCGACAGAACGGCTCGACGGCGAGCTCCGGCGTTACGCGACCGACTAGCTAACGCTGGCGCGCACCGCCCCTGGGCGCCGGACGGGGATCCGCCGTGCTACCGTCGCCGCGGTCGCTCGGGCGTCCGGTCCAGCGTCATCAGAAGAACGTACCGACAACAACGCCTGGAGAATTCCCAATGCGGTCAGCCCACTTCGTTCCCATCGCGATTCTCGCTGCCTCCCTGGCGGCCGGCGGTTCGGCCTTCGCCGGTGACGAAGGCGCCGTGGCGGCCGTGAAGGAGGTCTTCGAAACCGGTGTTGCCGCGCTCAACGAAGGCAACCTCGACGGCTTCCTCGACACCGTGCACGACGAGGCGCTGTCCTTCTACGCCTGCGGTCCCACGTCGGGCAAGCAGGGTCGGGAAGCCTGCGCGCTTGACTGGCGCCTCTTCTTCAACACCACGACGAAGGCGCGCTTCGAGACCCGGAACGAGGAGTACCGGATCATCGGCGACACGGGAATCGCCTACGGCGAGTACTCGCTGTCGGTGAACTACAACGGGCAGGGACGGCAGACGGTGCACGAAGGCCGCTACACGATGACCTACACGCGAGTGGGCGACGAATGGCGGATCGCCATGCAGCACAACACGCCGGTGGGCGACTCGCCGCAGCCGGTGCGCGAGCTGGCGCGCGGCGCCCGCTAAGTCGTCCCGGCCGGCCAGCGGCTTCGGCTACTTGAACGCGGGGTCCCGGGCCTCGCGGGAGCTTGGCGCCCAGATCCGGATCTGACTGAACCGCCCGGTGTCGTCGAACGACCCGAAACCGACGCGGCCCCAGCCGAGCGGATCGCGGTCGGTCGAGACGGTCGGCTGCTTCCCGCCGTCGAAGTAGACGCGCAGCGCTCCGTCCTGGCGTTCGACCCTGACCCGTTTCCATCCGCGGCCCCAGTCGACGCCTTCGTCCGGGATCGCGCCCATCGGCGCCCTGTCGGCGTTGTCGACCAGGAAGATGTTGTGGGCCCGGTCGTCGGGTTCGGTGGCCAGGTGGGCGTAGTAGTAGCGGTTCGGGCCCTCGAAGCCGAAGAAGAGACTGAGATCCCGATGGCCGTACTCGCGGCCGGTCTGCCAGGCCTCGGCTTCGAGAACGAAGTCGGCGAGCAGGAGATCGTCGATCAGGGCGATGTTGAGCGGTGAACGGTGCTTCGGCTCGTACTTGCTGCCGCCCTTGAGCTCGAGGTAGCCGCGCCAGTCTCCCGCGCCGTACCCCCACGCCCGCTGGTCGCTGAAGGTGAAGTCGTCGAACGCCGAAGCGTCCGTGAAGTCCTGGGAGTAGACGAGTTCGTAGCCGTCGGGCACTCCCGACTGGGCGTGGAGGCTGCCGCCGGCGGCGACCACCGCGATCAGAGCGAGCGCGGAGCCTCCGGTACAAGTACCGCGCATCAGACGGTCCGCGGCACGACGAACGGCTCGCGGTACTCGCGGGTCAGCAAGCGGCTCGCCTCCACGTCGCCTTCGATCGTCTCCGTGTCCGGGTCGATCGTGAGCCACGGCCCGACGATCGGCTGTTCGATCTCGGGATCGATGCCGTTCTGTACCAGGTGGTCGAGGAAGCGATCCGCGGTGTCGCCGGCATGGCGGAGCTTCGAGGCGATCTTCGACACCTTGGCCGGCCCGCCCGCTTCGCCGCGCAGGTAGGAGATGTTGCCGAGATGGCAGAGGGCGCTCGAGAGGTGGCCGTCCTCGATCGAGGCGGTCAGGTCCTCGCCGCGGCGGCTGCGCACGGCGTCGACGAAGTTCGCGTAGTGGTTGGCGCCGCCCTTCCAGCTTTCAAGCTTCTTGCCCTTCGCGTCGAACGCGGTGGCTTCGGTGTAGCTCGGGATCTGCAGGTGGCCGCCTTCACAGTGGACGATGACGCCGATCCTGGCGCCCAGGTACTCGTCCATGCCGCGCCTGCGCCATTCCTCCTTCTGCGCCTTGAGATCGCGCGGCAGGCCGCGGACCTCGAACAACAGCGGGGCCCGCTCGTAATCGTGGTAGACGAACTGGGTGTTCGGCGTGTTGCCGTCGTCGACGTAGGCGAAGCGGCCGCCGACGCTGATCGTCCGCGGCGGCAGCGCCGGCTCGCCCAGCGCCCAGCGAGCGATGTCCATCTGGTGGATGCCCTGGTTGCCGAGGTCGCCGTTGCCGGTGTCGAAGACCCAGTGCCAGTCGTAGTGCAGGCGCTCCCGCATCAGGGCCTTCCTTGGCGCCGGGCCGCACCAGAGGTCGTAGTCGACCGCCGGGTCGATCTTCTGTGCGCCTTCCACCCGGCCGATGCTCTGGCGCGGCTTGTAGCAGAGGCCGCGGGCGAGCTGAATCTCGCCGAGATGACCTTCGTTCACCCAGGCCAGCGCCTCCTGGATCGAGGGCGACGAGCGGATCTGGGTGCCGGTCTGGACGATCCGGTCGTACTTCGCGGCCGCGTGGACGATCTGGCGGCCCTCCCAGACGTTGTGGGAAACGGGCTTCTCCAGGTAAACGTCCTTGCCCGCCTGGCAGGCCCACACGGCCTGCAGCGCGTGCCAGTGGTTCGGCGTCGCGATGGACACCGCGTCGATGTCGTCGCGCTCCAGGAGCTCCCGGTAGTCGACGATCGTCAGCGGATCGGTCGCGCCGGCCTCGATCGCCCTGGCCTTCGCGGCCTCGAGCACGTTGCGGTCGACGTCGCAGAGAGCGGCGATTTCGACGCCCGGCATCTTCACGTAGTTGTTGACGTGGTCGTTGCCGCGGCCGCGCAGGCCGACGACGGCGACGCGGAGCACCTCGTTCGGGCTCGCGGCGGCGGTGCCGGCTGAAGCACGGCATCCCAGGGTCGTCGTGGCGGCGGCAGCGGCGGCCGAGCCGAGGAAAACGCGGCGGGTGATGGCGGACATGGAGTTCCTCCCAGAGTCGGAAGCGCCCGGAGACGATACAGGGATTCTAGCCCCCCGCGTGCTGCTACCGTCGTGGACCGATGCAGCCGGCCCGGTACCCGACAGCATGTGCCATCCTCGCAGCGGCGGTCTGCGTCGCCTGCTTCGCCGCCTGCGCTGCCGAAACGCCCGCCGATCCCCCGAACATCGTCTTCCTGCTGGTCGACGACCTCGGCGCGATGGACATCGGCGCCTTCAACCCGGACACCTTCTACGAGACGCCGAACATCGACCGGCTGGCGGCCGGCGGGCTGCGTTTCACCAGGGGCTACGCCGCGAACCCGGTGTGCAGTCCGACCCGTTTCAGCATCATGACCGGCCGCTATCCGACGCGGGTGGGCGCCACGAACTACTTCGCCGGACGCCGTGAGGAGAGGTTCGCGCCGGCCCCGCTCAACGACCGAATGCCGCTCGAGGAGGTCACGCTGGCCGAGGCGCTCCGGGACGGCGGCTACAACACCGCGTTTTTCGGCAAGTGGCATCTGGGGCCGACGGAGGAGTTCTGGCCGCTGGCCCAGGGCTTCGACGTGAACGTCGGCGGCCACCGCGGCGGCATGCCGCGGAGCTACTTTTCGCCCTACTCGAACCCGACTCTCGAGGACGGCCCCGAGGACGAGCACCTGACCGCCCGGCTCACCGACGAGGCGTTGGCGCTGCTCGACGGCTACGCGGCGGACGAGGAGGGCAGGCCCTTCCTGCTCTACCTCTCCTACTACACCGTGCACACGCCGCTCCGGGCGCCGGCGGACCTGATCGCGAAGTACGCCGCCAAGGCGGGCGTCGAGGTCAGCGTTTCGGAGGCACCGCCCGGCAGAGTGTCGGCGTATCCAGCCGATCCGGCCGACTTCGGCGAGGAGGAGCAGGTCTGGCCACGCGACGAGCCGCGGCGCGTGCGCGAGGTCCAGAACCACGCCGTCTACGCGGCGATGGTCGAGACGCTGGACACGAGCGTCGGCCGCATCCTCGACCGGCTCGATGCCCTGGAACTGGCCGGGAACACGATCGTCGTCTTCTTCTCCGACAACGGCGGCCTGTCCACGGCGGAAGGGTCGCCGACCTCGAACCTGCCACTACGGGGCGGCAAGGGCTGGCTGTACGAGGGTGGCATCCGCGAGCCGATGATCGTCCGCTGGCCGGCCGTCGCGGCCGCTGGCGGGGTGACGGATGCCCCGGTCATCAGCACGGACTTCTACCCGACCCTGCTGGAGGCGGCCGGCATCGACCTGCCGCCGGAGGTCGAGATCGACGGGTCGAGCTTTCTCGACCTGCTCCGGGGAGGCGAGGCGGGTGAGAGGGCGGCGGCCGCGGCATCCGAGCGGGCCCTGTTCTGGCACTACCCGCACTACGCCAACCAGGGCGGCTTTCCGGGCGGCGCGGTTTCCACAGGCCGCTACAAGCTGATCGAGCGCTACGAGGACGGCCAGGTCCATCTCTATGACGTGGAAGCCGATGTCGGCGAACGGAACGACCTGGCCGCGGCACAGCCAGAGCGGGTCGCCGAGATGCGAGCGCGGCTCCACGCCTGGTACGAGGAGGTCGGAGCGCAGTTCCTGAGCGCGTTGCCAGACGGTCCCGAGCCTTGGCGGCGGGCCGCGGCCCCAGCAGGCCAGTAGGGACCGACTACAAGCCTCGATCGGTCAGGTAGGTCTCGATCGCGTCGGGCTCCATGGGCTATCTTCCTGCCGAATCTGGCGAGCTCGGGCTAGATCCTACCGCCTCCGGTCGTCAACAGCGCCTGAATCAACATGACCTCGGAACACAGTTTCTTTGGTGACCGTCCCATCACCGAGCGCGACGAAGACCGCCTCGGCCGCGCAGCCTTCGCCGACCGCATTGCCACCATCCTGGTCGCCCAACCGGAGGACTCCGGGATAGTCGTCGGTCTCTACGGCGCTTGGGGCGACGGAAAGACAACAGTACTCAACCTGCTTCGCGCCAACCTCGCTGACGACGATGCAGTCGTGGTTCGAGAATTCCGTCCCTGGAGAGTTACAGACTCCGACTCCTTGTTTCGAGGGTTTTTCTCGACCCTCGCGGAGGCGATCGGCGCGTCTCTCTCCACTTGGTTTGAACGAGTGATAGCCAGAGCATGGCGGTGGGCCGGGTTTCTGCGGTGGGTCACTAGGCTTCTCGGCTTGGTGTTCCCGCCTGCTGAAACGGTCGATACGTTGCTCTATCAGTTCGGTAAACTCGCGCAGAAGGGTGATTCTGTTCGGCTCGAACAACTGCGTGACCGAATCGTCGATCTCTTGGGTCGATCCCGAAAGCGGGTTGTTGTAGTGATAGACGATATCGACCGTCTGGACAAGCACGAAACCCATACGCTGTTCCGCCTTATCAAGGCGTGCACCGACTTTCCGAACGTGTGCTATGTGCTCGCCTTCGACGATGCCGTGGTCTCCAAGGCCATCGGCGAGCGGTACGGTGGAGGCGGCGAGGCGTCCGGCCGCTCCTTCTTGGAGAAGATCGTCCAAGTTCCGCTACGGCTACCGGTAGCAGCACGGGAAGACCTCCGTTCATTGTGCTTCCACCGCATAGACCAGGCCCTGTCTGCCGCTGGGATCGAACTAACGGAGAGTCAGGTCGGCGAGTTCGTCGCCGCCTTCGACCGTGGCGTCTTGAGTAGGCTGACCACGCCTCGAGAGGCGAATCGATTTGGCAATGGGCTGATGTTCGCCCTTCCGCCGCTTGTCGGCGAGACGAACCGTGTGGATCATCTGCTAGTCGAGGCGCTTCGGGCCTTCTATCCGGAGGTGTACGAAGTGGTGCGGGAGAACCACGACGCGTTCTCGGGTGTTGAGGAACGCTTCTCCGGCGCTGAGGCTCGGGAAGCCCGTGGGGTGGAACTGTTGGAGCCCACACTGAAGACGATGGAGAAAGACCAGGCCGACGCGGCGAAGGCACTCATCACGAGTCTCTTCCCTCGACTTGGTGGTGCGTACGGCGATTCGGGTTATGGCCGAGAGTGGCTCCCTCGTTGGTCCGAGGAGCAGCGGGTCTGTGCCCCTGAGTATTGTCGACGGTACTTTACGTACTCGGTCCCTCAGAACGACGTCCCCGACTCTGAAGTGGCCGCAATCCTGGCGCTGGCGCGGGAGGGTGACGGGGCGTCGCTGAAGAGCCGTTTGGTGCCTCACGTCCACGGAGCCAAGGCGGGTCGCCTGATCGACAAGCTGAGCGCACTTGAGAAGACCGTGGATCCGATGGCCGCGGAAACCCTCGCCATTGCGCTCTCGGGATTGGCCGAGGCAATTCCGAACGCTCGCAGCCTCTACGTGGATCAGCCGGCACAGGCGGCTATGCTCATCTCCCATCTGCTCCAGCGGATACCTCGTGGCAGCGGTCGCGTCCGTGCGGGACGACGCGTACTTGAAGCCGCCGAACCGCTGTGGTTCAGTGCGGAGTGTCTGCGCTGGATGCGCGTAACCGACAAGCCGGAACATCAGGACAGCAATACGTTTAGCCGCGAAGAGATCACGGAATTGCGTTCGTGCCTTGTGCAGCGCATCAAGGTCCGGGTGGCGGAGGGTTCTCCACTGTTTGCACCAGACGTGCGACAGGAATCTGGGCTTCTATATGAGTGGTCTAGAGCCGAGGGACGTGAGGTCGTGCAGGAACACTTGGTGCGTGTGTTTACGGCGGATCCAGAGCAGATTACGAGGTTTCTCTTGTCGCATGCGTCCACCGTGTGGAGTGACGACAGCGCCACGCCCCAGGTGGGCGAGCTAAGGGCTGATCAACTCGAGCACATCGACCTCCTGATAGACGTTATCGTGCTGGCCCATCTAGTTCGGGAGCACTGTACGGGTAACTTTGATGAGCCGGAATGGCGTCAAGACGAAGGCCGGGATCCGGGGGAGCGATTGCTCGAACAATTCATGTACCTCGTCGATAGGCGGATAAAGGGCGGGGCGGTGTCTGACGCGGGGGGAAAGGCGGAGGTTGCGGTGAGCGAGGCAAACTCGGGAGGGGTGCAGAGCATCCCGGACTCCAGGGCATGAAGAAGGACTCGGTTCGAGAGGGCCTCGTACGTTTCGCCGAGACGGTTACGTCGAAGAGCACGGCTGTGGTGCAAGGGGCACCGGAGGATCAGCTTCGTGCACCGCTCGAAGAGTTCTTCAGGCACCTTGGTGCGGCGTGGGGTTGGACGGTCATTTGCACTGGCGAGGTGTCAGAAGGGCGCTTGGGACGTCCTGACTACGCGGTGTCCAAGAAGGGACTTTTGACTGGCCACGTGGAGCTCAAGAAGCCCGGAACAGGCGCAGTCGCCGCTCGTTTCACTGGTCGCGACAAGAAGCAGTTCAAGCGCTTTTCGAACTTGCCGAACGTCCTCTACACGGACGGCAACGAGTGGGCGCTCTATCGAGACGGCAAGCGGGTCGGGAAAGTGGTACGGCTCGCAGGTGCAGTTGACGTGGACGGCGGGATGGCCGTTGGATCGCGCGACGGTGCGCGTCTGGGACCTGTTCTTCGGGACTTCCTGGACTGGCAGCCGATCTTGCCTCTCGCGGCGGGAGGGTCGGTCGATCTCAAGCGCTTCGCCGAACAACTCGCGCCGCTCTGCCGGATGCTCCGGGACGATGTGAGTGAAGCTCTGGGTCGTTCCGAATCGCCGATCAACGCCGCTGCCCGGGACTGGCGCCACCTCCTTTTCCCTGACGCTTCGGATGAGCAGTTCGCCGACGCCTACGCCCAGACGGTGACCTTCGCCTTGCTTCTGGGCCGTAGCCTCGGGGCGGACCCCCTCGATCTGGCGCGGGCGGAGGCCGCGCTCGACGCGGGACACAACCTGATGGCTCGCGCGCTCAGGTTCCTGACCGACTCCCAGGTCCTAAGCGAAGTAGGGGCTTCGCTCGATCTCTTGTTGAGGGTCATCGGCGTGGCGCCCGCGGGAACGCTTGGCGGCGCGGAGGACCCCTGGCTTCACTTCTACGAGGACTTCCTGGAGGAGTACGACCCCAAGCTCCGCAAGCAGGCCGGCGTCTACTACACACCGGTTGAGGTCGTGCGAGCCCAGGTTCGGCTGGTCGACGACCTGCTCATCAACCGGCTCGGCCGCCGGCTCGGCTTTGCGAATTCCGACGTCATCACGCTCGACCCCGCCGTTGGGACGGGGACCTACCTCCTTGGAGTGATCGAGCACTCACTGGCCCGGGTCGGGAAGGAGCAAGGCTGGCCTGCCCTGCCCTCCCAGGCTTCGTCACTGGCGGAGAGGCTCTACGGCTTCGAGGTGATGGTGGGGCCCTACGCCGTCTCGGAACTCCGTGTGAGCCGCGCACTCACGGGCCAGCGCGGCACCTTGCCGGCAGAAGGGACCGGCGTCTATCTTGCCGACACGCTGGACAGCCCGGACGCGGAGCCGCAGCAGAAGGGCTTGGTGCTGCAGCCGATTGCGGATCAGCGCAGCCGGGCGAATCGAGTCAAGAAGAACAAGCCGGTCCTGGTCTGCATTGGCAATCCGCCCTACCACCGGCACCAGAGCGTCGCCGCGTGCAGCGAGGACCACTTGTCCCCCTTTGGCGGGTGGGTGCGTTTCGGCGACCCGCTGCCCCAGGGTGAGCGGTTCGGGTCAATGTCCGTCAAGGCCAGGCTCGAGCGCAGACAGGAGGGCTCGCTGTTGGCGGACTTCTCAAAGCCCGTGAGCGACGCCGGTCACGGCGATGCCCTGAAGAACCTCTACAACTCGTACGTCTACTTCTGGCGCTGGGCTTTGTGGAAGGTGTTCGAGCAGAAGCCGTCGGAAGGGCCTGGGATTGTCAGCTTCATCACGGCTTCGAGCTACCTGTTCGGTGCCGCGTTCGCCGGTGTTCGGGAGAAGATGCGCCGGCTTTGCGACGAGATCTGGATTCTCGACCTCGGCGGGGAGGGCCGGGGCGCGCGCCAGGAAGAGAACGTCTTCGCGATTCAGACGCCGGTGGCCATCGCTGTGCTCTTCCGGCGGGACTCGTGCCACGAGGAGTCGCCGGCGCGGGTTCGCTACTCGCGAGTCAAGGGGACGCGAGCCGAGAAACTGCTCTGCCTCGACGGATTGAAGAGCTTCGCTGATGTCGAGTGGCAGGACTGTCCTGACGACTGGCAGGGGGCTTTCCTGCCGGCCGGAAGCGGGCGCTACTTTGGCTGGCCGCTGCTCACCGACCTGATGCCGTGGCAGAAGAGCGGTGCCCAGATCAAGAGGACTTGGCCGATCGGTGGAAGCCCGGAACTACTGGAACGCCGCTGGAAGAGCTTGTTGGCCCGGGACAAGAGGGACCAACTTGAGTCCGCCTTCAAGGTGACACGCGACAGGAACCCAGAGGGCCGCTACAAGGCTCTTTTCGCTGGCGACGACACGACTCCTGTCTCGGGGTTGGTGCCGGAGGAACGGCCGCTTCGAATCGTCCGTTACGCGTACCGTTCGTTTGACAGGCAGTTCTTGATCGCCGATGCAAGGGTTGGTGATTACCTTCGGCCAGTCGTTTGGCGTACCCATAGCGATCGCCAGCTCTACCTCGTCAGCCTCCTTAGTGACCCGCTCGGTGACGGACCGGCGCTGACCACTGCAGCCGCAGTCCCGGACCTTCACTACTTCTCCGGACGTGGCGCCAAACACGTCTTGCCCCTCTACCGTTCCCGGGACGCTACGGTCCCGAATCTCCTTCCAGGACTTCTGGAGATCCTCGTCGACACCTACGGGCGATCGGTCTCGCCCGAGGATTTCGCTGCCTACCTCTATGGGACCCTCGCGCATCCGCGGTTCACCGGGGAGTACTACGAGGAACTCGTTGGCTGCGAGGTCCGCGTTCCCATTACGAAGGATGGAGCGCTGTTCGAAGAGGTGACTTCCATCGGTCGCCGCCTTCTCTTTCTGCACACGTACGGCGAGCGATTCGCTCCGTCCGGAGGCGCGATTCGCGGCGCGGCCCGGTGCATTGAGCAGGTGTCGGAGAGCGTCAGCGACTATCCCGAGTCCTACGGCTACGACGAGGAGACCGGGACACTCCGCGTGGGCTCCGGGGCGTTCGGGCCGGTTTCGTCGGAGGTCTACGAGTTCGAGGTGTCCGGCCTCAAAGTGCTTCAGTCCTGGCTCGGCTACAGGATGAAGGAAGGAGCAGGAAGGAAGACGTCGCCGCTCGACAAGATCCGGCCGGACAGGTGGACCGCGCAGTTCACGACGGAACTCCTGGAGCTTCTTCATGTGCTGGAAGAGACCGTCGCCGTCCAGCCGGAGCAGAGCCGACTGCTGGACGAGGTGCTTGCCGGCCAGTGCTTCGGGGCGCAGGAACTGCCGCCTGTGCCTGAGGAGATGCGGCAGGATCCGAAGCCTGACGACAGCCCTCAGCGCGCGTTGTACGAGACGAATGCCTGACGGCGGAGCGCCGCTACATCGTCACCGCTTCTGCCAACCGGGGGAGAGCCTTCGCGCCCTACACGCCGCGGTCGGCGAGATAGGTCTCGATCGCGTCGGCGACGACCGCATTCAGGCTCCGGTTCTCGATTCGAGAGAGAGTGCTGGCTCGATGGTGCGTTGCGGGCGGCAGGCGGACGACGAATCGGCCAGAGAAAGGTCTCTCCGGTTCCTCGCCGTCTTCCTCGCAGCCTCTCAGGTAGAAGTCGACGGAGTCGTGAAAGGCCTCGCGGACCTCGTCGATCGTCCGGCCGCGAAAGTCCACGTGATCGCGGTGGAGATTGACGACGACGCCGTAGAACTCGTCGTCTTCGACCTCGACTTTGCCCAAGTAGCCCTTGTACTCCATCATGACTGCTGTACTCCCATCCGCCTCAGCAGGCTCCGAATCGCTCGAACCGTCGCCCGTCCTGTCCGGTTCGAAGGGTGCGGCCTGTGGAAGACTGCGCGGGTCCCGTCAGGGAACCGGTAGCGGACCCGGGAACCGGCCCGTTCCTTGACCTCCGCTCCAAGTTCCACGAACAACGCTTCGATATCGTTCCAGTCAAGGTCCGCTTGGACGTTGGAGATCGCCTCCAGAGTTCGACGATGCTTCCTTCGCACCGGCGAGATGATACTACAATCCGGTACCGAATGACCCCTTGCGGTCCTCTTGAGTTCTCGAACGGGTGGTGGCGACGGCCGTCGCCCTGGCGCGGGCCTGCTCGTTGAGCCGGCGTTACACGCCTCCGGGCCACCATCGCAGCGTCGGAGCCTTCCGGGAGCATCTGCACAGGCTCGATCCGACGTTCGACTGCGGCGACGAACTGCTCGGCAAGGAGGGGCCGTTGGCGGAGCCTCTCACCGTGTTCGGACGCGAGGCCGGCAACCGGTTCGCGATCCATCCGATGGAGGGTTGGGACGGGAACCGGGACGGCAGCCCGAGCGATCTGACCCGGCGGCGCTGGCGGCGGTTCGGGCTGAGCGGCGCGAAGATGATCTGGGGCGGGGAGGCGGTAGCCGTGGTGCCGGAGGGGCGAGCCAACCCGAACCAGCTCTTCATCGACGCCGAACGGCTGGATGACTGCGTTGCGTGGCTCCAGGCGCTCCGCCGCGAAGTCCTGGCGGGACATGAGGAGAGTGGAACAGGCGGCGACCGACCAGTGATCGGCCTGCAGTTGACGCATTCCGGCCGGCTTTCGCGGCCGGACCCGCCGCCCGCGCTGCCACGGCCGCTGCGCGCGCAGGTGCATCCGGTGCTCGACGGTCGTCTCGGCAGGGCGGTCGAGCGTCCATTGGTGAGCGACGAGCAGTTGGAGGAGATCGCCGGCGCATACGTGCGTGCGGCACGCTGCGCCGAGCGCGCCGGTTACGACTTCGTCGACATCAAGTGCTGCCACGGCTACCTGCTGCACGAGCTGCTGGGCGCCAACACCCGGCCGGGGCGCTACGGCGGATCCTTCGAGAACCGGGTGCGGCTGCCGCTTGGGATCATCGCGGCGGTGCGCACGGCTTGTCCTGATCTCGGTGTCGGCGTGCGGTTGTCCGTCGGCGACGTCGCGCCCTTCGGCGCCGACGGCGACGGAGTCGGCGTGCCGGAGGTCGAGAGCGCCAAACCGGCCGATCTCGGCTTCGGCCTGAACCCGGCGGATGTTGGACTGCCCGAGCCGACCTGCTCCGAGGCGATCCGCTACATCGCTCTCCTGGTCGAGGCCGGCGTCGAGATCGTCAACGTGACGATGGGGTCGCCCTACAGTTGCCCGCACTTGTCACGGCCGTTCACCTATCCCGCTTCGGACAGCTACACGCCTCCCGAGGACCCGTTGCGCTCCGTGCTCCGGCAACTGGCGGCGGTGCGCACGGTGCGCGCCGCGTTCCCGCGGCTCCGCTTGGTGGGCACCGGCTACAGCTACCTCCAGGAGTGGCTGCCGCACGTCGCGGAGGCTGAGGTCGGTCAGGGCCACGTCGACTTCGTGGGCCTGGGGCGGATGGTGCTTGCCTATCCACGCCTGCCTGCCGACGTGCTGGCGGGGCGGCCGCTCGAGCGCAAGCGGATCTGCCGCACCTTCAGTGACTGCACCACAGGACCGCGCAACCACATGGTCAGTGGTTGCTACCCGCTGGACGAGCACTACCGGCAGACTCCCGAGTTCGCCCGGATCAGGGAAATCAAGAAGGCGGCGGCCTCGTTGTGAGCGAAGCGACAGGAGTTCCCGGCCAACTCTCCGCGGCGCCGTTGCCGCGGCTCTGCTACGCAGCGCTCCACGTCGTCGTGCGCGGCGGCTATGCCGAGGCCGGACACTCGCTCGACCATCCGGGGACGCCTCAGGAGATCGAACACTGGATCGACTGGAAGGCGACGGCCGGCCTGCGCCGCCACGTCGACTCGCTCGGCTTCGGCGTCGCCGAGGCGATGGACACGGCCCAGCGCTTCGAGATCGGCTGGCCCAGCGCGCGGCGGTTGATCGAACTCTGCGCTTCCCTCGAACTGCGCAACGGCTTCGTCGCCGGCGCCGGCAGCGACCAGTTCGAATCGCTGGACAGCAACACGGAGCTGATCGACGCGGTGGCGGAACAGGCGGAGTTCATCGGCGAGCTGGGCGGCGTCCCCGTTCTGCTGCCGATGCCGCGCCTTGCCGAGACCGGTGCCTCCGAGCGGGAGTACGTCGACGTCTACGGCGCGATCATCGATCAACTGGAGGGCCCGCTGTTCCTGCACTGGCTGGGCGAGATGTTCCACCCGGCGATGCGCGGCTACTTCCCGGGCAACAGTCTGGAGCGCATCCTCGCCCGGCACGCCGACAAGGTGCGCGGGGTCAAGCTCTCGCTCCTGGACGAGGAGTACGAAGTACTGCTCCGCCGGCGGATCGGCATGCGCGGCCAGATCGTGCTGACCGGAGACGACTACCACTTCGCCCGGCTGCTGGAAGGCAAGCCGGCGCCTCGTGGCTCCAGACTCCACGGCACGTTCGAACTGAAGGGCCGCAGAGTGGCTCTGGGCGACTACAGCCACGCACTGCTCGGTGCCTTCGACGCGGTAGCCGAGCCGGCGGCCGCGGCGCTTCGCGCGCTCGGCGACGGGGACGTGGTGCGCTATCGCGAGCTGATGGGCCCGGCGGAGGAGCTCGCCCGCTTCATCTTCCAGCCGCCGACGCGCCACTACAAGGCCGGACTCGCCTACCACGCCTGGCTGCGCGGGTTGCAGGACAACCCGATGTTGGTCAACCGCGAGGACCTGGCGCGGGACGAGGCGTACTACCGCGGGGTCGAGTCTCTCGCCCGGCGCGCGGGCACGTTGGGCGATGACTGACTGGCGGCTGACCGGCAGCCTCGTGTTCCTGACCCTGGCGCTGCTGCTCCGCGCCGGCGCGGCGACGGGCCAGCAGACCGGGGGCATCGAGGGGACGGTGACCCTGCGCGGGGCCGCCTCGGCCGAGGGCATCGGCATTCTGGCCGAGACCGGCGCCGTACCCCGGCCGAGGTCGACCGTCACCGACGCGTCCGGCCGCTACGCGCTGCCGCGGCTAACTCCGGGCCTCTACCGGGTCACGTTCACGACCGCGGCGGGAGCAAGCCGCGCGGTGGACGCCCAGGTGCTGCTCGGCCAGACGACGACCCTGAACCTGGAGCTCGACGGCGCGGTCGCCGCCGTCAGCGAGGAACTCGTCGTGATCGGAGAACGGGTCGCCGTCCGCGGCCGTGCCTCCGTCGCCAGCGCCATCGACGGCGAGGCGGTGCGGGACATGCCGCTCGGTCCCGACTATCGCAGCCTCGTTCGGCTCGCTCCGGGCGTCCAGGTGACCCAGGACAGCGTGCGGGGACCGGCCAGCGGCGGCAGCGGTCAGGACAACGTCTACCGTTTCGACGGCGTCGACGTGTCGCTGCCGATGTTCGGCACGCTGTCGGCCGAACTCTCGAGCCATGACGTCGACCAGGTGACGTTCGAGCGCGCCGGCGCCACGGCGGTTGGCTTCAACCGCAGCGGCGGGTTCACGATGGACTCGACGGCGAGGTCGGGCACGAACGTTTTCGCGGGCAGCGTCGAGTACACGGTAGAGCCGCCGGATCTCCAGGCGGAACCCGAGACGGCCCTGGAGTCCGTGGCCGGCCACGACACGGACCGCCAGCGAGCGGTCGCGACCTTCGGCGGCCCGATCGTCCCGTCGCGGCTCTTCTTCTTCGCTTCGGCCTTCCGGCCCACGGAAGAGCGGACGAACACGGCCACGGCCTACGGACCGGTCAAGGACTACGAGAACACGCGCCGCGAGTTCTACGGCCGGCTGACGCACGCGCCGTCGGACCACCTGCTGCTCAATGCCGGCTACCGCACCTCGCGGCGCGAGGAGAACGGCGTCTCGGTCGGTCCCTACGAAGCCGACTCGGTATCGCTCGGCGGCAGGGCGGACCAGCGCGTGGCGAACGCCGACGGCGTCTGGCAGACGCGCCTGGGCGCCCTCTCGTTCCGGTTCAGCGACTACGAACTCGAGGGGTCGTCCCGGCCCGACCTGGCGCTGGGCGTTCAGCCGGCGCTCGACGGCACGCTGGACGTGGAGAACCTGGACCGGATGGGGTACTTCAGCGTCCCCGACTACGTGGACGGCGCGGATGCCTACAACGCCGCGATCAGGCCCCTGGTGGAACGCTACGGCTACACGGACGAGCGGGGCGCGCGCCGCGGGGGCGGCGCCGTCGGCGCGCATCCGTCGATCAACGACCAGGCGTTCTACCGGCGGAGCTTCGAACTGGCGCTCGACCACGGGTTCGACCGGGGCGCCGTCGGCCACGATCTCCACTTCGGGTTGCGGGCCGCCGAGGCGCGCGAGACGCTGAGCCGTGAATCGAACGGCTGGGGCGCCATCGCGGCGCCTGGCGGCGTCGACCTGGCGGAGGACGGCGCGCCGGTCTTCTACGTGGCCACGGTGCAGCAGATGAGCCTCCGGCGCCCGGACGGCACGGTGGTCTCGCCCATCGACTCCTTCACGGAGACGGTGTCCCTGGAGGTCCACGACCGCCTGACCGCGGGCGACTTCACCTTCGACGCCGGCGTCCTGCTGAGCGAGGACGTTCTGTACGGACAGGGTCTGCGGGCGGCGCCGGGCACGGTGTCCGGCTTCGCCCTGGCGCCGGGCGGGAAGTACCGGATGTACACGATCGACTGGCGGGACATGATTCAGCCGCGTCTCGGCGTCACCTGGTCCTGGCGCGCGGAGGGCACGGTCTTCGCCAACTACGCCCGCTACCACCCGGAAGCGAGTTCGCTGGCGCGCGCGGCCTCCTGGGACCGGAACACTCGCGCCAGCCTTCGCGTGCTGTTCGACGAGCGCGGCCGGGTCATCTCCCACGAGCCGTATCCGGGATCTTCCGGCAAGGCGTTCCAGGACGGCATGAAGCCGCGCCGCGTCGACGAGTGGACGCTCGGCGCCACACGGACGTTGTCGCGCGGACTGTCGCTCAGCGCTCACCTGCGCCGCCGGGAGGGCGGACACTTCTGGGAGGACACCTGGAACGGCTCCCGGGGCTACGACAGCGCCCCCGCCCACATCGCCGCCCGCGGTCTCTACGTGCCGGGTCTCGATGCCGTTCGGGCGGAAATCGGCGGTTCGAGCTACGTGATCGCCCAGCTCGACGGCGCCTACACGGAGTACTCGGAGGCCGCGCTGGAGCTGGTGTGGCGGGGTGATCGCGGGTACCTGAACGCTTCCTACGTGCGGAGCCGCTACACCGGCAACTTCGATCAGGACAACACGAGCTGGAACAACGACGCCAACCTCTTCATCGGTTCGTCCAACCTCGCCGACGGCTATGGCCGGCAGGTATGGGACAACAAGGACGGGACGCTGCGCGGCGACCGGCCGCATCTCGCCAAGGTGTTCGGTCGCCTCGACCTGCCGTGGCGGGCGAGCGTCGGCGCCTTCGTGTTCTTCCAGTCCGGCCAGCCGTGGGAGGCATGGGATTCGGTCGCCTACGGACTGCCCACCTACTTCTCGTCGACCAACCGCTACGCCGAGCAAGCCGGCAGCCGGCGCAGTCCGAGCCACTGGCAACTGGACCTGGGCTACACGCAGCGCTTCCGCCTGCCTGCCGACCTGGCCGCTCGGCTGCGCGTCGATCTCTTCAACCTGCTCGACCGCCAGACCGGCTACAACAACAACCCGTTCCGGCGCGACGCCGCCTTCGGAGAACCCCGCGACCGCTTCGACCCGCGGCGGGTGCAGATGTCGATCAGCGTGGAGTTCTGACGCCTTGTCGGGACGACCTGACGGCCGCTCGCCACTGGGTGCGCCGGCGCCCCCGCCGGCTTCCGGGAGGAGATCCGCCGCGAACGTGGCGGCTTCCGCCGCGGGCGCCGTACGAGCCGAGATCACGGTCCGCGACGCGCGACGGCTGGCGCTGGCCCGGGCGGGGCTGCTGAATCCCGAGTGGACCGGTCTGCCGCGCGCGGCTTCGGGCCGGGGCGTGCGGGCGAAGCGGGCGGTCCACGCGCTGATCGAGCGCTTCGGTTACCTGCAACTCGACACGATCTCGATTGTCGGCGCCCGCACCCACGCGCTCGTGCCGCTGTCCCGCTGGCCCGGAATCGACCGGAACCTGCCGGAGGAACTCCTTCAGCCGGGCGAGCCGATCTTCGAGTACTGGGGTCACGAGGCGAGCTGGATCCCGATCGATCTCTACCCGGCGTTCGGCTTCCGCCGCGAGGAGTATCGGAGCGGCAGGACCTGGCACAGCAAGGGGATCCGCGAGCACCCGGACGTGGCGAACGCGATCCTCCGCCGCGTCGAGGCCGAAGGGCCGATGCGGTCGCTGGACCTGACGGGGCCGATGCTGGGCGAGATGTGGCGCTCGAAGCGGGAACGGTGGGTCGCCTACTCGCTGTGGTCGACCGGGGAACTCGCCATCCGCTCCCGGCACAACTTCCAGCGCACCTTCGATCTGCCCGAACGGGTGATCCCGGAGCGCTGGCGGAGCGAGGACTGGAGCCTGGAGGAGGGGATCCGGGCGTTGATCCTGCGCGCGCTCGAGGGTCACGGCTGGGCGACGATCGGCACGCTGGCCGACACCTGGCGGCTCAAGAACGTGCGGCCCCAGATCAAGGCCGCGCTGGAGGACCTGGCTTCAGCGGGGGAGGTGGTGCCGTGCGATCTGATCACAGTCGACGGAAAGCGGCGGCCGGGATGGGTGCGTCCCGCCGATCTGGAACTCGCGGCCCGTCTGCGGCGAGTGCGCCCCGCGCGGGACCGGGGCGTACTGCTCTCCCCGTTCGACCCGGTGCTCTGGCGGCGTAACCGGGTGGCCTATCTGTTCGGCTTCGACCAGATCCTGGAGATCTTCAAGCCGGCCTCACAGCGGCGTTACGGCTACTACTGCATGCCGGTGCTGGCGGGTGACCGGCTGGTGGCGCGGTACGACCTGAAGGCGCACCGAAAGCAGGGTCGCCTGGAAGTGCTGTCGTTGCATTACGAGGCGGACGGGGTGAAGGCGCCGGCCGCGGACCGGGCCGCGGCGGAAAGTGCGCTGGCGAGGTTCGCGGAGTCGGTGGAGCTTGCGGTTTCGGACTAGGCTTCGTTGCGCGATGGTAGCCGTCAGACTCCCTGATTCACTCGCAGGCCTCCTCGCCGTCGCCGTGCTCCCATTCGTGGGTTGTGGAGGCCCCGGCAGCGATGTCACCAGCGACGAAGAGGCGGCGCGGCCGCAGGTCGCACTGGTCATGAAGTCCTTGGCCAACGAGTTCTTCGAGACGATGGCCGAGGGCGCCCGGGCTCACCACGAGGCCAACGCGGGCAACTACGACCTGATCGTCAACGGCACCCGGAACGAGAGCGACCTGGCCCAACAGGTCGCCCTTGTCGAGCAGATGGTCGCTTCGGGCAGCGACGCGATCGTCATCGCGCCCGCGGATTCGAAGGCGCTGGCGCCGGCCCTCGCGCGGGCCCAGGCGGCCGGCGTCGTGGTGGTCAACATCGACAACCGCCTCGACGCGGAGGTGGCGGCCGAGGCGGGCCTCGACGCGCCTTTTGTCGGCCCGGACAACCGCGACGGCGCTCGCCGGGTCGGAGAGGTGCTGGCGGAACGGCTCGCGCCGGGGGATCAGGTGGCGATCGTCGGCGGCATCCCGACGGCGTTCAACGCGCAGCAGCGGCAGGCCGGTTTCGAGGATGCGATGGCGGCTGCCGGCGCGGAGATCGTCGACGTCCAGAGCGGCGGCTGGGAGCAGGCGCAGGCGAACACGGTGGCGGCGGCGATGCTGCGCGAGCACCCCGGGTTGCGCGCGATTCTCTGCGCCAACGACAACATGGCGCTGGGCGCTCTTGCTGCGCGGCGGCAAAGCGGTCGGGACGACGTGCTGATCGTCGGCTTCGACAACATCGACGCCGTTGCCGATCTGGTCGCCCAGGGCGACATCCTCGCCACCGCCGACCAGCACGCCGACCGGCTCGCGGTCTTCGGAATCGAGGCCGCCCTCGAGATCCTGCGCGGCGGGACGGCGGAGGACCTGAAGACTCCGGTCGACGTCGTCACGTCGTCCGGCTAGGGAGTTTCGTCACGATGGCCTGGCCCGTGGGCAGGGCGAGCGGAGCCTCGGGCCGGTCGGAGAAGAACTCGTCGACGGCGTCCTTCTCGCCGCGGGCGGCGGGGAAGCCGTAGTCGTCGAAGACCACGATCCCGCCGGCGGAAAGGCGGGGGTAGAAGTACTCCAGGCAGTCGAGCGTCGAACGGTAGAGATCGACGTCGATGTGGACGAAGGCGAACCGGGAGTCCTCGAGCCCCTCGAACGTCGACGGGATCCAGCCTGCGTGGATCTCGAGGGTCCCCGGGAAGCGGCCAAGAAGGCCGCCAACGTCCCGGGCGGACGTGGCCTTGAAGACGCCTTCCTCGAGATCGGGATCTCTTTCCGGATCGGGCGCCGGGAGGCCTTCGAAGCTGTCGAAGAGATGGAGGGCCTTGCCGCTTCCCTCGAGGATCCTCGACAGGAGAAGCGCCGTGCCTCCCCGGTACACGCCGCATTCGGCGAAGTCGCCGGCGACCGAGAGAGCCTGGCGGCCGAGGCGATACAGGACCTGGCAGCGATCGGCTGAAACGACCGTGTACGGCTCGACGCCGTCGTAGGCCTCCCGAAAGTCGGGTTCGCCGCGCCAGGGCGCCCAGATCGGCGACGGGGAGTTCCACTCGCGGTAGAAGCTCTCCTCGGTGCTCGCTACGGCGTGAGCGTCTCGCCTCGAGCGGGGGAAGACTTCGAAGTCGTAGCCGAACCGGCGCAGCAGGCCTTTCGCCAGCCGGTATGCGACCGCCTTCGAACCCCCGCGGACCCTGCGAACGAGAGAGCGCACTAGGCAGGACGCTGGGGCGTTGTCATGGGAGAGGGGCTCTCCGAGCCAGCCGCGACTGTATCCTCGTCTCGATGCTCGCCGGGCGTTCGGACCGATGACGCTTGCCGTTGCCGGCTGGCGCCGCTCGTTCTCCCTCGGTTACCGGGGAGGACTGGTCCTTGTCATCTTCGGTCTGTGCGTAGCCTTCGGCCTGATCACGGACCACTTCTGGACCGCCGTGACGTTCCGCACGCTGGCCAACCAGTTGCCGCCCCTGGTCATCGCGTCCGCCGGCCTGACGCTGGTGCTGATTGCCGGCGGCATTGACCTTTCCGTCGGCTCCGTGCTTGCGCTCGCGGCGGCCGTGCTGGGCGTCCTGACGGTCGATCAGGGGCTGCCGCTGCTGCTCGCGGCGCTCGTGGCGCTCGCGGTCGGCGCGCTGTGCGGCGCGATCAACGGCGTACTGGTCGCTCGCTGGTCCATCCCGTCGTTCCTGGTCACGCTGGGGATGCTCGAGATCGCCCGGGGCTCGACCTACGTGGTGACCGCGTCAAGGACGAGCTATCTCGGCGAGCGGGTCGCCGCGCTGGGCGCCAGCGTGCCGGTCCTGGGGTTGTCGGTCGCATTCGTCGGTTCGCTCGGGGTCGTGGTTGCGCTGCAGTTCATCCTCTCGCGGACCGCCTTCGGCCGCTGGATCTTCGCGGTCGGAGGCAACCGCACGGCGCTCCATCGCTGCGGCGTACGGCCTTCCCGCGTCCAGTTCGCGGTGTTCACACTCGCCGGGTTCCTGGCGGCGGCCGCCGGGTTGTGCCAGGTCGGCTACCTGCAGTCCGCCGATCCGAACGCGGCGATCGGCATGGAACTCTCGGCGATCGCCGCGGTGGTTATCGGCGGCACATCGCTTCTTGGCGGCCGTGGCTCGGTAACGGGCACGCTTCTCGGCGTGCTGGTGATCGCCGTGTTGCAGACCGGGCTTGCCCAGGCCGGCGCCAGCGAGCCGACGAAGCGGATCATCACCGGCGTGGCGATCCTGCTGGCGGTGGCGACGGACGTCTGGCGGCGGCGCCGGGCCACGGCCGCCGTTCCCTGACGCCGGCCTCATCGAAGCGCCGCTTGCACCGGCTATTCTCTTCCTCGTTGTCCCGGAACTTCGCAACCCGAGAGGAGCCCGCCATGAGGAGTCGACTGGCCATCCGGATGCAGGTGCTGTCCTTCGCGGCGTTGGCCGCGGCCATTCCCGCCGTCGCGCAGGAGCGCGCGATCGAGTTCCCCGACGTCGACGGCTACGGCACGTTCGCGGTCGACCTGCATACTCACTCCGTCTTCTCCGACGGCGTGGTGTGGCCGATCATCCGGATGCAGGAATCAGAGCGGGACGGTCTCGCGCTGATGGCGGTCACCGAACACCTTGAGTACCAGCCGTGGCGGGAGGACATCCCGCATCCGGACCGGAACCGCTCCTACGTCGTCGCCAGCGAGTACGCCGCGGAGGCGGAGTCGGAAGTGATCGTGGTCAACGGCGCCGAGATCACCCGCAGCATGCCTCCGGGCCATGTCAACGCCGTGTTCATTTCCGATGCGAACGCTCTTCTCGTGGAAAGCAGCGGCGCGGACTACATGATCCGGCTCCGGCCCTCCACGCCCGAGGAACAGGCGGCGAGCGAGCGTGAGGCGCGGCAGGCGATCGAAGCGGCCAACGGGCAGAACGCCTTCGTCTTCTGGAACCACCCGAACTGGCCCGCCCAGCGCCCGGACGGCGTCGCCAAGCTGACCGACATGCACCGGGAACTCATCGCCGACGGGCTGCTTCACGGCATCGAGGTGGCGAACGGCGACTTCTACTCGGCGGAGTCGCTGCAGATCGCGCTCGACAACGACCTGGCGATCCTGGGCGTTTCGGACGTCCACTACCTGATCGACTGGGACTACACGCCCCATGCCGGCGGCCACCGGACGGCGACCCTCGTATTCGCCGAGGAGCGGACCGCCGAGTCGATCAAGGAGGCACTGCACGCGAACCGCACCGTCGCCTGGTTCGGCAACTGGCTGATCGGCCGGGAGGATGCCCTCATGCCGTTGCTCGAGGCGTCGCTGCAGTTGACCAAGGTCGAACGAAGCGCCGGCGACAAGCTGATCGACATCAGGCTTTCCAACATGTCGGACGCCGCCTTCGATCTCCGGGTGACGAGCGGCCACCGCTTCAACGGTCCTCCGTCGACCATGCGGGTCGAGCCGCACAGCGACCTGGACCTGGCGATCAGCGGCGAGACGCGGACCAGCTTCGAGATGGCCTTCGAGGTCCTGAACGCGATCACGGCGCCCGAGACCCATCCCACGCTGCGGCTGGCAGTCGAAGTGCCCTCCCAGTAGCCAACTGGGTGCGCGGGTCTTCTGACCCGCCGCCGCCGAAGGCGGCTTCCAGTTCGTCGCCGGCCCCCGGCCGGCGTCCTTCAGTCCCGTTCCCCGCGGCGCTGGCGCTCGACGATGCGCCGCACCGAGTCCACGTCGGGCGCCCAGTACCGCTCCTGTTCCTCGACCGGCGGCTCGACCAGCGGCCGGACGACGCGGAAGCCCAGGAACCGTGCGTTCGTGTGGTACCAGACGCTCTGCGGGAGCTGCGGGTCCATCCGCTTCCAGGAGAGTTCCGATCCTCGGCGGGCGGCGCAGCGAAGAGCGGCCGGCTCGTCCCGCCAGGAACCGCCGCGGACGCTGCGCGGGTACTCCGTCTCAGGCCAGACGAGCGGGTCGATGAGTGGGTCGGCGTCGCCGAGTTCCGCGTAGTCGGCGTAGGCGTCAAGGGTCCACTCGGCGACGTTGCCGTGCAGGTCGAAGAGGCCCCAGCCGTTCGGTTCGAGCCGGGCGACCTCGTGGTAGCGCCGTTCGCTGTTGCCGGCGTGCCAGGCGAAGCGGTCGATCGCGGTCGCGTCGTCGCCGAAGGACCACGGGGTCCCGGCGCCGGCCCGGCAGGCGTACTCCCACTCGGCCTCGGTCGGCAGGCGGTAGAAGCGCCCGGTCTTCATCGACAGCCACTTCGTGAAGTGGCGGGCCGCGAACTGGGTCATCGAGATCGCCGGAAAGCCCTCGACCCCCATGCCGAAGTCCATCGGTCGGTAGGGCGGCGTCGGGCGGCTTACCGCGTCGGCCCAGGCGGCGGCGGGTTCGTCGCCTCCGCGGTCCGTGTCGAACATGAACACGCGGTACAGGTCCCAGGTCGTTTCGTGGGTCGCCATCCAGAACGCGGCGACCCGCACGCGGCGCCGGGGTGATTCCAGTTCGCCGCGACCGGTTTCGGTTTCAGGACTGCCGAGCAGGAACTCGCCCCCCGGAACCGGCGCCATGTCGAGGTGGAGTTCGCCGCCCTCGGCGCTGACGCCGACGACCCGCTCCCGGTAGGGCTTCATGCCGGTTTCGGCAGCCGCGACGGCGGCCGGCACGTCCACGGCTGGCGGCCGGCCGAGGGGCATGTCAGGATAGCGTCCGGCTCCGGGTTCCTGGACCGCGGCGACGACCAGCGCGATCGGAATCAGGAGCCCCTTCGGCACGGGAGCGATCTCAACTGCCGCGGAAGTTCGCCCGGCGCTTCTCGAAGAAGGCGGCGATGCCCTCGCCGGCGTCTTCGGTTCGTGCGGCATTGGCGATGGCCTGCGACTCGAACTCCATCTGGGACTCCAGGTCCTCGGAGAAGGAGCGCATGACGAGTTCCTTGGCGGCGCCGAACGCCCAGGTCGGTCCGGCCGCCAGTTGCTTTGCGAGCTTCCCGGCGCGGGCGTTCAGTTCGTCGGCCGGGACGACTTCGTTGACGATTCCCCATTCCTGGGCCTCGGCGGCGGACAGGGTGCGGTTCGTGAGGATGAGTTCCAGCGCCCGGTGGCGTCCTAGGAGCCGTGGCAAGAAGTAGGTGGAGCTGCCGTCCGGCGTCAGACCGGCGCGCGTGTAGGCCATCGTGAACACCGCCTGCTCGGAGGCGACGACCAGGTCGGCCGCGCAGGCAAGGGAGAACCCGGCGCCGGCGGCGGGTCCCTGAACGGCCGCGATCACGGGCGCGCTGCCGCGGGCCAGGCGTGTGATCGCCGCGTGCAGATAGACCGTCATCTCCTTGAGCCCGCGTGGGAGGGCGGCGCCTGCCTTGGCGAACGAGGCGAGATCACCGCCCGCACAGAACATCCGACCCTCGCTGCGGAGCAGCACCGCCCGCACGTCCGGGTTCTCGTCGCACTCGATGCCGACCTCCAGCAGGTCCTTCGTCATCTGCAGGTTCATCGCGTTCGCAGCATCGGGCCGGTTGAGGGTGATGCGGGCGACGTGGTCGGCGAGTTCGAAGCGGAGCGTCTCAAGGTCGTTCATGGCGGCGGATGGTAGCGGAGGCGGCGCGCTAGAGTATGGCCACCACGGGATCAAGGCTCGGTCGATACGGATCGACGACGACGGCACCTTTGCGGTGCGAGGAGACATCATGGACGGAACCTCCAGGCGCAGTTTCATCACCGGGGCCTCCGCGGCCCTGCTTGCGGGCGGAGTCGGCGGCGGCGCCGCTGCAGCAAACACGGCAACGGACGTAGGGCGCGCCCGCGGCGACGCGACGCTCCGAATCGGTCTGATCGGCTGCGGCGGACGCGGTACGGGTGCCGCGGCGCAGGCGCTGTCGACCTCCGGGCCGGTCGAGCTCGTGGCGATGGCCGACGCCTTCGAGGACCGCGTTGAGAACTGCTACGCGCGCCTCGCCGAACAGGCTGAGAACGGGTCGTTCGAGGGCGGGAAGCGCCTCCAGGTGCCGTCGGAGAACCGCTACGTCGGCTTCGACGCGTACCGGAAGGTGATCGACTCCGGCGTCGACGTGGTCGTCCACGCGACGCCGCCGGGCTTCCGGCCGGAGCACTTCGAGTACGCGGTCGAGCAGGGCAAGCACGTCTTCATGGAGAAGCCGGTGGCGGTCGACGCGCCGGGCGTGCGGCGGGTGCTCAAGGCGGCCAAGGCGGCGAAGGAGAAGAACCTCAAGGTCGGCGTTGGACTCCAGCGCCACCACAGCGCGATGTACAACGAGACGATCGACCGCATCCACGACGGCGCGATCGGCGACGTCGTCGCGCTCCGCGTCTACTGGAACGGTTCCGGCGTCTGGGTGCGGGCGCGCAAGCCCGGCCAGACCGAGATGGAGTACCAGATGCGCAACTGGTACTACTTCAACTGGCTTTGCGGCGACCACATCGTCGAGCAGCACATCCACAACATCGACGTCGGCAACTGGGTCAAGGGAGGACATCCCGTCGAAGCCCAGGGCCAGGGCGGCCGCCAGTGGCGGAACGGTCCCGACCACGGCGAGATCTTCGATCACCACTTCGTCGAGTACACCTACGATGACGGAGCGGTGATGCTGAGCCAGTGCCGGCACATCCAGAACTGCTGGGACCAGGTCGCCGAGTACGCGCACGGCAGCAAGGGCCGGGCGAGCCTCGCCTCCGGCTTGATCGAGGCGCCGGGAGGCTGGAACCACCGCGAGCCGGAGGACGAGAAGAGTCCGTACCAGGTCGAGCACGACCGTCTGTTCGAGGCGATCCGCGAGGACAAGCCCTTCAACGAGGCGAAGAACGGGGCGATCGCCACGATGACGGCCGTGATGGGCCGGATGGCGACCTACTCGGGCAAGAAGATCACCTGGAAGGAAGCGCTCAAGTCCGACAGGTCGCTGGAGCCTGCGACCTACGCCTGGGATGCCGCGCCGCCGACCGTGCCGGACAAGAAGGGCCGGTATGCGGTGGCGGTGCCGGGAGTAACGAAGGCCTGAGTTCGCGATCTCACGAAAGGGAGGACACCATCATGAAGAACCGACCACATCCCGTTCTGGCCGCGATCTTCGGCCTCGCCCTCGCCGTCATGGCCACGTCCGTTGCAGCGGAACCGATCCCGGAACAGGCTGTCGTTGATGCGCAGAAAGTCTGGGGCGAGGGTATCGTCGCGATTGCCAAGGTCCACTCCGATGGCGGCGACTACGCCGCCCGTGCGGCGGAACACGTCAA
This sequence comes from Thermoanaerobaculia bacterium, assembly GCA_022826745.1. GTDB lineage: Bacteria > Acidobacteriota > Thermoanaerobaculia > Multivoradales > Multivoraceae > Multivorans. The sequence goes on along the minus strand of JAJDUI010000036.1, from coordinate 55,017 downwards.
GGACCTTTACGCGTATGGCGAGACCAGCGTCATGTTCAAGCCGACGTTGGCAGCGGAAGATCAGTTCCGTGAGACGTTTGAGGAAGCTCTGAGCTACTTCATCGGGACAGACGGAACGGAGGACAAGGGGTTTGCCATCTCGGGCTGGACGAAGGTTCGGTGGGAGAGCAACGGCATCTACACCAACGACACCTCCGCCATGGCCATGGGCAACTACTACTTCACAGGTCCGGACGGTAGCGAGACAAAGGTCGAGTACACGTTTGGCTACGTCCTTGTTGACGGTGAGTTGAGGATCAACCTCCATCACTCATCGATGCCCTACAGCCCCGAATAGCCGCGGAGCCCGGCTTCCGGGCGGGCTGTCTACGGCGCGGCTTCTAACGCCGCCAGGAACTGGTGACCGCCCCAGGCGATCCGCAGCACCGTGCCCGGCTCGATCTCCAGGAACTCGATCGTCAGCTTCTCGGCCGGCTCGTCGGCCGATGAGTGCTCGAGCGGCACCTCGACCGCGTCGGCCGCCGGGTTGCGCTGGCTGCCCCAGATGTCGGCTTCGCCGTTGAACACGAGGCTCCAGCCGTCGGCCGTGCGCTTCGGCCACAGGCTGTAGACGCCGGGATAGTCGGGAGAGGCGTTGCCGTAGGGAACGACGATGCCGTCGAACGAGAGTGAAACGTGGGTGAGCAGCTTGACCGCGCGGCCGCTGTTCCAGGCGGCGACGTCGCCGGCCGTAAGGCTCTCGAGCGCCCGGTAGTCGTCGCTGTCCGTCAGGAGGTCCGGATAGGAGATGCGGAGTTGCTTGCCGGCCAGTTCGAGCTCGGCCAGGTTGCCGTAGCGCAGGCGGCGGAACCGCTCCCGCCGCGCCGCGGCGGTGGCTTCGGCGTCGCTGTCCGCGGTTTGGGCGGCCGCCGGAGCGGTGTTGGATCGGCTCGATGCCGCCTGCTCCTGAGCCGCGGCCGGAAGCGCCGCGAGGAGCAGCGTGGCGAGGATGAGCAGGGAAGTGGTCGTGGTCGTCGTTCTCACGGCGAACTCCGGTAGACGTGGTAAGGATGGGCGGTAGCGGCCGCCGACGCTGGATGAGTGAAGTTCGCGGAGCTTACAGCCCCCGGTCGCGTCCTCGGTTCCATCCGGCCGTCGGCAGTAGACTCCGGGCCGAAGATCGCCGCTTGCCCACCGTCGCATGACCACACCCGAACAGGATCCGCGGATCCGGCCCGCCGAGGATGCCAGCCCGCTGCGGTTCGTGACCGCGGCGTCGCTCTTCGACGGCCACGACGCGGCGATCCACATCATGCGGCGGATGATCCAGGACCGCGGGGCCGAGGTGATCCACCTGGGGCACAACCGCGGCGTCGACGAGATCGTGCGCGCCGCTGTGCAGGAGGACGCCGACGCGATCGCGATCAGCTCCTACCAGGGCGGGCACATCGAGTTCTTCCGCTACATGGTGGACCGGCTGGCGGAAGAGGGCAGGGAAGACGTCCTGGTCTTCGGCGGCGGCGGCGGCACGATCACGCCGGAAGAGATCGCGGCACTCGAGACCTACGGCGTCGAGCGGATCTACCACCCCGACGACGGCCTGAAGATGGGCCTGCCGGCGATGATCGACGACGTCGTCGAGCGGGCGCACGCGAAGCGACGGCCCGCGCCCGAACCGCGGTTCAGGGTGCGCGTGGCTGCGGACCCGCAGGGAGACATCGAGCTGTCGCGCCTGCTGTCCGCCATCGAGCGCGGCGCCGTGGCCGAGTCCGAGTTGCGCCGGCTGCGCAAGGAGTGGCAGCTCGCCGGCGCCGGCGTGCCGGTGGTGGGACTGACCGGGACCGGCGGCGCGGGCAAGAGCAGCGTCGCCGACGAGCTGCTGAACCGCTTCCTCGAGTGCATGCCCGGGGCGGCGTCGGGCATGCGGATCGCCCTCCTGGCGGTCGACCCGACGCGCCGGCGGACGGGCGGCGCCCTGCTCGGCGACCGCATCCGCATGAACAGCCTGCGCAGCGAGCGCGCCTTCATGCGTTCGATGGCGACGCGCCGGCAGCACCTGGCGACCAGCGAAGTGCTCGGCGACGCGATCGCTCTGCTCAAGGCGTCGGGGTTCTCCATGGTCCTCGTGGAGACCGCCGGCATCGGTCAGAGCGACAGCGAGATCGTCGACCTGGTCGACCTCTCGGTCTACGTGATGACCTCGGACTACGGCGCGGCGAGCCAGCTCGAGAAGATCGACATGCTCGACTTCGCCGACGTGATCGTCCTGAACAAGTTCGACCGCCGCGGCGGCCAGGATGCGCTGCGGGACGTCCGCAAGCAGTGGCGGCGCAACCGGCTGGCCTTCGGCACGGCCGACGAGGACGTGCCGGTCCACCCGACGATCGCCAGCCAGTTCCAGGACCCGGGCGTCAACTGGATGTTCTGGAACGTGTGCCGGCTGCTCCGGGAGCGGCTCGACCTGGACGAGGGCGTCTGGACGCCCGAGGTCGACCTGGACGAGCGCGAGCCGAAGGCGGCGGTCCTGATCCCGGACAATCGCAACCGCTACCTGGCCGAGATCGCGGAGGCGGGACGCGCCGCGGAGGCAGACGCGGAGCGCCGCGCGGCCGCGGCGGGGAGGGCGCACGGTTGCTACCGGGCGCTGGCCGAGCTCGAGGATCCCGAGCTGCCGGCCCCTCTCGAGGGCTACGACGCGTCAGCGCTGGAGACGGCGCCCGACCAGAGCCTCGCTCGCCTGCGCGGGAGATACCAGGAAGCGCTGGCCGAAGTCAGCGCCGAGGCGGTGGAACTCCTGAAGGACTGGCCGCGTCGCGTCGACGCGGCGCGCGCCGACCAGTACAGCTACCCGGTCCGCGGCCGCGAGGTCACCGGCGACAACTACGTGACCACCCTGAGCCATCTGCGGATGCCGAAGCTGGCGCTGCCCGAGTACTCGGACTGGGGCGACCTGCTGCGCTTCCTGATGAAGCACAACCTGCCGGGGGCCTACCCCTATACCGCGGGCGTGTATCCCTACCGGCGGAGCGGCGAGGAACCGACGCGCATGTTCGCGGGCGAGGGAATCGCCGAGCGCACGAACCGGCGCTTCCACTTCGTGTCGCGCGGCCAGCCGGCGAATCGCCTGTCCACGGCGTTCGACTCGGTCACGCTCTACGGCTCGGATCCCGGGCTCAGGCCGGACATCTGGGGCAAGGTCGGCAACTCGGGGGTCTCGATCGCCACCGTCGACGACATGAAGCGGCTCTACTCGGGCTTCGACCTCTGCGACCCGGCAACCTCCGTGTCGATGACGATCAACGGCCCGGCGCCGACCATCCTGGCCTTCTTCATGAACGCCGCGGTCGACCAGCAGGTCGAACGCCACCTGCGGGAGACCGGCGGCCTTGAGCGGGCGCGCGACCAGATCGAACGCCGCTCCGGCGGCGACGTGCCGGTCTACCGCGGCGACCTGCCGGAGGAGAACGACGGCCTGGGGCTGGCGCTGCTCGGCATTTCCGGCGACCAGGTGGTCGAGCGCGACGTCTACGAACGCATCCGCGCCGACGCGCTGAGCCGGGTCCGGGGCACGGTTCAGGCCGACATCCTGAAGGAAGACCAGGCGCAGAACACCTGCATCTTCTCGACCGAGTTCTCGCTGCGGATGATGGGCGACGTCCAGCAGTTCTTCATCGACCACAACGTCCGCAACTACTACAGCGCCTCGGTAAGCGGCTACCACATCGCCGAGGCCGGGGCGAACCCGATCACCCAGTTGGCGTTCACGCTCGCCAACGGTTTCACGATCGTCGAGTACTACCTGGCGCGGGGGATGGCGATCGACGACTTCGCCCCGAACCTGTCGTTCTTCTTCTCGAACGGCATGGACCCGGAGTACGCCGTGATCGGCCGCGTGGCCCGCCGCATCTGGGCGCGCGCGATGCGCGAGCGGTACGGCGCCTCGGCCCGCAGCCAGATGCTGAAGTACCACATCCAGACCTCAGGCCGCTCGCTCCACGCCCAGGAGATCCAGTTCAACGACATCCGCACCACGCTGCAGGCGCTCTACGGCATCCTCGACCGTTGCAACTCCCTCCACACGAACGCCTTCGACGAAGCGATCACGACGCCGACCGAGCAGTCCGTGCGCCGCGCGCTGGCGATCCAGTTGATCATCAACCGGGAGTTCGGTCTCAATCGGAGCGAGAACCCCTGGCAGGGCTCCTTCGCCCTCGACCAGCTCACCGATGCGGTGGAGGCGGCGGTCTACCTGGAGTTCGAGCGTCTGGCCGAACGGGGCGGCGTCCTGGCGGCGATGGACACGATGTACCAGCGCTCGAAGATCCAGGACGAGAGCATGGAGTACGAGGCGAAGAAGCACGACGGCAGCCTGCCCGTAGTGGGCGTCAACACGTTTCTCGCCGAAGGCCAGGAGTTCGCGGAGACGGTAGAGGCGGAGCTCATCCGCTCGACCGACGACGAGAAGCAGCAGCAGATCGAGAGCCTGGCCGCGTTCCACCGCCGCCACGCCGATCACTCGGGAGCCTGTCTCGGGCGGCTACAGGAAGTGGCGCGCCGGCGCGGAAACGTGTTCGAGGAACTGATGGAGACGGTCAAGCACTGCTCGCTCGGCCAGATCTCGGACGCGCTCTACCGCGTCGGCGGCGAGTACCGGCGCAGCATGTAGGTCGCAAAGCGGAGCCGGCCTTGCGGCCGGCGCGTGTTCCGGCCGCCTGCGGCGGCAGCGGGTCAGAGGACCCGCGCACCCAGCAAGAGCGGAGCGGTCTCTAGCTACAGGAAAACGCCGTGATGTCCGACTTCGTGGCGGCGGTCGCACCCTGCGGGTTGCCATGCGTCCAGCGGCTGCCGTCGGGCCCCGTTATCCACAGGTTGAAGTCCAGGGTGGTCACCGGCGCCACGAACGCCCAGCGGTGGCCGTTGACGCCGCAGCCGTCGAGGACCTTGACGAGCACCTCGGGGTTGTTGCGGCCGAAGAACCACAGAACGCCTGCCTCGCTGGACCAGGCTTCGCCCTTGACCGGGCCTGACTCGCCCTCTGGCGTGACGTAGCACATGCTGACCTCGAAGCCACCGTCGAAGCGGAGCGTCGGCGTCGTGGGCGTACAGGTCCCGACGGGGTCCGGGGCCGGCGTCGGATCGGGCTCCGGGCCCGGGTCCGGTCCGGGCCGCGGCGGGCTGGAACCCCGCCCGGCGAAACCGTCCTTGATCCAGTCGAAGACCTTCGTGTTGAACACGGTGCCCCGCACGTTTTCGGCCGTACGGCCGACGGCGTAGATCGCGACGTCCTCCCCGGCGTGCGTCTCCAGCCCCAGCGGGATCGTTGCCTCCTGCCGGTAGGCGGTGTGGCTGGTGCCTGTAGGAACGGCGCCGCCGTGGCCGGGCGTCCTGTCCGTGTTCGGATTGACGCGCGAACCACTGCGATGTCCGGGTCCGTTGGCGTAGCCCAGGATGGTGTAGGGAATGCCGCCCGAGTCTCCGCTCTCCGAGATCGTGCCGGCGCTGTTGATCTCGTGGACCGTTCCCAGGATGCCGTTGTGCGGCTGGTTCCGGAACGATGCGGGCACCGAGCGGGGGTTGTAGCGCAGGTCGCCGAGCGGCCGCATCGGGTAGCCGGCGAGCGTGAAGACGTGGCTGTGGTCGGCCGTCGCGAGGATCAGCGTCCTGTTGAGGTTGACGCTCCGCTGCGCGGCGTTGATCGCGCGGTCGAACATCCGGGTGTCAATGAAGGCGCGATAGGCGTTCCCCTCGTGGTGCGCGTGGTCGATTCGGCCGCCTTCGACCATCAGGAAGTACGGCTTTCCCGTGGCGCCCAGAATCTGGATCGCCTTCCTCGTCATCTCCTCCAGGCTCGGCTGGCCGCTGCCCCGGTCCGCTTCGTAGTCCAGGTGGCTCGACGCGAACAGGCCGACCGCGCGTCCGGAACCGCCGAGCGCGTTGAGCCCCTGGCGGTTCGAGGCGTAGCGATAGCCGAGTTGCTGAAGCTCGCCCAGCAGGTCGCGGCCGTCGGTCCGGCGTCCCGGAAGTCCGTCGTCGTCCGATGCCGAGCTGGGGAGGAAGTGCCTCCTGCCGCCTCCGAAGATTACGTGGAGCCCATCCCCGAGCCGGGTGTTGAAGCCGGCTCCACCCGGCACCATCTGCGCGGCGATCTCGTTCTCGAGGTTGCGGTTGTTGACGTGCGCGAACACGGCCGCCGGCGTCGCGTGGGTGACGCGCGTCGTCGTCACGATGCCGACCGCGTAGCCCATCGAGATGGCCAGCTCGCCGATGTTCGTCAGGCGCGCGCCGTCGCCGTTGCCGTTGAAGTCGGCGTACTCGGTCGTCGGGCCGTAGCCGATCACGCCGGTGTTCGTGTTGACGCCGGTCATCATCGCCGACATCGTGGCCGCGCTGTCGGGGGTGATGTAGTCGGCCGACGCCGTCCGCGAGATGGCGGTGTAGGGCATGCGGTCCATTGCCAGTTGCCCGTCGACGCCAGCCGTCGCGATGCGGGTGAAGGTGACGGTCGACACCCCCATGCCGTCGCCGACGAACAGGATGACGTTGTTCCTCTGCGCCGCGGCCGGCGATGCCGCCGCCAGCAGGAGACCGAGCGTCGAGAGAGCGCTCACGAACGCCGCCCGTCTCCTTGGTGCGATTCCGGTGGACACGAAGGGACTCGCCATGGCCTGCCTCCCGTCTTCATGGCCAGCTTCCGCCGCTGGGCTTCATCTCGAGATCCGGCCGCGGTGTGAAGCGCTGGTCTGGTTTCGTGCCTAAGGATAGGTGATCGACAGGGTGTGCCGCTGCCGGCGTGGGCTGCTACATTCCTGCGCCCATGAGCGACTGGCATCATGCGGACATCCTCGAAGCGATCGCCGAGCATCGGCCGGAGGCCCCGGCGCAGGCGTTCATCGATCCCCTTGGCGGCGCCCCGAGCCGCCGGTACTCGCAGGCGGAGATGCACCGCCGGGCGAACGGCGTGGCGGCCACGCTGATCGAGCGCGGTGCGAAGCGCCAGGACAAGGTGGCGCAGTACCTCTACAACGCGCCCGAGTACATGGAGTCGGTGCTGGCCTGCTTCAAGGCGTCGCTGGTTCCGGTCAACACGAACTACCGGTACGTCGAGGGAGAGTTGCTCTACCTCTGGGACAACGCCGATGTCGTGGCCGTGATCTTCCACGGCTGCTTCGCGTCGCGGATCGCGGATCTCCGGGCGAAGACGCCGGCGATTCACACCTGGCTGTGGGTCGACGACGGCTCTGGTCCATGCCCCGAGTGGGCGATCCCCTACGAAGAGGCGGCCGGGTCCGCGCCACGTTCAGGCGACTTGCCTGGCGGCTCGCTGGCCTTCGAGGCGCCCTGGCCACGTAGCGGCGACGACCTGTGGCTGCTGTACACGGGCGGCACGACCGGCATGCCCAAGGGCGTCATGTGGCGGCTGGACGATCTCTGGCACATCAGCAACGACGGCCGCCTGGATCCCTTTGACCTGTCGGGCGGCATCGAGGGTATGAAGACTCAGTTCGACCAACTCCTGATGCGGCGGGTTTCGCTGCCTTCGTGTCCCCTGATGCACGGAACCGGCTTTCTCACCGCGCTGGGAGGCATGCTGAACGGCGGCTGTGTCGTGACCCTCGCCAACCGTCGCTTCGACGCAGTCGCAACGCTCGAGGCGATCACCGGGGAAGGAATCAACGCGATGGCCATCGTCGGCGACGCGTTCGCCCGGCCGATGGTCCTGGCGCTTGAGGAGGAGCCCGGCCACTTCGACCTGTCGAGCCTCGAGGTCGTCGTTTCGTCCGGCGCGATGTGGAGCGCCGAGGTCAAGCGCGACTTCCTGCGCCACTGTCCGCCGGAGACCATCCTGACCGACAGCCTGGGTTCGTCCGAGTCGATCGGCATGGGCCGCTCGGATTCGACCGCCGGCGAGGCCAGCGAAACGGCCTCCTTCGTGCTCGGCGACAACGCTTGCGTGCTCGACGACGACGGCCGGAAGGTCGAACCTGGCTCGGGCGTGCTCGGCCGCATCGCCGTTACCGGGCACATCCCGCTCGGCTACTACAAGGACCCGGAAAAGACGGCCGCCACGTTCGTCGAGGTGGACGGCGTCCGCTACTCGATGGCCGGCGACTACGCGACGGTCGAGGCGGACGGTTCGCTCAAGCTCTATGGCCGCGGCTCCGTGTGCATCAACAGCGGCGGCGAGAAGATCTTCCCGGAAGAAGTCGAGGAGGTGCTGAAGACCCATCCCGTCGTGCGCGATGCGGTCTGCGTCGGCGTGCCCCACGAGCGGTTTGGCCAAGCGGTCACCGCGGTGGTGGAACTCGACGATCCGACGCGTTTCAGCGAGCCGGAAGTGATCGGCTGGGTCAAGCAGGAGCTGGCCTCGTACAAGGCGCCGAAACGCATCCTGGTACGGGACAGCGTCGGGCGCGCGGCGAACGGCAAAGCCGACTACAACGGCCTGCGGGACTGGGCCGTGGCGGAACTCGGCTCGCAGGGGTCGGCGCAGTGAGCCGGTCCGCGAGGCAAAAGGTCGTCGTCCAGTTGCCGGGGATCGCCAAGGCGCCCTCGGTCGAAACGCGCTACACCTTCGAGCTGGAGGCGCTCCTTCCGGTGGCGGAGCTGGTCGAGGTCGCGGCGACGTCGGAGGAGGAGTTCCTGGCCGAGGCCTCGGACGCGGAAGCCATCATCACCTCCTGGGGTTTCCGCATCAGCCGCTCGGTGATCGCCGGTCTCGACGAGTGCATCGTCGTCGGCGTCGGCAGCGTCGGCGTCGACATGGTCGACGTCGAGGCGGCGACCGAGGCCGGCATCGTGGTGACCAACGTGCCGGACGTGTTCATCGAGGAGGTCGCCGACCACACGATGGCGTTGCTTCTGGCCGGCGCGCGGCGAATGCGCGAGATGGACTCCATGGTCCGCCGCGGCGACTGGTTCCAGGGGCGGCCCTTGCTCAACGAGGTGCCGCGGCTATGGGGCCAGACCCTCGGTCTGGTCTCGTTCGGCAACGTGGCGCGGGCGGTCGCGCGGCGGGCGAAGCCCTTCGGCATGCACGTCGTCGCGCACGACCCCTACGTCAGCGAGCTGAAGATGACGGGAGAAGGCGTCGAGCCGGTCAGCTTCGGGGAGCTGCTGGAACGATCCGACTACCTGTCGATGCATCCGCCGCTCAACCGGGAGACGCGCCACATGCTCTCGGGTCCCCAGTTCACGGCGATGAAGAAGACCGCGGTGCTGATCAATGCCGGACGCGGCCCGACGGTCGATGAGGCGGCTCTGATCGAGGCGCTGGACACCGGCCAGATCGCCGCCGCGGCGCTCGACGTGCTGGAGCGGGAACCGCCGGCCGCGGACAACCCCCTGCTGGCGATGGACAACGTGATCCTCACGCCGCACGTCGCCTCGGCCACCACCCGCATGCGGCCCGAGACGCGACGGCGCGTCGGTCGTGAGGTCGCCCTGGCGCTCTCCGGGCGCTGGCCCATGAGTTGCGTGAATCCGACGGTGCTTCCGAGAGTGGAGCTCGAACGCTGGCAGCCGGTGCCGATGGAGCGCGGTCCGAACCGTTAGGCGGACCAGTCGCCGGACCGTGGCGTGCTGAACCAGGCCAGCCGGCCACGGTAGGGCTCGACCTCGCTCCATGAGGCGATGTCGAGGTGTACGCAGGCCACCGCGGCGGTGACGAAGCGGGGCGGGTCGTCGCCGGTCAGGCGGCGGACGAGTTCCGCACAGGTGGGCTGGTGGCCGACGATCAGGATCGAGTGCGCGTCGTCGGACTGGTCGCGCAGGAGGTCGATCACGCTGCGGGGGGAGGCGAGGTAGAGCGCCGGCTCCAGAATCGTCGTGCGATTCCAGTTGCCGGCCGCGACCGCCAGTTCGATCGTCTGCCGCGTGCGCACCGCGGACGAACAGAGGATCCGGTCGGGCAGAGCCTGGCGGTCGGCGAGTCTCCGGCCCATGGTCTTGGCGGCCTTGAGGCCCCGGGCGTTCAGGGGCCGCTCGTGGTCGACTCCGCCGTAGGCGGCGCTCCAGTCAGACTTCGCGTGCCGCAGCACATAGAGGACGCGCACAGCAGACGACGCTAGCAGCCCTTTCGGACTTGGCGGCCTGGCACACACTGGGTGCGCCGGCGCCCTCGCCGGCTTCTGAAGAGAACGCGCCGCGAAGCGGCGACTACTTCGCAAGGCTTGTAGCATTCGCGACCATGCGGGGTGCGGATCGATGGCGCAGGGCGGTGAGGCTCGCCTTTCTCGGCTTCGCGGCAGCGATGGCGGCCGGGGCGCAGTCTACGGATCAGCCTGCTGGCCCGGCGGCGAGTGTCAACGTCGAGACGTTCGACTTCGCCTGGCGGAAGATCGCCGACACGTTCTGGGATCAGTCGATGGGCGGCGTCGACTGGCAGGCGGTCGGCGACGAACTACGGCCCCGTGCCCGGGCCGCGGCGAACAACGCCGAGTTGCGTCTGGTCCTGCAGGACATGCTCTCGCGACTGGGCCAGTCCCACTTCGGCGTTCTGCCGGGTCCGGGTTCGGTCGAGAGTCCGTCGGCGGTGGACGACTCGGGCGACACGGGCGGATGCACCCGGGCGTTGATGCGGGCCGTGGCGGGCGCCGGCGGCTCCGCCGCGTCAGACGCGGGTCCGGGATTCGATGTTCGCTACGTCGACTCGATGCCCGTCGTGAGCCGGGTCGAAACCGGTTCGTCCGCGGAACGTCAGGGTCTTCGCACCGGCCTCGAGGTCGTTCGCGTCCAGAACCAGAACCTGGCGGCGCTCGCGGGCTGCCTTGAACTGGAGTCTCTCGATCCCTGGGTCGCGGGAATGGTGCGGTTGCGGGCCGTCGAGGGCCTGCTCTTTGGGGAGCCGGGCGATCCGGTAGCGGTGGAGTTCTCGGACCCGGCGGGCGACCGGTCCGCGTTCGAACTCGAACGGGCCCACCATCCCGAGGCCGTGGAGATCGGATTCGGCAACCTGCCGAAGATGCGGTACCTGTTCGAGACGGAGGTGCTGGAGACGGGCGCCGGTCGCGTGCTGGCGGTGCGCTTCAACGTCTGGTTGATTCCCGTGATCGAGGCGTTCGAAGCGGCGCTGTACGGTGAACTCGCCGAGGGAGCGCCGGCCGTCGACGGCGTACTGATCGACCTGCGCGGCAATCCCGGCGGTGTCGCCGGGACGGCCGTCGGTGTGGCCGGCTACCTGCTTGAGGAGAGGGTCGTTCTGGGCCGGATGAAGAACCGGAGCACGGAGCTGAATCTGGTCGTCTTTCCGCGGCAGATCTCGAGCGCCAGCCAGAGGATCGAGATCTTCGCCGGTCCGGTCGCCGTGCTGATCGACGGCGGCAGCGCCAGCACGAGCGAGATCTTCGCCGCCGGCCTCCAGGACCATGACCGGGCGAGGCTGTTCGGAGAGCCGACCGCCGCGGCGGCGCTGCCGTCGGTGATCGAGAGGATGCCGAACGGCGACCTGCTGATGCACGCGATCGCCGACTTCGAACGGCCCAGCGGCGAACGGGTCGAGGGCAGGCCGGTGGAGCCCGAGTCTCCGGTGTCGCCAACCCGCGAGGGGCTTCTCGCCGGAAGGGACGAGATACGCGCGGCGGCGCTGGCGTGGATCGTCTCGGAGCTCGCAGGGGATGGCGCATGAACATCAGCCTCTGGAGCGAGGGAGTCAGCCTCGGCCGCTTCGGCAGCGAGGGTGCGCTCGGCCCCCCCTGGTTGTGGGTGGTCGCGGGCCTGCTGCTGCTCTTCCTGGGGCGTCAGCTCTACACGGCGTTGATCGGTCTGGTCGGTTTCTTCGTCGTCTACGGCGTTCCCGAGGATCTGCTGCCTCTGGCAAGCGAGATGCGGCTGATGGTGGCGGTCGGAGTCGGCGTTCTCGCCGCGCTGCTTGCCTTCATCGTGCGCAAGGTCGCGGTGGCCCTGGCCGGCGCCCTGCTGGGCGCCGGGGCGGCGCTGTGGGCGATCAGCTTCTTCGGCGTCCGCTGGGACATCCTGTGGTGGATCGTGATCGCCGCGGCCGCGGTACTCGGCGCGTGGGTGCTTCGCGTCGTCTTCGAGACGGCGCTGATCGTTGTCTCGTCGTTCATCGGCGCCCTGCTCATCATGGCGGCGGTCGGCCTCGAAGGGCTGGCCGCGCATGCCGGTGTCGCGGTGCTGATCGTGGTCGGGGTGGCGTTCCAGATGGGACGCCGGCGCAAGGCGGAACGGGCCGCGAAGAAGAAAGCGTCCTCCGGCTAGGTTTCCCGGCGGTTCGGCATCGTCAGGGCGACCGTCCCCGTGCCGGTCGCGGTGACCGCCGCCGCGGATGCGCTCAGCAGTGCCGCCTGCCCGGGGAGCAGCCGCTCCGCACCGGCGGCGTTGAGCACCTCTACTTCGCCTTCGAGGGCGAGGACGATTCGCACACCGTGGTCGTCGGCGAGCGGGGCGGGGGAGCTGCCGGTCATGTTCAGGACCTCGAGCCGGAAGTCGTCGACCGGTGGCGTGAAGCTGGAGCGGCTGCCCCAGGCCAGTTCCTCGACTTCGGGCTTCAGGTTCGTGTCTCGCGCGGCCTCGTAGACCAGAATGTCGAGAAGTTCGCCGGCGTCGACCCGCTTGGACGTCAGCCCGAGGCGCAGGACGTTGTCGGAGTTGGCCATGACCTCGACCCCCGAGCCCTCCAGGTAGCTGTGCGGCACGCCCGGTCCGGTAAAGAGCGCCTGCCCCGGCTCGAGATGGACCAGTCGCAGGATCAGGGGTGCGATGACGAGCGGATCCTCGGGATGGAACGCGGCGTTCCGGTCGATCCACTGCATGGCGTCCCGTCGTTCCGGGTCGGCGTTGTCCGCCGCGCGCCTGGCGGCGTCAATGGCTCTGGCGGCCATGTTGGTACCGCCGAGCCAGCGGAGCGCTTCGAGCAACGGCCGGTAGGCGGCCGCTCCCTCCGACTCGAGGCGCCGGACGTGCGGTTCGAGTTCTTCCAGGCCAAGCGCGCCGAGCAGGCCTGCCGCTTCCATGGGCGGCCGGAAGCCGGAGAGAGCGGAAAAGGGTGTCAACGCGTAGAGCAGCTCCGGCTTGTGGTTCGGATCCCGGTAGCTGCCGGGAGCGCCTCCGGGCCGGGTCCCGCCTGTGGATTGGGCCGCGAAGCCGCGAGCGGCCTGCTCGCGGCTCGGATGCGCCTGGATCGACAGCGGCCTGCCGGCAGAGAGGATCTTGGTCAGGAAGGGGAGGTCGGCGCCGCGGCCGAGCACGTCGACCCGCCGCTCCGCGATCAATCGGTCAAGAGGAATCGAGCCGGCTTCGCCGGACGCGAGGAAGACGTCGGCGGGCGCGTCCGGGTGGCCCCCGAACCAGAGCTCCGCTTCCGGACTACCGGTGGGTTCGCGGCCGCAGAGACGGGGGATGAAGTCGAGCGTGCCCCAGTCGTAGTTCCGGACGCGCGGCACCAGCCGCAGAGGTCGGTCGAGCGGCGTCACGGCGTGCCGTGCCTTTCGTTCCACGACCGGGCCTCGGTTTCCGTGTCGATATCGACCAGCGGCAGTTCCGAGTCGAGTTCCAGTTCCTCGACGTGAGCGGCCAGTTCGCGGAGCAGGGGACGCGCGCCCTCGTCTCCTCGTAGTCCTTCCAGGCGGGTGAACCAGTCGCGGCCGAAGGTGACCGGGGCGCCCCGGCGCCCCCGGAAGGTCGGCACGACAATCGAGTCGGGGCCGTCGAACGCTCCGAGCAGCCGGTCGATGACGGTCGCGTCGAGACCGGGTTGGTCGATCGGCAGGAACATGGTGCCCTCGACGTCGTCCCCGACGGCGGCCAGGCCGCAACGCACCGATCCGCGCTGGCCGTCGGCGTAGGACGGGTTGTGGACCGCCCGCAGGTCGAGGTCGGCGACCTCCGACCGCACACTCTCGGCCGCGTGGCCGGTGACGAGAATCACCTCCCCGAGAGCGGACGCAAGCGCCGCCCGGCAGGTTCGGCGGACCAGGCTCTCGCCGCCGATCCGGTAGAGCTGCTTCGGCTTGTCCGGGCTGGTTTCGAACCGGGTCGAGAGGCCGGCGGCGAGGACGACGCCGGAGACCGGGCGGGTCATCGCTTGCCGGCAGCCTGCCTGCCGTTTCGCACCGCGACGAGTTCGGCGGCGATCGCCATCGCGATCTCCTCGGGCCTGCGGCCGCCGAGATCGAGGCCGATCGGCGCGTGGATCCGGTCGATCAGCTCATCCGCGAGGCCGGATTCCCGAAGCGCGGCGACCCGCTTCGAGTGGGTGCGCGAGGAACCCAGGGCGCCCACGTAGCGGACCCCGGCTTCGAGAGCGACCTGGAGCGCCGGGTTGTCCAGCTTCTCGTCGTGCGTGAGGAAGACGCAGTAGGTGTTGGCGTGGAGCGGCACGCGGGCCAGATAGTCCGCCGGCCACTCGACGACCAGCTCGTCAACATGGGGAAAGCGCTCGGCGGTGGCGAAGGCCGAGCGGGCGTCGACGACGACGGTGCGGAAGCCGAGTTGCCGCGCGAAGTGGACCAGGTGGATCGCGACGTGGACGGCGCCGACGACGAACAACTGGGGAAGCGGTTCGTAGGTCTCGACGAACACTTCGACACTCTCGATCTCGCGAAGGCCCGTGGCCGGCAGGACGTCCGCCGTGGCGAGGCCCAGGGCCGTTCGGTCGAGCTCCGGGTCGCGGAGGGTGCCTTCGGACCGGCCGTCCGGCCACACGAGCAGGCGAGCTCCGAGTTCGCCGCCTTCGGCGCGGGTGAAGGCGACCACCCGTTCACCCGCGAGCAGGGACCGGCGGAGGGAATCGAAACCCATCGGGCAGCCCCCCGGCCTCAGCCGTCGATGCGTTCGACCAGCACCTCGACCTCGCCGCCGCAGGTCAGGCCGACGGACCACGCAAGCTCGTCCGAGATGCCGTAGCTGAGCCGCTTCGGTTGGCCGTCCTCGAGGACCGACTGCGCCTCCTCGATCACGGCGCCCTCGATGCAGCCGCCGCTGACCGAACCGGCGATGCCGCCGTCGCCGGACACGGCCATCTTCGAGCCGAGGGGCCGGGGCGATGAGCCGACGGTGCGAATCACGGTCGCGACGGCCACGCGTTGGCCGTCCGCGCGCCAGCGGTCCACGTCGGAGAGGATGTCCAGCACGGGCCGGATTCTACTCTTGTCGCGTGGCTATAGTGGAACGCAGAACTGTGGAGGGATCAGCATGTACCGATCGAGCACGACGTTGTCGCTGGCCATGCTTCTGCTGCTCGCCGGCTGTGCCGTACGCATCGGCGACGGGAGCGCCGAGTCCGAGTCCGACCCCGAGCCGGCGCCGGTCACCGCCCGCAACCAGCCAGGCACCGGCATGGGCCTCTACGAGCCGGAGCAGCACGAGTTGTACGACGGCCGCTTCGTCATCGTGGGCACCAATGTCCACCAGGTGGGCCGGCTGGACGACGAGTCTCCCTGGGACCACATGGGCGACGACGCGAGCAACGTGGCGCCGGTGGGCGGCGAGATCCTGATCGACGTCGACGAGATCGCGAACACGGGGACGTTCCGCGCCGAACTGCAGCTTCCCGAAGGGGACTACGTCGTCGAGCTCGACCGTTTCCACGAGTTCTCGCCATGCCAGGACGGCGGCATCGCGGCCTACCTGTTCGAACACGGCGATGCCGGTTGCGGCGACTCGAACTGGCCCAAGAGCTTGCTGTACATCGCCGGCTGGGGTTACGGCCGCGCCACGCTGGACGGCGAAGAGCTGTACAGCGACTACCAGATCCACTTCATGGTGACGCAGGGAATGCGCGACCGCGAGACGCTCCAGGTGCAGCTCGAGCCGGCCGAAGGTCCCGCGGGAGCAGTGAACCCCGCTGCCCAGCAACTCGACTTCTACATCCGCAGTCCCGAGAACAACGACGCGAACCACCCCAACCGGGAAGTCTTCGACCACTTCTTCGCCATGGCGGTGACCTGGAAGTAGCGCCGGCGATTGTGGCCGCCCGGCCGGGGAGCGGAGGGGGAGGGTCCCAGCGGACGCTCGCGCTCTCTGAGTAGAGGGGACGTCGGCGCTCGCTGCGGTCGGCCGCGTTTCACGTCGGCGTTGGTTGATGGGCGGTCGGTGGGCGTCACTTGCCTCTAGCCCGCTGGGACCCTCCCCCTCCGCTCCCCGGCCGGGCTGGACGTCGCCGGTTGGCCGCAGGCTGTCGTTCCACACTGGGTGCCTCGCTCCTTGCTGGCTATCTGAGACAATCCGGCGCTTGATGGGTCGTCGCGCACTCTTCATCGTTCTTGGGATCAGCGCCCTTGCCACGGTCGCGGTCGCGGAGGTGCGGCTGCTCGACACGCCCGCCCCGGAGAAGAGCAGCAGCTACGACCTGAACGCGGGACCCGATGGGACGATCGTCCTCAGTTGGGTTGACCGCCTGAACGGGGGCGGTCATGCGTTGCGGTTCGCCGAGTTGGACGGAGACGAGTGGGTCGATGCGACGACGGTCGCGTCGGGCGAGGACTGGTTCGTCAACTGGATCGACCATCCCGCAGTCGTTCCGCTGGGCGCCGACCGCCTGGCCGCGCACTGGCTGGTTCACGACGAAGACCGGCAGGGCGACTATGGCTACGGCATCCGGCTGGTGTTTTCGGAGGACCGGGGCGCAACCTGGCGGGAGGTGTTCCGTGCGAGTGGCGAAGGCGTCGACGGGTACGCCGGCTTCGTGGCGTACTCCCCGATCGCGGACGGGTTCGAGATGGCCTACCTGGCGACCTTCGGCAACGACGATGCAGAGGCGACCGCCGCCGGACACGGCGAGGTGGAACCGAGGATGGCCCTTCGTTCAGCGCGTTTCGATTCAACTGGCAGCCTCGCGGGCGACCGCCAGGTGGACGCAGACGTCTGCAGTTGCTGCACCACGGCCATGGCCGGCACGGCGGGAAACCTGTTCCTCGCCTTCCGCGACCGCCGGGAGGGTGAGTTCCGGGACATCTCGTTTGCCCGCCTCGAGAAGGACCGGTGGACGGCTTCGGAACTCGTTCACCGCGACGGTTGGCACATCCGCGGTTGCCCGACGAACGGCCCTGCCCTGGCCTCAGGGGAAGCAGGGCCGGCGGTCGCCTGGTTCACCGCCGCCGGCGGCGAGTCGAGGGTGCTGGCTGCCTTCTGGAACACCGGAGAGCAACGATTCGACGCTCCGATTCGAGTCGATGACGGTTCCCCGCGTGGCTGGGCCGGCGTCGCCATCCTCGATGACGGTACCGCGGCAGTCAGCTGGGTCGAGCGCTCGGATGCCGGCGCCTTCGAACTCCGAGTCCGCCGGGTCGCCCGCAAGGGGAGCACCGGCACCTCTCACGCCGTGGCGCCGGTGCCCGCTGGCCGCAGTGCCGTCGGCGTGCCCAAGCTCGTCCGCCACGCGGACCGCTTGATCTTTGCCTGGCGGGACGGTCGCGTGCGCACCGCCGTGATGTCAGCGTCGCTCCTCGACTAGACACACGAGAGGACCGCCGATTCCGCGCGCTGCGATTGGGGTTCGGGACGGGGGGCCGATCTCCGCCGCTCGCGCCGCTAGTCGCCCGCGCCGGCCCCCGTCGCGGCGCCGGCTGTCGCGTGCTCTTCGTAGTCCTTGTCCGACAGGAACACGAAGTTCGTCCAGCCGATCGCCATGTCGTCGACGGTCCGGTTGCCCCAGCCGACCCAGGCGGTCGGGTCGGGGTTGTAGGGGTTGTTCTCCGAGTTGTCGTGGTAGGAGGTCACGTGCAGGACAGTGCCGGCGGGGAAAACCGGCGGGTGCTTGTAGGGATAGGCGATCTGCCAGTTGAAGTCGTAGTTCTGAATCCGGGTCAGCAGTTCGCGGCGGCCGTCGGGGTGGATCGCCTCGAGTTCCATCCCCTTGCCGCGGTAGTGCATGTGGGCCTGGAAGCTGATCAACTGGATCGGCCGGTCGAGGACGCGGTAGCCGTCGTGGCGGACGTTGTCGGCGCCGGGCGGGATGGAGAGTTCGTTGTTGCGCCAGCCGCGGTTGCTCGGCAGGCCGGCGAAGAGCCGGGTGGAGACGATCCGGTGCTTCGGCACGACGCCCTTGGGGTAGAAGCCGAAGCCGACCCGCTGGCGATCGCGGATCTCCTCGCCGAGCGAGTGGTAGTGGCCGCTGAAACGGATTTTGGCGCCTGCCATCAGCAGCTTGCCGGTGTTCTCGGCGTAGATGTCGCCGGTGTTGCCGACCGCGTACTCGATGAGGAGCGAGCCGACCGGGTTGCCGTCGGCGTCGCGACGGTTCGGGTCGTCGTCGCGCTCGAAGAAGTCCTCGCCGACGTACTCCGCGTCGTCCTGGATGGCGTAGACCATCGTGTGGTGGACGGTCGGCCTGCCCGCCTTGCTCGGCTTGACCTCGATCCAGCGGATGTAGCGGTCCTCGGTGAGACCCGTGTCCGCGATGAAGTTGACGAACAGGTCGGGGCCCTCGGCAGGCACCACCATGTCCTCCTGCATCTCGACGACCAGGTCGGGTTCGCCGTACTCCCAGGCGTCACCGTCGGGCCACTCGATCGACGGCGGCAGGTCGGCGGGGTTGCCGCGCGGGGCGCCGCCATCGACCCAGGCGGTGACCAGGGCGATCTCCTCGTCGCTCAGGCTCGGGTCCGGTTCGTAGACACCGATCGTCCGGTCGATGTGCCAGGGCGGCATCTGCCGGGACTCGACGCGGCGCTGGATGGACCGTGCCCAGGGCCGGATCTGCTCGTAGGTGATCAGAGACATCGGCGCGGCGGTCTCGGGCCGGTGGCAGCGCTGGCACGAGCGCTGGAAGATCGGCGCGATATCGCGGCTGAACGTCGGTGTGTCCGCGTCTTCCGCCGCGGCCGGCGAGGCAGCCGGAGCGGCCAGGAACGCGAGGACCAGGATCGCTGCCGGGGTCAACAGGGGGAGGGCGTTCTTCATCGTTCGCTCCCGGTCGTGGCCGGTTTGGCCTCGACGCAGACGCCGTGCTCGGCGGTGGCGGTGTCGACGCGTCTTGCCAGGTGGTAGGCCATGGAGATGTTCTCGATCAGGTAGAGCGTATCGATCCCGCCGCGCTCCGTTGTCTTCTGCGTGTTCCCGGCCACCGTCACCGACCAGCGCAGGTTGCCCTCGTGGTCGGCGGGGAGCACGATCAGGCAGACGTTGCGCTGGCGTCCCGGTTCGAAGACGGTCGGCTGGCCGCGGTCCGCCGGTCCGGGATAGAAGCCGTTCTCGTCTCCGGCCGCGATCTCGACCGCGACCGAGTTGTGGTTGAAGTAGCCAAAGACGAGGACGGCGGTGCCGTCGTCGTTCGGCACGTAGCCCTCGTAGACAGGGTAGATGGGCCTGGTCGGCTGTGCTCCGGCCGCAGGCGCGAGCATGGCGCCCAGCACCAGGAACACCGACAGCGCCGCGGCCATCGACGGTGTCTCCTTCATCGCGCGATCAGGCGGCAGGGTAGGTGTAGCCCGCCTGGAGGCCGAGCGGAATGCCCAGCAGCCAGTAGCCGATCAGGAAGATGGTCCAGGTGATGAGCAGCGTGACGGCGTACGGGATCATCAGCGACAGGACGGTGCCGATGCCGGCGTTCTTCGTGTAGCGCTGGCAGAAGACGACGACCAGCGGGAAGTAGGGCATGAGGGGCGTGACGATGTTCGTCACACTGTCGCCGACCCGGTAGGCGGCCTGGGTGAGTTCCGGCGAGATGCCGAGGCTCATCAGCATCGGCACGAAGATGACCGAGAGCACAGCCCACTTGGCGGAGGCCGAGCCGACGAAGAGATTGACGACCGCCGACAGCAGGACGATGCCGACCACGGTCGCCTGCGCCGGCAGCCCGAGGTCGCGGAGGAAGTTCGCGCCCTTCAACGCGATCAGCAGGCCGACGTTCGAGCTGCTGAAGGCGGCGATGAACTGGGCGGCGAAGAAGGCCATGACCAGGTAGTAGGCCATCGTGCGCATCGCGTCGCTCATGCCGTCGACGATGTCGCGGTGGGTCTTCACCGTGCCGGCGACGTAGCCGTGGACGACGCCGGGAATCAGGAAGAAGACGAAGATCAGCGGCACCAGCATCTGCATCAGCGGCGCCGAGAACGCGGTCAGCTCGCCGGCATCGCTGCGGAGCGGCGACGCCTCGGGCCAGGCCCAGATCAGCAGGACGACCAGGCCGAGCACGAGGGACGCCATGCCGGCAAGGAAGCCCCGGCGGTCCTTGCGGCTCGGTTCCTCCATCTTCGGCATCTCGTCCGGGTCGCCGTCGATCTCGGTGCCGCGGAGCCTCGGCTCGATCACGCGGTCTGTCAGGTACCAGCCGACGGCGATCACCAGGATGGAGGACAGCCCGGTGAACAGGAGGTTGCAGAGCGGGTTGACCAGGACCTCCGGGTCGAGGATCTGGGCCGCGGACTGGGTGAAGCCCTGGAGCAGCGGATCGATGCCCGAGGGGATGAAATTGGCCGAGAAGCCGCCCGACACGCCGGCGAAGGCGGCCCCGATTCCGGCGAGCGGATGGCGGCCGGCGGCGTAGAAGATGACCCCGCCGAGCGGGATGACGAGGACGTAGCCGGCGTCCGCGGCCGTGTGGCTGACGATCGACGCCAGGATCAGCATCGGGGTCAGCAGACTCTTCGGCGTGAAGCCGAGGATCAGGCGCAGGCCCGTGTTGATGAAGCCCGTCTTCTCGGCCACGCCGACGCCGAGCAGCGCGACGAGCACCACGCCCAGCGGGGCAAACCCGGTGAACGTCGTCACCAGCTGCGCCATGAACGTCGCCAGCGCCTCGCCGGTGAGCTGGTTCTGGATCCGGACCGGTTCGTCGGTGACCGGGTGGATGTCCGCGAACTGGACCGGCGCCAGGATCGCCGAAGCGATCCAGGTCAGGAACAGCAGCAGCAGGAAGAGGATCGCCGGGTCCGGCAGCTTGTTGCCGACGACCTCGATGGCGGTCAGGAAGCGGTTGAGAAGTCCCTTCGGCTTGCCGTTGTCGCCCTTTCGGTCGTCGTCGCCTGCCTTCGCCATACGCGGGCTCCCCTCGCTGTCACTGCGTCGTTGACGGAAGCGTCATCTTAGCGCCCGGTTCTAGACGACGATCCGACCCATCCGCTCCACGAACCAGAACGCCGCGATGATGCCGGTGGCGTAGATCGGCGCCCGCACGATGAGCTCCGGCACGACGATGCCGACTCGCTTCACCAGGGCCAGCAGGGCAAGCACCACCGCGACGACCAGGAGCTGCCCGACCTCGACGCCGACGTTGAACAGGAAGAGCGCCAGGGCGATCGCCCGCTGCGGCAGGCCGATCTCGGCCAGGGCCCCGGCGAAGCCGAAGCCGTGCAGCAGGCCGAAGGCGAAGGCGATGAGCCACGGGCTCTTGGTCGTGATCGGCGATCGCTGATCCTCGGGACGCAGCAGTTCGACCGCCAGGAACAGGATGGACAGGGCGATCACCGCCTCGACCGGCGCCGGGGACATCCTGACCACGTCCAGGGACGAAAGAGCCAGCGTGATGCTGTGGGCGAGGGTGAACGATGTGATCACGCCGACCAGGCGCCAGGGATCGCGGACATAGAAGAGCAGGCCGATGACGAACAGGATGTGGTCGAAGCCGAACACCAGGTGCTCGACGCCGAGCCGGAAGTAGGGCCAGGCGTTGCCGGCGGCCTCCCGGTCCACGGTGACCGAGGGCTCTTCCGGCCGGAGCAACTGGGTGAGGCTGTCGCCGTTGGCGAAGCTGATCCGGAGCAGGACGTCCGTCAGGGTGCGTTCCAGACCGTCGATGCCGAAGGCTTCGCCGTGGAACATGCGGTCCGGGTCGCCGTCCGCCGCCTCGCACTCCACGGTCCAGCGTTCGACCAGGGCGCCGGCCAGGTGCTCAGGCGGGTGCCGGGCGGTCTCGGTGCAGTGGTCGGGCAGTAACGGATCGAGCACGAGCAGCAGCGCGCCGCGGCGCGGCTGCTTCCAGAAGACCTCGAAGGTTCCGGGCTCCGACTCGTTCAGTTCGAAGTAGCCGGGACGGACCTCATGGGCGTCCGCCGGGGCGGCCGCTACGAACAAACCGGCGAGAGTCGCTACCGCCGTGAGCAGGTGGCCGAGGGGGCGGCTCAGGGCTCGTCTCCGGCCTCGCCCGCGCCGCCGCCTTCCAGCTCGGAGAGGAAGTCGATCTCCTCGACCACGATCCGGTAGCGCTCGCGCAGTTGCTCGTGCGCGGCCCGGTTCGCGGCGTCGCGGGCGTCGCGCTGGGCGTCGTCCAGCACTCGCCGGCGCACGTCCTCGAGCACCGCCGGCTGCGCTTCCGTGCGGACGGAGAGCCGAACGACGTGGTAGCCGTAGGCGGACTCGACCGGTCCCGCCCACTCGCCGATCGGCAGTGTCTCCAGTCCGTCGACGAAGGCGCCGCCGAACAGTTCGGCCAGGTCCTCGGCGGTTCGGCGGCCGTATTCGCGGCGCAGCATGAAGGGGTCGCCGAGTCGCCGCCAGAGCGTGTTCTCGGGCGCGGCGTCGTTACCCTCGGCGCGGAGCTGATCGAGAATGTCGGAAGCTGCCCTGGCCGCTTCCTCGTCGCTGCCGCGGCGATCGGGACTGATGTAGACGTGGCGGAGCGTGAAGCGTCGCGGTTCCCCGTAGCGCTCCGCGTTCTCCTCGAAGTACTGCTCAAGCTCGGCGTCCGGCACCGCGTCCGCGACCGCCGTGTCCTCGATCAGGAAGGACATCTTCTGGGCCAGGCGCCGGCGGACGATCGTGTCGTCCTGGTCGAGACCCATGCGCGCCGCCTCTCGCACCAGGATCTCCTCCCGGACGTGGTCGTCAACCAGGGAGTCGAGTTCCGCCACGGTCGGCAGCCGGCCGATCTGCGCGCTCCAGAGATCGGCCAGCCGGATCACCTGCGCCCGGTTGACGACGATCGTTCGGCCTTCCGCGTCGAAGACCCCGCCGGCCATGCGGTCGAGCGCGAACACCCCGACCCCGATCACCAGGAACACGAACAGGGGATCACGAACGAACCGTCGGAGTCGCGAGTCGGGCATGGCGGGCAATACTACGCTCTCGGTGTCGAAAGCGCCGGAAGCTGAGGAAAGGAGCATCGTGATGACAAAGGAAACGGACGGTCTCGGGAGGCAACTTGTTGCGGCGTTACCCACTGGGTGCGCGGGTCTTCTGACCCGCTGCCGCCGAAGGCGGCGTCAAGAACGCGCCGGCCTCTGGCCGGCTCCGGCTCTTCTCCTCCTCGCCCTCCTCGTTTCCGGTGTGCCCGCTGCCGCGCAACCCACCCCAGCCGAGCCCCAGAAGGTCCTCTTCGACTGCGACATCGGCTCGGACATCGACGACGCTTACGCTCTGGCTCTGCTTCTCGCGAGCCCGGAGATCGAGCTCGTCGGCATCACCGTCGGTCACGCGCGCACGCCGGATCGCGCGCCGCTCGCGCTGCGCATGCTCTGGGAGACGGGGCTCGATCACATTCCCGTCTACGTCGGCCGGGAGACGCCGCTGGTGACGCTGCGCGACGGCAAGCCCCACGAGCAGTTCGCCGAGGCGCCGTACAACCGGCAGTTTCACTGGGCGCGCGGCTTCGACGAAGTGCAGCCGCAGGCGACGCCGGCGGCGGAGTTCATCGTGGAGACGCTGGCCGCCGCTCCAGGCGAGATCACGCTGCTCACGGTCGGCCCGGTGACCAACATCGGCGACGCGCTGGAACTCGATCCGGACGTGCTGAAGAACGCGAAGCGGGTCGTCTCGATGTACGGCTCGATCCGCTCCGGCTACGACGGCGGCGACGCCCAGCGGGAGTGGAACGTCCTCGCGGACGCCGCCTCGTCGCGCCTCTTCGACGCCGGCGTGCAGGCCGGCGGCACGGACGTCGTCTACATTCCGCTCGACGTGACGGACCACGTCCGCCTCGACGCCGACCGCCGCCTCCACCTGCACATGCGAGGCACCCCGTTGACCGATGCGGTGACGGCGCTCTACTCGCTGTGGCGTAACGAGGAGAGAAACCAGACCACGCCGCGCCTGTTCGATGCCGTTGCCGTCGGCTACCTGCTGTGGCCCGACCTGCTCGGAGTCGAACACGGCCGCGTCACCGTCGACGAGCGCAGCATGACCCTGTTCGAACCCGGCGCCGAGCCGGCGTCGACGGTCGCCCTGGAGATCGACGACGCCGCGTTCATCGAACGGATGATGCTGCGCTTCCTGGAGCAGAACCTCCACCGCTAGTCCTCTGGATCCGCTGGGTGCGCGGGTCTTCTGACCCGCTGCCGCCGAAGGCGGCGTCCAGCATCGTCGCCGGCCTCCGGCCGGCGGCTCTATTGTCCGGGCTGCGCCGCCCTGCGGCTCCGCCCGAGGGCGGGTCAGAAGACCCGCGCACCCAGCGGAACCTGTGGCGTCGAGGGCGACGCTACAGCGCGGCCAGCAAGTCCCCCAACTGCTCCAGGCTTGCCAGGTTGTGGACCGGCAGAAAGTCGTCGACGTGCGGGAGCGCGGCCACGATGCCGCGGGTCAGCGGCTGGTAGTCCGGCGAGCCGAGCAACGGGTTGAGCCAGATCAGACGGTGGCAACTCCGGTGGAGGCGTTCCATCTCGTGGCCGAGCAGGCCGATGTCCCCACGGTCCCAGCCGTCGCTGATGATCAGGACGGCGGCGCCCTGGCCGAGCAGGCGCCGGCTCCAGGTGAAGTTGAACTCTCGCAGCGCGTCGCCGGTGCGGGTGCCGCCGCCCCAGTCCTCGATGCGATGGGCGGCTGCCTGTAGCGCCCGGTCGACATCGCGTTCGGCCAGCTCCTGGGTCAGGCGGGTCAACCGCGTGCCGAAGGCGAACGCCTCGACCCGTGAAACTCCGGGGTCGGCCGATCGGGGGTGGGACACGGCGTAGATGAAGTGGAGCAGCAGCCGCGAGTAGGGTTCCATGGAGCCCGAGATGTCGCAGAGCAGGACCAGAGGTCGCCGCCGGTGCTTGCGGCCCCGGTGGACCAGGTCGACCATCTCGCCGCCCTGGGTCAGGCTTCGCCGGAGCGTCCGCCGCAGGTCGAGCCGATGACCGTGGCGGTCCGGCCGGAGCCGGCGGGTGCGGCGCGTCTCGAGCTGCCAGTGCATCGTGGCCATCAGCCGCTTGATCTCGTCCAGTTCGTCGCCCTCGAGTTCGGCGAAGTCCTTCTGCCGCAGCGCCTCGCGGGCGCTGTAGAGCTGGGCGCGGGCCGTACGGTCCCGGTCGTCCTCGCGCTCATCGCTCCCGTCGCCGTCGTTGAGCGCCAGCTTCTGGATCGCCGCTCGCTTCGTCCGCTCGGTCCGGCGCTGGATCATCAGTCCGAGTTCGAGCTGCTCGAGTTCCCGCGGGTCGCGGGCCTGCCAGAAGAGCTCGAAGGCCTTGTTGAACCAGGGGAGGTCGCGGCGGCGACTGACCAGCACCGCCTGGGCCGCCGCCTTCACGTCCCGCTTGCGGGCGAGGTCGACCAGTTCGAGCGCGGCGACCCAGTCGCGCAACTGGGTCGGCGTCACGTCCAGGCTGCCGACCCGCAGCAGGCGGCCGAAGAGAACGATGTTGCGCAGCAGGTGGCCGCGCGTCACAGCCGCGGCCGCCTCAGTCATCATCGCCGAGGGTCAGTCCGACCGCCGAGAAGGCGGCTAGTAGAGTCGCGCCACCCGCGAACCCACGGAGAGCGAGATGACCGAGAGGCCCCTGCGACTTCTGACTGCCGCCCTGGCACTCGCTGTGCTGTGTACGCCGACTCCCGGCGCCGCGCAGTTGCCCCCGGACACGCAGATCGATGCGGCGGAAACCGGGGCCTCGGCGGCTTCCGCCGGCAGCGGTCGGGGCGTATCGGGCGAGACGTTCCATGATGCGCTGCGTTCGGGTGGGAACGGTCCGGAGATGGTGGTGATTCCGGCGGGCAGTTTTCGTATGGGTTGCGTGTCGGGTGTGCGCTGTGGGGACGCTGAGCTGCCGGTGCACGAGGTGACGATCTCGCAGGCTTTCGCGGTGTCGAAGCACGAGGTGACGTTCGCGCAGTGGGAGGCTTGCGTGTCGGCCGGCGGTTGCAGTCATCGTCCAGACGACGAGGGCTGGGGTCGCGGCAATCGTCCGGTGGTGAACGTGTCCTGGGACGACGCCCAGGAGTACGTGAGTTGGCTGTCGTCTGAGACGGGAGCGGAGTACCGTTTGCTGAGCGAGTCGGAGTGGGAGTATGCGGCTCGCGCCGGTACGTCGACGGCTTACAGTTGGGGGAACGAGATCGGTTCGGGTCGTGCGAACTGCAGTGGTTGCGGGAGCCGGTGGGATTGGGAAGGGACCGCTCCAGTGGGTTCGTTTGACGCGAACGGGTTGGGTCTTCACGACATGCACGGAAACGTGTTCGAGTGGGTGCAGGACTGCTGGAATGGTAGCTACAGGGGTGCACCCTCGGACGGGAGCGCCTGGCAGTCGGGCGATTGTTCCCGTCGCGTCTTGCGCGGCAGTTCCTGGTACGGCTATCCGAGGTTTCTCCGCTCCGCGAACCGCTACAGGTACAGCGCCGGCAACCGCTTCCGCAACAACGGTATCCGAGTAGCCCGGACGCTCACTCCCTGAGTCCTTGCTCTCTGGCCTGCCCGCTACTCTGACTGGCTCTTCCGCAACAGCCGGCGCACCGCCTCGTCGTCGATCTTGTCGAGGTCGTCCTGGTACTTCAGCAGGACGCCCAGGGTGTCGCGCAGGATGGCGTCGGAGAGCGTCTCCTGGTCGAGGGCGATCAGGGCGTTCGTCCAGTCGAGCGTCTCGGCGACGCCGGGCTGCTTGAAGAGATCCTCCTCGCGGAGCGCCTGGACGAGGCGGACGATCTCGGCGGCGAAGTGCTCGGGCGCCTCGGGCACGCGGCGGAGCACGATCTGCACTTCCTTCTCGTAGTCCGGGAAGTCGATCCAGTGGTAGAGGCAACGGCGCTTCAGCGCGTCGTGGACCTCGCGGGTGCGGTTCGAGGTGACGACGGCGACCGGCGGCGTTTCGGCGGCGACGGTGCCGATCTCCGGGATCGTGATCTGGAAGTCGGCCAGGATCTCGAGCAGGTAGGCCTCGAACTCCTCGTCCGCTCGGTCCAGTTCGTCGATCAGCAGCACCGGCGGGGCCTCGCCCCTGCGGCTCTGCCGGACCGCCCGCAGCAGCGGGCGCTCGAGCAGGAAGTCGGCCGAGAAGACGTCGTCGACCGCGGTGCGGGCGTCGCCGCCGCCGGTCGCCTCGAGCCCGCGCAGGTGGAGCAGTTGCCGCCGGTAGTTCCACTCGTAGACGGCGGTCGAGACGTCGAGCCCCTCGTAGCACTGGAGCCGGATCAGCTCGGAGCCGAGGCACCGGGAGAGCGCCTTGGCGACCTCCGTCTTGCCGACGCCGGGCTCGCCCTCCAGGAAGATCGGCTTGCCCATGCGCAGCGACAGGTAGATCGCGGTCGCGAGGTCGCGCTCCGCGATGTAGTCCTCGGCGCGGAGCGCCGCGATGACCGCGTCGACGTTGGGGAAGCCGCAGTCGCGCGGTGCCGGCGAACGCTGGAAGTCGGCGGAGACGGCCATCACAAGTCGATGATCGCGTCGATCTCTTCCGGCAGCGGCTTCGGCTTCGACAGCAGGGAGATGCCGAAGAAGAGCGTCAGCGACAGAAGCAGCGAGATGGCGCCGCCGTGGATGCCGTGGGGTACCTGGATCTCCCTGATCTCGATGAAGAAGTTGACCGCCAGGCTGGAGATGATCGCGACGTTCGCCGCGAGCGCGGTCGCCCGTTTCCAATTGAAGCCGATCGCCACGGTGGGCACGAGCGCCGCTGCGAACGTCCCCCAGCCGAAGGTGCCGAGCAGGGCGACCAGGTCCTCCTTGGAGAGGCTCACGAACAGCGCCGCGCCGACGGCCAGGGCGAGCGTCGCCGTGCGCGCCCAGAACAGTTCCTTCTTGAGCGGCTTGCCGGTGATCGCCTTGGGAATGTCATGGATGATCGCCGCCGCGCCGATGTTCAGGAAACCGTCGGCGGTCGACATGATCGCCGCGAAGAGGGCGGCAAAGACGATGCCGGCCAGGATCGGATGCGCGTACGCCTGCAGGAAGGCGTAGGCCGCGTCGTCGGGCTGGCCGAGTTCGGGATGGTCGCCGGCGACGACCAGCGCTCGCATCGCGAAACCGATCGCGATCCACAGCAGCGCCGCGAGAACGCCGGCGATCGCGCTGACCAGGAAGATCTGCTTGAACTGCCGGATCCGCTTGTTCATCATCAGTTTGGTGACGATGTGCGGCTGTCCGCAGGCGCCGGCCACGAACAGGAAGTAGTAGGACAGCGCCCCCATGATGCCCAGGGTGCCCCAAGGTCCGATCGCCTCCGGATCGTCGTTCACCAGGGTCATTGCGCCGCCGGCGAGGCCGCCGTCGACCGCGTTGACGGCCGCGATCACGACCAGCACACCGGCCACCGCCATCACGGCGCCCTGGACGACGTCGGTGTAGACGCCGGCGATGATGCCGCCGGTCACGCAGTAGAAGACGAGGACGGCGACGGAGATCGCCATCGAGGCGCCCAGGCTCACATGGGGCATGCCGTCGACGCTGTTCAGGATCTCCTGCAGCACGACCGCCATCGCCATGATCTGCGCCGCCAGGTAGCCGACGACGCCGAGGATGATCGCCACCGCGGTCAGGAACCGCGTGACCTCGCTCTGGTAGCGGAGGGCGACGGTGTCGGGCAGCGAGACCGTCTGGTAGACCTCCGAGAAGATGCGCAGCCGCTTCGCGACCAGGAAGAACGTGAAGCAGCTCGCCACCGTGCCGCAGACGATCATCCACACGGACGTCATGCCCTGGCTGTAGACCAGCCCCGGGCCGCCGACGAAGCCGAAGCCGGAGAGCGTGCTCGAGAAGAGGGCGAAGGCGGTGACGATGATGCCGAGTTCGCGGCCGGCCATGAAGAAGTCCTGGGACGACTTCGTGCGTCTGAGCGCCCAGACGCCGACGCCGATGCACAGCGCGAAGTAGATGAGCAGGCAGGTCAGGACGACCGCGTTGCGACTTTCCTCCATCAGCCGCCTTCCGCTTCTCTCTGACGCTGCGCCGCCGCGAGTTCCGCCACCTTGCGCTCGTCCTCCTCGGTGAAGAACCAGCGGTCGAAGATCCGCATGTAGACGAACATGACGTACACCGGGAAGGGCCAGACCGCGTAGAAGACCCACGCCGTCGGCCTGGGGAAGCCGAGGAACAGGGTGTGCGTGTCCGAGGTGGCGTAGCGCTGGTACGAGAAGACGAGCGCGGTGAAGATCGCCGCCAGAATCAACGTGGCGTAGAGGAGCGGGCCGCGGGCGGGCCCCAGTGACGGGCCTTCGGCGCCCCGGCGCTCCATGCCCATCGCCAGGCAGCCGCCGAAGAAGAGCACCTGGAAGAGGACGAAGGCCCAGCCGATCCAGAGCGTCCTGGCGTGACGTTCGGCGCCCGGGCCGCCCTGGCGCATCGTGGAGAAACGGTCGTGCTGGAAGCCGCTGCTGCTTACCACCTGCTCGGTCGCGCCGTCCTGAACGACGACCTCCGTTGGCGCGACGAAGGCCGCGCCGACCGCCAGGCACATGCCGATCAGCGTGAGGAAGACGAACCAGTGGAGCTTCATGGATGGCGTACTTGCGGTGGGGAAAGCTGCGGCAGCCTACCCCAGCCGCGCGGCGATCGGGGGAGGTGCGTTGTTATGGTCCTCCGCCATGGACGGTGAGGCGGCAGGAAGCCAGAAGCCGCTCGCCCGGCTGTTCGCGTACATGCGCCTCGCCCCCGGCGCCTACGTTCTGGGCGGGATTCTCACCCTCCTCTACGCGCTCTTCTTTCAGCTCATCCCGCTGTCGATCCGGCGCATCGTCGCCGCCTTCGAGAACGCCCCGGACGTCGTCGGGCGGGCGATCCTCGGGCTGGTCGCCGCCTCCGTCTGCCTGGCGCTGGCGCGGCTGTTCTCGCGCATCGTCATGTTCAACATCGGCCGGCAGATCGAGTTCCGCATCCGCAACGACTACTTCGCCCACCTCCAGAGCCTGCCGCAGTCCTTCTACCTCGCTCACCGCACCGGCGACCTCATGTCGCGGGCCGTGAACGACATCAACAGCATCCGGATGTTCCTGGGGATGGGTCTGCTGAACCTGCTGCAGACGCCGGTGCTGTTCGCGGGCGCCATGATCGTGCTGCTACCCGTGGACGCGACGCTGACTCTCTGGGCGCTGGGGCCCTTCCCGCTCTTCGTCCTGATCACGCGCCACTACAGCCGCTACATGTTCCAGGCCAACCTGGCCGGCCAGGAGCAGCTCGGTAAGGTCTCCACGGTCGTCCAGGAGAACGCGTCGGGCGCGCTGGTGGTCAAGGCCTACGACCTGTCCGACCTGGAGCGGGACCGCTTCGAGGAGCAGAACCAGGAGCTCTTCCGGCGGATGATGAAGGTCGGGGTCATGCAGACGACGATGTTTGCCAGCGTCGGCCTGGTGCCGGCCCTGTCGGCTGCGGTCGTGCTGTGGCTGGGTGGCCAGCGGGTGCAGACGGGTCTGCTCGGCACCGAGGACCTTTGGCTGTTCTGGGGGCTCATCGGCATGCTGACGTTCCCGACGATGATGCTGGGCTTCGTCGTGTCGATCACCCAGCGGGGCCTCGCGGCGCTGGAGCGGCTGGGCTCCGTTCTGGACATCGTGCCGTCGATCCGTGATCGCGAGGATGTCGCCGCGGTTTCGGAGATCAAGGGACGCGTCGAGTTCCGCAACCTCACGTTCACCTATCCGGGCAGCTACGTGCCGGCGCTCAAGGGCGTCGATCTGACCGTGGAGGCCGGCAGCACGGTCGGCATCGTGGGACCGGTCGGGTCGGGCAAGACGACCCTGGTCAGCCTGGTGCCGAGGTTGCTCGAGATCGACGACGGGGCGATCCTGATCGATGGCGTGGACCTCAACCGGATGCCGGTCCACCTGCTGCGTTCGAGCATTGCGATGGTGCCGCAGGACAGCTTCCTGTTCTCCATCCCGGTGGCCGAGAACATCCGCTACGGCGTACCCGACGCCCACATCTCGGAGGTGAGGCGGGCGGCCGCGCGGGCCCAGGTCGAGCGGGAGATCGAGGAGTTCGAGGACGGTTTCGACACCGTCGTCGGGGAACGGGGCGTCACCCTGTCGGGCGGTCAGCGCCAACGGGTCGCCCTGGCGCGGGCGATGATCCTGCGTCCGTCGATCCTCATCCTGGACGACTCTCTCTCCAGCGTCGACCACGGTAACGAAGAGGCGATCCTGGGGGATCTCGAGGGCAGGCGGCGCGGCCGTACCTGCTTCATCGTGGCGCACCGGATCTCGGCGGTGCGGCACGCGGATCAGATCGTCGTGCTCGAGAACGGCCGGATCACCGAGCGCGGGACCCACCGCGAGCTCGTCGAGCTGGGCGGCTTCTATGCCCGCCTGCACCATCGCCAGGAGCTGCTGTCGGAACTCGAGGTCGGCGACCGTGACGCGGCGCTGCCCGAGCCGGCCGCCGGCGTCCCTGCCCCGGCCGCCGCGGGCCAGCAGCGCTTGCCCCTGGGGGAGCCGTCG
Source organism: Thermoanaerobaculia bacterium (assembly GCA_022826745.1). Classification (GTDB taxonomy): domain Bacteria; phylum Acidobacteriota; class Thermoanaerobaculia; order Multivoradales; family Multivoraceae; genus Multivorans. The sequence continues at coordinate 23,598 of JAJDUI010000036.1, read as the reverse complement.
TGAGCGAGGAGCGGAGCGAGGCTGCCCAGCTCGGCCGCGAGCGGGATCTCGGCAAGGTCTACGACACGGAGCTGATCAAGCGGCTCTGGCCGTTCATGCGGCCGTATCGCGGCTGGATCGGGCTGAACTTCGCGTTGATTCCGCCGCGCGCCGTCCTCGAACTCATGCCGGCGCTCGTCGTCGGCGCCGCGCTGAACTACCTGACCGAGGGAGTGACGACCACGGAAGTGGGTTGGATGGCGCCCTTCGTCGTGCCGCGCCTGGGACTCGGACCCCTGGCCTGGATGTTCGGGTTGGTGTTCGCCATCTCGATCGTCACGTTGATCATGGACTGGCTGCGGGCTTTCACGATGATCTCCCTTGGCCAGCGCACGGTCCGGGACGTCCGCAGGACGCTGTTCGATCACGTCCAGCGGCTGCCGATGCGCTTCTTCGACCGCTACCCCGTCGGCCGGCTCGTGACGCGGCTCACGAACGACCTGGAGCACCTGGCGGAGATGTTCTCTGCGGGCGTCATCGCGATGGTGGCGGACGTGTTCGTCATGGTCGTCATCCTGACCATGCTGTTCGCGATCGACCCGCGGCTGGCGCTGGCGGCGTTGGCCCTGGTGCCGGTCCTGGGCATCGCGGCGGCGATCTTCCGCTATAAGGTGCGCGAGGCCTACCGGGAGGTGCGGGTCAAGATCGCCCGCCTGAACGCCCACCTGCAGGAGACGATCTCCGGCATGAAGGTGGTCCAGTTGTTCGCCCGCGAGCGGCGCAACTTCGAGGACTTCAGGCGCGAGAACGCTTCCCACCGGGATTCCTGGCTGCGCTCGATCCGCTACGACGCGCTGCTGTTCTCGACCGTCGACCTGGCGACGAACCTGACCCGGGCGCTCATCTTCTGGTACGGCGCGGAGATGATGGGCCTGGGCGGCATCACGCTCGGCACGATCTATGTGTTCTCCGACTACATGAGCCGGTTCTTCCGGCCGCTGATGGACCTGTCGGCGAAGTACTCGGTCATGCAGTCGTCCATGGCCAGCGCCGAGCGCGTGTTCCAGTTGCTGGACGAGCCGCGGGAACCCGAAGGCCGCGAAGCGGCGACAACGGGCGAGACGAAGGCCGTCGCCGAGCCCGACGGCTGCGAGGTGGAGTTCGACGGCGTCACCTTCGCCTACGGCGCGGAGACCGTGCTGCGCGACGTCTCGTTCCGGGTCAGACCCGGCGAGCGGGTCGCGATCGTCGGCCACACGGGCTCCGGCAAGACGACGACGCTCAAGCTGCTGGCGCGTCTCTACGAGCTGCAGGAGGGGTCGATCCGGGTCGACGGCAGGGACATCCGCGACATCCCGAAGCCCGAACTGCGGCGGCGGATGGCGTTCGTGCTCCAGGACGTCTTCCTGTTCGACGGCGACCTGCGGTACAACATCGTCCTCGGCCGCGACGTAGCCGACGAGGTGGTGGACGAGGCGGCGCGCGCCACCCACGTCGACGACCTGATCGAGCGCCTGCCGAACGGCTGGGCGCACAAGGTCAGCGAGCGCGGCGTCAACTTCTCGACCGGCCAGCGGCAACTGCTCTCCTTCGCCCGCGCCCTGGCCCGCGAACCGCAACTCCTGCTGCTCGACGAGGCCACGTCGAGCGTTGACACCGAGACCGAGGCCCTGATCCAGGACGCCCTACGGCACCTGATGGAAGGCAAGACCTCAATCGTCGTCGCCCACCGCCTGTCGACGATCAAGGACGTCGACCGCATCTACGTCTTCCACCACGGCGCCATCTGCGAGCACGGCACCCACGACGAACTCCTCGACCGCCGCGGCGTCTACTGGCGGTTGTACCAGTTGCAGTACGCCCAGCAGGAGACGGCCGCGTAGCACCGCCGGGTGCACGAGCCTTCTGGTCCGCTGGGTGCGCGGGTCTTCTGACCCGCCCTTGGAAGCGCCGCGCCGCGAAGCGGCGACAGTTCGAGCCTCCAACTAGACTGCCTTCATGACCGCCGATGAGCCGTGGCGCTGGGCACCCCTTGAGGGAATCCCCGAAGGCGCCGAGTCGTGGGCGTTGCCCGGACAGGTGGAACAGGAGACGGCCTGGGCACGGCACCTGGCTGAGCTCAAGCGTGATGCCGCCAAGGAGCGCTTCATGCAGGCCTGGCTCCGCGAGCGCGTTCGGGCATTCGCTGTCGAGACCGGGCAGATCGAGGGCCTCTACACGATGCGTCATGGGGTCACCGAGCAGTTGGTGGCGGAGGGCTTTGCGGGCGTAGCAGGCGCACACACGGTCGAGGCGCTTGGCGACGACACGATCCGCGGCTTGCTCGAGGACCAGGAAGCCGCCTACGACATGGTGTTCGAAGACGTCGCGAGCGGACACGCGCTTTCGGAGCACATGGTCAAGAGCTGGCACCAGCTTCTGACCCGCCACCAGGAGACGGTTGCCGGTGTGGACCTGGAGGGCCGCCGCGTGGCGGTTCCCTTCAGGACCAGGGGCCAGTGGAAGATTCAGCCCAACAACCCAAGACGCGCCGACGGCCGGGTTCACGAGTACTGCCCGCCTGAGCAGGTGCAGTCCGAGATGGACCGGTTCTTTGCCGAGTATGAGCTTGTGGGCACAGGCGGCTATCCCGTCAACGCGGAGGCCGCCTGGCTACACCACCGCTTCGTGTGCGGTCATCCGCTTCAGGACGGCAACGGCAGGGTGTCCCGGCTCCTGATGGCCTGGGCGTACCTGAAGCGCTCGTTGCCGCCGCCGGTGATCACGGCGCAGGAGAAGACGGCTTACATCAACGCGCTGGAACTGGCCGATGGCGGCGACCTGAAGGCGCTGGCCGACTACATCGGCGGCCTGGCGGTCGTTTCACTGATCGCTGCGAACCAACTGGCGCGGCAGGCGCTGGCGGGTCGACTGGAGCGCCCGAACGGCAACGGTGGCCGCACGGTTGGGGAGACTTACTACCCGCCGGCGAAGTAGCCGGCGAGCGCCACGTTCGTCCCGCTACCGGGGCTCCGCACCGACAGGAGCCGTCCTACGAAGCCCGGTGAGGTGCCCGGCGGCCGCGTCGGACCGTCGCGGCAATCGCCAGCGCCACCGTCAGCGCCATGCTGAACAGAAGCGCATAGCTCTTCAACATCGTGAACAACGACGCGCTCGCGACTTGCCCGGCGGACACGTCAGGGTATCCGATCAGCATGACGGTGATCTGGACGTTTTCGCAAAGATCGAGCACTCCCGCCGCCAGGGGCAGCCAGGCCAGTCTCCAGAACCGTTCCGCAGGTCGCAGACGGTAGACGGCGCCGGCCAGAAAACTGGCGTAGACGAGGGGCAACAACGTGTCCAGCGTCGCGGCGGACCACGCATACGTCCGTCGCCCTTTCTCGCCGTAGCCCTCCATCGCGGCCACCGCCTCTTCGTGCGTGTAGCCCACCTTCTCGTCGAGCAGTTCGCCGCCGATGGGCAGGGCTTGGATCACCGCGACGAGAAGGAGCGCCACAACCAGCGTGGCGCCGAGTATCAGCGTGCCGTTGACGAAGTCGAGATAGGCCCTCATGAATGCCTCATCGGAAACCGACCTTTCCGGGGGCCACACGAAGGGATCGACACTTCTTTCCCTAACGCGGCCGCGACTGATGTTGCGGCGCCTCGATCTCAGTCTGGAGCCCCAGATCCCCCTGATCCGTCATCCACGCCTGTAGCTGCGCGTGCATCTCCTCGAGGCGCAGCCGATGTTCCAGCGACTCCGCAAGGTTGTTCAGTTCATGCGGATCCGCCTCGAGGTCGAAGAACTCGAACTCCGGCCGATGCTGGTATCGCTCGTAGAGCGCCTGGGCCGCCGGATCCGTTTCGGCGGCGTCCCGCCACGAGAAGTAGAAGCCGTCCCGGTTCTCCTCCGTCACGAGGTTCGTGAACCGGTTCTCGTGCGCGATGTTCCAGATCAGCTTGTAGCGCTCATCGCGGATCGAGCGGATCGGGTAGGGCTCCAGGTTGGCGATGATGCCGGTCGTGGTCTGGATGCCGTAGACGAGGTCGCGGTGCTTCGGCCCCGGTTCCAGCAGCAGGTCGAGCATGCTCTCGCCCTCGATCTCGGGCGGCACGGCGCCGCCGGCTGCCTCGATCCAGGTCGGCAGCAGGTCGTTGATCTGCAGCAGCGCCGCGGAGGTCTGGCCGGCCGGAATCCGGCGGCTCCAGCGGGCCACGAGCGAGGTGCGGATGCCGGCTTCGTACAGCGTCCACTTCGCCAGCGGACCGCTGATCCCCTGCTCGCTGTAGAACATGGTCAGCGTGTTCTCGTGCGCGGCGTGCTCCTCGAGCAGATCGAGGACCTGGCCGAGCTGGCCGTCCATGAAGGTGATCTCGGCGTAGTAGCGGGTCAGGGCCTCGCGGGTTTCCGGCGTGTCGACGAAGTAGGGAGGCAACTCGAGGGCAGCCGCGTCGTAGCGCGACGGATCGCCCTTGCTCCAGGGCTGGTGGGGCTCTGTCGAGGCGACGATCAGGGCGAACGGCTGCTCCGGGTCCCGGCCGATGAACTCGCCCATGCGGTCCGGGTCGAGGTCGCGGCCCGCGACCTTCTCGAAGGGGTAGACGTCTTCCGGCGCCACGTGCGACTTGCCGGCCAGACCGACCCGGTAGCCGAGGCCGCTCCGGTAGTGGACGACGCTCTTCGTGCCGGGATTCGCCCTGGCGTGGTTCGGGTAGGCGCCGCTTCGCACCGGGTACTGGCCGGTGTAGAGCATGTGCCGGGTTGGCGAGCACATGGCCGTCGCCGTGTACATGTGGGTGAAAGTCGTGCCCTGCTCGGTCAGGCGGTCGAGATTCGGGGTGTGGACCTGCGGATTGCCCAGGGCGCCGGCGTCGCTGAACGTCATGTCGTCCGCGATGAAGAGCAGGATGTTCGGCCGGTGGGCGGGTGGCGTCCAGCGGTTGACGCCGGGTGTCGGCGGCCTCCAGGCGCCGGCGGTGCGGATGGCTCCTGGCTCGGAGGCGAGCAGGGCGTCGACCGCCTCGACGCGGGCTGCGTCCTCGGGCGCGAGGCTCGCCGCGCCGAGCGGTGATTCCTCGTTCGGGTCGGCGAGGAGGTCGAACAGCCGCCCGTCGTCGTAGCGCTTGAAGCGCTCGTCGAAGGCGTAACGCGCCGGAGGGCCCGCGTACCAGCGGGACTCGTAGTGGATGAACAGGGCGTCGCGGTCGAGCGCGGGACCGCCCTTGAGCATTGGCAGCAGGCTCTCGCCGTCGAGGTCGAGGCCCGGCGGCAGGCCGGCGGCGGCCGCTTCGACGAGCGTCGGAAACACGTCGCCGACGTCGACCAGGGTCCCGTTCACCTGGCCGCCCGGGATCGTCCCCGGCCACCAGGCGAGGTAAGGCACGTGGCTGCCGGTCTGGAGCGACCGCCCCTTGCCGCCGGGGATCTCCCGGCCGTCGCGGACCGACGTGATCCGGGTCGAGGTGCCGTTGTCGCCGATGAACAGGAGCAGCGTGTTCCGCTCCAGTTCGTGCTCGACCAGCTTCGCCCGCACCCGCCCCACCAGGTGATCCATGTAGGCCACCATCGCCGCGAACCGCTCCTGGTTCGACTCCGCGCCCGGTTGATGCGGCGTCGTCACGAACGGATCGTGGGGAAGCGCCATCGGGTAGTAGACGAAGAGCGGCTTGCGGGTCGCCGGATCCGCCGCAGCGTGTTCGTCGATCGCCTCGAGCACGAAGTCGTTCGTCAGATCGGGCCCGAAGATGTCTTCGCCCCAGGTCTCCTTTCGGTCGTTCGTGACCAGGGTCGGTCCCCAGTAGCGCGATCCGCGACCCTCCCGCCGGAGTTGCCAGAGCCGGTGCTCGTCGAAGCCCGCCTGCTGCGGCGAGGCCCCCTCGTGGACCACGTAGAGGTTGTTCGTCAACTGCCACTTGCCCGAGATGACCGTCCGGTACCCCGCCTGCGCCAGCACGTGGGCGAAGGTGACGTCGGCCGGATCGAGTTCCATGAACTCCCGGTAGTTCCGGTAGTTGTGCAGCCCCGTCATCAGCTTGACCCGGGTGGGCGTACACAGCGGCTGGGAGTGCCCGTTCTCGAACCGCATGCCCTCCGCGGCGATCCGGTCAAGCTCCGGCGTCTCGTAGGACGTGCCACCGTAGACGCCCAGCGTTTCGACGCCCAGGTCGTCGGCGAGGATGACGATGATGTTGGGTCGGGAGGGCGGCTGGGCTACGGCGACGCCAGCCGTGAGAACGACCAGGCCAGCCAGCAGGGCGAACGCGAGTCGGTTTGGTGGCATAGGAGCCAAGTTACCAGTCGCGGCAGAGCGTCATCGTGCTTGAAATCTCGGCGGTCACCGCCGCATCTTCAAGCGTAGGAGCGAAGAAGCCCAGTCGAGGAGGGCGTAGACACTCCGAGATTTCAGGCGCCTGACTCCGAGATTTCAAACAACCTCGGTTCGCCGGCCGAACACCGCAACGCCCACGATGAGCACCGCCGCCGCCGCGTAGGGCAGCGCCAGCAGGCGGATCGCCACCGGTACGTGCGCCATCGAGTGGGCAGAGAAGACGACGTACCACGCGGGAACGCACCAGCCGGCGGCGAGAACGCCGAGCCAGCGCCAGGGTTCTTCCAGGGAAGGCCGTTGCTTCAGGACGAAGACGGTCGCGGCGATCAGGGTCAGGGCAGCGCCAGCGATCAGGATGAGGGCGACCGCGGTCGAGCCGAAGCCGACGGTGCCCAGGTTGTTTCCGAGCCGTTCGAGGAACCTCTCCATGGTCGGCCGGGAGGCGTAGAAGACGTCGATCTCCGGGTGGATCGAACTGCGGGGCGCTCCGTAGAGCCGGTGCGTGAGTTGATCCCAGAACTTGAACAGCACCGGTTCCCTGAACACGAGCTCGGCGATGACGACGCGGAGCAGGAAGACGGCGGAGAGGCAGCCGACGTAGGCGCCGCCGCAGCGCAGGTAGAGGGCGGGCCACCAGTTCCGGGCCACCGCGACCGTGGCGTGGACGGGGGGCGGCGCCGTGGAGAGGGCGAGGAGCACGCAGACCAGGCCGATCAGGGCGCTGCCGAAGAGGAGTTCGTGGTAGGCGATCGCGGCGCCGAAGCCGGCGAAGAGGAGGACCTGGCGTCCCGGTTTCCAGTTGGCGATCCCGAATGCCGGCACCGCGATGAGCAGGGCGAGAGTCAGAACGTTGGAGGCGCCGGTTGTGAAGCTCTCCGCGCGACGGTCCAGGTCGAGGAACAGGAACAGGCAGAGGAAGAGGGCGGCTAAGGCCGTCGCCTGGAAGAAGTGCTCGCGCCAGCGCCTCGAGTTGCCGGCGCTCTGGCGCGGCGCCGCCCTGTCGGTGCGCCGGCCTTCCGGCCGGCCTCCGGCCGCCTTGCTTTCGGGCTCGCGGCCGATGAAGAGAAGGACGATGCGTGCCAGCGCAGCGACGAACCCGAGCCCGAGCAGGCCGAACGTCAGCACGCGCAGCGTTCGCCTCAGGCCGTCGACGCCGAGCGGCGGCAGCAGCCACTGCAGCATCACCCGCTGGCCGGCCCAGTACTGGTGGTAGAAGACGGTCAGGAAGTCCGAGTCGTCGACCGCCCCCTGGCTCAGCCGCTGCTCGAGGGCGTCGCAGGGGCGCTGGGGCCGGGTGTAGCCGTAGACGCGCCGGGGCGAGACGGTGCGTTCGCCGAGCGTGCCGCCGCGGTCGAGCGCCATCAGGCTCAGCAGGCAGTCGTTGAAGCGCTCGGCAGAGTCCTCGAGCGTGCGTTCCGGGTGCTCGTACGAGGTCCGGAGAGCGTCGGCGACGGGCTCCGGGTCGGCGTTGGCCGCGAGCCAGTTGAGGCCGAGGAAGGAGGCCGTGGCGACGATCGTTACCGCGGCCACCAGGACGGCGGCTCGCAACCCTCCGAGGCGCTGCTCACCCGCGGCCGCGGCGGGCGCCCAGAGGAGCGTCTGGAGGATCCGGAGACCGTCCCGGAAGGCGTGCAGTTTGCTTCGCGACCCTGGCGGGCGTGCGAAGTAGGGGCACTCGATTTCGTCCCAGGCCATTCCGGCCGACGCGGCGAACAGGGTCATCTCGGTCTCGACCTCGAAGCCGTCGGAGTGGGCGGGGAAGGCGTCGACGTACCGGCGGGAGAAGGCGCGGTAACCGGAGAGCAGGTCGCGGACCGCTCGGTGGCAGCGCCACCGGGCGAGCAGGCTGAAGAGGCGGTTGCCGAGGCGTCGGATCGGCGTGTAGGCGCCGGGCTCCGTGCTCCGGCGAACCGCCACGACCATGTCCAGGTAGCGGCCGGCCAGGGTGGAAACGAGACGCTCGGCGCTGGCGGCGTGGTAGGTGCCGTCGCCGTCGGCGATCAGGTAGACGTCGGCGTCGACTTCCTGGAACAGGCGGCGCACGGCCCGGCCCTTGCCGCGCCCTTCCTCAACGATGACCTCGGCGCCGGCCCGGCGGGCGGCTTCGGCGGTGCCGTCCTCCGAACCGTTGTCGCAGACGTAAATGGAGGCCTCGGGCAGGGCCGTCTGAAACTGGCCCACGACGCTGCCGATTGTCGCTTCCTCGTTGAGGCACGGCAGGAGGACCGCGACGCGCCCGGTGCTTCTCGTCGACCGTAGCTCCGTGCTGGGATGCGGAGGGCTCACATCGCGCCGTCAGATCATAGCGCGTCGCTGCCGCTCCCCGTTGCCGTGGCGCCCTCTCCAGAGGCGGGTCCGAAAGCGAACAGGTGCTCCCGCCCGCGGACGTACAGCCGGTCGCCGGCGATGGCGGGAGTCGCCCAGACCGGCTCGCCGACCGAGAAACTGCCGAGCACCTCGTGCTCGCGGCCGGCGAGGAAGAGCGCCGCGTCGCCGTCGGTGTTCACCATCAGGATGCGGCCGCCGCCGCCGACCATGGAGGCGGAGTAGCGTCCGCGGATCGGCAGCCGGCCGCCCTCGTAGACGACTTCGCCGGTGCGCGCGTCGAGGCAGGTGATCACGCCGCCGTCGTTGGTCAGGTAGAGGAGGCCGTCGTAGAGGAGGTTCGAAGGCACGTAGCCGGTGCCCTTGCGGTAGGTCCAGACCCGCGCGTCGTCGCTGCCCGTGAGATCGCCCCGGCTGTCGAGCCGGATCGCGAACGAGATCTTGGCGGGGTAGCCGGAGGTGAAGACGGCCAGGTCGTCAACGAGCATCGGGATGTGGATCGCGTTGTTCTCGAGGCCCTTCGCACGCCAGAGCTCGCTTCCGTCGGCGGGGTCGTAGGCGATGACCAGTTCGTTGCCGCTGGTGAGCAGTTGCTGCTGGCCATCGTGTTCGGCGAGGACGGGCGTCGCCCAGCTCGCCTGCACCGGCCGGTCGCGCTTCCAGACCTCTTCGCCGGTCGCCGCGTCGAGCGCGACGATGAAGGAGTCGTCGCCGCTGTCCTCGTCGGCCAGGATGATCAGCAGGCCGTCGTGGAGCACCGGCGAGGTGCCGACGCCGAGGCCGACCGTCTTGATGTCGCCGATGTCGCGCTCCCAGCCCGGCTCCCCGTCGACCGTGTAGGCGTAGACGCCCTCGGAACCGAAGTAGGCGTAGACCCGCTCGCCGTCGGTGACCGGCGTGGGCGAGGCGTAGGACGATTCGGAGTGGCGGTCGTCGTAGACGCGGCCCGCGTAGGCCGTGTGAGACCAGAGCAGGTCGCCGTGATCGGCGTCCAGGGCGATCACCTTCATCGTGTGATGGCGGTTTCCGTCGACGGACTGGGGATGCGTGAACGGCTGACCCGCGAAGGTGTGCTCGGGCGGTCCCGCGCCTGGAATGACGTCGCCCACGATCGCCGTGGTCAGGAACACCCTGCCGTCCGCAACGACGGGCGAGGAGTGGCCGCGGCCCTCGACCTTCGCCTTCCAGAGCAGGTTGCGATCGAGGTCGAGGTCGGCCGCCGGGCCGGGACCGGAACGGGCGATGCCGCTGCCGTCGGCGCCGCGGAAGCCGGGCCAGTCGTTGGCTTCGTTCGAGTCGGCGGCAGCCGCGGGCGCCGCGAGGCATGCCGCGGCGATGAGAGCCGCCGTTGCTGATCTTCTCGGGTACATCGGGAGTCTCCTTGGCGCCTATGGCGTCTTGATCGGGTCGGCCGGGCGGCCGGGCAGTGTCCGCGGATCTTCCGCCAGCTTCTCGAGCAGGAGCTCGACGGCTTTCGCGAGTTGCGGGTCCCGCCCTTCGAGGATGTCCCGTGGCAGGTTCGTGACCTCGATGTCCGGGTCGACGCCGTACCCCTCGATCACCCAGTTGCCCTCCGGGTCGGCGGAGCCGGCCTCGGGCACGTTGACCGAACCGCCGTCGATGAGCGGCGCCCGGCCGTAGATGCCGACCACGCCGCCCCAGCTCCGCTTGCCGACGATCGGTCCCAGCCCGGCTCGGCGGAACTGGTACGCGAACTGGTCGCCGTCCGAGGCGGTGTCCTCGTCGATCACGCAGACGAGGTGGCCGTGGAAGACGCCGCCGGGCGAGGTGTCGACGGAGTCGCGGTTGCGCTCGAAGTCGAGCATCAGCGTCTCGCGCCGCAGCCGCTCGATGATCATCGGCGACACGTTGCCACCGCCGTTCGAGCGGACGTCGACGACCATGGCGTCCTTGCGGACCTGGCCGTAGTACCACTTGATCCACTCCCGGATGCCGCTCGCCGACATGTCGGGGATGTGGAGGTAGCCGATCCGGCCGCCGCCGAGCTCCTCGACGATGCCGCGGGCGCGTTCGGTCCAGGCGAGATAGATCAGCGCGTCCTCGCTCGCGATCGGGTCGACGAGGACGTTCCTCGCCTCGCCGCGGTCGGCGCTCGAACCGACGGTCAGCTCCAGGGGTCCCCGCCCGGCCTCGCGCAGGAGCTGGAAGGGGTTCGTGTCCGGCGTCAGCTCGCGGCCCTGGATCGCGAACAGGTAGTCGCCCGCGTCGATGCCGACGCCGATCTCGGTCAGCGGCGAGCGGTAGCGGGGCTCCTCGTTCTGGCCCTCGAAGATACGAGCGATCCGGTAGCGGCCGGCGTCCTCGTCGAGTTCGAAGCGGGCGCCGAGCAGTGCGGCGCGTGGCCGGTCCGGTGCCTCCCAGTCGCCGCCGCTGACGTAGGCGTGGGACACGTTGAGCTCGGCGACCATCTCGCTCATCAGGTAGTTCAGGTCGCTGCGGTGGCCGACGTGGGCCAGCAGCGGGCGATACTGCTCGCGCAGCGCTTCCCAGTCGTAGCCGTGCATGTTCGGGGCATAGAAGAAGTCCCGGAACCGCCGCCACACCTCGTCGAAGATCTGGGTCCACTCGTCGGCCGGCACGCGGTCGACGGTCAGGCCGGCGAGGGAGATGGTCTTCGCCTCGCCGCCGCCAACGTCGAGCAGCCGGAAGCTGCCGCGCTCGCTGACCAGCAGCTTCCTGCGGTCGCCGGAGAGGACCAGGCCGCCGATGCCCTTGGCCAGGCTCTTGCTCTCGCGCTTGTCGAGGTCGTAGGAGAAGACTTCGGTCTGGACGTCGGAGGAGCGGCCCAGGTAGCCGGCGCCGCCGCGCACGTAGAGCAGCTTGCCTTCGGCGGCGCCGAGGCCGAAGTAGTTGTCCGCGTCGACCGGGACGCGGGCGACGCGCCCTGCGATGCCGTCGAGGTCGATCCGCTCGCCGTCCTTCCCGTCCTCGTCGTCTTCTTCGTCGTCGCTGTCTTCGTCGCTTTCGTGCTCCTTGCCGTCGTCGCCGTCCTCCTTGCCTTCCGCGTCGCCGTCTTCCTCTTCTTCCTCGATCTCGACCTCGTCGCTCCGCGGCGGGAAGGGATGGGCCGTGTCCTCGCGCAGGGCGAGCGCGTAGATGTACGTCTCGCGATCCGCGGCGTAGTTGTACTCGAAGCTGCCGATCTGCGGCTGGAACTGCCGGTCGGAGAGGAAGTAGAGGTAGTCGCCGCCCGCGCCGAAGACGGGGAAGAAGTCATTCCACATCTCGGACGTCACGCGGGTGAGCGTCCGGCTCTCGACCTCGAACAGGTGGATCGAGCCGAACTCGTTCGGGTCGCCGAGTTCGACCGCCAGGTAGTCCCCTTTCGGCGACCAGTCGTAGCTGGTACCGAAGGGCCGGGAGTCGTCGGCGACCTCGATGACCTCCCGCTGGCCGGTCGCGCCGCCGTCGCCGCTCCGGTCGCTCGCGTCGACGATGCCGAGCCGTCCCTGCTGGTCGATGAAGGCGATGCGGTCGCTGTCTGGCGACCAGAGCAGGTTGTTGTAGTGGCGTCCGACGCTGCCTTCGGTGAGCTGCACCGGTTCGTCGCCGCCGTCCTGGTCGACCACCCAGATCTCGGTTTCTCCGCTGCGATCGGAGGTGAAGGCGATCCGCCGCCCGTCGGGCGACCAGGCGGGGCCGCGGTCGTTGGCGCCCGAGCTGTGGGTCAGGTTGCGGGTCGGTCCGTGCTCGACCGGCACGCTGAAGATGTCGCCGCGGGCGGAGAAGGCGGCGCGCTTCGCCTTCGGGCTGAGCGAGTAGCCGGAGACCCGGTTCGACGCCGAGACCCGGCTCGGCCGGCGGGCGAGCTGGTCCGTCGGCACGTGCACGGGGACGGCGCTCGCGCTGCCGGAGGCGGTGTCGAAGATCTCGAGCGAGCCGGCTTTCTCGTAGACGATCCGCCCGTTCGCCTTGTCGGCGCTGGGCCAGCGCACGTCCCAGCGGTCCTCTTCGGTGAGCTGCTCGATGTCGCCCGAGGCCGTGTCGTACGCGTAGAGGTTCAGCGTGCCGTCTCGGTCGGAAGAGAAGTAGATCGTGTCGCCGATCCACATCGGGTCGCGGTCGGAGCGCCTGTGGTTCGTGACCTGGATCGACTCCAGGCTCTCGATGTCGAGGATCCAGAGGTCCTGCGCCCAGCCTCCCTCGTAGCGCTTCCAGTGCCGGAAGTCCCGGGTCACCGGCGAGTAGACGACGCGCTTCCCGTCCGGCGAGAGGTCGCCGCCGCCCGACTCGGGCATCGGCAGCGCCCGCGGCAGGCCGCCGGAGACGTCGACCAGGAACAGCTTCGTGTCGCCGAGGTCCCAGCCGTCGCGGAGAGACCGGAACAGCACGGACCTGCCGTCGGGGGACCAGCCGTAGACCTGGTAGTCGTAGCCCCAGCGCGGCGCCAGCGGTCCGGCGGCCGGGTAGAAGGTCAGTTGCCGCGGCGCGCCGCCGGCTGTCGGCACGACGTAGACCTGTTCGTCGCCGTCGTACTGGCCGGTGAAGGCGATCCACTGGCCGTCCGGCGAGAACTTGGCGAACAGCTCCAGACCCGGATGCGAGGTGAGGCGGGTCGCCGTGCCGCCGGCTGCAGGCGCGAGCCAGATGTCGCCCGCGTAGGTGAACGCGACCCGATCGCCCGAGAGATCGGGGAATCGCAGGAGCCTGGTCGGCTCACCGGTCTGGGCGAGGCCCGGCGTCGGGATGGTGGCGAGCGCGAGCAGAGCGACGCCGCATCGCGTCGCGCGCTGGAACTGACGGGTGACGGTCATGGGAACCTCCGGTCGGGGCGCCTCGCTCCGGGGCGAGCAGCGCCGCGGCATTGTCTCACGTTCACCGGTTGGCCGGGCGGCATCCGGGGGAGGCGCCGGCGCTTCCGCTAAGCTGCCGCCGCTTCGCCAGACAGGTCTACGCGTGCTGGTTGGGCAGGTTGCAGCAGAAGGGGAAACGAGACGCCGGCGACAGGCCGGCCCTTAGGGGAGACGGCAGCATGAGTGGGATAGAGATCACCGGACCGCGGGACTTCGAGGCGGCGGAACACATCCTGACGCCGGAGGCGCTCGAGTTCGCCGGCGACCTTTGCAGGCAGTTCGAAGAACGCCGGGTTCAGTTGCTCCAGGACCGGGTCGATCGTCACGCCCGGATCCAGGCCGGGGAGGATCCGACCTTCCCGCCCGAGACGCAGGAAGTCCGGGACGGCGACTGGAAGGTGGCGCCCACGCCGGCGGACCTGAACTGCCGCTGGGCCGAGATCACGGGCCCGGTCGATCGCAAGATGATGATCAACGCGCTGAACTCCGGCGCGAAGGTCTTCATGGCCGACATCGAGGACGCGCTCAGTCCGAGCTGGCGCAACGTGATCGAGGGCCAGCAGAACCTCTACGACGCCGTGCGGCGCCAGTTGGAGTTCACGAACCCCGGCAACGGCAAGGAGTACCGCCTCAAGGACGAGATCGCGACCCTGCTGGTGCGTCCGCGCGGCTGGCACCTGATCGAGAAGAACGCCCTGATCGACGGCCGTCCCGTGTCGGCCGGCATCTTCGACTTCGGCCTCTACTTCTTCCACAACGCGAAGGCGGCGCTCGGCCGCGGCAGCGGTCCGTACTTCTATCTGCCGAAGCTGGAGAACCGTCACGAGGCGCGGCTCTGGAACGACATCTTCGTCGCCGCCCAGGACGCGCTCGGCGTGCCTCAGGGCAGCGTCCGCGCCACGGTGCTGATCGAGACGATCCTCGCCGCTTTCGAGATGGAGGAGATCCTCTACGAGCTGCGCGATCACTCGGCGGGGCTCAACGCCGGGCGCTGGGACTACATCTTCAGCGCGATCAAGAAGTTCGCGTTCCGCGAGGACCTGGTGCTGCCTGACCGCGGCCAGATCACGATGACCGTTCCCTTCATGCGTTCCTACACGGAGCTCCTGGTCCGCACCTGCCACAGCCGCGGCGCGCACGCGATCGGCGGCATGGCGGCCTTCATCCCCAGCCGGCGCGATCCGGAAGTCAACGCGACGGCGCTGGCGGCGGTCCGCGCCGACAAGGAGCGCGAGGCCGGCGACGGTTTCGACGGCAGTTGGGTTGCCCATCCGGACCTCGTGCCGATTGCCCTGGAGGTCTTCAGCACGAAGACGGAAGGCCGCGCCAACCAGAAGGAGCGGCTGCGCCAGGACGTCTCCATCGAGCCCGGCAGCCTGATCGATCTGAACGTGCCCGGCGGTTCGCTGACCGAGCAGGGGCTGCGCAACAACGTCTCCGTTGGGCTCCAGTACATGAACTCCTGGCTCAACGGCAACGGCGCGGCGGCAATCAACAACCTGATGGAGGACGCGGCGACCGCCGAGATCGCCCGCGCCCAGCTCTGGCAGTGGGTCCACCGCAACGCGCGGATGGACAACGGCGAGCAGGTCACGCCGGAGCTCTATGAGCAGGTGCGGGACGAAGAGCTGAGCCAGCTCGGCGGCCGCGAAGCGAGCCGCTTCGGACTCGCCGCTTCCCTGCTCGACGACCTGGTGCTCGGCTCCGAGTTCCAGGAGTTCCTGACCCTCCAGGCGTACCAGCACATCTAAAGCCCGCCACTTGGACGGGGTCGTCCGCTGGGTGCGCGGGTCTTCTGACCCGCTGCCGCCGTAGGCGGCGTCGATTCTGCGCTCCGCCGCTGCGCTACGCTCGCGCCAATGCAGCACGCGATCGAGCTGGACGCGCTGCGAACGGAGATCGGGGCCGCGGCCGCACCGATGGCGGAAGCGGTTTCGGCCTGCGTCCACTGCGGCTTCTGCCTTCCGGCGTGCCCGACCTACGTCGAACTCGGCGAGGAGATGGACTCGCCGCGCGGCCGCATCGTGCTGATGAAGGAGGTGCTCGAGGGCAACCTCGACCTGGAAGAGGCGCTGGGGCACATCGATCCCTGCCTCGGCTGCATGTCCTGCGTGACCGCCTGTCCTTCCGGCGTCGAGTACGGCGAGCTGCTGATGCCCTTCCGCGAACTCGCCGAGCGCAGCCGTCGCCGTTCGGGATTCGACCGCTTCTGGCGTGGTCTGATGCTGGACAGTCTGGCGAGCCCCTCCCGGTTGCGCTGGATGCTGCGCCTGGGCCGCATGGCTACGCCACTCCGCGGGTTGCTGCGCGCACTGTTGCCAGCCCGGCTCACCGCCCCGCTCGACCTGCTGCCTCGGTCCGCGGACCGGGCCGAGGTCCAGTTCGGGACGTTTCCGGCGGTGGGCGAGCGGCGCGCCCGGGTTGCGCTCCTGGCCGGCTGCGCGCAGCAGGTCCTGGCGCCGCGCATCCACCGGGCGACGATCGAGGTGCTCACCCGTCGCGGCGTCGAGGTCGTCGTTCCCGGGGAGGAAGCGTGCTGCGGCTCCCTGGCCTTTCACGCCGGCGATGCCCGGCGCGCCCGGGCATCGGCCGGCGCCCTGGTCCGGATTTTCCGTCCAGATGGTTTGCTGGCGGACGTCGACGCGGTGCTGACCAACGCGGCGGGCTGCGGCTCGGGCCTGAAGGAGTACGGCCTCCTGTTCGCGGGACGGTCCGAGGAGAAAGCCGCCCGTGCCCTGGCCGCCAAGGTGCGCGACGTGTCCACCTTCCTGGCCGCCCTCGAAACCGGGGCACCGCGGCCGCTACCGGAGCCGCTGCGCGTCGTCTACCACGATGCCTGCCACCTCGCTCACGCCCAGCGAGAGCGGACGGCGCCGCGGCGACTGCTGGCCGGCGTGCCCAACCTGACCCTGGTCGAGTCCCGCGACTGGCAGATCTGCTGCGGTTCGGCGGGGATCTACAACCTGGAGGAACCCGAACTCGCGGCCCGGTTGGGACGACGCAAGGCGGAGACGCTGCTGGAAGGCGAGCCGGACGTGATCGCTACCGGCAACATCGGCTGCCTGACCCAGATCGAGAGTCACCTGCGGCGCCTGGGCAGCGGGGTTCCGGTCCGCCACACGATGGAGATCCTGGCCTCCGCACAGGGGGCGAGCTGAGGGCTCTGCTGGTCGGTTATCCTGCGCCCGCCTGTTGACCCCTTCTTCTTACCCTTTCACTACGTTCAGACCCGGATGACGACAACGACTCGCATTGGACTCCAGGGCTTCGGACTTCTTGGCCGGAGCCTGTTTCGCCTTTCCCTGGACCGCCCCGAACTCGAGATAGGGGCCGTGGCCGAGACCGCCGACCCGGAGATGCTGCGCTACCTCCTGCAGTTCTCGACCCTGCCGTGGCGCTTCGACGGCGAAGTTGCCCTGGACGACGGCAGCCTGAGCATCAACGGCTGCAGCGCGCCTGTGATTCCTGCGGGGGGCGCGGGCGAGGCTCCCTGGGGCGACCTGGGTGTCACGACGGTCGTCGACTTCCGGGACAGCCAGCCGACGCGGAGCGAACTCGAGGGGCATCTCGCGGCCGGCGCCGAGCGTGTCGTGCTCTGCGCTCCGCCGGGCGGCGAACTGGACCGGACGGTCGTCGTCGGTCTGAACGAGGATCAACTCGAACCGTCGGACCGGATCGTCTCCGCCGGCTCGTTCACCGCGCACTGCGCGGGGCCGCTGCTGCGCATCCTCGATGAGTCCTTCGGCGTCGAGCAGGCCTTCCTCAGCTCCGTCCGCGCCTACGGGGCGGGTTCGAGGCTGGCCGACGTGCCGGCGCTGGAACTTCGCAAGGGCCGGGCCGCGGGCGAGAACATCATTCCCGCCGCGACGGGAGCGGCCGAGGAACTCGCGACCGTGCTGCCCGAGTTGAACGGCAAGCTCTCGGCCTCGGCGATGGACGTGCCGGTGTCGAGCGGTTCGGTCGTCGATCTCGTCTGCTGGCACCGCGATCCGGTGACGGTCGACTCGGTCAACGATGCGGTGGCGGCTGCCGCCGGCGGCGAATGGAACGGCCGGTTGCGTTTCGAGCGGGAGGCGATCGTCTCCGCCGACACCGTGGGCAGCCGGGCGACCTGCATCTTCGATTCCCAGGCGACGATGACCCTGGGTGATCGCGTGTCCAAGACGATCGCCTGGTTCGACAACGGCTGGGGCTACCTGCACCGGCTCCTGGAGCTTGTCGCCGCGCTGGAGGAAGCGACGGGCGCGGAAGGGAGTAGCTCATGATCCGCGTCGGTATCAACGGCTTCGGTCGCATCGGACGCAGTGTCTTTCGCATCCTCGCCGGCCGGCCGAACGTCGACGTCGTCGGCGTCAACGACCTGTTCGACGCGGACCGCCTCGCCTATCTGCTGCGCTACGACACGGTGCAGGGCGTGTTCGATCAACCGGTCGAGGTGGCCGGGAACGGCTTTCGGGTCGGCGGCCGGGACATCCGGCTCTCGGCGGAGCGGGATCCGTCCAGGCTGCCCTGGAACGACCTCGGCGTCGATGTCGCGGTCGAATCGACCGGCGTGTTCCGGACGCGCGCCCAGGTGGCGCAACATCTCGAAGCGGGCGCCCCGCGCGTGGTCCTCACGGTTCCCGCGAAGGACGAGATCGACGCCATGATCGTGCTTGGCGTCAACGACGGGGATCTCGGGCCGGAGCATCGGGTCGTCTCGAACGCCTCCTGCACGACGAACTGCCTGGCGCCACTTGCCAAGACGCTGGACGACGCCTTCGGTTTCGAGGAGGGCTTCATCACGACCGTCCACGCTTACACCAACGGCCAGCGCCTCGTCGACTCGCCGCACAGCGACCCGCGCCGCAGCCGTTCGGCGACCGCCAACATCATCCCGACGACGACCGGCGCCGCGCGCGCCGTCGGCAAGGTGCTTCCGCACCTGAACGGCAAGCTCGACGGCATGGCGATGCGGGTGCCGGTGGCGGACGGCTCGATCGTCGACCTGACCTGCCGGCTGCGCGGCGCTCCGACCGCCGAGGCCGTCAACGCGGCGGCAGAGGCGGCGGCGGAGTCGAATCTGACTTGCATCCTCCAGTACTCGGAAGACCCTCTCGTCTCGACCGACATTCTCGGCAACCCCCACTCGTCGATTTTCGACGCGCCGCTGACCCGGGTCAGTCCGGCCGGGGGCGGTGGCGTCTATGCCCGCGTCGTGTCCTGGTATGACAACGAATGGGGCTACTCGAACCGGGTCGCGGACCTGATCGAGCGGCTGGCGCAGTTCGAGTCCTGAGCCGGCAGAACAGGGGATCTGGATCGTGCAGCGTCGAGCCAAGATCGTCGCCACGATCGGCCCGGCCAGTTCGAGCGAGAAGACTCTCGCACGGCTGATTCGTGCCGGCGTCAACGTCGTCCGGTTGAACCAGTCGCACGGCACCAGGGAAGAACACCGGCGTCTGATTCGCCTGGTGCGGGCAGTCAGCGAGGAGGCCGGCCGGTCAGTTGGCGTGATGGTCGACCTGATGGGTCCCCGCCACCGGCTCGATCACTTCGAAGGGGCGCGGATGCTCAAGGAAGGCGACGTAGTCGGCCTGGGCGCGAGCCCGGAGGTGGATCTGCCTCTCGACCGGGACATGGTCAAGCACGTCAGGCCGGGCGAGCAGATCCTGATCGACGATGGCCGCGTGCAGTTGGAGGTCCGCTCGAAGGACGAGGAGAGGATCGAGGCTGAGGTCATCGTCGGCGGCGCCGTGTCGAGCCGCAAGGGCGTCAACCTGCCGGACAGTCATCTGCCGTTCCGGATTTCCGCGAAGGACATCGACGACATTCGGATGGCGGTGGAGGAGGACGCGGACTTTCTCGCGGCCAGCTACATCGGTACGCCGGCGGACGTGGTCCAGGTGCGGGAAGCGTCGCGAGAGGCGGGCCGGCCGCTGCAGATCATCGCCAAGCTCGAACGACGGCGGGCGCTCGATCACCTCGACGAGATCGTGCTCGAGTCCGACGGGGTGATGGTTGCGCGCGGCGACCTGGGAGTGGAGATCCCCCTGCACCAGGTGCCCGTCGTGCAGAAGCGGATCATCGAGACCGGTTGGCGGCACGCCCGTCCGGTGATCGTCGCGACCCAGATGCTGGAGTCGATGATCGAGCATCCGCGTCCAACCCGGGCAGAGTCCTCGGACGTGGCCAACGCGGTGTTCGACGGCGCCGACGCGATGATGCTCTCCGGCGAGAGCGCCGCCGGGCGCTATCCGTTGGAGTCAGTCCAGACGATGCACCGGATCATCACCGAGTCGGAGCGCTACAACCTCTCGAAGCACACCTCGCAGCCGGTCGGCTTCCACACGATGGAAGTCGGCCCGTACGACATCGAGCCGCCGCACCGGCCGGGCACCCTGGAGATCCCCGAGACGGTCTCCGCCGCGGCGATCCTGTCGGCGCGCCATTTGACCGCGCAGGGCATCGTCGTCCTCAGCCAGGGCGGTTTCACGGCTCGCCAGGTTGCCTGCCGCCGGCCGTCGACGCCGGTGTTCGCCTTCACGCGCGAGTCGCGGTCGATGCGCGAACTCCAGCTCGTCTGGGGCGTTCACTCCGTGAAGATGGATCAGGAGGTCTACCACCACGACGAGGTCGTCGCGATGGTCGACCGGCAACTCCTGGTCGGTAATCTGGCGCTGCCCGGCGACACGATCGTGCTGTTGATGGGCGACCCGATACAGGATCGGCCGCCGACGAACCTGGTGCGGATTCACCGCGTGCGTCCGCAGTAGCTGCCGCTACGATCACGCCCCATGAGCGACAGCGACCTCCACGTTTCGATCGAGAACGACTACGCCTTCCTCCGCGATCCGGTCCGCCGCATCTGCGAGCAGTTCCCGGGCGAGTACTGGCGGCGGCTGGACGCCGCCGCCGAGTACCCGACGGAGTTCGTGCAGGCGCTGACCGAGCACGAGTACCTCGGCTGCCTGATTCCCGAGGAGTACGGTGGGTCCGGTCTGCCGCTCCGCGCCGCGAGCGTGGTCCTCGAGACGATCCACTCGAGCGGCTGCAACGCCGCCGCCTGCCACGCCCAGATGTACACGATGGGTACGGTGCTGCGCCACGGCAGCGACGAGCAGAAAGAGCAGTACCTGCCGAAGATCGCGAGCGGCGAGCTGCGGCTGCAGGCGTTCGGCGTCACCGAGCCGGTGACCGGTTCGGACACGACGCAGCTCAGGACCACGGCGGTCCGGGACGGCGACAGCTACGTCGTGAACGGCCAGAAGATCTGGACCAGCCGGGCGCTCCACTCCGATCTGATGATCCTGCTCGCCCGCACGACGCCGGCCGACCAGGTCGAGAAGCGTTCACGTGGCCTGTCCGTGTTCCTCGTCGACCTCCGCGAGGCCCGCGGCCACGGCCTGGAGATCCAGCCGATCGACACGATGATCAACCACGGCACGACCCAGGTCTTCTTCGACAACCTGCGCATTCCCGCATCCAGCCGGATCGGCGAGGAGGGCCACGGCTTCCGCTACATCCTGAGCGGCATGAACGCGGAGCGCATCCTTCTCGCCTCGGAGGCGATCGGCGACGCCCGCTACTTCATCCGCCGGGCGGTCGAGTACGCCAACGAGCGCGAGGTCTTCGGAAGGCCCATCGGCCAGAACCAGGGCATCCAGTTCCCGATCGCCCGTGCCCACGCCGAAACCGACGCCGCCGAGATGATCGTCCGCAAGGCCGCCGCCCTCTACGACGCCGGCCGCGAGTGCGGCGCCGAAGCGAACAGCGCCAAGCTCCTCGCCTCCGAAGCCGCCTGGAAAGCCGGCGACACCTGCTTCCAGACCTTCGGCGGCTTCGCCTTCGCCACGGAGTACGACATCGAACGCAAGTGGCGCGAATGCCGCCTCTTCCAGACGGCCCCAATCTCGACGAACCTCGTGCTCACGTACCTGGCCCAGCACGTGCTGGGCCTGCCCCGCAGCTACTGAAACCGTCGTCGGACGCGGCTGCGCCGCATCGCCGAGCGGCGGCGTCGGTTCGGTTGGCGCGGTGTCGTCGGCTGCACCCGCCTTCTCCGGGTCCGAAGGGGTAAGGTCCCACCGGACGCTCGCGCTTTCTCGGTGAATGGGGGTTCAGCGCTCGCTTCGGTCGGCTGCGCTCCGGTTGGGTGTTGGTTCATGAGAGGGCACCGGGCATCGCTTGCCTCCAGCCCGCTGGGACCCTCCCCTTCGGACCCTGCGCAGGCTGGAGGGCGTCCGGTAGCGCCGCTTCCTGGCCGGCGAGCCGGTCGTGATGCAAGAACTCGACCCTCCTGACGGTGTACTGGCTTCTCGGCGCACGCTTCAGACCGCCGACTGGAGGCGAGATCGAAGCGTCGAATCAGACATGGACTTGACGGGCCGAGCCAGTGCCTCCTCTGGGGATGCGAATGACGGCAAATCTCGCTCAAGAAGGCGATCCTGTTCCGCCCGATCGCCGACACCGTTTAGGCTGGAGCCTTCCATCAGGAGAGGGGTCCAATGAGAGCAGAAGAACTGGCGAAGGAACTCCACCGCATGTACGAGTCCGGTCGGGGAAAGAACCTAATGGTGACGATGATTCACTTGTTCGGAATCAAGTATGCCGACGAAATCGAGCTATGTGGCGCCACACCGACCGAGCTGTGCCGCATGGCTGGGCTGCGGGAGTCGTTCAACGCTGAAGTGTCGAAGGGACGCCGCCTCGCCAGCTTCGTGGAGCTCAAGCCTCGGGCGGCACGACTGTGATCTTGAGCAAGAGCCGCGAGGTTTGGTGCTAGTCGGACCGACGGGCCCAGACCCGATAGCGGCTCGGATAGGCGATCTGGACGCGCTCGCGACCCGCAGGCAACACGATCACCTACGCGACGGACTTCCAGGTTTGCCAGGAACGCCAGCCTGGTTTCAGTCAACGGTGCCTATCCCAGCGGCCGTAGGGGCTCCGCTTGTAGGCGCGACGCATGGCTTTAGGATTCGGGTGGTCCGCTTCTTCGAACTCCCACGTGCCAGGTGGACAGTAGACAGCGCAACCAGTCTGGAGGCCTTCCCGACAGTCATGCATCGACAGAATGAACCCGTGGTCGGTGAGTGACGAGAACACCCGGTCTTCCCTGCATTCCGGCGACCGGCGCGCCGCGCGCAACTCGTACTCGGCCTTGCGTTCCTCGGTTAGTGGCCGGAAACCGAACTGCTGTTCCCGCACGCTTTCCCGCTCCGGCGGCTCCTCAGCGGCGCATCCCAGGACGACCGCGACAGCCAGGAGTAGCAGGAACAGCCGCCTCATGGCTGTTCCCGGTTGACTTCGTCGAGGACGGCTTGGCAGGAGTCTTGGTTCTGTTCCGACAGTTCCTGGTTCGCCGCAAACAGCTTGGGGTCGAGTGAACTCCAACCCACAGCATCGAGCAGGTGCGTGAATCGACCGTCTCCACCAGATTGAGCCCGTGGCTGGCTTGGATGCAGGGACCACGCTACGCCCAATTGCCTCTCGCCGCAGAGCGCCCGAAGAAGTCCGTACCTGGCGGAGTCTCCGATGTCTCCGGCGTAGGCATCTTGCATGGGGCGCGGATGCTACCTTCCGCACGGCATCCGTGTCGACGTCGAGTCGGATAGAGCTCTGGTGCGCCGCGTCAGGGAAATCGCGTTCCCGCAGGGAAGCGACCTTGGCGCGGCGGAAGATAGGGACTGTACGCTTGTCGGGATGGCCGACCGTCGTCGCTTCGTCCAGTTTCCCCACCCCGGAGGCGAGCACGACGCCGAGTCGGGAGGCGACTGGAATCCGAATCGGCCGGATAGCCCCCACCGCCGCAAGTTCATGCTGCTGGACGGCCGGTGGGTCGACGGCAACGACCGACTGCAAGCAAGCGAACTGTACGCTTGGGGTGAATGGGAGCCGGAAGCGGAACTCCTCGCCGAGCTCGACCGGGACGGTCGACCCGGGCTTCCTCGCTACCTGTGGCGCCCGTACTACATCCCGAAGGCGAACTACAAAGGGCTGCACAACACCGACCCCTTCATCTTCGGCCCGCGCTTTCTCTACTCCAACTGCCGCCAGCCTCGGCACGCGAGTCTGCGACGTCTGGCCTGCGGTTCCGTGATCGCGTTCGGCAGCGGCAAGACGATCAATGGCGAACGGCGCTGGGTGCTCGACACCCTGCTCGTGGTTAAGGACTTCGTCGACTACGAACC
>JAJDUI010000010.1 GCA_022826745.1 Thermoanaerobaculia bacterium | reverse complement strand
CCGGCTTCGTCATCGAGGCGATCGGGAAGATGGCGTCCTTGCGCATCGGGGCGTTCGCCTCGATGTCCATGAGGCCTCGCGCCTCGAAGTGGGCGACGCGGCCGCGCCGCGCGACGACGGTGACGGCGCCCGAGATCTGCTGCGCGTCGATGGCACCCTGGATCATCTCGCCGATTCGGTCGAGACGTTCCGCGGACATCCCCACGTCGTCCGGCGCCCCTGCGGGCACCTGGGCACCGGCCGTCGCGACCGCGAGCAGGAAGGCGAAGACGAACGGCACCGGCCACCACGGGCGGGCGCCGTCACGGGCACTGTTGCCACGCACCGGCAAATCCTATCCGGCCGCGCTACGGCGCCATCGCTCCAGTGACGCCGACATCCCGGCCCTGCGGATCGATCAGGACGCCTGGATTCATCAGGCCGTCCGGGTCGACCGCCGCCTTGGCGCCGGCCAGGGCCTGGGCGAAGACATCGGGGCGCTGGCGGTCGTAGCCGGCCGGCCGATGATCGCGACCGACGGCGTGGTGGTGGGTCACGGTGCCGCCGGCGTCGACGACCGCCTCGTTCGCGGCGAGTTTGATTTTCCGCCACTGCTCCGCGAGGCGCTCCCAGTCGCCGAGGGCGGAGAACGTGAAGTAGGGCGCCGGTCCGTCCGGGTAGACGTGGGTGAAGCGGCAGGTGACGCGGCCCGGCCGGCCGGTCGCCTGCTCCAGGATCTCAGCCGTCCGGGCCATGATCCGCGCGTGGAAGTCGGCGAAGCGGTCCCAGGTGATCGCGGTCTCGAAAGTGTCGCTGATCAGGCCCAGGGGCACCGCGACCTCGCGGAAGTAGGGACCCTTGATGAATGCGTCGCGCCACGCGCCGGCGGCGCCCTCGCGGTGGGAGCGGCCGGCCGAGGCGCTGTGATCGCCGCCGCAGTCGGCGGTCAGTTCGAGCGCCCGCTTCATCCACGGTTCTACGGGATGGTCGGCGGACTCGAAGCCGAGGACGAGCAGCGACGTCGAACCGTCGCCAGCGTCCGCGCCGGCGGTTTCCTGCGCGTCGATCAGGCGGCAGTTCGAAGGGTAGAGACCGCTCTGGGCCAGCATCCGCACCGCCTCGGCCGCCTTTGCGTAGTCGGCGAAGTGGACCGCCGCCGAACCACGATACGTCGGGCGGTCCTGGAGCCGCATCCAGGCTTCGGTGATGACCCCGAGGATGCCCTCCGAGCCGATGACCATCCGGTCCGGCGAGGGCCCGGCGCCGGAACCGGGCAACCGGCGGGTTTCCATGACGCCCCGGGGCGTCACGGTGGTCGTCGCCTCGACGAAGTCGTCGATGTGGGTGTAGAGGCTGGCGAAGTGGCCGCCCGAGCGGGTCGCGATCCAGCCGCCCAGGGTCGAGTGCTCGAAGCTCTGCGGGAAGTGCCGCAGCGTCAGCCCGTGCTCCCGGAGCTGGGCCTCGATGTGGGGGCCGCGGGCGCCGCCCTGGATGCGCGCGGCCCGGCTCGCACGATCCACCTCGAGCACCTGGTCGAGTTTCAGGAGGTCGATCGTCACCGCGCCGGCGTAGCTGTCGCCGACGGCCGGTTCGACGCCGCCCACCACACTCGAACCGCCGCCGAAGGGAATCGCCGCGGCGCCGGCGTCGCCGGCCCAGTCCAGGATGCGGACAACGTCCTCCGTCGTCTTCGGGTACGCAACGAGGTCGGGTGGTTCCGGAACCTCGCGGCGGAACATTCGCACGGCATCCGGGAAGGACTTTCCGTAGGCGTGGAGGAGGCGTTCGTACGGGTCGTCGCGGAACAGACTTGCAAGTGACGAAGGCGGTTTGAGCCGCGGCTGACGCAGGTCGAAGTCGTCGACGCGGGGCACGCTCGCGCGAGGCTCCAACGAAACCCCGAACCGCTCCTCGGTCTGCGCCCGGAAGCTCCCGGCCTCCGCGGCGTTCAGCCCCTGTCCCTCGTACCCCCAACCGCAGAGTTTGCGTCTTGCCTCCATCACGTGAACCTCCCGGGCGGCGCAGGATAGCGGAGCAGGTGGTTGCCACCCGTCGCACGCACGCCGGTGATCTCCTTCAGCTACGGCTCGCAGCCCTCCGGGAACGCCGCCGCGTCGGTGATGGCCGGCGCCGGCTGGCCCGGCTCGTTGCGGTACTCCTTCACCGCGCCCGTTGCCGTGTCGGTCACCCGGATCACGTAGCCCAAGTCTGTCGTCGACGTGCCGTACACCCACACGTGGCCGTTCATCGAGCAGCCGTCCAGCACCTTGATCAGCACCTCCCAGTTTTCCCGGCTGAAGAACGTGAAGAGCCCCGACTCGTTCGTGCCCGCGTACACCACGCGGCCCGCACCGCCCTCGCCGTCTGCCTTCTTCCAGTCCACCGTGACCGCGTAGCGCGAGTCCCGCAGGCAGCGGATCCGGGCGCTGGCGACGCACGTCCCCTCGGGTTCGGAGGCCTCGACCAGGAACACGCGGCTTGCCGCGGAGGTCGTCGCGCCGTCGCTCACCGACAGCGTCACCTCGTAGAAACCGGCCGACGACCACGCATGCACCGGCCGCCGGGACCGAGACCTCGTCCCGTCGCCAAGCTCCCAGACTCGGGACAGGACCTTGCCGGTGCTCGTGTCGGCGAACTGCACCGGCACCCCCGTCCGGGTACGACACAACTCCTCGGCACAAGCCGCGCCGAACAGCTCGAAGGACGCCGTCGGCGGACCGTCGTCGTCATCGAGAATTGTCCCAGTGACCCGCAGCGACGAATCGCCGCCGGCAAGGATCGCGTTCACCGGACGCCGAAGCGTCAGCGTGAACGTCTCGGGCGCCGCCTCGTAGCGGCCGTCGTCCGTCACCGGTACGCGAATCCGCCGCGATGTCGAGCCGGCGGGGAAGGCCAATGTGCCCTCGATCGCCGTGTAGTCGGTGCCCGCCTTCGCACCGCTGGCGCCGGCGCCGTCCCGGGTCGCGTAGTCGACTGTCACCACGCTTTCGGTCGACGCGCTCAGCCGCACGTCGAAGCCCACCTCCCCAGCGCTCTCCAGGGCCTGAGCATCCGCCGCGGACATCGTGGGTGGAGGCGGCGGAGGCTCCGGATGGGGATCCGTGCTCTCGATGCCGTAGAGCGCCCGGATGCCGGCGATGTCGTCGTCGTTCAGGTGGTAGCCGCGACCACGGATGTTCGCCGCCCACATGATCGCTTCCGGATCCGACGAATGGCCCAGGCCCAGCGCGTGACCCAACTCATGGGTCATCACCTGTCGCCAGTCGTCGGGCGGGTAGTAGTCGAGGAAGTCGCGGGCGACGGTGACATAGGCTCGGGACGGTTCTGTTGCCGGCCCCAGGTTTCCGGCGTCATAGGAGGAGCCACAGAACAGCCAGGCTTGGCCCAGAGCGAACCCGTTCCTTAAGGGGCGGACGCCGTACCCCGTATCGCTGATGTGCGTTGGAGTCGGCAATCGGTCGAAATCGGGTTCCACCTCCGCCCAGCCGACAGCGGTGAGAAGGAGCGTTTCCGCCAGGAGGATCTCCGCCTGCGTTCCACCCTCCGGCGGCGCCGCTAGCGAGACCGTGGGAGCGGACGTGTAGCCAGCGCCGCGGTCGGTCGGCGCGATGTCGACGACTTTGCCGTCGCTGATCCGGGCTTCCAGGCGCGCCGTCGTGCCGCCGGCCGGAGCGGCCGAGACCGTGACCTCGGGGGCTTCCACGTAGCCACTGCCATGGCTCCATTTGAGCCGGGAAAGCGAGCCTCTGTCGGCAGGCGCGCTGAACGTCACCTCGGGGATACCGAGAAGGCCGTAGTCGCCGGGATCGGCAACGTCGACGCGCTTCACGCTTCCCCAGTGAACGTCGGTGATTCCTGCAAGACGATGATCCATCGCGGTGCCCAGTGCCGCGGTACCCGCCGCTCGCCGCCCGCCAGGGGGAGGTGCCGAGAACGTCACCGTCGGCGGATCGGTGTAGCCGAAGCCATGACCCGGCCAACCGAAACCAACCCTCAGGCCAGCCGTCACGTCCGTTGCTGTGAGCGATAGCGGCAGCGACGCCGCCGAGACCGCTTCCCAACGCGCCGCGGACGCGACAAGGTCGGACCAACCTACCGAACCATTCGTGCCGGACAGGTCCATGCTGTTGGCCGACCATGTGGGGAACGCCCGCCACCGCGTTATCCGTGTACCGTCATTACAGGTGCGCGTAAGCAACTTGTACGGCTGCGCGACCGCAACAGGACCGGCGGGCTCGTAGTTCGCCGGTCGCCGGCGCCCGGCCGCGCGGTCCTCGACCCACGCCCGGAAGCGACCTGCGTCGCGGGCCTCCCCGTCGATCGAGACGTAGCGCGCGCCTACCCGCAGCATCCAACCGAGCGCGGGGTCGGCCCGGCCGTGGGGGTCGAGGAACCAGACGCCGCGGTCGCCGAGCACGGCCTGAGGCGCTCCGGGCACGACCCACTCCGTACCGCCGACCTGCTCGATCGTCACTGTGGCGCCTGCACTGCCCTTGAGCACGCCTTCCACGGCGACGGTCAGATAGCGGTGGCTTGGAGTCTCGCGCACCGAGACCACCTCGCCGAGGACGATCGCCGCGGCGGCGTCCACCAGCTCGGCGTCCGTCGCCGGAGCGTAGGTCAAGGATGTCGCCGGCGACGTCAGCACTGCCAGCGCAACGGAGAGCAGCGTCCTTCGCACCCGTCCTGACACCCTCTTCTGGCCTCCGAGAAGTTCGCTACCGGAAGCATGTCGAGTCTAGTCAGGTGGAATCGGTCGTCAAGCGGCAAGTTCCTCGCCGGGTGGGCCGAGCTACCGACCATCTACAATCCCCGTCCGATGTCCTGGCAGCCAGAGGTCGACGAGATCGAACGCCGCCGGCGCCTGGCGCTGGAGATGGGCGGCGACGAGGCGGTAGCGAAACAGCACGAGCGCGGCCGGCTGACGGTGCGGGAGCGGATCGAGCGGATCGCCGATCCGGGCTCGTTCATCGAGGAGGGCCGTCAGGCGGGCGCCGCCGAGGTGGACGATGAGGGCCGCGTCGTCGCGTTCACGCCGGCGAACTACGTCGTCGGCTTCGCCGACGTGGGTGGCAGTCGCGCGATCGTTGCCGGCGAGGACTTCACCCAGGCTGGCGGTTCGCCGTCGCCGGCGGGGTTGCGCAAGAGCATCTACTCCGAGGAACTTGCCCTCAAGTACCGGCTGCCGCTGGTTCGCTTCCTCGAAGGCGGCGGCGGCAGCGTGCGCGGCAGCGCGGGCCGTCAGAAAGGCGCGCCGAAGAAGCCGCCGCGGCCGATGGGGGAGCCGGTCTACTCGCGCGCCCGTTTCTGGTCGATCGCCGAGATCCTGCGGACCGTGCCGGTGGCCTCGATCGGCGTCGGCGCGGTTGCGGGATTTCCCGCGGCGCGCCTGGTCGCTTCCCACTTCTCCGTCATGACGCGCCACACGGCGCAGATCCTGATCGGCGGGCCGGCGCTGGTGGAGCGGGCTTTGGGCGAGAAGAAGACGAAGGACGAACTCGGCGGCTGGCAGGTCCACAGCAGGAGCGGCGTGGTCGACAACGTCGCCGAGGACGAGGACGACGCGATGGAGCAGGTGCGTCGCTTCCTGAGCTACTTGCCGCCGAACGTCGACACGCTGCCGCCGCGGCGAAAGTCAGGCGATCCGCCCGACCGGCGCGAGGAACGCCTGCTGACGATCGTGCCGCGGGACCGACGCTTCCTCTACGACATGCGCGAGGTGATCTCGTTTGTCGTCGACCGGGACAGCTTCTTCGAGATGACGGCGGGCTACGGTCCGTCACAGATCACGGGCCTGGCCCGCGTCGACGGCCAGTCGGTGGGAGTCGTCGCCAACGACTGCAAGCACATCGGCGGCGCGATGGACGCGGCCGGGGCGCAGAAGTTCCGTCGCTTCATCGAGTTCTGCGAGACCTTCCACCTGCCGATCCTCAGCCTGGTCGACGAGCCGGGCTTCATGATCGGCTCGGAGTCGGAGGCTTCCGGCACGATCCGGTACGGCATGGAGGCGATCGCGGCGACCGTGAGGACGACCGTGCCCTGGTGCGCCGTGCAGATCCGCAAGTCCTATGGCGTCGCCGCCGCCGCCCACTACGGCCCGGGCGGCCGCGTGCTCATCTGGCCGTCGGCGGAGAGCGGCGCGCTGCCGATCGAGGGCGGAGTCGCGGTCGCCTTCCGGCGGGAGATCGCGGCGGCGCCCGACCCGGACAAGAAACGCGCCGAACTGGAGGCGGAGTTCGCCAAGCGTCGGACACCCTTCCCGCGGGCCGAGGGGTTCTCGGTGCACGACCTGATCGACCCGCGCACTACCCGTTCCGAAGTCGTCAAGTGGCTGAAACTGTCCGAGCCGCTGCTCGCGTCGCGGGTGCGGTAGGAGAACTCGAGGAGACGAAGATGCCAATGAACCGAGCGAAGAAGATTGGGGCGACCGCTACAGGCGCATGCCTGCTGCTCGCCGCCGCCGCAACCGCCCAGCAACAGCCGGTCGGCTACGAGGACACCCCGAAGCTGCCGGGGTTGCCGTGGAAGGTGCACGACCCGAACCGGCCGGTGCCGCCGGTGGTGGAGTCCGGCGCCTCGTTCAGCGACATGGCGCCGGCGCCGGCCGACGCGGTCGTGCTGTTCGACGGCACGGACCTCTCGAAGTGGCAGAAGCCGAACGGCGATGAGCCCGAGTGGAAGGTCGAGAACGGCTACATGGAGGTGACCTCGACCGGCTCGATCCGGACCCGGGACGAGTTCGGCGACTTTCAGCTTCACGTGGAGTTCGCGACCCCGGCCAAGGTCGAGAGCAGCAGCCAGGGCCGCGGCAACAGCGGCGTGATGATCTACGGTGACTACGAGGTTCAGATCCTGGATTCCTACGAGAACCGGTCCTACGCCGACGGGCAGGCGGGCGCGCTCTACGGCCAGACGCCGCCGATGGTCAACTCGTCCAGGGCTCCGGGCGTCTGGCAGACCTACGACATCATCTTCGAGGCCCCGCGCTGGAAGGACGGCGAACTCGTCAAGAAGGCGAACGTAACCGTGCTCCACAACGGTGTGGTCATCCATCACAAGAAGGAGTACATCGGCCGCACGATCCACCGCCGCGTCGGCGTCTACGACCGGCCGCACGAGCCGCGGGGTTGGATCGGCCTCCAGGACCACCGCAACCCGACCCGGTTCCGGAACGTCTGGATCCGGGAGCTACCCGGCTACGACAGCGGCGGCTGAGTTTCCTTCTCTCTTGAAGCTCTCCCTCTTCTACCTGCCCTCAATCGGCTCCCGGGCCGAGATCAAGAAGGGCATGGCCGGCCTGCGCGGCGACCTCTACGACCGGATGCTGGCCGAGGTCTCCGAGCAGGCCCGGCTGGCCGACGATCTCGGCTACGACTCGATCAGCTTCACCGAGCACCATTTCCACATCGAGGGCTTCGAGCTTTCGAACAACCCGGTGCTGCTCGACCTGTTCGTCGGCATGCAGACGAAGAACATCCGGGTCGGCCAACTGGGCATCGTGCTGCCGTCGAGGAACCCGATCCGGGTCGCCGAGGACATCGCGATGCTCGACCGGATGACGGGCGGCCGCGCCAACGCCGGTTTCGCCCGCGGCTACCAGCGGCGCTGGGTCGATGTGATGGCGCAACAGACGCACGGCATCTCGGGCGCCCTGCCGCACCGCCACGACGAGATCGACGCGACGAACCGGGCCGCCTTCGAGGAGTGCTTTCGGATCGTCAAGAGGGCCTGGACGGAGCCGATGCTCGATTATGACGGCCGGTTCTGGAAGGTCCCCGTGGGCGGCCCGGAAGGCGGCACGCCGTGGACGCTCGAAGCGACGGAGCAGTGGGGCGCCGGCGTCGAGGACGGCGTCCTGCGCCAGGTCGGCGTCGTGCCGAAGCCGGTGCAGAAGCCCCATCCGCCGATTTTCCAGCCCTTCGCGTCGTCCGAAGAGAGCATCCGCTGGTGCGCGCGGGAGGGCGTGACGGCGATCCTGCCGCCGCTGCATCCGAAGCGGGAGCGGGCGCTCTTCGAGCTGTTCGCGGAGGAGTCCGGACGGCCGCTCGGCGAGGGGATCGGCGTCCTGCGCGACGTCGTGATCGCCGACACGGACGTGGAAGCGGAACGCCTGTGGAAGGCGAGCGGCGCGTTCTGCGGGTCGGCGTGGTTCGAGCCGTTCGGCTTCAGCCGGGGCATGGCCGACCCGGACACGGGGGAGCCGTTCGAGGACATGATGAGCGCCGGCATGGCGCTGGTCGGCACGGTCGACACGGTGACGCGGCAGCTCGAGACGCTCTGCTCACGTCTGCCGGTGACCTGGCTCTACTTCTGGGCGTACAACGGCCTGCTGCCGCACGCGCGGCTGATGTCGACGATCGAACGGTTCAAGGCAGACGTGCTGCCCCGGGTGAGCTCTAGCTAGGCTTCTTTCGCTTCGACCTGCGCTTGCGCCTCGTCCTGAGCACGAGGCCGTCTGCGAGCGAGGCGCCTTCCTTCGCGTCGACGACGATCTTGCCGCCGTCGGCCAGCTTGCCGAAGAGGATCTCGTCGGCCAGCCTGCGCTTGATCTTCTCGTCGATCAGCCGGCGCATCGGGCGGGCGCCGAAGTCCGGCTCGTAGCCGTGTTCGGCCAGCCAGTCGCGGGCGGCGTCCTTCAGTTCGATCCTGAGATCGCGGTCGGCAAGCTGTAGCCCGAGTTCGCCCACGAGCTTGTCGACGATCAGCCGCACGGAGTCCATCTCGAGGGCCTTGAAGACGACCCAGGCGTCGATCCGGTTCCGGAACTCCGGCGTGAACAGACGCTCGACCGCCGGTTTCGAGGCTGCCTCGGCGGAGAGCTTCGAGCGGTCGCCGAAGCCCATCGGCTTCGTCGTCAACTCCCGGCCGCCGGCGTTCGTCGTCATGATCAGGATGACGTGCCGGAAGTCCGCCTTGCGGCCGTTGTTGTCGGTCAGGGTGGCGTGGTCCATGACCTGGAGCAGGATGTTGTAGACGTCGGGATGAGCCTTCTCGATCTCGTCGAGCAGCAGGACCGTGTGCGGGGTGCGGCGGATCGCGTCGGTCAGCAGACCGCCCTGGTCGAAGCCGACGTAGCCGGGCGGAGCACCGATCAGGCGGGACACCGTGTGCTTCTCCATGTACTCGCTCATGTCGAAGCGGGTGAAGGCGATGCCGAGCACCTGGGCGAGTTGGCGCGCCAGTTCCGTCTTGCCGACTCCGGTTGGGCCCGAGAAGAGGAAGCTGCCGATCGGCCGCTCCAGGGTGCCGAGGCCGGCGCGACCCAGCTTCACCGCCGACGAGATCGAGCCGATCGCCTCGTCCTGGCCGAAGATGACCGCCTTCAGCTCCTCCTCCAGGTTGAGGAGGGCGTCCCGGTCGTCGCTGGAGACGGACTTCTCGGGGATCTTCGCCATCGAGGCGACGACCCGCTCCATGTCGACCGGGTCGAGGACGCCCTTGCGCTCGTCCTTCGTCATCAGGCGGTTCGAGGCGCCGGCCTGGTCGACCAGATCGATCGCCTTGTCGGGCAGGCGGCGATCGAGCAGGTAGCGCGCCGAGAGGTCGGCGGCGGCGTCGAGCGCTTCGTCGGCGTACTTGACCTCGTGGTGCTCCTCGTAGCGGTCGCGCAGGCCGCGCAGGATCTCGGCCGACTCCTCGATCGACGGCTCCTCGATCTCGATCATCTGGAAACGGCGCGCGAGCGCCCGGTCGCGATCGAAGGAACCCTTGTACTCGGCGTGTGTGGTCGAGCCGATGCAGCGCAGCTTGCCCGAGGCGAGGCCGGGCTTCAGGATGTTCGAGGCGTCGAGCGAGCCGGACGAAACCGCGCCGGCGCCGACGATCGTGTGGATCTCGTCGATGAACAGGATGTGCTCGGGCTCGGAGATGATCCGGTCGATCACCGCCTTGAGCCGCTGCTCGAAGTCGCCCCGGTAGCGGGTTCCGGCCAGAAGCGCGCCCATGTCCAGGGCGTAGATCGTGACCTTGGAGATCAGCTCGGGCACGTTGCCTTCGTGGACGGCGAGCGCGAGCCCCTCGACGATCGCCGTCTTGCCGACGCCCGGGTCGCCCACGAGCACCGGATTGTTCTTTCGCCGGCGGGCCAGCGTCTCGCAGAGCACCCGGACTTCGTCGAGCCGCCCGACCAGCGGATCGATCGATCCCTCGGCGGCGCGCTCGTTCAGGTTGGAGGCGAACTGCTCGAGCGGATCCTCGACCTCTTCCTCCTCCTCGCCTTCGGTGTCCGGCTCGGCGTGCTGTGGCGCGGGAAGGCCGCCGCTCTGCTTGACCGTGCCGTGGGAGAGATAGCGGATGACGTCGAGGCGCGACACGTCCTGGCGCTGGAGCAGGTAGACCGCCTGGGATTCCTTCTCGCGCATCAACGATGCGATCACCGCGCCGGCGTCCAGTTCGCTCTTGCCGGCGCCGTGGGCGTGCATGGCCGCCCGTTCGATGACCCGCCAGAACGCGATCGTCTGCTTGGGAGGCGATTCGTCCCCGTCGCCGGATTCCGGTGCCTGCTCGACGCCTTCGTCCTGAGCGCCGTCCATCTCCGCTGACGCGGAGCCTGCCGCTTCGTCCGCCGCGTCGGCCGGGAGCACCGGCGGCAGGGTCTCCAGTTGCTGCTCCAGGAACTCCTCGAGCTCGCGAACCAGTCGAGGCAGTCGCACGCCGACCGACTGCAGCGCCTTCGCGCCCACCGGGTCCGCGCACAGGGCGAGCAGCAGGTGCTCGAGCGTCACGTACTCGTGCCGGCGTGAGGACGCCTCGAGCATCGCCCGCCGTAGCGACTGCCGCAGGTCCTCGGTCATGTGGACGGAAGCGATGGCGTTACCCTCCCGACGCCGTCAGTTGACGTCGTCACCGTGCCGGCCGTCGTCGTCCCGGCTGTTGTCGTCGCCGCCGTCGCCGTCGCCGTCCCCGGTGTCGGGCTCGATCGTACAGAGCAGCGGCACTTCCGCCTGCTGGGCCAGACTGCCGACCTCGGCCACCTTCGTCTCGGCCACGGAGAACGGATAGAGCCCCACGACGCCGACGCCGTTCTTGTGCACATAGAGCATGAGCCGCGAGGCGTCGGATTCCGTGAAGTGGAAGACGTGCTGCAGGACGACGACGACGAACTCCCGCGGGGTGAAGTCGTCGTTGTGGAGGAGGACCTTGTAGAGGCGCGGCCGGGCCAGCCGGGTCCTGGTCTTCGTCTTCGTGAGGACCTTGCTGTCCCCCTGCTGGTCGTCTTCGAAGCGCGGCATGATGCCCCGATTATAGGTCGGCGTCCGTATACTCTGCGATGGCGACAAGGCCAGCCGACGTGGCGGCAAGACTCGTTGCCCCAAGGACGACGACGGAGGAAGAAGATGCTCCGACTACGCTTGAACTTGTCGATGAAGCTCGACAAGGAAGAGGATGTCTGGGTCGCGCTCTGCCCTGAACTGGACGTTGCGAGTCAGGGAGACACGGTTGAGGAGGCCGCGGACATGCTGGACGAGGCAGTGCGGCTCTTCATTGAGACCTGTCACGAGATGGGCACGCTAGGCGAAGTCCTGGCAGAGTCTGGCGTGACGATCGCCGTCGCATCCGAAGCAGA
The DNA here is from genome assembly GCA_022826745.1 of Thermoanaerobaculia bacterium. Classification (GTDB taxonomy): domain Bacteria; phylum Acidobacteriota; class Thermoanaerobaculia; order Multivoradales; family Multivoraceae; genus Multivorans. Next base: position 305,855 of record JAJDUI010000010.1, on the reverse strand, counting down.
CAGCGCGCCCGAGCCGGTAGATGTGCCGATGGAACTCGTGATCGGTGCCCGGCAAGCGTCGCAAGCTGACGCCCATTGAGCCGCGCCGCCTCGTTCGGCTCTTCGAGCGGGACGGATGGCGAGAAACCGGGCGCTCCGGGAGGCACATCACTCTGACGAAGCCCGGCTTCAAGCGGCCAGTCACGATCTCCTTCGGGCGGAAGCCGATCAGCCCAGGCGTCATCCGCGCCAACATGCGCACGGCGGAGATGACCCGGAGGCGGTACTTTGAGTTGCTGGACGAGGTCTGAGTCCAGGAAGGTCGATCAGCCGAGTTGCTGCCGGTTGCTGCGCCACGCCTCGATTCCCTCGAGGTGGCGCTTCGCGTCGCGGCGAAGCGCCGCGCCGAGCAGCGAGTTCAGCTTCTCGTCCATGAACAGGTGCGAGCTGTAGACGGGTGCGGGCTCGAAGCCGCGGCTGATCTTGTGCTCTCCGCCGGCGCCGCCTTCGAACACCTGGACGCCCCGGGCGATGCACTCGTCGATCGAGTGGTAGAGGCAGACGTTGAAGTGCAGGAAGCGGTGTTCCTCGTGGCAACCCCAGTAGCGGCCGTAGAGGTGGGTGTCCGAGCGCAGATTGATCGCGCCGGCGACGACCCGATCCTCGCGCTCGGCGACGACCAGCTCGACCTCGTTGCCGAGGTCCGCGAACAGGTCGGAGAACAGCTCGCGGTTCAGGTAGCGACCGCCCCACATGTACCTGTCGCAGGTGGTGCAGTAGAGACGGAACGCGGTTTCGGCCCAATGTTCGGGATCGGCGGCGATCTCCTGGCCGCGCACGGTGCGAATCACGATGCCCTGGTGGGCCGGCTCGCGGCGCTCGCGGCGACATTGCGTGCGGCGCTTGGAACGGAGTTTCGCCAGCCAGTCGTCGGGACTCCGGTAATCGTAGTTGTGCCAGTGGTACTGAACCATGACCCGTTGGGAGAGTCCGGCGCCGGAAAGGGCCGAGGCGTCCTGGCCGCGGTGGTACAGGAAATGAATGGAGGCGACGCCGACCTCCCCCGCGGTGTGGGCGGCAAGCTGTACGAGAAGTCTGGCGGCGGCCGCCGGGTCCAGGTCGGCGGCGGCCAGCACCCGTCGCCCGGTGACCGGCGAGAAGGGCACCCCGACCACCAGCTTCGGGTAGAAGCGGCCGCCGACCGCGCGCACCGCGTCGCCGAAGGCCCAGTCCCGCGAGAAATCGCCCATGCCGTCGTTCTTGATGTAGGCGGGGGCGGCCGCGATCAGTTCGTCGCTCGGCCCCCAGGCGGTGAGATGGAACGGCAGCCAGCCGCGGTCGGGCGCCACGCAGCCGGTCCGTTCGAGGGCTTCGAGGAACGTCCAGGACAGGAACGGCCGATCGCCGGGCTTCAGCAGCTTGTCCCAGGCGGCCTGCTCGATGTCTGCTATCGACTGGACGATCCTGAGCTCGACCTGGCGCTGCTCGGCGCGGTCTCCTGCCTGGGCCGCAGCGTCGTCCATCCGGCGAGTCTTGCACGGCAAGCACGGGGGAGGACGCCCGGATCGTCAGTACCCGAGCGCCGCTCCGTCCTTGCGCGGGTCGGAGGCGCCGTGGAGCGTGCCGCGCCGGTCGACCCTGATCGCCTGGGCGCCGCCGAACTCGGCCCCTCTTGCGCTGCGAACACGGTGGCCGAGCGCGGCGAGTCCCTCCACGGTTTCGGGCTCCATGCCTCGCTCGCAGAGGAGCTCGAGGCCGGCCGTGTGCCGCCACCGGGGCCGGTCGATCGCCGCCTGGAGGGTAAGGCCGTGATCGTAGTGGTTGGTCAGGAGCTGCACGTGGCCCTGGGGCTGGAACGGCCCGCCCATCACGCCGTAGCAGAGTTCCAGGCGGCCCCGTTCGAGGACGATGCCCGGGATGATCGTGTGGAAGGGACGCTTGCCGGGGCGGTACTCGTTCGGATGGCCGGGTTCGAGAGTGAAGCCGGCGCCCCGGCAGTGGAGCATGATGCCCGTGTCACCGCCGGCGATCGCGGCGCCGAAGGGCGCGAACAGGGAGTTGATGAAGGAGGCGGCGTTGCCCTCGCCGTCGACGACGGCCAGGTAGACCGTGTCGAAGCCCACCGCGGCGGCGCCGGGCGGGATGCCGCCTGGAGCGGTCCCGTCCGCCGCTCGGCCCGGATCGATCAGGCGGCTGCGCTCGCGGGCGTAGGCCTTGTCCAGCAGCTCGGCCAGCGGGACGCCTCCGGAGCTCCGGAGCGGCTCGCCCTCAGGGTCGCCGACGTGCGCGTGGAGGTCGGCGTAGGCCAGCTTCTTTGCCTCGACGAGCAGATGGGTGTGCTCGGTTCCGGCCACATCCATCGAGGCGAGGTCGAAGTTCTCCAGCAGGTTGAGCATCAGGAGAGCGCCAAGTCCCTGTCCGTTGGGCGGCAGCTGGAAGACCTCCCGGCCGCGGTACATCGTGCCGATCGGATCGACCCAGGTCGACTCGTGGCGCCGGAGGTCCTCCAGCTCGAGAAAGCCACCGGTGTCGCGGGCGTAGCGAACGATCTCCTCAGCGATCGGCCCCTCGTAGAAGGCATCGCGGCCGTCTTCCGCGATCCGCCCCAGAGATTGCGCGAGGGCCGGGGAGCGGAACACCGCGCCGAGCGCGGGCGCTTCGCCAGAGGCGAGGTAGTGCTCCGCCGCCGCGCGGTCTCTGCGGAGTCGCGGGACGCAGGCTCGCCACATCGACTGGACGCGCTCAGTGACCGGGAAGCCCGCTTCGGCGGTTTCGATCGCCGGACCGAGAAGGTCGGCGAAGCGAAGCCGTCCGAGGCGCCGGTGCGCGGTCTGCCAGAGATCGACCGCGCCGGGGACGGTGACCGCCGGCCAGGTGTCCGGATCGATCGCCGGGCCGGTGATGTCGGTTCGCTCAAGGGCGAGCGGCGAGCGCCCGCTGCCGTTGAGACCCAGGAGTTCGCCGCGTCCGCCGTCGGGATCGGCCAGGTAGTAGAGCAGGAAGGCGTCGCCGCCGATGCCGGTCATCATCGGCTCGACCACGGCCAGCATCGCGGCCGCCGCGACGGCGCCGTCGATCGCCGAGCCGCCGGCCCGCAGCATGTCGAGTCCCGCCAGGGTGGCGGCGGGGTGGGACGTGGCGACCATCCCGCGGCGCGCCATCACGACGCTGCGCCCCGCACGGTGGGGACTTGCCAGCCGGGGCGGATCGACGGGGTGGCTAGCGGAAGACGTCAAAGGTGCGGTTGTACTTGACCGCCAGGCTCCGGTCCGGCGTATCCAGGCCGAGCACGCCGAACTCCGAGATCTCGTTGTAGACGACGAAGAGTCCCCTGTTCGCCTCGTTGAGCCAACTGAAACGGACGTTCGTGTTCACGCTGTGGGTCAGGTCGTTGTATTGGATCAAGGCCTGGAGGAGCAGGCTGGTGCTGAAGGCGTAGGTGACGCGGAGGCGTCCCAGGTGAGTCCTGAAGGCGCCCATCGGGAGGTCGATGTCGTTGTACGACCAGCTCAACTCGGAGGTCAGGAAGTCGCCGAGGCGGATGCTCAGGGAGGGATCCAGAACGAGCTGGTTGCCGCCGAAGAAGCCGCCGCCCTGGACTCTCGTGAAGAGGCTCACGGCCCGGCCCCGGTTCGTGTTCATGAACAGGAAGAAGCCGTGGTCGTCGTACTCCCCGGCCGGCACGTCCACGAGGCCGGCGAGGGTGAAAGGCTCGAGCAGTCCCTCGTAGCGGCCGCCGGCGGACAGGCTGATCTGCGCGCCGTTCCGGAACTCGACCTCGCCGCCGACGGAATAGCGCTGGGTTTCCTGGTAGCCGTCGAAGTTCCAGAAGCCGTCGTAGAAGACGCGCGGCCCGAACTCCTTGACCCGGCCCTCGCCCGCCGGGCGGAACCGGCGCCGGATGTAGCCGTTGAACTGGCGGTAGCCGGAGCGGCTGAGGAAACCGACCTCGGGGTTGAAGTCCTCGCCGATCTCGGCATAGCCGAGACGCCAGCGCCAGAACGGGGAACTGTAGCCGCCGTCGAGGCCGAAACCATGGTCCCGGCCGGTGAGGCCGGGGGTTTCCGTTCGGGCCGCCCAGCCCGAGACGTCCGTGAACTGCCCGATGCCGATCTGGCCGTCGACGGCGTAGGTCCGGTTGCGGTCTCCCTCCGGCGCCAGCGAGCCGGTGCCCTGGCGGTTGACCACCAGCACGCCGGCCCGGCTCCGGTTGCGGTACTCGCGGCCGACCCGCGCGACCGTGAAGTTGTTGCCGTGGATGTCCCCCAGGTCATCCGTCTGCATGTTCAGGAAGCCGACGTTGAATCCACCGGCCCTGCCGGACAGGCGGGCGCCGCCGAGGATCGGCACGGGCATGCCGCCGCTCAGGCCGATCCGCCGGCTGAAGAAGAGTTCGGTGCCGCCCCGGAACGAGGACCGGCCACCGACGCGGAAGAGACCGGAGTTCTCCAGGAAGAAGGGCCGCTTCTCGGGGAAGAACAGGCTGAAGCGGTCGAGATTGATCTGCTGGTCGTCGGCTTCCACCTGGGCGAAGTCCGTGTTGACGGTCAAGTCAAGCGTCAGGCTCGGCGTGACGCCGTACTTGAGGTCCATGCCGACGTCGCTGTCGTCGGTGCTGCCCTCCACGTAGTCGCGGGCCGAGCTCAGGACGTACGGAGTCAACTGGAGATTGCGCTGGCGCGGCGGTTCCACGCCGGCCAGGTGCCCGGCTTCCGACACCCGGAACAGGTCGTGCTGGCGGCCGAGATGGGCCCAGAACGCCGTTTCGTTCTTGCGCCGGATGTTGCGCTCGAAGTTCAGGCCCCAGACCGCGCGCCCCGAGCCGTACCGGAGGCTGCGAAAGGGAATCGCCATCTCCGCGCTCCAGCCGTACTCGCCGCTCATCGTTCTCACCGTCCAGGACGTGTCCCAGTCCAGGTTGGCGCCGCCCGAACTGAAGCTGCTGCGGGAAGACCCCCCGCCGCCGCGGCCCTGGTTGGTGAACTGGCCGTCGTACTGGATTCCCCCGACGTTCGTGCCGAAGACGAAGCCGTTCTGCCGGTCGCCGAACGTGTCGAGGACGACGCGGAAGCTGTCCTCGTCCTGGAGCCTGGCGTCGCGGCGGCTGTCGGAGATGGCCAGGGAGGAGGCGTCCCGGTCGAAGCAGATGACGGCGATGTAGAGGGCGTCGTCGTCGAAGGCGATCCGCACCTCGGTCCGTTCGCTCGCCGGTTCGCCTTCGAACGGTTCCACCTGCTGGAAGCCGGTGCCGAAATCGACGTCGAGCCAGAGCTCTTCGCCGAGGACGTCGCCGTCGATGACCGGCGCCTGCGCGAGGCGCATCGCCTGTAGGCGCGGACGATCGCTCCGCGTCTCGACCTGCGCCGCCGCGATGCCGTTGCCGGCCGCAAGGAGGGCGATCAGCGCGACAGCGCCGCGCGGAAGGTGGTGTCGCGGCATCGGACGATTGCGCTACGAGTTCTGCTTATCGGCCGGCTGGCGGCTGGACGGCGGGAATCGCCAACTCCCGGGCTCGCCGGTTCAGTTCTTCAAGCTGCGGTCCGGTCAACCCGGATACGGCCTCGAGGATCGGAAGGAGCTCGGCCTCGAGATCCTCGAAACGACGGCGTGCGCCGGCGGTCGGCCGGGCGGTGTTGCCGAAGACGTGAGTGTAGAGGTACGCGTACTGGTTGTCGATCCGGGGCTGGAAGTTCAGCGCGTCCTGGGAGACGCGGCTCCGTGACTGGATCAGTTGCTCGTCGAGTTCTCCGGCCCGCTCCAGGATCGCCTCGACAGCCGGTTTCAGTTCCGAAGCGCCGGCCTCGTCGAGACGTTCCTCGAGAGCTCCGGCCTGTTCCCGGACGCTGCGCAGGCCGGCGATCGCGTCGTGAATCGCCGTCAACCGCGCCGACAACTGGTCGAGCATCGCGTACTGCTCCTCCAGGTCGGCCTGGGAAATGTCCTCGAGCCGCGGGTCCCCGAGCACTTCGAATCTCCGGCTGTCCGTCCAGTCGTCGGCCTCGGCTTCTGCGCTGCCGGCGACCGTCAGCGTTGCCCGGTAGGTTCCCGGCGGCAGGTAGGGACCACCGGTATAGGAGAGGGACATGATCGCGCCCTCGACCAGATGGGGCGCCTGGCCGCGGAGGTTCCAGACGACCCGGTTGAGTCCCGCCTTCGCCTCGAAGGACTCGATCCGTGGACGTTCGCTGTCTCCGTCCTCGATCTCCTCGCCTTCCGGCGCCGACACGAAGCGTCGCAGGACACGGTCGCTGCCGTCAGGGGAGATGACCAGTTCGACCCGGCCGGACGGTGCTTCGGGTAGGTCGAACCAGATCGAGGCGCCGTTGGTGAAGCCCCCGCCGCTGCCGGGCCGGTCGATTCGGACCGTGGGCTCGGGCGTGAACAGCCGGGGCTCGTCGCGTAGCGTGCCGGCGGCGATTTCCCCGGCGAGTTCGCGCACCGCGCCGAGGTCGTCGAGCACCCAGAAGCTCCGGCCCTGAGTCGCCAGGACCAGGTCCGGATTGCCGACGTTCTCTTGAATCAGCAGGTCGGTGACCGGCGTCCGCGGCAGGTTCAACTGGAACGAACTCCAGGAGTCCCCGCCGTCGAAGGAGGCGTAGAGACCGAACTCGGTGCCGGCGAAGAGCAGGCCGTCCGCGCTCGGGTCCTCGCGCACGACGCGCACGAAATGGTCGGCCGGCAGACCATCGGTCACGGTCCTCCAGCTCTCGCCGCCGTCGTCCGTGCGGAAGATGTACGGCGTGTAGTCGTTCATCCGGTAGCGGTAGACGCCGACGTAGACGCGCCGCGGGTCGTGGTGGGAGACGTCGATCGAGTTGACGGTGCCGTCCGCCGGCATTCCGGCCGGCGTCACGTCGTTCCAGGTGGCTCCCTCGTCACGGCTGACGTGGATGCGGCCGTCGTCGCTGCCCGCCCAGATCTCGCCCGCCGTACGCGGCGATTCGGCGAGCGCGAAGATCGTGTTGTAGACCTCGACGCCGGTGTGGTCGTGCTGGACGGGTCCGCCGGGCACTCCCTGCTTCTCGTCGTCGTCGGTCGTCAGGTCGGGCGAGATCGTCTCCCAGGTCCAGCCGCCGTCGCGGGTGCGATGGACGTAGTTCGACGTGTGGTACACGACGTCGGGATCGTGCCGGGAGATGAGGATCGGCGCGTTCCACTGGAAGCGGTAGCGCAGGTCGCGCGGCGCCGTGCCGTCCTGCATCTGGGGGTAGAGGATCATGTTGCGGGCGATGCCGCTGCGGTGGTCGTAGCGGTCGATCCGGCCCAGGTAGTTGCCCGAGTAGACGAGGTGGGGCTGCTCGGGGTGGACCGCGATGTGCCCGCTCTCGGCGCCGGCCACGGAGTGCCAGTGCTGGGTCGGCGTCAGTTCGGGCATCGGCCGCGACGGTACCGAGATCGTGCTGTTGTCCTGCTGGGCGCCGTAGATGCGGTAGGGGAACTGGTTGTCGACGGTGACCCGGTAGAACTCGGCCGTCGGCTGGTTGTTCTGGGTGGACCAGGACTGGCCGCCGTCCACGCTGACGTTGGCGCCGCCGTCGTTCCCCTGCACCATGATGTGGGGCTGCTCCGGGTTGATCCAGAGGTCGTGATTGTCGGCGTGCGGCGTGCCGACCCGTTCCCAGGTGGCCCCGGCGTCGACGGAACGGAAGAAGCGGACGTTCGACCCCCAAACGGTGTTTGGATCGGCCGCGTCGGCGTCGATGTGGCTGTAGTACCAGCCGCGCGTGAGCAGTTCCGGCTCGTCGCTCACCTTCTTCCAGGTGTCGCCGTGGTCCTCGGAGCGGAAGATGCCGCCGCGGCCTTCCGCCGCGGTGATGATCGTCCACAGACGGCCGCGCCGCGCCGGCGACGCGGAGACGCCGATCCGGCCGAGGACACCGGTGGGCAGGCCGCCCTCGAGCTGCTCCCAGGTGTCGCCGCCGTCCGTCGAGCGGAACAGGCCGCCCTCGTCGCTGCCGTCGATCAGGGTCCAGGGCTTGCGCTCTACCCGCCAGGCGGCGGCGTAGAGGACGCGGGGATTGAAGGGGTCGAGCTCCAGGTCAGCGATCCCGGCGTCGTCCGAGATGTAGAGCACGTGGTCCCAGGTTGCCCCGCCGTCGGTTGAGCGGTAGACGCCGCGTTCCGGGTTGCTGCCGAAGATCTGGCCGAGCACGCCGACCCAGAGCACGTTCGGGTCGTTCGGATGCACCTCGACCTTGCTGATGGCGCCGGCCCGCGGCAGGCCGATGTGCTGCCAGCTCTCGCCCGCGTCGATCGAGCGGTACACGCCGTCGCCGATGGACACGTTGCCTCGGGGCTGGGCCGATCCCATCCCCACGTAGATCACGTTGGGGTCGCTCGGGGCGACGGTCACCGCGCCGACGGAACCGGCTTTGAAGTAGCCGTCGCTCAGGTTCTCCCAGGAGATGCCCGCGTTCGTCGTGCGCCAGACGCCGCCGCCGGTCGAGCCCATGTAGAAGGTGTAGGGGTGGGACGTGTGCCCGGCGACCGCGGTCACCCGGCCGCCGCGGCTGGGCCCGACGAGCCGGAACTCGATGCCTTCGAACGGGTCCGGGCCGTCCTGTCCGGTCGCGGCCGTCGCGCCGGCGATGAGGAGAAGAACGAATGGGATGGCCGAGTGCGTGTACTTCATGAGCGGGTCGCTATCTTACGGTCAAGCGCCCCCCTTCGCGCCGCTCCCCGCGGCATCTGTCGGCCCTGGCGACTCGGCGCCGGCCTCCGATTGGTACCCTCGGTTCGTGCATTCGGCGCCCGCGGCAGTGTCGCGGACCGGATTGCGCTTCCGTGACGCTTCGATGAACCCCTCGCCTGGCGCCCGCCCTTCGTCCAGCCTCGTCATCTACACGGACGGTGGGGCTCGGCCGAATCCCGGTCCGGGCGGCTGGGCCGCGGTGCTCCTTGCCCCGGAAGGCGGCGTGGAGGAAGTCTCGGGAGGCGCACCCAGTACGACGAACAACCGGATGGAACTGCAGGCGGCGATTTCCGCGCTGAGTCGCCTCTCCGTACCCAGCGCGGTCGACCTGTACACGGATTCCCGCTATGTGCGACAGGGAATCACCTCGTGGCTCAGCCGCTGGCGAGCCAGCGGCTGGCGGCGCCGCGACGGGGGGTCGGTGAAGAACGTGGATCTGTGGCGGAAGCTGGACGCCCTGAACCGGCGGCACCGCGTGAGATGGCACTGGGTCAAGGGCCACGCGGGAAACGAATGGAACGAGCGCGTGGACGCTCTGGCCACGGCGGAGATCGAGGCGCAAGGAGGGGGATCCGCCGCCGAAGCGCCGTCGGAGGACGCGATTCCGCCGGACTGCCTGCGACTATTCGTCAAGGTCCGCTGCGTCGGGGGCCGAGGCGTCTGGGTGGCGGAGCTCGATTTCCCGGAGGGCACTGGCGAACGGACCGGCCGAGCCACCGGCACGACCCCGAACCGGCTGGAACTCGAGTGCGTCCTGGAACTGTTCGCCGGTCTGCCGGCCGGTCAGCAGGCCGCGGTGTACACGGGCAACGACTATCTGCGCCAAGGCGCTTCTCTCTGGCGTCACGCGTGGAGGCGGAACCGTTGGCGAACCAAGACGGGTGGAGCGGTGAAGAACGCGGAACTCTGGCATCGGCTGGACAGGGAACTCGACCGGCGCCGGGTGTTCTGGCCCGAGCCGTCCGGTGAAGCGGCGGACCGGCTCGGCGATCTCAAGGATCGAGCGCGCGAGCTGTTCTGAGACGGCCGGTTTTGCCGGAAGCGCTACTCGCAGGCGAACGCCCGAGTGTCGGCCCGGGGCAGAGCCGTCCGGCCGGCCGGATTCAGGTGGTTCCACTGCTTGCCGTCCGGCCCGCTGATCGCCAGGTGGAACGCCAGATCGGTCGCGGGCGCCGCGAACACCCAGCGATGGCCGTTGATGGCGCAGCCGTCGAGCACCTTGACGAGCACTTCGACGTTCTCCCTGTCGAAGAAGTAGAGCAGCGCCGAGGAGGGACCGCCAAGGCCCCAGTCCAGAGCGGGACGCTCCTCGCCGTTCGGCAGGACGACGCACATGTCGACGCGGTAGCCGCCGTCGAGTTCGACGCCGGGGCCGTTGGGCTCGCAGGCCGGCGTGTCCCCGTTCGAGGGGATCGGTGCAGTTGTCGGCAGGACCACGACGCCCATCTCGGGTCGGGAGGCTGACGATCGACCACGCGGACCAGCGCCGGCAACGCCAGTGCTCAGTCTCTCGCCGTCTCCGGCGCCTGGCGGGTGAGCGAGCCAGTCGATCCCGCTCATCCGGCTTGCGGCGCCGACCGGCGCAGCAGCCTCGCTGGCGTCATGTTCGCAGGGGAAGGCGGCCGTGTCTCCGGCCGTCGCCGCGGTCGTGCCTCGCGGGTTGCGGTGGGTGAAGGCGCGGCCCGTCGCCTGCTCCGTGATCTCCAGGTTGAAGGCCAGGTCGGTCACGGGCGCGGAGAAGACCCAGCGGTGGCCGTTGATCGCGCAGCCGTCGAGCACCTTGACCAGGACCTCCACGTTGTCGCGGTCGAAGAAGTAGAGCAGGCCCGAAGCGGTGGACTCCAGGTGGTAGTTCGAGGCGTCTACCCGCGCGCCGGAGGGCATCTCGAAGCACATCCGCACCTCGTAGCCGCCCGACAGCACGGCCGCCGTTTCGCTCGGCGAGCAGTCCGTCAGCGCGCCGGGCTCGGGCACGGGCGCGACGGCAAAGGCGGCGGTGCGGCCGAACGCCGGCGAGTCGGGTCCCAGCGCGCCGACGCGGAACAGGTAGCGGCCGCCCGGTTCCAGGCCGTCCAGCACGGCGGAGGTCGCGTTCGGTCCAAGCGTCGCCGCGGCCGTCCAGCCGTTGGCGGCGCCGCCCTCGCCGTCGGTTCCGGTTCCGCCGGGAGCTCCCGTCCCGGCGGCTTCGTCATCCGGGTCGTCCTCGCGGGCCCGCGGCCTGATCTGCACTTCGAAGCCGGTCTCCGCGATCGAGTTGTCGCGCCAGGACACCCGAACGCTCGTTTCGTCCAACGGCGCGGCGTCGAGATGCGTCGGCGGCGCCAGCGACAGCTCTATGGCCGCCACGTCGCTCGCTGTCCGGCCGTGCCGGTTCGCCGCCAGAACGACGAACTCGTACTCGATCCCGGCCGAAAGCTCCTCCACCGTCGCCGTTTCCGCCTCAGCCGGCAGCGTGCGCGCCGGCTCCCAGCCGCCCAGGCCCTCGCGCTGGAACACCTCGTAACCGGTCTCGTCGTCGGCGACGTCCGCCCAGGTCAGAAGGACCACCGACGAAGTCAGGATCGTCGCCTCGAGGCCCGAAGGCGCAGCCGGCGCCTGTTCGACCGGGTCGCTGCCCGGAGGAGCGGGCTCGACGACTTCCACGGTCACGTCCCGGCTCGCGCTCAACTCGCCGTCCGAAGCGACCGCCGTGAACGCGTAGGACGACCGCGCGGAAGCGTCCAGCGTCACGCCGCGCCGCACCGAGATCTCGCCCGTGTCCGCGTCGATCGCGAATCGCCGGCCGGCGCCGGCAAGACGGTACGAGATGTCGTCGCCGTCCGGGTCGTCGGCCGCGACCGCGCCAACCGGGCCGGTCGTCCCCTCGACCACCGTGAGCAGGAGCGGCGTCGCCGGGTCGAAGGCCGGCGCCCGGTTCGGCGGCGGCAACGGCGGCAGCGGCGGAGGAGGAGGCGTCACGCGTCCCTCCGTGGCCGCCTCGCTCGCGGGCGACGGCGTCGACAGGCCGGCCGCGCCCTTTGCGATCACCCGGAACTCGTACAGGGTGTCCGCCTCGAGCCCCGTCACCACGATCGACTCGGCGTCCGCCGGCGCCTCCGTCCCGAACTTGCGCCACACTCCGGGGTTCGCCTCCCGATACTCGATCTCGAAGCCCGTCTCGTCGTCCGACGCGTCCGTCCAGGTCAGGCGCACGGAACCCGCCCCGACCGCCGTCGCCGCGAGCTCCGTCGGCGGCGCCGGCGCGCCGAACGCGCCGACGCGCATGACGTCGCTCGAAGACGCCAAGCCGTTGGTCGAGTGCTTCGCGTACACGCGGAAGTCGTAGCTCGTCCCGGCGGCGAGGCCCGTGACGACCGCGGTCGTCGCGCCGGCCGGGAACTCGGTGGCGAAGATCGTCCAGTCCTCCGTCCGCGCCGGCCGGTACTCGACCTGGAAGCTCGTCTCGCCCGTCGAGTTGACGGTCCAGGAGAGCGTCACGCTGGTGGCGGCCGTCGGCGCGCCCGTCAGGTCGGACACGGCTGCCGGAGGCATCGTCAGGGACAGCGGGAATCCGGGTGACCGGCCGTTCGCGTTGACCGACGCCACCCGGAAGTCGTACGCCGTCGCCGGCGAGAGACCCGTGACGGTCACGGCCGTCACGCCGGCCTCCACCGTCGCGCCGGTCGCCCAGGGATCGCCGCCCGTCCGGTACTCCACCTCGAAGCCCGTCTCGTCCGTCGAGGCTTCCGTCCACGACACGGACACGGAAGTCGAGCCCGAGGCCGTCACCGTCAAGCCCGTCGGTGCCGCGGGCGGGGCCGTCGTGCCCACCGACGCCACGTTCGACGGAGACGACAGGCCGTTCGCCGAGTGCTTCGCGAACACCCGGAACTCGTAGCTCGTCCCCGCGACAAGCCCCGTCACCGTGAGCGTCGTCGCATTCGCCCCGGCTTCCGTGGCGAACGTCGTCCAGCCCTGCGAGCCGGCCGCCCGGTACTCCACGACGAACGACGTCTCGTCCGACGACGCGTCCCTCCAGGTCAGCGTCGCGCTCGTGTTCGTCGCGGCGGCCGCCGCCAGACCCGTCGGCGCCGCCGGCGGCATCGTCAGCGACACCACGCCGCTCGGCGAGGAGCCGTGAACGTTCACGGCCAGCACCCGGAAGTCGTAGGCGGTGCTGGCCAGGAGCCCCGCCACCGCGGCCGACTCCGCGTCCGCCGCCGTCGTCGCGCCCGAGGTCCACTCCCCCGCGCCCGTCCGGTGCTCCACGGTGAAGCCCGTCTCGTCGGAGGACTCGTCCGACCAGGCGACGGAAACCGACGTCGAACCCGTGGTCGTGACGGACACGCCCGACGGCGCCGTCGGCAGCACCACCGGCGTGTCCCGGTCCGCGATGTTCACCGTGACGCTGCCGGAAACCCCGTTGTAGCCGCCGCCGGACGCGGCGTGCGCCAGCGTGATCGGCGCCTCGTTGTCCGAATCGGCGTCCGTCGTCGCGCTGACCGTGACGGTCTGGGCGTCGTTCCAGGTGGACGTCGTGAAGGTCAGCGTCGTCTGGTCGTTCTGCGTCGTGCTGTCCGTATCCACCGAGAGGTCCGTGCCGTTGTGGCCCGACACGGTGACGGTGACGCTGCCCGTGGGCCGGCTGGCGAGCTTCACCGTGTACGTCGCGCTGCCGCCGTCCGTCACGTTCACGGTGGAAGTCGAGAACGTCAACGCCTTCGACTCGTCGTCCGAAATCGTGATCGTGCCGCTGCCGCTGCCCGTCGCGCCGCCGTCGAGGTTCGTGCCGGCGAAGGTCGCGGGAATCGACACGTTGACGGTCCGGTCCTCCGCGTCGTCGTCGGAGGCCGCCGTCAGCGTTACGTTCGCCACGGTGGCCGTGGCGCCGGTCTGCGGGCCCGTGAAGGTCACCGTGCCGCCAGCGAAAGCGACGCCTGAGGGTGTGCCTGAGAGCGCCAGCGTGAAGTCCGTCCCCGCCGTGCCGCCGCTGAAGGTCAGCGGCACGGCCAGGGCCTCGCCAGCGACCAGGCCGCGGCCGAGGGTCAACCGAATCGTCGCCGTGGCCAAGGAGCTGTCTTCCGTGGCCGTCGCATCCGGCACGGAAAGCGCCACGGTCGTCGGGTCGTCGTCCGTGATCGCGATGTCCACCTGGTGCGACGTGCCGTGGTCGTAGCCCGACACCGTGCCGAGCTGGAGACGCAGCGTCTCGTCCGGCTCGTCCGCCGTGTCGTTCGTCGCCGTGAACGTCGCCGTGGCGGATGTCTGCCCGCTCGAGATCGTGAGCGCCGGCAGCGAGTAGTCGCTCGTGTCCGCCGACGAGTTCCCCGCCACCCGCTGCACCGGCACGCTGAGGTTCCCGGAGGGCGCACGGCTCACCGACGCCGTCACCGTCAGCGTGCCGCCCTCCGTCACCGCTCCGGCGCCCGAAACGGACAGCTCCACCGTCGGATTGGTGCTGTCAATGATGTTCACCGTCACGCTGCCCGACACGCCGGCGTAGCCGCCGCCGGACGCCGCGTGAGTGAGAGTGATCGGCGCCTCGTTGTCCGAGTCGTTGTCGGGGGCCGCGCTGACCGTGACGGTCTGGGCGTCGTTCCAGTTGGTGTCCGTGAAGGTCAGCGTCGTCTGGTCGTTCTGCGTGACGCTGTTCGTATCCACCGAGAGGTCCGTGTTGGTGTGGCCAGAGACGGCGACGGTCACGCTCGCCGTGGGCCGGGTGGCGAGCTTCACCGTGTACGTCGCGCTGTTCCCCTCCGTCACGTTCACGGTGGAAGTCGAGAAGGTCAGGGCTTTCGTGTCGTCGTCCGCGATCGTGATCTCGCCGGCGCCCGTGCGGCTGCCGGTGGCGCCGCCGTCGAGGTTCGTCGCCGTCAGGATCGGCGCGCTGCCCGTCAAACTCGCCGGGATGGACACGGTCACCGTCCGATCCTCCGCGTCGTCATCGGGCGACGCCGTGAGCAGGATGCTCGCCACGGTGGCCGTCGCGCCCGTTTGCGGGCCGGTGAAGGTCACCGTGCCGCCCGCGAGAGCGACGCCCGTGGGCGTGCCGGACAGCGCCAGCGTGAAGTCCGTGTCCAGTGTGCCTCCGCTGAATCCGAGCGGCACCGCCAGGACCTCGCCGCTCTCCAAACCGCGACCGAGGGTCAGCCGTATGGTGGCCGTGGCCGTACCATCCTCTTCCGTCGCCGTCGTGTCCGGGACGGAAAGCGTCACGCCCGTCGCGTCGTCGTCCGTGATGACGACGTCCACATGGCCGGACGAGCCGTAACCCGTCACCGTGCCCGGCTCGAGCCGCAACGTCTCGTCCGCCTCATCGTCCGTGTCGTTGGTCGCCGTCAGGGTGATCGTGCCCGTCCGCGCGCCATCGGCCACGGTGATCGTGCCCGCCGGCGTGCCGGACAGCGAGTAGTCGCTGGTTGCGGCCGTCGAGTGCGCCGCGACCCGCTGCACCGGCACGCTGAGACTCGACCCGGAGGGCGCCCGGTTGAGGGTCGCCGTGATCGTCAGCGTGCCGCCCTCCGTCACCGCGCCGCCGTCCGACGCGGACAGCGTGACCGTCGGGCTGTCGCTGTCCGTGATGTTCACCACCACGTTGCCGGAGACGGAGTCGTAGCCTCCGCCGGACGCCGCGTGGACGAGGGTGACCGGCGCTTCGTTCTCCGCGTCGTTGTCCGTCGTCGCGCTGACCGTGACGGTCCGGGCCGTGTTCCATGTGGACGTCGTGAAGGTCAGCGTCGACTGGTCGTTCTGCATCGTGCTGTCCGTGTCGACCGAAAGGTCCGTGCCGCCGTGGCCGGACACGGTGACGGTGACGGCGCCCGTGGGCCGGCTGGCCAGCTTCACGGTGTACGTGGCGCTGCTCCCCTCCGTCACCGCCACCGGCGAGCCGGTGAAGGCGAGACCCTTCGACTCGTCGTCCGTGATCGTGATCCGGCCGTTCCCCGACCGGCTGCCGCTCGCGCCGCCGGCGAGGTTCGTCGCGGTCAGTGTCGTGCCGCCGCCCGTCGAACTCGACGGAATGGACACGGTGACCGTGCGGTCTTCCGCGTCGTCGTCGGAGGCCGGCGTCAACGTGACGTTCGCCGCGGAGGCGCTCGGACCGGTGAAGGTCACCGTGCCGCCCGCGAGAGCGACGCCCGACGGCGTGCCGGAGAGCGCCAGCGTGAAGTCCGTGCCCACCGCGCCGCCCGTGAACCGGAGCGGCACGGCGAGCGCCTCGTTGGCGATCAACGCGCGGCCGAGGGTGAGCCGGATGGTCGCCGTCGTCGAGTCCTCGGTCGCCGCGGCGCCGGTCACGGACAGCGTCACCGAGGTCGCCGTGTTGTCCGTGATCGTGATGTCCACGTGGGAGGGCGTGCCCGGGTCGTAGCCGTCGGGCAGCGCGCCGATGCCGATGCGAAGCGTCTCGTCCTGTTCGTCGGCCGTGTCCGTCGTTGCCGTCAGCGTGGCCGTGCCCATGGTCGCCCCACTGGCGATCGTGATCGTGCCGGTCAGCGTGTAGTCGGCTGCAACGGCGTCCGAGTTCCCGGCTACCCGCTGAACCGGAATGCTGAGGCTCGATCCGGATGGCGCCGTGTCCACCGTCGCCGTCACGGTCAGCGCGCTCCCCTCCGTCACCGTGCTCCCCGACACCGACAGGCTGACCTTCGGGTTCGCCGCCATGTCGTCGTCCTCGATCGTGCCGGTCGCCGCGGCCCCCGTCACGAACACGCCCGTCGCGCCCTCCGGCAGCGCCAGCGTCACCGTGAACTCCTCGTCGCCCTCGATGGACGTGTCCTGCGTCGTGTCGACGGAGATGGTCGCCGTGCCGGTCGTCGTCGACGTGTTCGTGTTGCCGGCGATCGTCACGCTCCCCGGCGTGCCGTCCGCCGTGCCGGTGTAGTCGACGCCGCTCTCCGCCGTGCCGTCCGCCGTCTCGTAGCTCAGCGTCAGGTCCGCCGCCCCGGCCGCGCCCAGGACGGGGAACGTGTCGTGCGTGACCGTGAACTCGATGGCCGAACCCTCCGTCGCCGATGCGTCCGCGATCGAGGCGCAGGAAGCCACGCCGAGCGTCGACGGGTTCGCCGTGCGCTTCGTCTCCAGCGCCGACGGCAGGGTCCCCGTGAGCCCGTTGCCGCAGAGGGAAAGTTGCGTCAGCGAGGTCAGCCCGCCGAGCTGCGACGGGATCGCGTTCGCCAGGTCGTTGCCGGCCAGGTGCAGTTCCTGGAGGCTCGTGGGCAGTGTCGTGGGGACCGATCCGCTCAGGCCGTTGCTCCGCAGATGCAGATGCGTCAGCGAGGTCCGCGTGCTGAGATCCGGAATCGCGCCCGACAGATCGTTCCGACCGAGGACGAGACGCTGGATGCCGGCCGGCAGCTCCGCCGCGGTCGGCACGTTTCCCGTCAACGCGTTGCCGCTGAGGTAGAGCCAGTCGAGGGACGCGATCGAACTCAGGTCGGGGATCGCGCCGTCGAGAGCGTTGTCGCTGAGCACGAGCCTCAGAACGTTCGGAGGAAGCTCCGCCGCGGCCGGAATCGAGCCGGTCAGACCGTTGCCGAACAGGTAGACGTAGATGAGCGACGTCAGGCTGCTCAGATCCGGGATTGAGCCCGTGAGCCCGTTGTCGTAGAGGAGGAGGATCCGCAAGCCGGCCGGCAGCGACGAGGCGGCCGGCAGCGACCCGGTCAGCGCGTTCCCGTCCAGGCGGATGTCCGTCAACTCGGTCAGCGTGCTCAGATCAGGGAAGGAATTCCCATCCAGCGCGTTGTCCCGAATCCAGAGCTGCTTGAGTCCGGTCGGCAACTTGTCGGCGCCGGGCACGCCGCCGCTGAACCCGTTCTCGCTCAGGTGCAGGTTGTCCAGGGCCGTCACGCCGCGAAGATCGGGGATCGTCCCGCTCATGTCGTTGCCGATCAGCCGGAGGAACTGCACGCTGGCCGGCAGCGCCGGGATGCCACCGGTCAGCTCGTTGTCCGTCAGATCCACCTGGAACAGCTTCGTCAGGCCGCTCAGGTCGGGGATCGCGCCGCTCAGTTGATTCGACCCGAGATTGAGAAACAGGAGCCCGGTCGGCAAGGCCGGAATGCCGCCGGTCAGTTCGTTGCTCGACAGAGTGAGTTCCTCGAGGTTCGAGAGACCGCTCAGGTCGGGAATGGAACCCGTCAGCGCGTTCCCCTTGAGATCGAGATTCGTCAGGCTGGCCGGCAGAGCCGGGACGCCGCCGGTCAGGCCGTGGCCCGTGATCCGGAGGAACTTCAGCGCGCTCAGGCCGGTGAAGCTCGTCGGCAGCGCGCCGTCGAAACCATGGGGAACCGACGGGAGCACGAGCGAGGCGACCCGGCCGTCCGGGAAGTCGATGCCGTCCCAGTCCGCCATGCTGACGCCGGACGACCAGTTCAGCGCCTGTGCCGGCGAATCGCCCTCCAGCGTCTCCTGGATGCCCAGCAGGAAGGCGCAGTCGGCCGCCAGAGCCACGGCCGCCGTGGAGTCGGCGGGATTCGTCGCCGTCACCGCGGTCGACGCAGCCGAACAGGCGGTCCTGTCGGACACCATGACGACCACCGCGCGGGTGGCGGTGAGCGGGGGCGTCTGGCCGTCCGAAGCGACGACGTTGAAGCTGTAGCCGGCCTTCACGTCGTGGTCGAGCACCGTGCCGGAAGCGGTACTGATCTGCGCAGCCGCCGGGTCGACCTGGAACGCCGAAGCGTCCGTGCCGGTCAGCGAGTAGCCGAGGGTCTGGCCTTCCGGGTCGGTCGCGGTGACCGGGTCGCCGATGGCGCCGGCCGTGCCTTCCGTCACGCTGATGGTGAGAGCCGTGGCGGGCGAGAAGACGGGCGCCTCGTTCACGTTGGCAACGGTGAGCGTGATCGATACGGAGCCGGTGATGCCGTCCTCGTCGGTCACGGTCACGGTGACCTCGTAGACGTTGTCCTCGTCGTCGTCCGCCGCGTCTTCGTGGTCTCTCGCCACCATGGACAGGACGCCGGTCGTGCCTACGATTCCGAAGTCGGCGGCGTCGGTCCCCGACTTGGTCCACGTCACTACCCCGCGATGGCCCGTCGTCGTGGGTGTCGGTCCGGTCCAGGCGGTGTTCTCGGCGACGGTGCCGTTGGCGAGGCCAGAGATGGTGATTGTCTCGGCGACGTCCGTCACAGCCAGCGTTACTGCCCGAGTTACGGTGAGCGGTGTCTGGCCGGGCTCGGAAGCAACGACGTTGAAGCTGTAGCTGGCCTTCTGCTCGTGGTTGAGCACCGTGCCGGAGGCGAGGGAGATCTGTCCGGTGGACGAGATCTGGAACGCCGAAGCGTCCGTGCCGCTGAGGCTGTAAGTCAGCGCCGCGCCTTCCGGGTCCGTCGCGGTGACCGGCGATCCGATGTTCCCGGTTGTGCCCTCCGGCGCCGACAGCGCGAGCGTGGTCGCCGAAGCGAAGACCGGCGCCTCGTTGACGTTGGTCACGGTCAGCGTGATGGCGACCGAGCCGGTGATGTTGTCCTCGTCGGTCGCGGTCACCGTAACTTCGTAGACATTGTCGGGGTCGTCGTCCACTGGATTCTCGTGGTCGCGGGCAACCATCGACAGCACGCCGGTCGTGCTCACGATG
The DNA here is from genome assembly GCA_022826745.1 of Thermoanaerobaculia bacterium. Taxonomy (GTDB): domain Bacteria; phylum Acidobacteriota; class Thermoanaerobaculia; order Multivoradales; family Multivoraceae; genus Multivorans. The sequence goes on along the minus strand of JAJDUI010000010.1, from coordinate 286,623 downwards.
ACGAAGTCGTCGGAGTCCGTGCCCGACTTGGTCCAGGTCACCGTGCCGCGATGGCCGGTCACTGTCGGCGTCGGTCCGGTCCAGGCGGCGTTCTCGGCGGCGGTTGCGTTGGCGAGGCCGGTGATTGTCAGGGACTCGGCGACGTCCGTCACAGCCAGCGTTACTGCCCGAGTCGCGGTGAGCGGAGCCTGGCCGGGCTCGGAAGCGACGACGTTGAAGCTGTAGCTGGCCTTCTGCTCGTGGTTGAGCACCGTGCCGGAGGCGAGGGAGATCTGTCCGGTGGACGAGATCTGGAAGGCCGAAGCATCGGTACCGCTGAGGCTGTAGGTCAGCGATGCGCCCTCCGGGTCGGTTGCCGTCACCGGCGAGCCGATGTTGCCGGTCGTCCCTTCGGCCACCGATAGCGCGAGCGTCGTCGCCGTGGTGAACGTCGGAGCCTCGTTCACGTTCGTGACGGTCACCGTGATGGACATCGAGCCGGTGATGCTGTCCTCGTCGGTGGCGGTGACGGTGACCTCGTAGACGTTGTCCTCGTTGTCGTCCACTGCGTCCTCGTGGTCTCTTGCCACCATGGACAGGACGCCGGTCGTGCCTACGATGGCGAAGTCGGCGGCGTCGGTGCCCGACTTGGTCCAGGTCACGGTCCCGCGATGGCCGGTCGTGGAAGGCGTCGGCCCGGTCCAGACGGCGTTCTCCGCGACGGTCGCGTTGGCCAAACCACTGATGGTGATCGTCTCGGCCACGTCGGTGACGGCCAGCGTGACCGCGCGGGTCGCCGTGAGAGGGTTCTGGCCGGGCTCGGAGGCGACAACGTTGAAGCTGTAGCTGCCCTTCTGTTCGTGGTTGAGGACCGTGCCGCTGGCGAGGGAGATCTGCCCGGCGGAGGAGATCTGGAACGCCGAGCCATCGGTACCGCTGAGGCTGTAGGTCAGCGTCGCGCCCTCCGGGTCCGTTGCCGTGACTGGCGAGCCGATGTCCCCGGTCGTTCCCTCCGGCGCCGACAATGCCAGCGTCGTCGCCGTGGCAAACGTCGGCGCCTCGTTGACGTTGGTGACGGTCAAGGTGATGGACACCGAGCCCGTGATGTCGTCCTCGTCGGTGGCGGTGACGGTGACCTCGTAGACGTTGTCCTGGTCGTCGTCCGCCGCATCTTCGTGGTCTCGCGCCACCATGGAAAGCACGCCGGTTCCGCTGGCGATCCCGAAATCGGCGGCGTCGGCGCCCGACTTGGCCCACGTCACCGTGCCGCGGTGACCGGTCGTGGTAGGCGTCGGACCGGTCCAGGCTGCGTTCTCGGCCACGGTTACGTTAACGAGCCCACTGATCGTCAGCGTCTCTCTGGCAGTAGTCGCTGCAGCGACGTTGCTGGGGGAGGATGCGCCGTTGGCGTTCGTGGCGAAGACGCGGAACTCGTAGGCGGTGGAGGACGCAAGGCCGCCTACGGAAGCCGACTCGGCTTCAGCGCCGGCCGCGGCCGAGCTCGTCCACCCTGAAAGGCCACTCTCCCGATACTCGACGGCGAACCCGGTCTCGTCGGAGGAGTTGTCCTTCCACGTCAACCCGACGGAAGAGCTGCTCGTGGCCGCGGCGACCAGAGACGACGCTGCCGCAGGGGGCATCGTCAGAGTAGCTTCCTTGCTCGCGCGACGCCCCTGCGCGTTGCGCACGACAACCCTGAAGTCGTAGGTCGTGCTGGGCAGGAGGCCTGTGAGGTTCGCCGCTGTCGTGTCCGCTGACAACGTTGCGCCTGCCTGCCAGGATGCGGCCGGCCCCCGGAACTGGACCTCGAAGGAGGTCTCGTTCGACGAGTTGTCCGACCAGGTCACTCGAACCGCAGTTGATCCTGCGGCTGTTGCCGTTACGCCGGACGGAGCGGCATCGGGCCTTGCAAGCGTTGTCACGGCTGCTTCGTCGCTTGGAAGGGAGTCCCCTATGGCGTTGGTGGACTTGACGCGAATCCGGTACTTCGTGCCCGGGTCAAGTCCCGAGAGGCTTGCGGACTCCGAGTCCTCGGGGGCGGTGACGTTCTTCCATCCGGACCCGCCTCCCCGGTACTGGACCTTGAAGCCGGTCTCGTCGGGCGACTCGTCCCGCCATGTGACCTCCACCCTTCTGCCGCTTGTGGCCGTAGCCGCCACGTTCGATGGGGGAACGGGCGGGCTCATCGAGAGATCGACCGCAAGCCAGTTGCTGTGGAGCGCGCCGTTGGCCGCCTGGGCCAGAACCCTGAACGTGTACTTCTCGTTCTCCACCAGGCCGTCCATGACGGCGGACTTCGAGTCCGCTGCCAATGTCAACGTCGCCCAGTCTCCGTCGCTGGTCCGGAAGGCCACGTCGAACCCTGTTTCGTCGTCCGAGTTGTCGGTCCAACTGAGGTCGACCCTGGTTGGACTCCGTACTCGTCCTTCCAGGTCGGAGGCGGCGGCGGGCGGTGACACGGTGGGCGTCGGCAGGGTGGGGAGTCCCGCGGCGCTCCAGGCCTCGCCGTAGTCGTTAATGGCCACCACATGGAGCTGATAGCTCCCCGGATGCAGGCCCGTGAGCTGCGCCGACTCCGTGTCGGGCGGCAACGTGGCATAGAGGAAGAAGTCGCTCTTGAAGTAGTAGGCGACCTGGAATCCCGTTTCGCTGTCGGAGTTGTCGTCCCACTCCACTCGAAGCTCCGTGGGGCCTGTTCGCGTGATCCTGGGCGCCGAGGGCTCCCGCGGCAAGACCTTCCGCAGGTCGACGTGGACTTCGTTGCTGCGAACGCGGCCACCCGCGTTCTCCGCCATCAGCCGGAAGGAGTAGATGTCCTGGAAACCCTCGAGGCCGTTTACGGTGTAGCTTCTCCCGCTTCCGTTCACCGTCTTGTACAGATTCCAGGAAGCGCCGACATCTCGCCACTCGATATGAATGGACGGCGGGTCGCCCGTTGCCGTCCAGGTCAGATCGACTGCGATGTCGTCAGTAAAGAAGTCGCGGTAGATGTCGGTGCTCAACACCATGGTGGGAGGCGTTACGCTCAAATCGACGGTCGCAGTCCTGCTGTGGGCGGAGCCCGTGGCGTTCGTCGCCGCAACGTACAGATCGAGCGTCGAGTCCTCGGTCAGGCCGGAGAGCGTTGCCTGTTCTGTATCCGCCGGCAGCGAAGGATGAGGGGTCCAGGCCGTGGAAAGGCCATGGGGCCGGGAGAATACCTGGTAGGAGGTCTCGTTGACCGCCTCGTCGATCCAGGTGAGTCGAACGCTGGAGGAGCTCTGGGCCGCGGCCGCCAGGTCCCGAGGTGAATTGGGAAGGTTGCGGCCCGCCGCGCGGAGGTCCAGGCTGATGACGTTGCTGGGGACGCGCCCACCGGCGTTCCTTGCAACGACCCGGAACTCGTGAGCCGAAAGACCGACTTCGACCCATGCGCGGTTCCCGCCCGCGGTTGCGTTGGGCTGTGTCCGGGAAAGTTCCCATCGTTCACCTGTTTCGCGGTAGTGAACGGCGAAGGTGACCGAGCTTGCCGCATCCCGCGGCCACGTGAGCAGGGCCTGCACCCGTCCTCCGTTCTGCGCTACGCCACCTGTCAGGACGGGCGTTGTCGGCGGCTCCACGGACAGGTCGAGGCTGAGGACGTCACTCGGCGAGGTCCCGTGCGAGTTGATCGCGGCGACCCGGAAGTCGTAGGCCGCTCCCTGAGTCAAGCCGCTCACGCTAGCGGTTTGCGTATTGGCCGCCAGAGTTGTCGCCGTGGACCAGGCGCCGCCGCCGGTTCGGTACTCGACTCGATAGGAGCTTTCGGTCGAGGACGTGTCCAGCCAGTTCAGCGCTACCGCTGTCGCGCTCGTGCGGCTCCCCGTGAGGTCATCGGGAGACGAGGGAGCCCGGTCGACGAGCACCACCACCGATTCCGAGTTTGAAAGGCCGTGGGGGCCACTCGCGCTGACCCAGAAGGTGTACTCCGTTCCAGCCGTGAAGCCGGTCAGCGTCGCGGTCGTGGTGTCGGCCGGAAAACTCGTCCCTGAGATCGCGCCGCCCGAACTGGAGGAGTCCTGGAAGACCGTGAAGCCGGCCTCGTTCGATGAACGGTCGGTCCAGGTCACGACGACGGACGGATTCCCACCGACGTCAGGGCCGTTCCGTACGACGAGGTTCGAGGGATTCCTGGGCGGTTGGAAGTCGCTTGTAGTGATGAAGTCGTTGATCACGTTGCGCAGGAGGCGCTCGTTCTCGGCCACGTTGGTCACGCCCAGCGTGGCACCGTTCGGTGAGACCCGAGTCGTCGAGAAGTAAGGTTCCCAGACGCTATGTCTGTTCCCGTAGCTCATGATGGTTGCGACGTTCGGGGTCCGACTCGTATCGGTCCAGCCGAAGGCGTACGGGTAGAGAGCCTCGCTTGGCAGGGTGGGCGTGTTCGCGGCATCGTGCGACATGCCCATGATGTGGCCGATTTCGTGGATGAATGTCTGGCGTAGCCAGGCGGGCCCGCCGTAGTGGTAGTTCACCAGCGCGGCCGCGGACTCCGCCATGTCCTCGACCGAGAAGGTCCTTACGCGAGTGAAGGCGAGGCCGGACAGGTTGATGTTCACGTCGCTCATCAGATACATGACCACGTCCGCGCCGTGATAAGCGCGGAGCGCGCGGATATCGGTGTCCGCGTTCAGGGCTATCAGAAGGTCGGAGGAGTCAGTGTGGCTCGACAACGCGACTGGCGCCGCCGAGATATGCGCCAAGTCGAGTCGGGCGGCGACGTTCGAGTTGCTCAGAACGAGGTTTCCGAAGTCGATGGCCGCCTGAACCTCGGCGCCGAAATCGATCCGCCAGTTGTTTTCGACCAGGTCCACGGCCGCGGGTGTATGGATCGCCAGGACGTCTATGTTCTGTTGAACCGACTGCGGTTGAGCCTTCCACCGGTCGGCAGCCGATGCGTGGGAGTGGGCCACCAGATCTCCATCCCGCTGGGGCGGTCCTGCCGGAATGGCAAGGCACCAGTCCGGCGGGAGATTCGGGGGCGCCTCGATCCTCCCGATACGGCCGGCGCCATCCCGGGCAGTCAGTTCAAACTTCGGCTCTCCGGGCTCGCCGTAGAAGCCGAGGAGCTGGCCGTTGCGCAAGGTGAGGACGATCGTCTCGTGCGGTGCGCCGGGCGTCCGGCCACGCCACATGGCGTCGCCATCGCCGCGGTCCTCGAATGCCGTCCGCTCGGCTGTCAACGTCGCACCGCCGGGTGTGACGAGCTCCAGGGTGGTCGGGCCGGACCGGAGCAGCTCGAGATCCAGATCGGTGATGCCCACGGAGTCGATGTCGGGTGTCGCCATCTGATCCTGTGAGGCCGCAGCTTGCTGGGCCGAGACGTCTGATCCCAGCGTCTTGAAGAGGCGCTGCGCCTCGCCGGGGGTTGCGATCGGGGCCAGGGTGACGAGAAACAGCAAGCGAAGTCGGCACGAGAGGGCTCTACCGATCCCGAACTTGGCCGCCTGCGCCCTGTTGGGCAGGGTCAAGCCGACACGGCCCATTCCCGTTTGCCGCATCTCGGCAAGGCTACTCGCAGTCGAAGGCCCCGGTATCGGCCCGGGCCACCGCGGTCCGACCGCTCTCGTTGACGTGAGACCAGCGCTCGCCGTCCGGCCGCGTTACCCTCAGGTGGAACGCCAGATCGGTTGCCGGCGCCGCGAACACCCAGCGCCGTCCGTTGACGGCGCAACCGTCAAGCACCTTGAGCAGCACTTCGACGTTGCCGCGGTCGAAGAAGTAGAGCAGTGCAGAGGAGTCGCTCGACAGCCCCCAGTCGCCAGCCGACTGGACCCTTCCGTCCGGCAGGACGATGCACATGTCGACGCGGTAGCCGGAGGCGAGTTCGACACCTGGACCGCTTGGTTCGCAGACCGGAGCCCCTATGCCCGCCGGTGGCGTGCCGCCGACCGGCTTCGGCTCCAACGGCGATGGCGCGGGTGGCTCGGACATCCGGGAGCTCGGCGCGGCGGTGAGCCTGCGGCCGGCTTCCGCACCGCGAACCGACGCGGCTTCGACGGTCTCTCCTGCGTGTTGGAACCCGTGGCGCCAGGTCGTCCGGCCGGGAGCGGGTGTTGCCCCGGTCGCCTTGCCGGCTGCGGATTCACACGGAAAGGCCGCCGTATCGCCCCGCGGCGCAGCCGTTCGGCTCTTCGAATTGCGATGAGTGAACCGCCGGTCGGTGCTTCGCTCCACGATCTCCAGGTTGAACGCGAGATCGGTGACCGGGGCGACGAACGCCCACCGGTGTCCGTTGATCGCACAGCCGTCCAGGACCTTGACCAGCACCTCGACGTTGTCCCGGTCGAAGAAGTACAGAAGGGCCGAGGCTGTCGACTCGAGGTGGTAGTTCGAGGCGTCCATCTGAACGCCGGACGGCGTCTCGAAGCACATCCTCAGGTCGTAGTTCTCCGACAGCGTTGCGACCGGACCTGCCGGAGCGCAGTCGGTCATCGAACCCGGCGGCGCCGGTTCGGTGATCTCGACCGTTCCCGGCAGGCTGAAGGACGAGTCGGTCTCCGCAAGGGCCTTGACCCGGAAGACGTAGCGGCGGCCGGCCTGAAGACCGGATACGGTGGCCGAGGATCGGTTCGAGCCAACCGCCGCTCCTACAGTCCAGGGTTCCTGGGCGGCTTCGCTGCTCGAGTTCTCGTTCGCGCTGAGGTCGCTGTCCGACGAAAGGCGGTACTCGACCTCGAAACCCTCTTCTGCCGTGGAGTTGTCTCGCCAGGTCACGCGCACGCTGGTTGGTTCGACCAAGGTGGCATCGATGTGAGTCGGCGGCGCCAGCGAGAGGGCAACCGCCGCTGTATCGCCCGCCGAGGAGCCGTCGGGGCTGGCCGCGGCAACCAGGAACTCGTACTCCGCGCCCGCCTTCAGTCCTTCGATCGTGACCGTGGTCACGTCCGCGGCGACGGAACGCAGCGCTGTCCAGTCGTCATCGCCGGTTCGGGAGAAGATGACGAAGCCCGCCTCGTTCGGGGAGTTGTCCTCCCAGCTCAGCAGGACGACCGTCGACGTCAGAAGCGTGGCGACCACGTTGGTCGGCGCCACCGGCACCGCCGGCACGTTGGTCGGCGGTGGGTCGGTACGCAGGTCGGCTTCAAGGACGACTACCGTCACCCCGCGGCTGGCGGTCAGGTCGCCGTCCGATGCGAGCACGACGAGGCCGTAGGCCTCCTGGATGTCCCGGTCCAGCACGGTTGCGACCGGTATGGAGAGTCGTGCGGTAGCCGGGTCGATCGCGAAGAAGGCCGCGTCCCTTCCGTCGAGGCCGTAGGTCAGTTCATCGCCGTCCGGGTCGATGGCCACGACAGGCGGCCCGATTACTCCCGTGGTTCCCTCGTCAGCCAGGATCGCCAATGGCGTCGGGTCCGGGAACTCCGGCGGCCGGTTGGCGGCAGGCGGCGGCTCGCCCGGATCGGCAGGCGGCTCGGCGGGCGTGGGCGCCTCGTCCACGTCTGTCACGGTGAGAGTGATGGCGGCCGAGCCCGTGATGCCGTCCTCGTCGGTGGCGGTGACGGTGACTTCGTAGATGTTGTCCCGGTCGTCGTCCGCCGGATTCTCGTAGTCGCGGGCGATCATCGAGAGCACGCCGGTCGCGCTGACGATCGCGAAGTCGGCGGCGTCGGTTCCGGACTTGGTCCATACAACTGCGCCTCGGTGGCCGGTTGTGGTTGGCGTTGGACCGGTCCAGGCGGCGTTCTCCGCGACGATGGCGTTTGCGAGACCAGTGATCGTCAAGGACTCGTCGACGTCGGTCACGGTCAGGGTCACGGTGCGAGTCGCGGTGAGGGGGGCCTGACCGGGTTCCGACGCTACGACGTTGAAGCGGTAGCTGGCCTTCTGCTCGTGGTTGAGGACCGTGCCGGCGGCGAGGGAGATCTGGCCAGTGGAGAAGATCCGGAAGGCCGAGGCATCGGTGCCGCTGAGGCTGTAGGTCAGCGTCGCGCCTTCCGGGTCCGTGGCAGTGACCGGCGAGCCGATGTTCCCGGTCGTTCCCTCCGGCGCCGACAGCGCCAGTGTCGTCGCCGAAGCGAAGGCCGGCGGTTCGTTGACGTTGGTGACGGTCACCGTGATGGACGCCGAACCGGTGATGTTGTCCTCGTCCGTCGCGGTGACGGTGACCTCGTAGACGTTGTCGGGGTCGTCGTCGACTGGATCCTCGTGGTCTCTCGCCACCATGGAGAGCACGCCGGTCGCGCTGACGATCGCGAAGTCGGCGGCGTCGGTTCCGGACTTGGTCCATGTCACCGTGCCGCGATGGCCGCTGATCGAAGGCGTCGGCCCGGTCCAGGCGGCGTTCTCGGCGACGGTTGCGTTGGCGAGGCCGGAGATGGTGATCGTTTCGTCGACGTCGGTGACGGTCAGCGTGACCGCACGAGCTGTGGTGAGGGGAGCCTGGCCGGGTTCGGAGGCAACGACGTTGAAGCTGTAGCTGGCTTTCTGCTCGTGGTTGAGGATCGTGCCGGTGGCAAGAGAGATCTGCCCGGTTGAAGAGATCTGGAACGCCGAGGCGTCTGGGCCGCTGAGCGAGTAAGTGATTGCCGCCCCTTCCGGGTCCGTGGCCGTGACCGGGGAACCGATGTTCCCGGTCGTTCCCTCCGGCACTGATAGCGCCAGCGTGGTCGCCGAAGCGAATGTCGGAGCCTCGTTCACGTTCGTGACGGTCAGCGTGATGGCGACGGCGCCGGTGATGCTGTCCTCGTCGGTCGCGGTGACGGTGACCTCGTAGACGTTGTTCTTGTTATCGTCCACTGCGTCCTCGTGGTCTCTTGCCACCATGGACAGCACGCCGGTCGTGCTTACGATGGCGAAGTCGGCGGCGTCGGTCCCCGACTTTGTCCACGTAACCGCACCGCGGTGGCCGGTCGTGGTAGGCGTCGGCCCGGTCCATGCGGCGTTCTCGGCAACGGACGCGTTGGCGAGGCCGGAGATGGTGATTGTCTCGGCGACGTCGGTGACCGTCAGGGTGACCGCGCGAGTCGCGGTGAGCGGTGTCTGGCCGGGCTCGGAAGCGACGACATTGAAGCTGTAGCTGGCCTTCTGCTCGTGGTTCAGGACGGTGCCGGTGGCGAGGGAGATCTGGCCCGTGGAGGAGATCTCGAAGGCCGAAGCGTCCGTGCCGCTGAGCGAGTACGTGAGCGCCGCCCCTTCCGGGTCGGTGGCGGTCACCGGCGAGCCGATGTTGCCGGTCGTCCCCTCGGGGACCGACAGCGCAAGTGTGGTCGCCGACGCGAAGAGCGGAGCCTCATTGACGTTCGTGACCGTGACCGTGATGGCGACGGCGCCGGTGATGCTGTCCTCGTCGGTCGCGGTGACCGTGACTTCGTAGACGTTGTCCTCGTCATCGTCTGCCGCGTCCTCGTGATCCCTTGCCACCATGGAGAGCACGCCGGTCGTGCTTACGATGGCGAAGTCGGCGGCGTCCGTGCCCGACTTTGTCCACGTAACCGCACCGCGGTGGCCGGTCGTGGTCGGCGTCGCCCCTGTCCAGGCGGCGTTCTCGGCGACGGTCGCGTTGGCCAAACCACTGATGGTGATCGTCTCGTCGACGTCGGTGACGGTCAGGGACACGGCGCGAGTCGCGGTGAGGGGTGTCTGACCGGGCTCGGACGCCACCACGTTGAAGCTGTAGCTGGCTTTCTGCTCGTGGTTGAGGATCGTGCCGGTGGCAAGAGAGATCTGCCCGGTTGAAGAGATCTGGAACGCCGAGGCGTCTGTGCCGCTGAGGCTGTAGGCCAGCGTCGCGCCCTCGGGGTCCGTTGCCGTGACCGGCGAGCCGATGTTGCCGGTTGTGCCCTCCGGCGCCGACAGCGCGAGCGTGGTCGCCGAAGCGAAGGCCGGCGGTTCGTTGACGTTGGTCACGGTCAGCGTGATGGCGACCGAGCCGGTGATGTCGTCCTCGTCGGTGGCGGTGACCGTGACCTCGTAGACGTTGTCGGGGTCGTCGTCGACCGGATCCTCGTGGTCTCTCGCCACCATCGAGAGGACGCCAGTCGTGCTGACGATCGCGAAGTCGGCGGCGTCCGTCCCCGACTTGGTCCACGTCACCGTACCGCGATGTCCGGTGGTGGTAGGCGTCGGACTGGTCCATGCGGCGTTCTCGGCAACAGTTGCGTTGGCCAGGCCGCTGATGGTGATCGTCTCGGCGACGTCGGTGACCGTCAGCGTGACCGCGCGGGTCGCCGTGAGGGGGTTCTGGCCTGGCTCGGAGGCGACGACGTTGAAGCTGTAGCTGGCCTTCTGTTCGTGGTTGAGCACGGTGCCGGCGGCGAGGGAGATTTGCCCCGTGGAGGAGATCTGGAAGGCGGATGCGTCCGCACCAGTGAGCGAGTAAGTGATTGCCGCTCCTTCCGGGTCCGTGGCGGTCACCGGGGAACCGATGTTCCCGGTCGTTCCCTCCGGCACTGATAGCGCCAGCGTGGTCGCCGACGCGAAGGCCGGCGGTTCGTTGAGGTTCGTGACGGTCACCATGATGGAGACGGAGCCGGTGATGTTGTCTTCGTCGGTCGCGGTGACGGTGACCTCGTAGACGTTGTCGGGGTCGTCGTCGACCGGATTCTCGTGGTCTCTCGCCACCATGGATAGCACGCCGGTCGTGCTTACGATGGCGAAGTCGGCCGCGTCCGTGCCCGACTTTGTCCACGTCACCGTACCGCGATGTCCGGTTGCGGTAGGCGTCGGCCCCGTCCATGCGGCGTTCTCGGCAACAGTTGCGTTGGCCAGGCCGCTGATGGTGATCGTCTCGGCTACGTCGGTGACGGTCAGCGTGACCGCGCGAGTCGCCGTGAGAGGGTTCTGGCCGGGTTCCGAGGCCACGACGTTGAAGCTGTAGCTGGTCTTCTGTTCGTGGTTGAGGACCGTGCCGGTCGCGAGGGAGATCTGCCCGGCGGAGGAGATCCGGAACGCCGAGCCATCGGTACCGCTGAGGCTGTAGGTCAGCGTCGCGCCCTCCGGGTCCGTCGCCGTGACTGGCGAGCCGATGTTCCCGGTCGTCCCCTCCGGCACCGACAACGCCAGCGTCGTCGCAGCGGCGAACTCCGGCGCCTCGTTCACGTTCGTGACCGTGACCGTGATGGCGACGGAGCCAGTGATGTTGTCCTCGTCGGTCGCGGTGACCGTGACCTCGTAGACGTTGTCCTCGTCATCGTCCGCCGCGTCTTCATGGTCGCGGGCGATCATGGACAGCACGCCGGTCGTGCTGACGATGCCGAAGTCGGCAGCGTCCGTCCCGGACTTGGTCCACGTCACCGCGCCGCGATGGCCGGTCGTGGAAGGCGTCGGCCCGGTCCATGCGGCGTTCTCGGCGACGGTCGCGTTCGAGAGCCCGCCAATGGTCAGCGTATCGGTGACGTCGCCGAGGCCCACGTTGCTCGGCGTGGAATCGCCGTTGGCGTTGAAGGCGATGACCTGAAAGTCGTAGTCGACGCCCTTCGCGAGACCTGAGACGGTCGCCGACGTCGCGTCGGTCGGCGGGGTCGAGGAGAGGGTCCAGGCCGGGCTTCCCCGCTCCCGATACTCCACGCGGAATCCGGTCTCATGAGACGCGTTGTCGGTCCAGGCCAGGTCTGCCGTGGTGGACTGCCGGAGGACTTGAAGGCTGGTCGGACGGGCGGGCGGCATGCGCATGACAAACGTGCTGCTGCGCGAGAGACTGGCGTTCGCGGTATCCGTGGCCTGGAGGAAGGAAGTCACCCGGAACTCGTAGGTCCGGCTCGCGGACAGGCCGGTCGCCGTTGCCGAGCTGACGTCGGCCGCGACGACGGAGGCGGTCCACGAACCGGGAGACTGGCCCGCCGACAGTCGCCGGTACTCGACGCGAAAACCGCCTTCGTTCGCCGAGTTGTCCCGCCAGCTCACATCCGCGCTGGTCGATCCGGCGCCAACGGCGACGAGTTCCTGCGGTATCGCGGGACGCGGCAGGGCGCCCACGGTTGCGATGTTGCTCGGGCTCGAGGAGCGGGTCGACGACACATAGGCGAAGAGGGTGAAGAAGTAGTTCTGGCCGGAGAGTCCCGTGTCGGTTGACGTCGAGTTCCGGGATGGACTCTGGAGGTAGGTCCAGGTGCCGTCCCACTCGTCGCCGGCCGTCTGGTAGTAGACGTCGAACTCGGCCTCGTCGTTGGAGTTGTCCCGCCAGGCAAGACGCCAGGTTCCCCCGCTCTTGCTGGCGGTCAGGCTGGATGGCGCCGGGGGCCCGGTCTCGCGGGTCGCGACGCCGCTCGGCGTGGCCCCGTTCGCGTTGCGCGCCACGACCCGAAAGTCGTAGTCCGTGCTGGAGTTCAGGTTGCCTACTCGCCAGGAAGTCCAGTTCGCCTCGGTGGTTGCCGCGGTTGTCCACGAGCCGCCGCCCGTGCGGTACTCGACGTCGAAGCCGGCCTCGTCGGAGGAGTTGTCCGTCCACGACAGGCCCACGCTGGTCGAGTTCACGCTCGTCGTCGTGAGTCCCGAGACTGCCGCCGGCGGGGCCGGCGTAGTGGCGGCCGCCACGTTGCTTGGCGACGAGAGACCGTTGGAAGAGTGCTTCGCCAGCACGCGGAAGTCATAGGACGTCCCTGCGGTCAGGCCGGTCACCGTGGCCGATTCGGCATCGGCCGCTGCTTCCGCGCCGAACGTGATCCATGTGGTCCCGGTTGACGCTCGGTACTGGACCGCGAAGCTCGTTTCGTCCGTCGATTCGTCGGTCCAAGAGAGGGACACACTGGTCGAGCTCGCCGGCGTGGCGAGGAGGCCGGAAGGCGCCGCCGGCGGCATCGTCAGGGATACGGCCGAGCTGGGCGCAGAGCCGTGGAGATTTCTCGCCGACACCCGGAACTCATAGGACGCGCTCGCCATCAAGCCGGTTACTGCAGCCGTAGTGGCGTTGGCGGCCGCCACCGTAGTGATCCATGCGTTCGAGCCCATGCGGTGCTCCACGTCGAAGCCGGTCTCGTCGGAGGAGTTGTCGCTCCAGCTCACCGTCACGCTGGTGGAACCGGTCGGCGAGACGGTCACTCCGGAGGGGGCCGCTGGCGGCCCGGCCGGCGCCGTGGACACGACGTTGCTTGGGGTGGAGTCGCCGTTGGCGTTGGTGGCGATGACCCGGAATTCGTAGTCGGTCCCCGTGGTGAGGCCGGTCACCGTGGCCTGGGCGGTGTCGGATGAAGGTGAAGAAGACAGCGTCCACGCCGAAGTCCCCCGCTCCCGGTACTCCACCTTGAAGCCGGTCTCATGAGCCGCGTTGTCGGTCCATGCCAGTTCCGCGCTGGTGGACTGGACCTGGGCGGATAGCCCTGTCGGCGCCGCTGGCGGCATTCGGGTCGTGAAGGTCGAGCTTCTCGAGAGGCTGGCTTCGGCCGTATCGGTTGGCTGGAAGAAGGAGGTGACCCGAAACTCGTAGGTTGCGCTCGCGACCAGACCGGTCACGGTTGTCGAGGCGGTGTCGGCGCCGACGACCGTACTGGTCCAGGCGCCGGGAGATTCGCCCGCGACGAGCCGCCGGTGCTGCACCCTGAAGCCGCCCTCGTTGGCGGAGTTGTCGCGCCAGTTGACGTTCGCGGCGGTGGAACCGTCGGCGAACGCGGCCACCTCCTGGGGAATCGCGGGCCGAGAAAGGGCGCCCACGGCGACGACGTTGCCTGGGCTGGAGGTTCTCGCGCTGTCGATGAAGGCGTACATCACGAAGAAGTAGTTCTGGCCCGTCAGTGCGGTGTCGGTCGAGGTGGAGTTCCGGGACGGGCTCTTGAGGTACCCCCAGGTGTCGTCCCACTCGTCGCTGGCGGTCTGGTAGTAGACGTCGAACTCGACCTCGTCGTCCGAGTTGTCCTGCCAGTGGAGCCGCCACTGTCCCGCGGTGCGTTCCGCTCGCAGATGCGAAGGCGCCGCCGGGCCCGTCCTTCGGGTCACCACGTTGCTCGCCGCCGAACCGGCGGCGTTGCGCGCCAGGACCCGAAAGTCGTAGTTCGTGCTGGGACTCAGGTTGCCCACGGACCAGGACGTCCAGTCCGGCTCGGTGGTCGCCACCGTCGTCCATGCGCCGCCGCCGGTCCGATACTCGACATCGAAAACCGGCTCGTCCGACGAGTTGTCGGTCCACGAGAGGTCCACGCTTTCCGAGTTCGCGCCGGTCGCCGTCAGTCCCGAAGCGGCCGTCGGCGCGCCGAGGCCGCCCAGCGACGCCACGTTGCTCGGCTGCGAAAGGGCCGCTCCGTTCCTGGCGAACACGCGGAACTCGTAGTCGGCGCCCGCGGTCAGCCCCGTGATCGTTGCGGAGGTTGTGTCAGGACTGGGCTCGGTTGGGTAGTCCGTCCAGCCAGGGGCGCCGTCGATGCGGTACTGGATCAGGAAGCCCGTTTCATCCGAAGCGTTATCCGTCCAGGTCAGGGTGACGCTGGTTGCCCCGTCGGCAGCGGCTGCGAGATTCGTCGGAGCAGCCGGCACGCCGGTCGCGACGGTCACCGCGTCGGCGAATGCCGTGCCATGCGCGTTACGCGCGCCGACCCGAAACATCCAGGACGTAGCCGCCGTCAGGCCGGTGATCGTGTCGGTTTCCACATCGGCGAGCAACTGCCGCGTGGTCCAGCTCTGGCCGTCCGTCCCGTACTGGACGTCGTAGCCGGCTTCGACCAGCGCGTTGTCCGTCCAAGTCAGACGCACACTGTTCGAGTTCAGAGCGACGCCTTCCAGATCGCCGGGCGCCGTTGGCGGTCCGTCGCCGGGGGTCCGGACGGACCAGATGTCGCTCCGGTTCGATCCGTGGGTGTTCTTCGCTACGACGCGAAACGCGTAGCGGGTCGCGGCCGCGAGGCCCGTGAGCGTGGCGGAGGTCGTGTCCGCGGTGAGCGTTGCCCCGACCTGCGTGCCGGTGTCCCACGATTCCAGCCAGGTCCTGTACTGCACCTCGAAGGTCTCCTCTATCGAGGAGTTGTCCTGCCAGGTCAGGCTGACGCTGGCGCCGCTGCCGGCGGGCGCCGCGGTTCCCGTGAGTCCCGAAGGAGGCGCCGGCGGCAGGTAGTCGCTCATTTCCGTGGCCGAACCGACGGTCTGCTGCAGGGCGCGCTCGTTCTCACGCTGGTTCGCGACGCCGATGTTCCAACTGTTCGGCGTTATCCGGACCGTGGAGAAGTAAGCCTCCCGTACGTAGTTGTGGGTTCCGTAGCTCATGATCGTCGCGATGTCCGGGTCCGGCGCCGTGTCGGTATGGCCGAAGGCGTACGGGTACACGGCGTCCTCGGGCTCCGCCGTGCCGCCGCCTTCCGGATCGTGGTTGCCGCCGAGAATGTGGCCGAGCTCGTGGGCGAAGATGGAGTTCCCGCTGCGGCTCGAGGAATGGCAGGCAAGATCGGCGAACCCCAGCGCCCAGGGAGAAATGTCCTGCGGTCGGTGATCCCCGAGACGAAGGTAGGCCGCACCGCAGCGCGCCCAACTCGAGCCGTCGTGGATGAAGATCAGGACCGCGTCCGCTTCGTGCGTCTCCCTCAACAGCTTGATCTCGGCGATCTCGGAGATCGGATCGAGCCAGTCCCTGCCTCTTCTTGCCTCGGTCGAGTACCGCGCCGGCGCTGGCGCCGCGTGCGCGAGGTGAAGCGTTGCGTCGAACGATCCGTTGCGCCAGACGGAGTTCGTGTAGTCGATGGCGGCCTGGACGGCGGCGGCGTCCGATGTGGTCCAGTAGTTGGAGGCGTCCTGCGTGTACAGAACGAGCACGTCGAAACGGTGGGTCGTGGCTGAGGTTTGAGGTGCGGTAACGGTTGTCGAGCGGGGAGGCGCCTGGGTGGCGGCGGCGTCCGTGATCGGGGCTGGATTCGTTGGGGTCAGGCGGGGCGAAGGCGGCGGTCGGGCGTCGCACCAGTCCCGCGGCTCGGTGGAACCAACTGCGTTGACCGCGTCGGGCTCCGTCACGAAACCGGTTTCGTTCTCGGCGGCAACATCGAACTTGAACTGGCCCGGCTCGCCATAGCTCCCGATGAGCCAGCCGTCCTGAAGAGTCAGCACGACCGTCTCGTGAGTCGCCCCGATCAGGCGACCGGCCCAGGAAACGTTGCCCTCACCGCGGTCCTTGAACGCCGTACGCTCGGCCAAAAGCGCGGGGCCGTCGCCGGGTGTCGGAAGTTCCAGGAGGCGGGGGCCTGTTCGCAGCAGCTCGGGGCGGACGCTTATGGAGTGTTTCCGCGGCGTGGGTGACCTTGCGGTCGCGCCAGCGTCGACAGCGCTCGGTGACCCTCTCGCCTGTTCCTCCGGGACGCTGCCTTCAAAGCGAAAGAGAGTCTGAGCATCCGCCACGGCGGGCCAGATCAACGCCAGCAACAGGACGAGTGACGAGAATGTCTGGCCGGTGCGATTCGGCAGTGCGGACATCATTACCGCCTGGAGCCGGCAGGACACGCGACCGAACCGCTCAAGTGCGCTTGAGAGCTCCAAGGGCGGCAGGAGCAGGAGATCTGAGCCCGCCAACTCGACTACGGGCTGCGACGCTACCCTTTGCCAAGCTGCTGGTTGGAACCGGCCGGACCGAAACGATCATTGCCCGGACAGATCCGACCCTCGCGGACAACCGCCTGCTCCGGGCCTTCCGGGCGTGTCCGCATAATCTACTTCCGATGCGTCTTGAGCGGAGGCTCGTCTTTCCGTGGCTGTCGCCATGAGGCGGAGACCGACCTGGGTGTGGTGGACCTCGGGCAAGGACGCGGCATGGGCGCTGCACACACTCCGGTCGGATTCTCGCTGGGAGGTCGGAGGTCTCCTGGCCGCCGTGACCAGGGGCGACGGACGATCCTGGTTGCATGGCGTCAGGATGGAGCTTCTCACGGAACAGGCCGGGGCCGTGGGCTTGCCTTTGAGGACGATCGAGGTGGATCCGGAAGCCGACCCGCCGGACTACGACGCCGTGGTGCAAGCCGAACTGGTCGAGCTGCGATCGGGGGGCGTGGACTTCATCGCCTTTGGCGACCTCTTCTCGGCGCGCCGCAGGGCACGCCGAACCCAACTCCTCCAGGGGACCGGCCTTGAAGGCGTGTTCCCGCTCTGGCACAGGGACACCCGCGAGCATGCTCGACAGATGCTCGGGGCCGGGCTGGCTGCCCGCCTGTGTTCGCTCGCTCCAACCGACCTTCCGGCCAGTCGGGCAGGCACGCGTTTCGACGAGTCCTTCCTGGAGTATCTGCCTGCCCATATCGACCCTTGCGGCGAGCACGACGAGTTCCACACCTTCGTCGAGTGGGCGCCGGGATGGCGCCGCCGGGTCGATGTTGCGCCCGTAGACCGGTTCGAGCGTTATGGTCTCGCGATAGCCGATCTTCAGCCGGAGCCGGCAACCCCGGAGCCGACAGGCCCGGTAACCCCGGAGTTCGTGGTCGGCGCCGCGCCCGACCCCTTCGAGTACTTTGAGCGATTGAGGCGGGTCCAAAGACACGTCTTGCGCAACCTCGGCGGCGATGTGGACGTGAAGAGAGTGGCGGAGGTGGCTGAGCTCGCACCTTCCAGCTTCAGGCGGTACTTTCGCAGGCGCGTAGGCGTCACCTATGGTGTCTGGCTGGCTAGCCAGAGGATGGAATGCGCCGCCCGGCTTCTCAGGGCGAGCGACGACAGGATTCTCGATATCGGAAAGAAGGTCGGCTACCCCTTCGGCCGGAGTTTTCGCAGGGCGTTCAGGAGGAACTACGCCTGCAGCCCGTCCCGCTACCGGGAGATGGTCCTGGCCGGCCGATTCCCGGAAGCGTCTCGCACGGAGGACCATGGCGAAGGCGAGTGACCGGCTCCGAGCTGGCTCACCGCAGTCCTTTGCAGGCCGATCACGGTCCGGTTCCAGCGCAATCCGGTCCCAACCGGCCGCTATCCGTGAGAAGACCACGTGTGTCCCACCCAAGGGGTCCGTTGTCGCCTTAGAATGCCCGGTAGGCTCGACGTTGCGTCCCCAATGCGGCCCCGACAAGAGTGTGTCTGGCGGGCCAGAGCCTCTTGATCATGGAACTCCGCAGGACCAATACCGGGAGGAAACAAGCGGGCCGTCGAGTGGCGATGCGCCTGTTGGCGGCGCTTGCCCTCGTTCTTTCTTCGTCCTCTCAGGCTCAACCGCCACGAGAGAACGACGAAGACGGGTTGTTGTACTACCGGGACGGATGGCGGACGATCAGGCTTAGCGTCGTTGAGGGGCTGGTCCTTGATCCGAAGAACCAGCGGCTTGTGAGCGGCGAGATGTCGTTGTCCGGCGGTGGGGCATCCGCCGACGCCTCCTCCGTGGAAAGCGTCGAGGAGACTTCGCTGGCAAGCCCGAACAGCATCCCGCAGTCTGCTGGCATTCCCGTCTTCAAGACCGTATCGGGCGAATTGCTGGCTCCGGTTGGGGGGGTGGTCCTCGTGCTGAGGAGTTCGTGGAGACGGGAAGAGGTGGATTCGTTCCTTGAGCAGGAAGGGCTTGCCGATACTGCGACTCCGCTTGGGCGGATACCCAACGCCTACACGGTGCATACGGCGCCCGGAATGGCGGCCGTCGAACTGGCAAACCGGCTCGCGTCTATGGACGGCGTCCGGATCGCGGCGCCGAACTGGTGGAGAGATCTTCGGGCGCGCTGATAGAGCCGAGAGATGCAGTTGGACGCGCGCCATGTGGTCGTTCTCTTCTTCGGGTGTTGTCGACTCCTGCCAGGGTCACTCCACGCTCAAGCGCCCATGCCCCCTGAGGCCCCGGCCGGAGTGTGGGCCTTTCCCGGCTCTGCCTCGACAGCTCTGGAAGTGACTTGGACGGCCTCGAGCGGCGCGACCTCCTATGACGTGCGGTGGAAGCCGACATCGCAGGATGACACGTCGTGGACGCAACAGACCGGCGTGACTGGAACGTCCGCTTCCGTCAGCGGCCTTCGGTCGGATGACATCTACGATGTAGGTGTCCGGGCGAGCAACTCGGATGGCAGCAGTTCGTGGACGACAGATACCGTGGGCTACACGAACTCGACGGTTCAGATTTCGAACGCCGGCGAAACCGACGCAGCGGACGAGACCCTGACGTTCGGGGCCTTCGGGCCATACCCCCAGGCGCTGGCCACGAGCTTTACCACGGGTCCGGGCCAGTGGTTGCTCGGCTATGTGGAGCTTCAGGTGAAGTCCTGGCCCGACGGGATTGAGGCGCTGTACGTCAGGATCCTGCCGACAGGCTCCGACGGGTCTCTTGGCGGTCTCTTCTCGGGGTCGATCCTGGACTTTACGCATCCCCGCCCGGGCACCGGCTGGGTGAAGTTCACGGCTCCGAAGTCCTACAACGAAACGAATCCCGCCGTGCTTTCCGGCAACACGACGTACTGGCTCGGGGTCTTTGGATACAACTTCAGCAACCCACCGCCGGCGATGACCTTCGGCGCCACAGAAGGCGATGGCGAGGACACTGGCGGCGGTACGGGCTGGTCGATTGGAGATGAGGGACGGCGCCAGACGGACGGCGCCAACTGGACCTCCACGGACGTCAAGTTGAACTTGAGAATTCGAGCGACGTCAGGGTACACGCCACCTGCCGTCAACAACCCGCCGACGTTCACCGAAGTCTCTCCGATCACGCGCTCGTTCGACGAGCACCCCGCAGCCGGCGCGAACATCGGCAGCCCTGTAACGGCTACTGACATGGACGGAGACACGCTCACTTACAGCCTTGGGGGGACGGACTCGCTCGCCTTTGGCCTTGATTCGGTTACAGGGCAGATCAAGGCCGGGGCTTCAGGGAACTTCGACTACGAGAGGGCTGGCCAGACGAGCTTCGACGTGCACGTGGACGTGTCCGACGGCAAGGCCTTGGCCTCCGTTCCGGTGACCATCACGATGCAGGATGTTCTCGAGCCACCATCCACGCCTGCGGCGCCTACGGTGGTGGGCGCAGGACCGGAAGCGGTGCAGGTGACCTGGATGGCCCCGGACAATTTGGGACCCGATCTGGATGGATTCTCTCTCGAGTATCGGGAGACCGGAGCCCAGACCTGGATGACGGTGACAGCCACCATCGGAGGCGCGCTGCGGAGCCAGCGAATCGAGAACCTGCAGCCGGACACGGAGTACGAAGTTCGGCTGAACGCAACCAACGACGAAGGCACGTCGGCCTGGTCGGCCGTTGGCGTGGGCCGCTCGCGGCCGAAGACGGCGCCGGAGTTCGACCCGGCCGCGGACTACACGCGGTCCCTGGCCGAAAATTCCCGGGGGGGGGGGGGGTAGATATCGGAGCGCCCGTGGTGGCCACTGACCCGAACATGGATAGCCTCACCTACAGCTTGTCGGGCGCCGATTTCGGCTCGTTCCAGATCGTGTCGAGTTCGGGCCAGATCCAGACCCGGCAAGGCGTGCAGTACGACCATGAGCAAGTCGTCCTACAGTGTGACGGTCATCGCGTCCGATGGCGCCGAGCAGGAATCCGTCGAGGTCGCGATCACGATCACGGATGTAGACGAGCCGCCCGGCATCCCCGGGGTACCGGCCGTGACGCCCTCGACCAAGACCAGCCTGGAAGCCAGTTGGTCCGCGCCGGACAACACAGGCCCCGCGATCAACGACTACGACCTTCGCTACCGGAAGGTGACCGATACGGCTTGGGCCACGGGATCTCAGAGCGGCGGCGCGCTTGTGGCAACGGTCACGGGTCTCGACGTGGGAACGGAGTACGAAGTGCAGGTCCGCGCCACCAACGACGAAGGGACGTCAGGTTGGTCGACGAGTGGGCGGGGAAGCACTCTGGCGAATGCGAGGCCGGTGTTCGGTCATGCGTCCTATAGTCGCTCGGTCGCCGAGAACTCAGGCGCGGGCCAGAGCGTGGGCGCTCCGGTCGTCGCCAGCGACGAAGACACGGCGATCCTCACCTACACTCTCGAAGGCTTGCTTGCCTCCCACTTCGTTGTAGGAAAGACCACGGGGCAGATCTCGACCGTGGCTGGAGTCACCTACGACCACGAGCTGAGAAGCAGCTATTCCCTGAGAATCCGGGCCTCCGACGGCTCCAGTTCCGTCTCCGCCGTGGTCTCGATACGCATCGAGGACGTGAGCGAGCCGCCTTCCCAGGTGTTCGGCCTGACCTTGGCGGCCACGAAGCGAACCAGGCTGGTGCTGGAGTGGTTAGCCCCGGAGAACAGCGGAAGACCACCCATAGAAAGCTACGACCTTCGCCATCGTGAGAAGACAGCTGGCGCCGCCTGGGTCGGCGGCACGCGGGCGCTGTCCACAGCCGGCACGCTGGCCGGTTTGACGCCGGCGACAACGTACGAGTTTCAGGTGCGAGCCCGGAACGCGGAGGGCGCGGGTCCATGGTCGGAGGTCGAGGAAGGCAGGACGGATGATGCCTTGGCGCAGGACCTGGAGGCTCCAACGCCTTCCGTGGGCGTGGGCGACCAGTCTCTCCGCGTGGAGTGGGACGCGCCGTCGGACGCCGTTCGGGAAACGACCTACGATCTGGCGTATCGGATCAGTGCGGACGGCGCGGCGTGGACCGAGCTCGCGGCGGTAGCGTCAGGGAGGGGGCCGCACCGGACTCTTCTCCCGCGCCTTCTGGAGAATGGCAGGCAGTACAGCGTGCGGGTGCGCCAGAGCCGGAGCAACAACGAGCGAGTCAGTCCGTGGTCCGCGATCGTTACCGCCACACCTGTCGATCAGGGAAGCGGCGATGCGCCTGCTGCTTTGCCGAAGGGCACGGTCGTTGGCGGTGTAGTGGACGGCGGTTCCGGCCAGGATTCCGTGGATGCCTTCAGTTTCACCGCTGCCGAAACGGTCTGCTACGTGCGTTCGCCGAGCCTGTCGTCCTTGACGGTCGTGACGAGTCCACCGACGGGTAGCCGGTACGTCACCACCATGGGTCGCGATCTCCGTCGACTCGTGATGGATGGAAACGGGGACTACACCCTCACCCTGAGCGCCAGCTCGCGAGTGGAGTACGAGATCATCTGCCGGGACACTCTTCAGGCGACGACTCTCGCCGACGCTCCCTTGATCGACCGGGACTTTCCCAGCGACGTACTCTGGACGGGAAGGGGCGACGCATTCTTCTACAGGCTTCGGCTTCACGAGATCGAACGCCTGGCGGTAAGGACGGTCGGCAGGCTGGATCCAGTCGTGGCGCTGCTGGACGGGGCCGAGCGGGAGTTGGCGATCAGCGACGATGGATGGCAGCTGGGCAACGTCACGAACGCGCTGGTGCATCCCGTGTTGCTGGGGCGAGCCGACATCTACGTCCGGGTCTCCTTTCCCTACACGAGCAACGCACGTCAGGATGAGCGGAACATCCCTCTTGTCGTGGACTCCGCTGATTTCTCGAGTCTGGGCGGCGGTGAGTCAAGGACTACCGCAACAACGATGAGGGAGGTCGGACAACTGGAGTCTCAAGGCGGGTCCCACTACTTCGATTCGTTCAATCCCGTGCCACTCTACTACGGGGAGTTGCGCGCGGGAGAACCCGCGTACTGGCGGTTCATCGTGAGCGAGAGCGACGGACACGGCAATCTCTTTATCAGAGCGACGGCCGCGGCTGGGGCTGAGTTGACGATGCAGGTGCTCGACGAAGACGGGGGCGTCGTGGACGCGGCCTATGTGAGAGCTGAACGCCTCTATGGCGGCTCTGCCGGCGGGAATCACGTGGACGTGGTGACGGTATCCGGGAGATTCGCGAATGGCGCCTACTACCTGAGGATCGGCTCCGACCGCAACGCGGGAAGCAGCTTTGTCTACCATGCCCTGTCGGTTGCGAAGGACACAGAACTCGACCGCTACGATGACTATGAGGAAGCCGACGCCGGAATCTGCCACACGCCGCGCCCGAAGGGGGTGGAGGACCAGTACTTCCCGTGCCAGTGGCACCTGGGCACCTTCGCGGGCGTGAGCATGGGCATTCAGGAGAGTTGGGAAGCCGGGTACACGGGCGAGGGTGTTGGGGTGGCCGTGTTCGATGAGGGCTATGACTGGCAGCATCCGGATCTTCTGCCCAATGTCGTGGAGGAGCGCAACTTGAACGTTCGTGGCGGCAGGGATCCGTTCGCGGCCCGCGACCGACACGGCACGGCGGTCGCCGGGATTCTGGCTGCGAAGGGGGACCAGAGAGGGATCCGGGGAGTGGCTCCGGATGCCGACTTGTGGGGGGTGAACGTTCTGGCGGGTCCCAACGTGGCCGCCTGGGTGCGAGGGATCACCCACGAGATGGAGAGGCAGGTAGTAGGTGTCCACAGCTATGGCCTGCCGGACGACGGTCAGTTGTGGTCCAGCCCGGCCATCTGGAACCTTGCAGCCGACCGCTTGGTCAAGGAGGGGGCAGGGGGTCTGGGGACCGCGCATGTCATCAGTTCCGGGAATGGGGGCTCGGACCGTCGAGACACGTACTGGGATGTGACGACGCTTGACGAGGTCAACAGTCACATGGGCGTGATTCCGGTTTGCGCGCTCGGAGACAGGCTTCGGCCTATCCTGGACGTCTCGGAACCGGGGGCCAACATCTGGATTTGCGGACCGTCGAGAGTGTTCCGGGGCATGTTCACCACGACGCAGTATGGGCGCTACGCCGATAACTTCGGCGGAACCTCGGCCGCCGCGCCAGCGGTAGCGGGCGCCATAGCACTGCTCCGGCAGGCCGCTCCAGACTTGTCCTGGCGAGATGTGAAGTTGATCGTTGCCGAATCGGCAACGAAATTCAACACGATGGATACCGATTGGGTGGAGGGGGCTGCGACCTATAGCGGCGCTGGGACCTACAGCTTCGACGAGAAGTTCGGCTTCGGCCTGATGAACGCGAACGACGCGATCGCCTTGGCCGAGGACTGGGTTCCCGTGCCCTCGCTATTGACCGATAGCGCCTGCTCGGAGGTGGGCGTCAGCGTACCGATCGACCATGTCAACTTCACGAGACAGACGCTCACATTGGAATCAAGCCCTGTCGAGTTCGTCGAACACGTGGAGTTTCATATCGACATGACAGCGACGATGCTCGCCCGAGTTGAGCTCTGGGTTGGGTCGCCTCGAAGTCGGGAGGGCGGTACGCGCTGGGCTTCTCTTGTTCCGTTCAGGCCTGATCCCCTGCTGCTCTACCACTCGAGCGATGGACGACACCGCTATTCCGCCAACCTGTTTCTCGGCGAGGACGCGAGCGGTGACTGGAAGCTGGCCATCAAGAACCGTGGCGTACCTGGAGAGACTCTCACGCTGCACTCATGGGAGATCGTGGTCTACGGGCACGGCAGTTCCTCCACGGCGACGGGAGGCTCGGCGGCTCTCGATAGCGTAAGGGAGCCCGCATGTGGGAGGTTCTCTCCTTCTGGTCGGAGCAACAACCCGACGGTTCAGCTATCCGTCTCCGGCAACGGCGCGGTGACGGAGGGCGGCACGCTGACCGTCACGGCCACGGCGAGCCGGGCGCCGGGATCCAACCTGAGGGTGCCGGTGCAGCGGGTAGCCGGAGGCTCGTCGGCCGGCCCGAGCGACTACTCGCTGCCGGGAATCACCATCACCGCCGGGGCGACGTCCGGCACGGCCACGTTCACCGCGACGAACGACACGGCGGACGAACCGGACGAGACGCTGCGCCTGGCCCTCGGCAACGTGTCGGGCTACGACCGCGACACGTCGGACCAGGCGGACATCGTCATCACGGACGACGACGCGACGACCGTGGCCCTGTCCGTGCCGGACGCGACGGCGACCGAAGACAACTCCTCGGCCACGGCGACCATCCGGCTGACCCTCGGCCGCGGGCTGGTCAGCGGCGAGGCCCTGGCGGTGCCGCTGACCTTCAGCGGCGGCACGGCGGGCGCGGACTTCACTCTGGCCCGGACCGGCGCGCCTGCGGGGGTTGCGCTGAATGGAAGCACGGTGACCTTCACCGGTCCGCAGACCGGCAGTACCGCTAGCGTGGCGAACATCCGTCTGACGCCGGCGTCCGACCCCGACGCCGAGAACCGGACCGTCGCGGTCGACATCCCGAGAACCTCGACCGGCGCTGCTCCCATCCTCGCCGCCACCAATCTGGGCGGCGGCGCCACGGGCAATCGCTCGGGCAACGGTGAGATCACGATCACGGACGACGAGAGAAAAGCTCTAGTCTTCTCCGTCACCGGGCCGGTGACCGTAGTGGAGGAGGAAAGCGCCAGCTATACGGTGAAGCTCGCTTCCCGGCCGACCGGCGACGTCGATGTCGCCATCACTGGCCAAGGCGGTTCGGACCTGACCCTCGACAAGACGGGCCTGACCTTCACCGCGTCGACGTGGAACGCGACGCAAACCGTGACTGTCACCGACGGCGGTGACTCGGACCTCACGAATGACAGGGTGATCCTGGGTCATGCCGCCAGCGGGGGCGGCTATGACGGCGTGTCCGGGACCGTTACGGTGAATGTCACGGACGACGACGCGGAACCACCGCCGCCGCCGCCGGTCGTAGAACCGCCTCCAGGGCCGGATCCACCGACTCCCGAGCCGCCGCCAGGCCCGCCGCCACCGGTCGTAGAACCGCCTCCAGGGCCGGATCCGCCGACTCCCGAGCCGCCCCCAGGCACGCCGCCGCCAGCTCCGGGGCCGCCGAAGGCGAGCTTCACGATCAGCGGCGCGGTATGCGAGTCCGGTCTCTGCACCGCCTTCACGAGCGCGCCCGTGACCCTCACGGACACGAGCAACGGTATCGTCGCGGAACGGGCATGGGAAACCGGCGACGGCGGCGTCTTTGCTGGTTCTACTGTCGTTCATGCCTGGAGGGCGCCTGGCTTCTATCGGGTGACGTTGACCGTCGGCGGCGCCGGCGCCTCGGACCAGGCGTCGGCCTCGTTCCTGGTTCGGCCGGGCGATCCCGCAGGAACCTGCGAACCCGGCGCCTTCACCCTCTGCCTGCAGGACGAGCGTTACCTGGCCGAGGTGAACTGGTGGACCGCGTCAGGCGAGGCCGGCCGGGGCGTCGTCGTCCGCGAGCGAACGAACGACTCTGGCGTGTTCCGGTTCTTCGGGGACACGAACTGGGACATCCTGCTCAAGGTCCTGGACGGCTGCGATGTGAACGGCAGTTACTGGGTCTTCACCGCCGCGACGACCGACGTTGGCTACGAAGTCACGGTAGCCGACACGACCGGTCCCGATCCGCCCAGGGTCTACCGCAACGAACCCGGCATGCCCGCTCCCGCCGTCACCGACACGAGCGCCTTCCCCAACGCCTGCGAACGCTGACTTTCATCGGTCCCAGATGTCGAGGAGGACCATCCAAGACAGAACGCTGTTCGGGCGCACTCATCCTGGTGGCGAACGAGGCCCTGAAGGGGCACGGCGGCATCGGCATGACGGACGAGCACGCCATCGGCCTGTTCATGAAGCGGGTTCGGGCGCTCGATCTCGCGTTCGGCGACGGGGCGTTTCGCCGGTAGCGCTTTGTCCGTCTCCGCGGTTTCTGATCGCCGGTCTTCAGTCGCAGTCGAAGGCCCCGGTGTCGGCCCTGGCCGTGGCCGTTCGCCCGCCCTCGTTGGCGTGAGACCAGCGCTCGTCGTCCGGCCCCGTAACGGCCAGGTGGAAGGCCAGATCGGTCGCGGGCGCCGAGAACACCCAGCGCCGGCCGTTGACGGCGCAGCCGTCAAGCACCTTGATCAGCACCTCCACGTTGCCTCGGTCGAAGAAGTAGAGAAGCGCTGACGACTCGCTCGGCAGCCCCCAGTCGCGAGCCGACTGCACCGTTCCGTCCGGCAGGGCGATGCACATGTCGATCCGGTAGCCGTTCGCGAGTTCGACGCCGGGGCCTTCCGGTTCGCAAGCCGGCGGGTCAGTGTTTGCGGCGGCGTGTGCAGCCTTTGACAGGGCGGCGAGCCCCGGTTCGGCCCGCGATGCCGGCGATTCGTCAACCGGATGCGTAGCGAATGCGCCGGCGTGGGGTCTTGAGCTGTCGTCGCGGCGAAGCGGTTGAGCAGGCCCTTCCCTCGCCGTCAGCCGGCTCACGGCGGCAGTGGCGCCCGGAGCAGCGGCGAGGCCAGGTTCGCAGGGGAAAGCCGCCGTGTCGCCCGCCGTCTGCGCCGTCTGGCCCGCGGCGTTCTCCTGCACGAAGCGCATGCCGCTGGTTCGTTCCACGATCTCGAGCCGGAAGGCGAGGTTCGTCACGGGTGCGGTGAAGACCCAGCGATGGCCGTTCACGGCGCAGCCGTCGAGGACCTTGAGGAGAATCTCGGCGTTGTCCCGGTCGAAGAAGTAGAGGAGACCGGAGTCGTCGGACTCCAGGTGGTAGTTGGCGGCCGCGGTCTGAAGCCCCGAAGGCGTCTCGAAGCACATGCGCACGTCGTAGCCGCCGTTCAATGTGGTGACCGGTCGCGGGATGCAGTCCGTTGCCGCGCCCGGACCGGGCGGCTCGCTCAGTCGGACCGCGGCGGTCTCGCTGAATGCCGTGGCGCCGTCGCCGATTGCGCCGACCCGGAGCTCGTAGCGGCCCTCGGGCTGGAGGTTGTCGAGAACGACGGACGTCGCGTTCAGCGGCGCCACGGCGGCCGATGTCCAGGGCAAGGCGCCGCCCTGGACATCGGACGAGGCCTCCGACTCGCCTTCTCCCGGCGCCTGCCGGTACTGGACGGCGAATCCGGTCTCCCTCGTCGAGTTGTCCCGCCACGTGAGCCGCAGGGCGGCAGGGCCGAGGATCTCCACGTCGAGGTGGGTCGGCGGGGCCAGCGACAGGTCCACGGCGGCCGGCTCGCTCCGGCGTGCGCCGCGTTCGTTGCTGGCCGCCACCTGGAACTCGTGGCGGCCGCCCCGGGGCAGACCGCCGACGGCCGCGCGCTCGGCGTTCCGCTCGAGCGAGCGGACCAGCCGCCAGGTCCCCTGGGCCTGTCGGTGGAAGACGTCGTAACCGTCTTCATCCGTCGCGCGGTCGGTCCAGGTCAGCAGCACGGCGTTCCGCGTCAGCAGCTCGGCTCGGAGGTCGACCGGCGCCGTCGGATTAGTCGCTGGTCCAGGCGGCGGTGGCTGCGGCGGTGGTGGCGGCGGTGGCTGCGGCGGTGGCGGGTGAGGCGGTCCTCCACCTCCCGGTGGCTGCGGCGGTGGCGGCAGTGGAGGTGGCTGCGGCGGTGGTGGCGGAGGCTGGTTTCTCTCGGTGACGTTCACATTCACCGTCCGGGTCGCGTTCAGCGGCGGCGACCCGGCGTCGGACGCCACGACCTGAAAGCGGTAGGACCTCCTGGACGCGTAGTCCAGGGTCGTGCCGGGCGGTACGGACAACTGCCCCGAGGCGGCGTCCACCGTGAAGCTCCCGGCGTCCGTGCCGCCGAGGCGGTAGGCCAGCGCTCCGCCCTCCGGATCGGTCGCGGTCACCGGCGCGCCGATGGCGCCCGTGGTTGCCTCGCGCACGCTCAACGTCACCGCGCCGGCCGGATAGCGTGGCGCCTCGTTCACGTTGGTGACGGTGACGGTAAGGGACACGGACCCCGTGACGCCGTCGGCGTCGGTGGCGGTCGCGGTGACTTCGTAGACGTTGTCCCGGTCGGCGTCCCGGGGGTCTTCGTGGTCCTGTGCCCGCAGGGTGAGAACGCCCGTGCTGCTCACGATGCCGAAGTCCGCGGCGTCCGCGCCGGACGCGGCCCACGTGACGGCGCCGTTGTGGCCGGAGACGCCCGGCGTGGGAGAAGTCCAGGCACGGTTCTCGGCCGTCGCCGCGTTTGCGAGACCGGATAACTGAAGCACTTCGTCGACGTCCGTCACGTTCACGTTCACCGTCCGGGTTGCGGTCAGCGGAGGCGAGCCGGCATCCGTTGCCGTGACCTCGATCGCGTGGGTGGCCTTCGCCTCGTGGTTGAACGCGACGCCGGCCCGGACGGACAACTGGCCGGAGGAGGAGTCGAGCGCGAAGGACGCGGCGTCGGCGCCGCCGAGGCGGTAGGTCAGCGTGTCGCCATCCGGATCGATCGCCGCTACCGGCGAGCCGAAGGCGCCCGTCGTGTCCTCGGGGACTGTCAAGGTCAGCGCCCCGGCGTCGTACTCGGGGACTTCGTTTACGTTGGTCACGGTGACCGTGATGGACACGAACCCGGTGGTGTTGTCCTTGTCGGTGGCGGTTGCGGTGACTTCGTAGACGTTGTCCCGGTTGGCGTCCCGGGCGTCTTCGTGATCCTGCGCCTGGAGGGTCAGTACGCCCGTGCCGCTCACGATGCCGAAGTCCGCTGCGTCCGCGCCGGAAACGGTCCAGGTCACGACGCCCTTGTGGCCGGAGACGGCGGGCGAAGCCGAGGTCCAGGCCGTGTTCTCCGGGACCGTGGCGTTGGCCAGACCGGTGACCGTCAGGCTTTCGGGAACGTCCGTGACGTTGACGTGGACCGTCCGGGTGGCGGTGAGCGGCGGTGCTCCGCCATCGGAGGCGGTGACCTCGACGGTGTATGAGGTCTTCGTCTCGTAGTCGAGCGTGACGCCGGAGGCCACGGACAACCGGGCAGAGGTCGCGTCGATGGCGAAGGATGAAGAATCCGTCCCGCCGAGGGTGTAGGTCAGCGCGTCGCCATCCGGATCGACCGCCGTCACCGGCGAGCCGAAGGCACCCGTCTCGTCCTCGGGCACGTTGACGGTGAGCGCCGCGGCCTCGTACTCGGGCGCCTCGTTCAGGTCGGTCACGGTCACGGCGGCGGAGACGGTCACCTCGAACAAGTCGATGTCGGCGACGGTCAGGGCGACCTCGTAGACGCCGTCGCCGTCGGCGTCCGCCGACGCTTCATGGTCCTGCGGCGCCAGGCTCACCGAGTTCGTTGCAGAGGTCGTCCTGGTCGAGGCAAGGGCGAAGTGGGCGGCGTCGGCGCCCGACAGCTCCCAGGAGAGCGCGCCTCGATGGCCGCTCAGCGACGCCGTGGCGCCCCAGGCGGCGTTCTCCGGCGTCGAGCCGTCGGCCAGTCCGGTCAGCGTGAGAGTGCGCGTGCCGGGGGTGCGGATGGAGACCGGCTCGGCGAAGCGTTCGCCGTACGAGTTCGCCGCGGCAACACGGAACTCGTAGCGAGTGGCCAGGTCAAGGCCGGTCAAGGTTGTGGTCGTCACGCCGGCCGAGAGGACCGCGCCCTCCGTCCAGTCCGACGCTCCCGCCCTTCGATACTGAACGCGGAAGGATGTCTCGCTCGAGATGTCGGTCCAGGTCAGTTCCACGCTCCCCTGTCCGCCGTCTTCCGAAGCGACGCCCGCGAGGTCGGCCGGCCTGGCGGGCGGGAGATAGTTGCTGAAGGTCGCGGCCTCCCGCATCAACTGCGGCAGCGCCCGCTCCATTTCGGCGCTGTTCTCCGCTCCGATGGTCGTGTCGTCCGGCGTGATCCGGATGCTCGAGAAGTAGGGGACGACCCTGGGGGAATCGATGACGTAGCCACGGGTACCCATGATGGTCAGAACTCTCTGGCTCCTGACTCTGGTCTCGTATCCCCTGGCGTAGGGGAGGCGCGGATTCGAGCCGCTTCTCCCGGTCTGGTGCGAGCCTCCCATGAGATGGCCGACCTCGTGGGCGAACACATGGGCGTGCCTCCCCAGACAATGGTGGTAGTAGTTCAGCATGCCGAAGGCCCACTCCACCTGGTTGCTCTCATGCTCGCCGGGCGGGGGGACCCGCCATGCCAGGCCGCAGAGACCGATGGACCGCTGCTTCGTGATCCACATGACGATGTCGGCGCTGTGGACGTCGCGCAGGTCGAGGATGTCGCCCCTTATCCGGAGCTCCTCGAGTTGCGGCGCATATCCCCAGCTCGTGCCTTCCCACGGAATGAAGCGGACGTTGACCCGCTCAGCGCGCGCCAGGCGGAACGAAGCGTTGGTGATCGCTGCGTTTCGCAAGGCCGAGTTCGCCGTATCGATCAGGTTCTGGGCTTGGGCGGCGGCGTTGGCTTGGCCCCAGTGAGCCTCCGCCGCGGCGTCGTAGACGATGAGCAGATCGACGATGGTGGCGGCGTTTCCGGAAGTGGATGAAGCGCGGCCCTCCAGGCTTCCCGCGTCGTGCGCGCCACGGCGCCCGCCTGTCTCTCCGCTGGCGTCAAGGCGAGAAGCGGGCCCCGGATCCGTGACCGTCGGCTCATGGACCGAGCAGTAGGACGCCTCTTCCGGAAAGTCGCCGTCCGTACTCGCCTCCGCAAGCACATGGCCCCGGCCGCTCGCCGCCGCGACGAGGTCGAAGACCGGCTCGGCAAGTTCACCGAAGCTGCCGGCAAGACTCCCGCCTTGCAGGGTGAGAACGACCGTCTCGGCCTGGGCGCCCCCGACGCGACCGGCCCACATCGCGTTGCCCTCGCCCCGGTCCTCGAAGGCGGCGCGATGCACCACGAGCCGTTCGCCGGCGGGTGTCGGAAGGATGAGCCTCGCCGGTCCGGAGCGAAGCAGAGCGAGGTCTACCTCGACCGGGTAGGCGAGCTTCCCTCCGGGCCCTTCGGAGGAAACCGTCGCCTTCGCCATCCCTTCCGGCTCCGCGTCGGCCGTGGCCGCTTCCGCAAACCTGAGGAGCTCCTGGCCGACGGCGGGCCCGGCGGCCGTCCCGAACAGAGCGGCGGCGGAAAGCGCCTGGCAAACGAGGCCCTTCCGGATTCCGCGCCGCGGAGGTTGCCGGTGGCGGGCGTTCCTCAAACCGCCTGCTCCCGGGTCGCCAGAAACCGGACCTCCGGCGCGTTCTCCGCGGCGCGGTCGAGCCAGTAGCGGTTCGCGGCCAGGAACAGGGGCGCGCCGTTGTGGTCGTGGGCGATCTTCGCCTCGTTGCGGCGCTCGAACTCGCGCACCGCCCGATCGTCGTCCGCCTCGATCCAGCGCGCCAGGGACACCGCCGTCGACTCGAACCGGACCGGCACCTCGTACTCGGTGCGAATGCGGTCGGCGAGCACGTCGAACTGGAGGGCGCCGGCGACGCCGACGATCCAGTCGTTGCCCTCCCGGGTGCGGAACACCTGGGCCACGCCCTCTTCCGCGAGCTGGAGCAGGGCGCGGCCGAGATGCTTGGCCCGCAGCGGATCCTCGGGCCGGACCCGGCGCAACAGGTCGGGTGCGAAGCTGGGGACGCCGACGAAGCGGATCGGCTCGCCGGCCGACAGGGCGTCGCCGATACGCAGGTTGCCGTGGTTCGGAATGCCGATGATGTCGCCGGGCCAGGCTTCCTCGGCGAGTTCCCGGTCCTGGGCCAGGAACAGCACCGGGTTGTGGATGTTCAGGGTGCGTCCGCTGCGCGGATGGAACAGGCGGATGCCGCGATGGAAGCGCCCCGAGCACAGCCGCACGAAGGCGATCCGGTCCCGATGCTTCGGGTCCATGTTCGCCTGGATCTTGAACACGAAGCCGGTGACCGTCCCCTCGCCGGGCTCCACCGTGCGCCCGGCGGCCTGCTGCGGCCGCGGCGCCGGTGCGTGGCGGGCGAGGCCGTCGAGCAGGGCGCCGACGCCGAAACTGCGCAGCGCGCTGCCGAAGTAGACCGGTGTCCGGTTGCCCTCGAGGTACGCGGCGGCGTCGAAGGGCGGGCAGAGCTCACGGACCATCTCGACTTCCTCGCGCAGCTTTGCTGCCGGCGCGTCCCCGAGCGCTTCGTCGATTGCGGGGGAGTCCAGGCCGGGCACGATCCGTTCCTCGCCGCGGCGCTCCCTGTCGCGCTGCTCGACCAGGACGAGCCGGTCGCGGACCAGGTCGTAGCAGCCTTTGAAGCCCCGGCCCATGCCGACCGGCCAGGTCATCGGAGCGACCTCGAGCTGCAGGGTGTCGGCGATCTCGTCGAGCAGATCGAACGGGTCGCGGACGTCGCGGTCGAGCTTGTTGATGAAGCTGGTGATCGGCATGTCGCGCAGGCGGCAGACCTCGAACAGCTTTCGCGTCTGCGTCTCGATGCCCTTCGCCGCGTCGAGGACCATGACCGCCGAGTCGACCGCGGTGAGGGTCCGGTAGGTGTCCTCGCTGAAGTCCTCGTGGCCGGGCGTGTCCAGCAGGTTGAACGTGTTGCCCTCGTACTCGAACGTCATGACGGAAGCGCTGACGGAGATGCCGCGTTCCCGCTCGACCTTCATCCAGTCCGAGCGGGCCCGGCGGGCCTCGCCCCGGGCCTTCACCGCGCCGGCGAGCTGGATCGCCCCCGAATAGAGCAGCAGCTTCTCGGTGAGCGTAGTCTTGCCCGCGTCCGGGTGGGAGATGATGGCGAAGGTGCGGCGGCGGGCGACCGCTTCGGCGAGGTTGGTCATGGCGGGAATCCCTGGCGGCGCGGGAGTCTATAGTCGGGCGCCGTGCAAGAATGCGCGGCCGTCCCGCTCGGGCGTTGGTAGTCAGCCTTCCGAGGTAACCGCATGAGTGATCTGTCCGCATTTCGAGAAGAGGCCCGAACCTGGGTGGAGGCGAACGCGCCGGAGTTCCTGCGCGGCAGGGCCTCCGACCCGAACGCCTGGGCCGCCGGCGGCCGCAAGGCACCCTTCATCTATCCGGAGAGCCGCGACTGGTTGCTCGCCGCGGCCGATCGGGGATTCTCGGTGCCGACCTGGCCCGAGGAGTACGGAGGCGCCGGCCTCTCGCGGGACGAGGCGCTCGTGCTGCACGAGGAGATCGCGCGCCTGGCGCTGCCGATGCCGCTCACCGGTTTCGGCTACAGCATGATCGGACCGACGCTTCTCGATCACGGCACGGAGGCGCAGAGGGCGGAGCACCTGCCGAAGATCGCGCGCGGCGAGATCCGCTGGTGCCAGGGCTACTCCGAGCCGAACGCCGGCTCGGACCTGGCGTCGCTCGCCACCTCGGCGGTGCGGGACGGCGACTTCTACGTGATCAACGGCCAGAAGATCTGGACGTCCGGCGCCGACCAGGCGGACTGGATCTTCATGCTGGTGCGCACGAATCCGGACGTCAAGAAGCAGCGCGGGATCACCTTCATCCTGGTCGACATGGAATCGCCTGGCGTTGAAGTGAGGCCGATCCGGCTGATCAGCGGCGCTTCGCCGTTCTGCGAGACCTTCTTCCACAACGTGCGGGCGCCCGTGCACCAGGTCATCGGGGAAGTGAACAGCGGCTGGACCGTAGCGAAGGCGCTGCTCGGCCACGAGCGCACCTCGATCGGCGGGATGGGGCGCGGCGGCGCCAGGGCTTCGTTGCCGGATCTTGCGCGCGACTACGTCGGCGTCGACGAGAACGGCCGAATCGACGACCCCGCGATCCGGGAGCGCGTGACCCAGTGCGAGATGGACACCATGTCCTACGGGTTGACGATCAAACGGCACGGCGACGGGCTGGAGGCGGGCCACAAGCCCGGCCCCGAGAGCTCGATGTTCAAGTACTACGGGACGGAGCTCAACATGCGCCGCGAGGAGCTGATGCTCTCGATCCGGGGCCCCCAGGCGCTGGGCTGGGAAGGCGAGGGCTTCGAGCCGGCCGAACTCCACCAGACCCGCACCTGGCTTCGCTCGCGGGCGAACAGCATCGAGGGCGGGACGTCGGAGATTCAGTTGAACATCATCGCCAAGCGCGTGCTGGGATTGCCGGACTGATGGCTTCGCTGGTCCTCACCGCTCCCCAGGAGATGCTGGCTCGGACGGCGGCCGAGCTCGTCTCGAAGCACGGCGGAGTCGACCGCCAGCGGAAGCTCCGCGACGAAGGCGGCGAACTCGGGTACAGCCCCGAAGTCTGGGCCGAGATGGCCGATCTCGGCTGGCTGGGCATTCCCCTGTCTGAGGAGCACGGCGGCCTCGGCATGGGGATGGCCGAGACGGTCCTCATAACGGAAGCGATGGGCCGCGGCCTGGCGCCCGAACCGTTCGTGTCGGGGGTCGTCTTCGCCGGCGGCCTGCTCGCGGACGCCGGCAGCGCGGAGCAGTGGGCCGCGTGGCTGCCGCCCTTGATCGACGGGAAGAAGCGCCTGGCGCCGGCGTTGCTCGAGGCCGGAAGCAGGTACGGGCTCGACCGGGTCGAGACGCGGGCGAAGGCGAACGGCGAAGGCTGGTCGCTGTCGGGCGAGAAGGTCCAGGTGGTTGGCGGCGTCGGCGCCGACGGCTTCCTGATCGCCGCCCGAACGGAGGATGGCGACAACGGTCTGACGCTCTTCCTCGTGCCGGCGGAGGCGGACGGTGTCGAGGTGGTGGCTCAAGGCCGGGTCGACTCCCGCAACTCGGCGATTGTTCGGCTGAGCGATGTTCACGTGGCGGACGGCGCCGTCCTGGGCGATGTCGGCGGCGGTCTGGAACCGCTCGGCCGGGCCGTGGACCGGGCCACGGTGGCCGTCTGCGGCGAGATGCTCGGGCTGATGACAGAGGCCTTCGAGCGGACGGTCGAGTACCTGAAGTCCCGCAACCAGTTCGGCGTCCTGATCGGCACCTTCCAGGCGCTCAAGCACCGGGCGGCGAAGATGTTCATCGAGATCGAGCTGTCGCGGTCCTCCGTCATGGCGGCGGCCCGGGCGCTCGACGAGGGAAGCGACGACGTCGAGCTCCAGGTTTCGAACGCGAAGGCGCGCTGCTCGGACGCCCTGATTCTGGTCACGAACGAGGCCCTGCAGATGCACGGCGGCATCGGCATGACCGACGAGCACGACATTGGTCTGTTCATGAAGCGCGCCCGGGCCCTCGAGTTCGCCTTCGGCGACGCCGCCTTCCACCGCCAGCGCTTCGCCCGCCTGCGCGGTTTCTGAGGACTTCGGCCGCCAGTAGCAGGCCGGGGAGGAGGGTCCCAGGGGACGCTCACCCCCTCTCGGTGGTTGAGGGGGTGGGGGTTCGCTGCGGTCGGCTGCGCTCCGTCAGTTTGTCGGTTGCTGGCAGGGCACCGGCAGTCGCTGGCCTTTAGCCCCCTGAGACCCTCCTCCCCGACCTGCTACCGGCTGGATGTCGTCGGCCGCGTCCCACTGGGTGCGCCGGCGCCCTCGCCGGCTGCCGGCGGAGCCGGCTGGAGAGTTGTGCCGGCCGCCGGGCCGGCTCCGTTTGGCCGGCGTCGCGGAAGCAGTCCGGAAGAGCTACAACTCGAACCGCAGGCCGACGCTCAGAACCCGGCCCAGGGGGTTGTGGGTCGAGGGGTCGTAGTTGAGCTGGCGGAACACCCGGGGTGGATCCTCGTCGGCGAGGTTGAGAATTGAGGCGAAGAGCGTGGCGCGGTCGCCCGGCAGGGACCAGGAGACGTGCACGTCGTGGGTGGCGTGGGCGTCGATGGGGTAGTTGTCGCCCCAGGGGGCCGGAGCGTCGTGGACGTAGGAGTCGGTGTAGTTGAGATGCCAGCGGCCGATGAATGGCCCGACGGTGTACCCGGCGAACAGGCGGCCCTTGAATTCAGGCAGGGCGCGGGCGAGGGAGGTGTCGTAGTTGAGCCGGCCCTTCGCGTCGTAGGCGTTTCCCAGTTCCCAGCCGTCGATGCGCCAGGACAGGGCGGTTGTGCCGGAGGCGCCCAGAGACAGGCGTCCCGGGCCAGCGTTCGTCTGGAGGTCGGCGCGGAAGTCGATGCCGTCGGTCTCGATCCTGGGTCCGTTGACGATCCGCACCGAGATCGTGTCCAGGCTCTCGATACTCGGCTCGCCGCCGCTGATGGACAGCGTGTCGAACCAGGCCGAGCCGGGGTCGCACACCGGATGGGTCGAGGGCGGACACGCGAGTCCCAGGATGAAGTTGAAGGGTTGGATGACGAGCGGATCGGTGAAGTCGTAACGCCAGTAGTCGACGGTGGTGAAGAAGCGGCCGCTGCCTCCGAACAGGCCGGTTCGTTCGAAGACCAGGCCGGCGTTCAGCGTCGTCGCCGACTCGGGGTCGAGCGCCGGCTCGCCGTGGATGTGGAGCGGCTTGAAGGTCCCGATTCGGCCGATGAACTGGCGTGAAGTGTCGGCGATGCCGTCAATCGTCTGGTTCAGCGTCGGGCCGCGGAACGTGGTCCCGAAGGAGCCGCGGAGCGCCAGGGCTTCCGTCGCCTGCCAGCGCAGCGCGACCTTCGGATCGAGACTCGAGCCGACCCTTCCTCCGTAGTCCTCGAAGCGCAGGGAGACCTGGCTTTCGATCGCGGGTGCGAGCGGCAGTGACAGTTCGCCGAAGACGGAACCGATCGCGCGGTCGTCCTCGACCGGAAACGCCGGCGGCAGGTAGGCGAGCAGTCCCTCGCGGCTGTCGCACGACGTGATCTCGGGACCGCCCGGACACGGGTAGACCGCGATGTCGTGCAGCGCGCTGCCCCGGGGGGTCGGCTCGCCAGGCGTGTAGGGCTTGAGCTCGTAGGTCTCTCCGCGCCACTGGGCACCGACGGCGTACTCCGTGGCTCCGCCGGGGAGGTTCCAGTCGAGCAGTCCGCTCGCCACCGCCTCCAGGACGAGCAACGAGGTTTCGCCCCGGTACCCCAGCAGGGTCGTCAGATAGTCGTGCAGGTGGGCGTTGTCGAACACGGGATCGTAGTCGGGATTCGTGGCGTTCGGGACGAGGCCGTGAGGTTTGACGGAGTTGGAGAACGGGATCCAGTAGCGGCAGTCGCCCTGGCCGGCATGCAGGCGCAGCGTGTCCAGAGCGAACCTCAGGTTGCCGTTTGCGCCGTACTCGTTGGGGACCTGCCGTTCGCAGCCGAAGCCGCCGAGACCGGCGAGCGCCCGACGCACGCGATAGTCCAGGGCGTCGCCGTCCTCGAACCTGCGCACGGCCGTCGACCAGGAAGCGCGCAAAGCCCACAGGGTCTCGCCTGTCACTCCCTCGAGGTCGAAGGCGAGCCTCTGCGTTTCGGACTCCCGAACGTGGCCGCGCAGGGGCCCCTCCTGACCGAACATCCGGCCTCGAATCCAGGCGACCTCCTGCCATGCGGGATCCACGCCGGCCGCGTCCTGTACGCCGCGGTCGCCCCGCCAGCCGCACCAGGGAGCGTCGCAGAAGGCGAAGGGACCGTACAGCTCCGGATACCGCCTCGCCATGTCGATCAGACCGGGATTGTTCGCGCGGACCGACCGGGTGCTGTCGAGGGTCTTGATCGGGTAGGACGGCGAGGTCTGCCAGGAGGGCACGTCGCTTCGGGCGAACAGGTACTCGCCGCCGACGTGCCAGCCGCCCTCCGTGTCCCAGGAAGCTTCCGTGAACCACTGGCCGCGGCGCGTGTCCTGGACCAGGTTGTCGAACGGCGTGTACTGGACCCGGCAGAGAGGGCTGTCGGGGCTGCTGACCGCGCCGCCGACGCGCTCGCAGTTCGGGTCGCGGACCGCCGGTTCGCCCGAGAGCGGATAGAAGACCGCGGGCCGACCCGTTCCCGACCAGCCGCCGCGCGGATTCTCCGCGTAGGGCCTGACCGCCCAGTCGCGGTCCCGAAGACGGATCGGGCTGCGCCTCGAGATGCCGATGGAACTGACGGCATGGCCGCGGCCGCCGGCGAACGGCCTGCCGCCGAGGAGGCCGACCTCGCCGTCACCGTTCGAACCGTCGATCACGCTGTGCTTGCCCTCGAACGAGAACCCGTCGAAGTGGCTGCGGGTGATCACGTTCATCACGCCGGCGATGGCGTCCGAGCCGTAGGTCGCGGCGCCGCCATCGCGCAGGAACTCGACCTGCTCGACCGCGACCATCGGCAGGACGTTCGCGTCGACCATCAACTGCGCCTGATCCGGGATCGCCCCCGGCGACCATGTGATCCTGTCGCCGTTCAGCAGCACGAGCGACCGGCTCGGCCCGAGTCCGCGCAGGTTCAGAGTGGAGCGATCCGCGCCCGTTCGGGAGCCGAACTGGTCGGACTCGAGATCGGCGCCGAGACTGAAGGAGAGGTTGCGGATGACGCCCAGCATCGACGGCGAGCCTTCCGCCTCGAGATCCTCGCGCGAAAGGACCGAAACCGGCTGGGCCGCGTCCTCGGGGGTTCCCGGGATCCAGGAGCCGGTGACCGTGACCGTGTGGCTGAAGGTCTCGACTTCGTGGCTGTGGTGGTCGTGTTCGTGGTCGGCTTCCCCCTCCGCGCGGTGCTCGTTCTTCCGTTCAGCGGCGTGATCGGGATCGGCCTCCTGGGCGGTGCCGGCGGCCGCCCAGAGGGCGGCCACCAGCGCCATCAGGAGCGCGAACGGGGGCTTCGGACGAACTTCGGGGTAGGCGAGAGAGGGGGCCATGCCTTCAGGCTCCCTTGGGTTCTGTGGCTTGTCGCGGGATCGTGCCCCGGCGGGTCAGCTCACGATCCGGTTCGGGTTCATGCCCGAACAACCGTCGTGTCTCGCAGCTGTCGAACAGCGGCCCGTGTAGCAGGAGTCGCCTGCGAATCCCTGCGGGCGGACGTTGTCGATCCAGCGTTCGACGTTCGCCTGCACTTCGGCCGCGGTCTGGCCGTGCTCGGTGATAAGGACCTTCGACAGGCCCCACCAGGCCCGTCCCAGGTTGCACTGGCAGCAGCAGGTGTACGCCGAACGGTCGCTGCAGCACGGCGCCGGGATCGGCGTCAGCGCGGCACGCTTGATCTCTTCCTGCTCGGCGGTCAAGTGGATCTCCGCGTCGTACGCGATCAGCCGCTCCATCGGCAGCGCGAGCAGCGCGCCTACTGGATCGTCGGGGTCCACCGTCGGCGGCGGCGGTGAATTGCCGCAGCTCCACGAGGTCAATGCACCCAGAAGGAGGATGGCGGTGGTTGCACGAAGACGGCGGCGGTCGGTACGGCGACTCATGGCGCGGATTCTACGCTCAACCGCAGGCTTCTGCAGAGGCTCGGTACATCCTGTAGCCGGCCCAGAAGTACGGATGGGAGGCGTCGAACTCCACTGGTTCCCGTCCTTCTCCCTGATCGAAGACAAGGGGATCGGCCAGTAGCCGGAATTGCGCTTCCCGGAGCGCGGCGGCCGTGTGGGTTCCGCCGGCGACGCTGCTGTAGAACGCGGCGAACAGGTGAGTGGCGGACTCGTCGACGACGGGCCACAGCGACGCGACGACGGAACTCGCGCCGGCCGCGCCGAAAGCGTCGACGAAAGGGCCGGGGCCGACGCCGTGGCCTCCCGTGTCAAGACCCGAGAGGACGACGAGCGAGTCGCGGTCGAGTGTGAGACTCGACTCCAACTCGCCGGCCGTCACGGGAATGGCCTGCTCGTCATACATGGCGGGGGAGAGCAGCAGAGCCGAACCCTCAGGACTGCCAGGGTCGATCCGCGCCTCCACGGCGATGTGAAGAAACTGGACGGCATAGCTCTCGGTCGATTCCCGGAAGCGAGCCGGCGAGGCTGCCTGGCCCAGGCGGGACACGACCGGCAGGCCCAGCGCGGCGATCGTGCTCGCCTGATTGCGGCGAGCGGCGTGCCGGCGCCAGGAGATGCCGCCGTCGCTCATCGAGGCGCCGAGGGGGCGAGCCGGCGGGCGGTAGACGGCGTCCGCAAGCGCCAGCGCGACAGGCCGTTCACTCGGCGAGTCGGCGGTGGTGCGCGCGCCCAGCGCCGGGTCGATCCAGCAGAGAGTCCGCGCTTCGACCAGGTAGCGGCCCTGGGCATCGAGCGACCGTGGAGCCCGGATGGCGCCGAAAGGCAGGTCGCTGAGGGGACCGTCGGCGGACAGGACGAGGCGGGAGACGCTCCGGAGTTGTTCGGCGACCGGACCGAGCAGGACGTCCCCCAGATCGTCTCCGAGCCGGACGATCCGACCGAGAGAAGCCGGTGGGCGAAGCAACGCGAGCTCGCGGATCTCCGCGACGAGAGGCCGCAGCTCCTCGGCGGTCGTGTCCAGGGTCAGCGTTGCGGGCGCCGCGCCGGCGCCACCCGGAACGACGGTCAGGCGAACTGGGCGACCGGGCGAGGCGTCGTAGATCAGAGTCGCGACGTCGGCGACGGCGGGCCGGAAGTGCTCGGGGAGAGGCGTCCCATCTCCGCCTTTCTGCGCCCATGCAACCGATCCGCCAAGAACCAGCAGACCCAGCATCAAGGCGCGCCTGCGCACCCGGTTTCGGCCGCGCAAGGTCCTAGAACCCCAACCGCACGCCGATGCTGAGAGCCCGGCCCAGGGGATCGTGGGTCGAGGCGTCGTAGTTTGCCGGGCGGAAGATCGGCGGCGGATCCTCGTCGGCGAGGTTGAGGATCGAGGCGAAGAGCGTGGCGCGATCGCCGGGCAGGGCCCAGGAGACGTGGACATCGTGGGTTGTGTGGGCGTCGACCGGGTAGTCGGCGCCCCACGGCGCTGGAGCGTCCTGGAGGAAGGAGCCGGTGTAGTTCAGGTGCCAGCGGCCGGTGAACGGGCCGCGGGAGTAGCCGGCGAAGACGCGGCCCTTGAGCTCCGGGAGGGGCCGGGCGAGGGAGGTGTCGAAGTTCAGCCGACCCTTCGCGTCG
Organism: Thermoanaerobaculia bacterium; assembly: GCA_022826745.1. Taxonomy (GTDB): domain Bacteria; phylum Acidobacteriota; class Thermoanaerobaculia; order Multivoradales; family Multivoraceae; genus Multivorans. The sequence goes on along the minus strand of JAJDUI010000010.1, from coordinate 245,537 downwards.
TACGCCTCGCCCAGTTCCCAACCGTCGATTTGCCAGGACAGGGCGTACGTGGCGGCCGTGCCGAGCCGGAGGCGGCTCCGCCCCGCATCGGCCTCGAAGTCGGCCCGGAAGTCGATGCCGTCGGTTTCGATGTCCGGCCCGTTGACGATCCGCACCGACACGGAGTCGAGATTCTCGATCGTCGGGACGCTGCCGCTGATCGTCAGGGCATCGAACCAGGGTGAGCCCGGGTCGCACAGGGGATGGTCGGCGGGTGGGCAGGCGAGACCGATCAGGGTGGCGAAGGGCTGGATGACCAGTGGGTCGCTGAAGTCGTAGCGCCAGTAGTCCAGCGTGACGAAGAGCCTGCTGCCGGCGCCGGCCAGACCGCTCCGCTCGACCACGAGCCCCGCATTGAATGTCGTCGCCGACTCCGGGTCGAGCGCGGGATCGCCATGGATGCGGACCGGCTTCGCCGTGCCGATAGGACCGATGTCTTCGCGTGACGTCTCGGCGATGCCGGAGACCGTCTGGTTGAGCGTCGGGCCGCGGAACGTGGTCCCCAGCGAACCGCGCAGTGCCAGCGCCCCGGTTGCCTGCCAGCGCAGCGCGACCTTCGGATCGAGGCTCGATCCGACGTCTCCGCCGTAGTCCTCGAAACGCAGCGAGAGCTGGCTGTCGAGCGAGGAGGCCAGGGGCAGCGACAGCTCGCCGAACACGGACCCGATACCACGGTCGTCCTCGGTGGAGAAGCCGGGCGGCAGGTAGACGAACAGGCCGTCCGGATTGCCGCAGGAGGTGATCTCCGGGCCGCCCGGGCAGGGATAGATCTCGATGTCGTGGAGCGCACCGCCGCGGGGCGGCGCGACCCCGACCGAGTAGGGCGTCAGTTCGTAGGTTTCGCCGCGCCACTGGACGCCGGCTGCGTACTCCGCCGCGCCGCCGGGGAGACTCCATCCCAGCAGACCGCTGGCCACGGCTTCCAGGACGAGAAGGGTCGTTTCACCGCGCGTCCCCAAGGTCGTCGTCAGGTAGTCGAACAGGTGGCCGTTGTCGAACGCCGGGTCGTAGTCGGGGTTCGACACGCCGGGGACGGCGGTGTGGGGGCTGATCGAGTTGGAGAACGGGATCCAGTAGCTGCAATCGCCCTGTCCGGCATGTCGCCGCAACGTCTCCAGCGAGAAGCTCAGGTTGCCGTTACCGTCGTACTCGTTCGGCGTCTGGTCCTCGCAGGCGACGCCGCCGAGCCCCGCCAGCGCACGTCGCAGGCGATAATCCAGGACGTCGCCGTCTTCGAGTTTCCGCTCCGCGGCCGACCACGAGGCGCGGAACGCCCACAGGGTCTCGCCGGTCACTCCCTCGAAGTCGAAGGCGATCCGCTCGGTCTCGGACTCGCGGAAGTAGCTGCGCAGCGGTCCCTCCTGGCCGAACGTTCGGCCGCGAATCCAGGCCACCTCCTGCCAGGCGGGATCGATGCCCGCGGCGTCCTGGCCGGCACCGTCGCCGCGCCACAGGCAGTAGGGCGCGTCGCAGAAGGCGTAGGGCCCGTAGAGTTCCGGGTACAGCCTGGCCATGTCGATCAGGCCCGGGTTGTTCGCCCGCACCGACCGGCTCGTGTCCATCACCTTGGTGGGCGGATAGGACGGCGAGGTGAACCAGGACGGCACCTCGCTGCGGGCGAGCAGGACCTCGGCGCCCAGGTGCCATCCGCCCTCCGTGTCCCAGGAGGCTTCGGTGAACCACTGCCCGCGGCGGGTGTCCTGCACCAGGTTGTCGAATACCGTGTACTGATAGCGGCAGAGTGGACTGCCGGGACTGCTGACCGCGCCGCCGACGCGCTCGCAGTTCGGGTCCCGGATCCCGGGGTCGCCGGAGAGCGGGTAGAACGTCGCCGGCCGGCCGGTTCCCGACCAGCCGCCGCGCGGGTTGTCGGCATAGGGGGTGAGCGCCCAGTGCCGGTCGAGGAAGCGGATCGGGCTGCGCCGCGCGAGGCTGAGCGAACTGACCGCGTGGCCCCGGCCGGCGGCGAACGGCCGGCCGGCGATCAGGCCGATCTCGTTATCGCCGTTCGAGCCGTCGATCACGCTGTGCTTGCCTTCGAACGAGAAGCCGTCGAAGTGGCTGCGGGTGATCACGTTCATCACGCCGGCGATCGCGTCCGAGCCGTAGGTCGCCGCGCCGCCGTCGCGCAGGAACTCGACTCGCTCGACGGCGACCATCGGCAGGACGTTCGTGTCGACCATGAGCTGCGCCTGGTCGGGAATCGCGCCGGGCGACCAGGTCAGGCGGTCGCCGTTCAGGAGGACGAGGGAGCGGCTTGCGCCGAGGCCGCGCAGGTTCAGGCTCGAGCGGTCAGCGCCGGCGCGCACGCCGAACTGTTCGGAGCCGAGGTTCGCGCCGAGACTGATCGGGAGATTCCGGATGAGATCGAGCACGCTGGGCGAGCCTTCCGCCTCCAGGTCGTCGCGCGAAAGAACGGAAACCGGCTGCGCCGCGTCCTCGGGAGTACCGGGAATCCACGAACCGGTGACGGTGACCGTGTGGCTGAAGGTCTCGAACTCGTGAGTGTGGTGCTCGTTGTCGCGGTCGGCCCCGGTCGCCTCGCCGTGGTCGCCCTCGTCGGCCGGCGACGGGCTGTCCTCCTGAGTCATTCCGGGCGCCGCACAGAGAAAGATGAGCGCCGTCGCCAGGCGGAACGGGCGGGAGGCCATCGACATGGCCGCGGAGCCTATCCGGCCGATCCGGGTACGATCCCGGACCGTGTCCAACGTCCGGCTCGACCTCGATGGCGACGTGGCGCGGATCACGCTGACGCGGCGCTCAAAGGCAAACGCGCTCGATTCCGCGACCACGGCCGCGTTGCGCGCGGCGGTTAGAGAGTCGGCCGCGGCGAGTCCCCGAGTGCTGGTCATCTCCGGCGACGGGGTGTTCTGCGGCGGCGCCGACATCCGCGAGATGGAGGATCTCGATGCGGTTGCCGCGGAACGTTTCATCCGCGGCTTGCACCGGGCCTTTCTGGCGATCCGCGAGCACCCGGCGCCGGTCGTTGCCGAGGTCCGGGGAGCGGCCCTGGGCGCCGGCCTGGAGCTCCTCGTCTCCTGCGACCTGTCGGTTGCCGCCGACGACGCGATCTTCGGGATGCCGGAACCGCATGTCGGCCTGCCGTCGGTCATCGAGGCGGCCCTGCTGCCTCACGTCGTGGGCCTCGTCCGGGCCCGGGAACTGCTGTTCCTGGGCGACCCGATCGCCGCCGCCGAAGCGGTGCGGATCGGGCTGGTCGGCGAGGTCGTTCCGGCCGCGGACCTGGAGACGGCGGTGAACGCCAAGGTCGAGCGGCTGCTGCGACTCAGTCCCGAGGCGCTCGCGCTGCAGAAGCGCCTGATCGGCCGCTGGCTCAACCTGCCCCTGGACCAGGCGGTGGAGGCGGGGGTCTCCGCGTTCCGGGCCGCCTATGGCACGGACGGTCCGAAGAGGGAGATGGAGAAGTTCTGGCGGAAGCGCCGGGCCTGAGTCAGGCGGCCAGCCACCGCAGACAGCCGGTCGATTCCAGCACCGCGTCGATCTCGCCGCGCTCGGAGAGCTCGCCGTACTTGCCGCGGAGTGCCGCCAGCGACCTGGCGTGGTACTTCTGCGGCTTCTGGGTCCACTCGCCGCTGCCGAGGCCGACCGAGAACTCCTCCTGGCCGCCGGCGATCGCTCCGGCGTTGGCGACGCTCCAGGGCAGGAAGATCGCGCCCACCTGCTGCTCGAGCAGGGGCGTCAGGGTCGGCGCCAGGGACGCCCAGTCCTCGAACTCGCCGCTCGCGGTCGGATCGACCAGGCGCTTCACCCAGGCGACGGTGCGGGGCGCCCGCTCCTCGAGCAGCGAGTTGGGGGTCGGATCGGTCCAGGCCTGGTGCATCTGGAATCCGATGCCGAAGTCGCCGAACGCGGGCCGGTCGCCGAACAGATAGTCGCGGCCGTCGAGGTGAGTCTCGATCAGGTCGACGGCGTCGAGGAACGACTGCTCGATCTGGGGCGCGGTCTGCTCGTTCGAACCGACGAACCAGACCCGCGGCACCATCCGCTCCCGCACCTGGGCGGTCATCGCCTGGAGCGTCTCCTCGTCGGCGGCGGGGTTCATGCCCTGGGCGATGCGCCGCGCGCCGGACTCCTGGTCCGCGGGCCGGGCCCAGCGGTAGTGGAACATCCACTTGTTGCCCCACTCGTCGCCGAACTCCTCGAGCAGCACGGAAACGAAGGCCGCCGTCGGGTCGGGCGGGTGGATCGAGGGCTCCGGGTACTCCGCCTCCATCGCCTCGATGATCGGCGTCGAGTCCTGCATGCCGCGGTCGTCCGGCGTGACGACGAGGGGCACGAGGGGCAGCCTTGCGTAGCGCCGGAATTCGTCCTGGTTGGCGGGGCTCCGGTGGATCCACTCGTGGGGGATTTGCTTGTAGCGGAAGTAGGAGCGCACCTTGATGGAGTAGGGCGAGAGATCTCCGCCGAAGATTCGGTAGGGTCGGGCCATTGGCAGAAGCCTCCTGGAGGGGAGTCGTTGTCAGACGAAGGAGGCTGATCCTAGGAGGATTACGGACCTCGTGGCAACGGCTCTCGATCTGAAGCAGCGCCTGCGGAGCGCATTCGGACACTCCGCCTTCCGGCCCCACCAGGAGGAAGTGTGCCGCCGCACGGCGGAGGGCGCCGACGGCCTGGTGGTCATGCCGACCGGCGCCGGCAAGTCGCTCTGTTACCAGCTTCCGGGCCTGATGCGCGGCGGCCCGACCCTCGTCTTCTCGCCGCTCATCGCCCTGATGGAGGACCAGACGGCGAAGCTCCGCGAGCTGGGCCTTCGCGCCGAACGGATCCACTCGGGCCGCCCCCGGAGCGAATCCCGGCAGGCCTGCAGGCTCTACCGCGACGGTGAGGTCGACTTCCTGTTCATCGCTCCCGAGCGCCTCGGCGTACCCGGCTTCATCGAGTTCCTCGAGCGTTGCCGGCCGGCCCTGATCGCGGTCGACGAAGCGCACTGCATCTCGCAGTGGGGTCACGACTTCAGGCCCGACTACCGGCTTCTGGGGCGGCGCCTGCCGCGCCTGCGTCCGGCGCCGGTGCTCGCCCTGACCGCGACCGCCACGCCGCGCATCCAGGACGACATCGCCGCTCAACTCGACCTCGAGGGCGACCAGCGCTACATCTACGGCTTCCGGCGCGAGAATCTGGCGGTTGAGGTGGTCCAGAAGCGGCCCGGGGCACGCGCCGCGGTCGTCAGGGAGGTGCTGGGGAAGGAGGGCCGGCGGCCGGCGCTCGTCTACGCGCCGACGCGCAAGGAGACCGAGGCCCTCGCGGCGCGCCTCGACGAGGACTTCCCGACCGCCGCCTATCACGCCGGGCTGCAGACGGCCCAGCGGGACGAGGTGCAGGGCGGGTTCCTCGGCGGCGAGATCGACGTGGTCGTCGCGACGACGGCATTCGGCATGGGGATTGACAAGGCGGACATCCGGACGGTCATCCACACCGCGCTGCCGGCGACCGTCGAGGGCTACTACCAGGAGATTGGCCGTGCCGGCCGCGACGGCGAATCCGCGCGAGCGCTGCTGCTGTACTCCTGGGCGGATCGCCGGACCCAGGAGTTCCTGCACAAGCTCTCCTACCCCGAAGTCGAGGTCGTCTCGGGCCTCTTCGGGGCGCTCGGCGACGAGCCTCGGGAGCAGACCGATCTGCGGCGCCGGCTCGGACTCGCGGAAGAGACGTTCGAGGCGGCGCTCGATCAGCTGCGCATTCACGGCGGCGCCGTGGTCGGCGGCGGCTACCGCGTGCGCCGGGGGGATGACTCGTGGATCCGTTCGTACCGCGTCCAGCGGCAGCTCCGGCTGGATCAGATCGACGAGATGACCCGCTTCGCCGACCACCGGGGCTGCCGGATGCTCCGCCTGGTGCGGCACTTCGGCGACCGCGCGGACAGCGGCGAGCGCTGCGGCCTCTGCGACGTCTGCTCGCCCGAAGCGTGTCTCGTGCGGCGCTTCCGGACGCCCCTGGTCGAGGAGGTCCAGGCGATGCAGACCGTCGTGTCCATGCTCCGGCGACGCGACGGCCTGAGCACGGGCAGGCTGTTCAGGGAGTTCCACGCGATTCACGGTTCCTACGATCGGGGAGCGTTCGAGGATCTGCTCGGCGCGCTGGGCCAGGCGGGCGTAGCCTTCGTGGAGGACGCCTCCTTCCAGAAGGCGGGCGAGACGATCCACTACCAGCGCGCCGGCCTGACCCCGAGCGGGCGCCGCCGGGGCGTGGACCTGGCGGAGCAGGTCCTGCTGCCCGACGATCCGCCCGACGAGCCGCGGGCGGGCCGCCGGCGCCGGTCTGGGCCGGCGCCGATCGAGATCTCCGAGGCCGACGCGGACCCGGCCTTGGTGGAGGAGCTGCGCGAGTGGCGGGGGAAGGTCGCGCGCGAGAAACGGCTGCCGGCGTACACGGTGCTGCACAACCGGACGATCGTCGCCGTCGCGGCGGCGAGGCCGGGCGATCGTGACCAACTGCTCAGGGTGCCCGGCATCGGCCCGACGACGGTGAAGCGCTACGGCAGCGCCCTCCTGCGGATCGTGGCGGCGGCGGGGAAGGCGGATCCGAAGTGACACAATCCCGCTCATGACGACAACGACGGCACAGTGGTTCGGCCACCCGCGGGGACTCTCGACGCTGTTCTTCACGGAGCTCTGGGAGCGCTTCAGCTACTACGGCATGCGGGCCCTGTTGCTCCTGTACATGACGGACGTCGCCACCGGCGGGCTCGACCTGGGCACCGAGAGGAGTTCGGCGATCTACGGCCTCTACACCTTCGGGGTCTACGCCCTGGCGCTGCCGGGCGGCTGGGTGGCGGACCGCATCCTGGGCCAGAAGAAGGCCGTGCTCTGGGGCGGGATCATCATCGCGCTCGGGCACTACGCCCTCGCCGTGCCGAGCCTCGTGACCTTCTTCCTCGGCCTGTTCCTGGTCGTCGTCGGCACGGGACTGCTCAAGCCGAACGTCTCGGCCGTGGTCGGCGACCTCTACGTGAAGGACAGCGCGGCCCGCCGCGACGCCGGTTTCTCGATCTTCTACTCCGGGATCAACATCGGCGCGCTCGCCGGTCCTCTCGTCTGCTCCTACCTGGGCGAGAACATCGACTGGCACCTGGGCTTCGGCGCCGCCGGCGTCGGCATGACCGCCGCGATCGTCGCCTACGTCCGCGGCCAGAAGCACCTGGAAGGCGCCGGCGACCCCCGGGGCCCGGCCGCCGACCCGGTCCAGTTGGCGAACGCGAAGCGCAGCCTGATTGCCGGCACCGCCTGCATCGTCGTGCTGACGGGCATCCTGTGGTGGCTGGGGGCGAGCGGCATCGCGCCGATCACCCTGGTGGGCTTCGCCGACGCCACGGGTCTCATCGTCGTCGTTCTGGCGGCGGTGTACTTCGCCTACGTCATCGGCTTCGTCTGCAACGACGCGACGGAGCGGCGAAGGGTGGGCGCCTGCGCCGTGCTGTTCGTCGGCGCCGCCCTCTTCTGGTCGGGCTTCGAGCAGGCCGGCTCGTCCCTCAACCTGTTCACAAGGGACTACGTGAACCGCGATCTCTGGGGTCTGGTGGAGGTACCGATCGGCTCGCTGCAGTCGGTGAACCCGTTCTTCATCATCGTGCTGGCGCCGGTCATGGGCGCCCTCTGGGTCAAGCTGGGCGACCGCAGCCCGTCGATTCCCGTCAAGTTCGGCCTTGGTCTGGTGCTGCTCGGCGTCGGTTTCGCGGTCCTGTCCTGGGGCGCTTCGATGGCCGAAGCGGGCGGCGAGCAGGCGGCGATGGCCTGGCTGGTCGTGACCTACTTCTTCCACACGGTCGGCGAGCTTTGCCTGAGTCCGGTGGGACTCTCGAGCATGACGAAGCTGGCGCCGGACCGCCTGGTGTCCCAGATGATGGGCACCTGGTTCATGGGCGCCGCCCTCGGCAACCTGATCGCCGGCCGGGTAGCCGGCTACATCGAGGCCCTGCCGCCGGCCGAGCTGTTCCGTACGGTCGCGTTGATCGTTGCCGTGGCGGGCGTCGTGTTCCTGGTCCTGTTCAAGCCGATCAAGTGGCTGTGCGCGGGAGTGAAGTAGGCGTCAGTTGATGCCGCGCTCCTTGCCTTCCCAGTAGGGGGCGCGCAGTTCGCGCTTCAGCACCTTCATCGCGCCGGAGAGCGGTAGCGGCTCGGCCCGGAACTCGACGGACTTGGGGACCTTGTAGCCGGCGATCGACTCGCGGGCGTGGCTGATGATCGAGGCTTCCGTGCCCTCGTCGACGTCGGCGCCCTCCTTCGGCACGACGATCGCGTGGACCTGCTCGCCCCAGACCTCGTGGGGAATGCCGATCACGGCCACCTGGCCGACCACCGGGTGAGTGGAGATCGCGCTCTCGACTTCGGCGGAGTAGACGTTCTCGCCGCCAGAGACGATCATGTCCTTGACCCGGTCGACCAGGAAGAGGTAGCCCTCCTCGTCGAGATATCCGGCGTCGCCGGTGTGGTACCAGCCGCCCTGGAACGCCTCTTCGGTCGCTTCCGGCTTGTTCCAGTACTCGGTCATGTAGTTGCCGCCCTTGGCGCAGACCTCGCCGACCTCGCCCGAGGGCAGGATGTTGCCGTCCTCGTCCTGGATCGACAGCACGACGCCGGGCACCGCACGCCCGACGGAGCGCAGGCGGTCGCCGCCGATCTTGTGGTCCTCGGCGTCCAGCACGGTGAGCAGCGAGGAACTCTCCGTCATGCCGTAGCCCTGGCCGATCTCCATCTCCGGGAACAGGGTGAGCAGGCGGTCGAGCAGGGCAGCCGGCATCGGCGAGGCGCCGTAGCCCAGGTTGCGCAGCGAGGCGAGCTTCTCCGGCGCGAAGTCCGGGTGGCTCATCATCATGTGGATCATGGTCGGCACCATGGTGGTCGTCGTCACCTGGTACTTCTCGATCAGCGCGATGGCCGCACCCGGGTCGAACATCGGCATGAGGACGAACTTGCCGCCGAAGGTCTGGGTCGCGATGACGCCGACCATGGAGGCGGCGTGGAAGATCGGCGTCTGCAGCAGCGCCACGCCGTCGGAGAGCTGCGGGAAGCGCATGACCCCGTGGTAGGTGTTCAGGATCTCGGCGCGCTGGTTGCAGAGAACGCCCTTCGGCAGCCCGGTGGTGCCGCCGGTGTACATCAGGACGACCGGGTCCGTCTCCTCCGGCTCGCCCGGGAGCACCGGGTCGCTGCCGGCGATCAGGTCCTCGTAGCGGACATCGTAGGGGGCGTTCGTGTTGTCGTCGGGGCCGCCGATCAGTACCGTGCGCCGGATCGTGCAATCGTCGCCGGCGAGCTCCATCGCCTGGGCGAACAGCGGCGCGAACGTCTTGTCGACGAAGGCGACCTCGGTGCCGGAGTCGCGCACGATGTAGTCGAGTTCCTTGCCGGCCAGGCGCAGGTTCAGCGGGTTGATCACACCGGCGCCGAGGTAGGCGGCGTGGTACAGCTCGACGTACTCGTGGGACGTGAGTGCCATCACGGCGAAGCGGTCGCTGCGGCCGACTCCCAGTTCCCCGCTCAGGGCCGAGCACAGGCGCAACGTGCGGTCGGCGTGCTCGCCGAAGGTGGCGCTGTAGGCGCCGTCGACGATGGATTCCTTGTCCGCCAGGTAGTTCATGGCGGGTACGAAGAGCCGGTGGAAGATCAGTTCCTTCATCTTCGGGGGAACTCCTTCAGTTGGCGGACAGGGAGGCGATCACGTCGCGCTGCGTCGCCTCGTCGAGAAAACGGAGGTTGGGGCTCATGCGGTCGACGACCTCACCGTAGCGGTCGAGGACGCCCCGGGCCAGGTCGCCCGGCTCGCCGACCACGGCGAAGGCGTCGAGCATCTCGTCGGTGATGAGAAGGCCCATCTCGTCCCACTGGCCCTGCTTGGACATCCGGTTCAGTTCGAGCTGCAGGTCGCCCCAGCCCTCCGACTCGAGCACCGGCCGGTACGCGGGTGTCGAGCCGTAGAAGGAGATCTGCTTCTTGACCGCCTGCTTCGTGGCCTCGAAGGTCTTCTCGTCCTGGCCGGAGACGATGAAGCCGGGGTACGCGATCTCGAACGTGGAGCGGTCGCGGCCGGCGGTTGCGAGACCGCGCTCGATGGCCGGCAGGGTGGTCTCGCGCATGTAGGACTGCGTGGTGAACGGGTGGACGATCAGGCCGTCCGCGACCTCGCCGGCGACCTCGGTCATCAGCGGCCCGACAGCGGCCAGGAAGACCTTCGGCGGTCCGTGTTCCGTGTCGGTCGGCGTGAACATCGGCGTCATCAGGGTGTGGGAGTAGAACTCGCCCTGGAAGCGCAGCCGCTCGCCTTCGTACCAGTTCGACCAGATCGCGCGCATCGCCAGGATGAACTCCCGCATTCTCCTTGCCGGGTGGGACCACGGCATGCTGAAGCGTTTCGTGATGTGCGGCCGGATCTGGGAGCCCAGGCCGAGGATGAAGCGACCTTTCGAGTAGGCGTTCAGGTCGTGGCCGACGTTTGCCAGCGTCATCGGGCTGCGCGCGAAGGCGACCGTGATCGAGGTCATCAGCTCGATCCGCTCGCTGTGTTCCGCGGCGAGGAGCAGGGGGAAGAACGGATCGTGCGCCGTTTCGGCGGTCATCGCGGCCGCGAAGCCGGCATCTTCCAGTTCCCGAATGCGGGTCGGAACCTCGTGCAGATCGGTGGGCAGTCCGCCGTCAACCTTCATGTCGTTCTCCTGGCCTGGTGCGCCTGTTTCCGAGGGTGGCGCGCGAGTATAGAGGAGCGGAGGGGCTTGCTACGATCCCGGCGCTCTCGCCCGAGAAGACCGCGTTTCCACCCTACGGAGTTCCCATGCACCAGGTGCTCGCCGGCGTTCGCGTCCTTGACTTCGGCCGCTACATCGCCGGACCGTTCTGCGCCGCCCTGCTCGGCGATCTCGGCGCCGAGGTGATCCGGGTCGAGAAGGTCCGCGGCAGCGAGGACCGGTTCATCGCCCCGGTGGCGCCGAGCGGGGAGGGTGGCATGTTCCTGCAGATGAACCGGAACAAGCGCTCGCTGACGCTGAACCCGATGAAACCGGCCGGCCGCGAGATCGTGAAGCGCCTGGTGGCGACCGCCGACGTCGTCGTGGCGAACCTGCCGCCGAAGACTCTGGCGGCGATGGGCCTCGACCTCGACAGCCTGCGCCAGGTGAAGGAGGACATCATCCTGACCACGGTGTCGGCCTACGGCCGCGGCGGCCGGTACAGCGACCGCGTCGGCTTCGACGGCATCGGCCAGGTCATGTCCGGCATCGCCTGGATGACCGGCGACACGGACAGGCCGCGGCGCGCGGCCGCGCCCTTCGTCGACTTCGGCACGGCGCTCTCCTGCGCCTACGGCACGCTGGCCGCCCTGATGGCGCGCCAGCAGACCGGCAAGGGGCAGATGGTCGAAGGCGCGTTGCTCAAGACCGCCCTGATGATGGGCAACGCGAACCTGATCGAGCAGGCGGTGATCGAGCGGGACCGCCAGCCGACCGGGAACCGCTCGCAGACTTCCGGGCCGGGCGACATCTTCCGTACCGCCGACGGTTGGTTGCTGTGCTCGGTGATCGGCGAGCCGCTGTTCAGGCGCTGGGTCGACCTGATGTCCGAGGACAACGGGACGGGAACAGAAGGCGAAGACGTGGACTGGCTGAACGATCCACGCTTCGCCGACGATCTCTCGCGCGGCGATCACGGCGAGGTGATCGGTGATCGGATGGCGGCCTGGTGCGCGTCCCGCTCGACCGAGGAAGCCGTCGACACGCTGAACGCGGCGATGATCCCCTCGGGGCCCGTGTACTCGATGCAGCAGACGCTGGACGACCCGCACATCGCGGAGGTCGGTTCCTTCGCCGAGCTCGACTATCCGGACATGCCGCGGCCGGCGCCGGTGGCGCAGCCTTCCGTACGCCTGACGGAAACCCCCGCCACGATCCGTCGCCGCGCGCCGACCCTGGGCGAGCACACCGACGAGATCCTGGGAGACCTCGGCTACAGCAGCGACCAGATCGCCGCGTTCCGGGCCGAGCGGGTGGTCTAGCTTGGTACCCGGCTCGAGTTGCGACGATGTTCGGGTGTCGGTGCGCCGGCTGTCTGGCCGGCATCCGGTGCAAGGCGCCGGTCTGGTCGGGGGCTTACTCCTCGTTGCTCTGGCGCCAATCGCAGCGCAACCCCAGGCGGACCTTCCGCCTCCCAACATCCTCTGGGTCTCCAGCGAGGACAACGGCCCGCACCTCGGCGCCTACGGCGACGACTACGCCACCACGCCGAACCTGGACGCCCTCGCCGCTCGCGGCCTGATCTACCGCAACGCCTGGTCGACCGTCCCGGTCTGCGCGCCGGCCCGTACGACGATCATCAGCGGCCTCTACCCGGCGTCGACCGGCGCCCAGCACATGCGCAGCCGTTCCAGGCTGCCGGACGGCTTCCGCTTCTTCCCGCAGGTTTTGCGCGAGGCGGGCTACTACGTGACGAACAACTCGAAGGAGGACTACAACCTCGAGAAGCCCGGCGGCCAGGGAGCGGTCTGGCACGAATCGTCGCGCGAGGCGCACTGGCGGAACCGCCCGGACGGCGCGCCGTTCTTCGCCGTCTTCAACTTCACCGTGACCCACGAGAGCCAGATCCGGCGCCGGCCGCACACACAGGTCCACGACCCGGCCCGTGTCCGCGTACCGGCCTATCACCCGGACACGCCCGAGGTCCGGCAGGATTGGGCCCAGTACTACGACAAGCTGACAGAGATGGACGCGCTCGTCGGCGAACGCCTGGCGGAACTCGAGGCGGCGGGACTGGCCGACGACACGATCGTCTTCTACTGGGGCGACCACGGACCCGGTTTGCCGCGGGGCAAGCGCGCCGCGCTCCAGACAGGCCTGCACGTGCCGCTCATCGTCTCGATTCCCGAGAAGTACCGGCACCTGGCGCCGGCGGAGTACGTACCGGGCGGCGACACCGACCGCCTGGTCGGCTTCATCGACTTCGCGCCGACGATGCTCAGCCTGGCCGGCATCGAGCCGCCCGCGCACTTCCAGGGCCGGGCCTTCCTGGGCGCGCACGAGGCGGAGCCGAACGAGGTCATCTTCGGCTTCTCCGACCGCATGGACGAGCGCTACGACCTGGTCCGGAGCGTCCGCGACAAGCGATACGTCTACGCCCGGAACTTCCTGGTCGACCGGCCCTACGGTCAACGACTCTCCTACCAGATGGAAACGCCGACCACCCAGGTGTGGCTGCGGCTGTTCCAGGAAGGGAAGCTGAACGAGGCGCAGGCCAGGTTCTGGCGGGAGAAACCGAGCGAGGAACTCTACGACCTGGAGAACGACCCGGACTTGGTGAACAACCTGGCCTCCTCGTCCGCGCACGCGGCCGACCGGGAACGGCTGGCCGCCGCCCTACGCCGGCAGCTTCTGACAATCCGTGACCTCAGCTTCCTTCCGGAAGGAGAAATGCACCGCCGAGCGGCGGCAATGGACGCGACTCCTCTGGCCTACGGCCAGGGCGGCTACCAGGTCGAGCGAGCGCTGGCGGCGGCGGAGCTGGCCTCGGACCGGTCGGAGTGGGGCGGCTCGGCACACCAACGTCTGACCCGCATGCTCGGCGACCCGGACTCCGCGGTCCGTGCCTGGGCCGCTATCGGCCTGCGGACTCGAGGTGAGGAGGCGGTGCGGTCAGCCAGGGCCGAGCTGCGGGCGGCGCTCGGCGATCCGTCTCCACCGGTACGTATCTTCGCCGCTGAGGCCCTGGGCCGGTTCGGGGAGGAGTCGGACCTTGCTCCTGCGGTGGAGCTACTCCTGACCTCAGCCTCGGTTGCGGAGAACCACTTCTTCGATGCCCTGCTGGCGCTCAACGCGTTGGACTATCTCGATCCGGAGGTGCTTGGCGGAACGGGGTCGCAGGCCGAGGGCTGGCGAGATCGTCTCGCCGCACTTCCGGACGGACTTGATGGCCTTGACCGCCGCTTCAGGAACTACGTTCCGCGACTACTCGAGGCGATTGTCCTCGATCTTCCGGCCCGCTGAACTGACGGCTGCTATTCGGTCGCCGTCTCCGGCGGCCAGCCGAACGGCAGGTCCTCCGGCACCACCTTGACCTCGGTCGAGAACTGGAACGGGGCCTCGCCGGGTCCCGGGAACGCGAACTCCAGGTAGAAGGCGGTCCAGCCGCGCTCCGGGGCGTCGATGGCGCCGACCCATTTTCCGTCCTCGCCTGGTTCTACGGCGGTGCTGGTCCAGGATCGACCGATCGTGTCGACGCGGAAGTCGCGCGTCTCCTCGTTCGAGGCCTGCCAGAGCAGGACCTGGCTCGGTTCCATGCCGTTCGCCACCCAGGCGGTGATGGCGCCGCCCGCGTCGTCGGTCTCGATCGACCAGTCGACGTCGGGGCGCTCCACGCCGTCGAGGATGGCCTGGTAGAAGGCGAGAAAGCCGACCGCTGCGTCGCTGCCGCCGAGGGAATGCTCCGTGTTCGGCACGTAGCGCAGGTGCTTCTCGCCCAGAAGGTCGTCGAAGTAGAACTGGGCCGAGTCGGGCAGGAAGAACTGGTCGCCGGTCGCGTTGATCATGTACTTCGGCATCGTGAGCTTCTCGAGGTGGTTGTAGGGCTCGACGATCTGCTGGAGTTCCAGGTAGCGCGGGTCGCCGAACCAGTCCATGATCCCTTCCCGCTCGTAGTCGCCGACCGCCGGCGCCCAGAAGCCGTAGACCTGCCAGTGGTGCTCGAAGGAGCGTTCGACGTTCAGGAGGTCGATCACGATCGGGGCGATCGCGACCACCCGGTCGTCGACCATTCCGGTGGTCCAGGTCGTCCAGCCCCGCTTCGAGCCGCCGGCCACGACGAAGCGGTCGACGTCGTTGCCGCCGCCGTCCTCGGAGGCGGCGAAGGCGGTCATCGTGTCCATCGCCCGCACCGCGGACTTCGTCATCGGCAGCCGCGCCAGCCAGATGGGATCCTCGCCCCGCAGGAACTTGTCCCAGCCGTAGGCGATCAGCTCGTCCTCGACTCGCGGTCCGTAGTCGTCGCCGACGAAGGTCAGCGACTGGTTCGGCACCATTCGGAGCTCGGCGGTGAAGGAGCCCGTGGCGAGAGCCGGCTGGAGGGTAAGCGGGTTGGCCTGGTCCGGCGGGTCGCCGCCGTTCCGGCCGCCCGAGATGTAGAGGAACCCGTGGTCGCTCCTGATCTCGTCGGGTTCGACGACCATCAGCCAGTGGGTCCAGAGCGGGCGGTCGACCTCGGCCTCGGTTAGCCAGGTCTGGCTCGTCATCTCGATGGTGTGAAGGGTGTAGCCGTCGCCGGGCTGGCTGTCCACCAGGGTCCAGCCGTAGGCCGGATCGGCGGTGTGGACGTAGTCCGACAGGACGTCATTCGAGACGGGGCCGGGGTCGACCGCGGGATCCACAGCCGTTGAGTCGCCGCCCGCGGCGCAGCCGACGAGCAGCAACCCGATGGCGATCAGAGTCAACAAGTCGCGCATGGTGTTCATGGTTCATTCCTCTTCTGAATCGATGTCGGCCAGCCGACGCCGCGGCGTCAGGAGGCCGGAGCGTCAGATCGCTTCCGCCGCTCGCATGGCGTCGATCTGTTCGCCGCTGAAGCCCCAGTCGGCCAGTACGGCCTCGCTGTGCTCGCCGGCCTTCGGCGGCGGACCCTGCACCGACACGGGGGTGCGGCTGAAGCGCGGGGCCGGCGCCGGCTGCGCCACGCCGTCGACCTCGACGAAGGTCTGCCGGGACCGGTTGTGCGGATGCTCGATCGCCTCGCCGATGCGAAGCACCGGTGCGAAGCAGATGTCGCTGCCCTCCATGATCCCGCACCACTCGTCGCGCGTCTTCGTGCGGAACACCTCGGCCAGCTTCGCCTTGAGTTCCGGCCAGCGGTCCCGGTTCTGGAGGTGGCCCTCCCACTCGGCGCCGTCGAGGCCGGTCTTCTCGAGCAGCAGGGCGTAGAACTGCGGCTCGATCGAGCCGATGGAGACGTACTCGCCGTCGGAGCACTCGTAGGTGTCGTAGAAGTGGGAGCCGCTGTCCAGCATGTTCGAGCCGCGGTCGTCCTTCCACACGCCGGCGCTGTGCATGCCGACGACGGCCGCCAGCAGCAGCGCCGAACCGTCGGTCATCGCGGCGTCGACGACCTGGCCCTTGCCGGACCGTTGCGCTTCGAGCAGTCCCGCCACCACGCCCAGGGCGAGCAGCATGCCGCCGCCGCCGAAGTCGCCCACCAGGTTGAGCGGAGGCACCGGCCTGCCGCCGTTGTTCCCGATGGAGTGCAGCACGCCGGAGAGGGCGATGTAGTTGATGTCGTGACCGGCGGCGTGAGCGATCGTGCCGTTCTGCCCCCAGCCGGTCATGCGGCCAAAGACGAGCTTCGGATTCCGTTCCAGGCAGACGTCGGGGCCGAGGCCGAGGCGTTCCATGACGCCCGGGCGAAAGCCCTCGATCAGGCCGTCCGCCTGTTCCACCATGTCGAGGACGGCGGCAATTGCCGCGGGCTGCTTGAGGTCCATCGCGAGGGAGCGTCGGCCGCGGTTCAGCACGTCGAACTTCGAGCCGCGTCCCGCATAGGCCCTGCGGTCGATGCGCACGACCTCGGCGCCCAGGTCGGACAGCACCATCGCGCAGAACGGCCCCGGTCCGATGCCGGCGATCTCGAGAATGCGGTAGCCGTCGAGTGGTCCCATGATCCGTGTCTCCAGGTGGAACGTTGCTGCGGAATCGAGGCCGGTCAGTATAGGAGACGTCTGCCGTACAATCCCGGTCGCCTTCGCAACCGCAGATTCAGCCGGACCGCGACTTCCGGGTCGCGGCAGGAGAGCCCGAGACCATGCAGCGATACGGAATGACGATCCCATTCGGCCTGCCCCTGGCGGAGCAGGAAGACCTGATCAAGGAGATGGTGGACTTGGGGTACACCGACTTCTGGTCCTCCGAGTCGAACGGCTCGGACGGCTTCACGCCGCTCGTGCAGGCCTCGATCTGGGCGCCGACGGCGCGTCTGGGTATCGCGATCATCCCGGCCTACACGCGCGGTCCGGCCCTGATGGCCCAGACCGTCGGCGCGATGGCGGAGGCGGCGCCAGGGCGCTTCGTCATGGGAATCGGCACCTCGTCCAACGTGATCGTCGAGCGGTGGAACGACATCCCGTTCGAGCGGCCGTACTACAAGACCCGGGACATGGTGCGCTTCCTCAAGAAGGCGCTCACCGGTGACCGGATCGACGAGGAGTTCGAGACCTTCCACGTCCGCGGCTTCCGCATGGGCCGGCCGCTCAAGGAGTGTCCGCCGATCCTGGTCGCGGCGCTGCGCCAGGGGATGCTGCGCATGGCCGGCCGGGAAGGCGACGGCGCGATCCTCAACTGGCTGTCGCCCGACGACGTGAAAACGGTGGTCCCCTACGTCCACGAGGCCGGCCCCGGCAAGGAGATCGCGGCCCGCATCTTCGTCATCGCCACCGAAGACCAGGGTGTGATCGACGTCGTCGGCAAGCGCTCCATGGCCGCCTATCTGAACGTCCCCGTCTACGCCGCCTTCCACGACTGGCTGGGCCGCCGTGACGTCCTCGGCCCGATGTGGGACGCCTGGGCGGCCGGCGACCGGAAGAAGGCGCTGGAGGTCATCCCGGAGGAGACGCTGCGCGACATCCTGATCATCGGCTCGCCCGGCAAGTGCCGGGAACGGATCCAGGAGTACATCGAGGCGGGGGTGCATACCCCGGCGCTCCAGATCATGCATCCGGGGGACGATCTGCGGCAGACGATCCGGGAGCTGGCGCCGGGATAGGCGGCTCAGGAGGCGGCTTGTGCGGACCTAGGGGAGCAGAGCAATGACGACGATCAAGGTGAAGCAACTCGACGACGACGATACGGCGGCCAGGCGTGCGAGGTTCCTCGCCCGTTCAGAGGCGCTACGGAGGAAGACCAAGGGTCGTCGCCATACACCGGCCGAACTTCTGATCCGCGCCGACCGCGACGACGACCATCGCGGTTCCTGATGCACTGCCAATGAATCCGAAGTTCTTCGAACAGCCGATCCTCAACTCCCCATACGAGGCGCCGTCGCGCCACTGGGAACTCGACGACAAGGGGCAGCCGACGCATCGGATCGTGGAGGCACGCCGGCAGGTGCGGTTCATGTCGCCGATCCCTGCGCCGAAGAAGCAGCGCGGCGCGTCGCAGTTGGAACTGGCGCCCACGCGGGACGAAGGCGAGACGGCGAAGTTCGATCTGGCGCGCGTGATCCAGGACCTGCGCGGAGAAGTGACCCGTTGGCGCCAGCTTCCCAACCCGCGTCAGTGGCAGGTGATGCCGGAGACAGCTCGCCTTCTGCAGCACTGGCGCCGCCAGGAGGGCTGGACCGACATCCGGCCCTTCTTCTGTCAGGTGGAAGCGGTGGAGACGGCGGTCTGGCTGACCGAGGTCGCGCCGAAGAGGCGAGACGCCCGCGGCCGCCGGTTTCTGAGGCGTCTGGAGGAAGTCAACGCGGAGCACGGCGATCTGCCGCGTCTCGCGCTCAAACTCGCCACCGGCGCCGGAAAGACGATGGTCATGGCGATGCTGATCGCCTGGCAGACGATCAACGCTTTGCGGCGGCCGAACAGCCCGTGCTTCACGCGCGGCTTCCTGGTCGTGACACCGGGAATCACGATCCGCGACCGGCTGCGCGTGCTCCAGCCGAACGACCCGGACAACTACTACCGTCGGCGCGGCCTGGTGCCTTCGGACATGGTCGGCGATATCGACCGGGCGAGGATCGTCATCACGAACTTCCACGCCTTCCAGCGGCGCGAACGCATGTCGTTGTCGAAGGGCAACCGCGCGCTTCTGCGCGGTCGCGGCGGCGACGACGTCGAGACGCTGGAGACGGAGGGCCAGATGCTCCAGCGGGTCCTGCCGGACCTGATGGCGACGAAGCACATCGTCGTCTTCAACGACGAGGCCCATCACTGCTATCGGGAACGCCCGGGCGACCCGGAGGAGGCGAAGCCGAAACACGACGATCTACAGGAAGCGAAGGCCAACCGGGAGGCGGCGCGGGTCTGGATCTCGGGTCTCGAAGCCGTTCACCGGCGCCTGCGCGCGAACCGCGTCTTCGACCTCTCCGCGACCCCCTTCTTCCTGCGCGGCTCCGGCTATGCCGAGGGCACTCTCTTCCCGTGGACCATGAGCGATTTCTCGCTGATGGACGCGATCGAGAGCGGCATCGTCAAGTTGCCGCGGGTACCGGTGGCGGACGACCTGCCCAGCGCCGACGTGCCGATGTACCGCGAACTGTGGCGGCACATCGGCAGCAAGATGCCCAAGGGCCGGCGCAGTGCCGCAACGCAGGGCCTCGATCCCCAGAACCTGCCGGTGCCGCTCCAGAACGCCCTCGACGCTCTGTACGGCAACTACGAGAGGGTCTTCGAGGCCTGGCGGGAGGCGAAGCTCCCGAACGAGCCGTGCTTCATCGTCGTCTGCAACAACACCTCGACGTCCAAGCTGATCCACGACTACATCGCCGGCTACGAGCAGCAGGACGAGGACGGGTCCACCGCCTTCGTGCCGGGCCGGTTCGAGCTCTTCGGCAACTTCGACGAGTACGGCAACCCGAGGCCGCGTCCCCGCACACTCCTGATCGACAGCGCCCAGATCGAGTCCGGCGAGGGCCTGGACAAGGCCTTTCGCACCGCTGCCGCCGGCGAGATCGAGCGCTTCCGCCGCGAGGAGATGGACCGCACCGGCGACCTGGTGCGCGCCGAGAGCCTGACCGACGAGGATCTCCTGCGCGAAGTGATGAACACGGTGGGGAAGCCGGGCCGCCTGGGCGGCGCGATCCGCTGCGTGGTCTCGGTCTCGATGCTCACCGAAGGTTGGGACGCAAACACGGTGACCCACATCCTGGGCGTGCGCGCGTTCGGCACCCAGCTCCTCTGCGAGCAGGTGATCGGCCGGGCGCTGCGTCGCCAGTCATACGAACTGAACGAGGACGGCCTGTTCGATGTCGAGTACGCCGACGTGTTCGGCGTCCCCTTCGATTTCACGGCCGAGCCGGTGCCCGCGCCGCGCCCGGTCGTCAAGCCGACGATCGCGGTGCGGGCGATCAGCCCGGACCGCGACCATGCCGAGATCCGGTTTCCGCGGGTGGAGGGTTACCGGATCGAGCTTCCCGAAGATCGCTTGAAGGTCCGGTTTACCGCCGACTCGACGCTGGAACTCAACCAGAAGCTCGTCGGCGCAACGACGACGCGCAGCGAGGGAATCATCGGCGAGGGCGTCGACATCGACCTCGACCACCTCGAGGATTACCGCCACTCGTCGCTCATCTTCCACCTGACGGCGCGGCTGCTGACGACGAAGTACACCGACGACGACGGCCAGTTTCGGGGCGCGCTGTTCGGCAAGCTGAAACGCGTGGTGCGCCAGTGGCTCGACGCGCACCTCGTGTGCAAGGGCGGCACGATGCCCGCGCAGCTCATGTACCGGGAGCTCGCGGACATGGCGTGCGAGAAGATCGACGCCGCCATCCTGCGCGGCCATGCGGAGGAGCGTCCCGTGCTTGCCGTGCTCGACCCGTTCCAGCCCACGGGCAGCACGGCGGACGTTCACTTCACGACCTCGAAGGAGTGCTGGCCAACCGACCCCCGCCGCTGCCACGTCGACCACGCCGTTCTCGACAGCCGGTGGGAGGGCGAGTTCTGCCGCATTGCCGAAGCGCACGACCGGGTCTTTGCCTACGTCAAGAACGACCGGCTGGGTTTCGAGGTGCCGTACCTCTACGGCGCCGCGGCCCGCCGCTACCGTCCCGACTTCATCGTCCTGATGGACGACGGTCGCGGCCGCGAGAACCCGCTGCACCTGCTCGTCGAGATCAAGGGCCTGCGCGGCGAGGACGCCAAGGCCAAACGGGAGGCCGCCGAGGCCTGCTGGGTTCCCGGGGTGAACAACCTCCGCTCCCACGGCCGCTGGGCGTTCGCGGAGTTCACGGATGCGTTCGACATGGCCGCCGACTTCGATCGCATCGTGCAGGGGCTGGCGTCCGGCGCCCAGCCCGCTGCGTAGGGGCCGAGATCCGGATGCGGCGCCGGTGACAAACTAGGGCACATGGTCGGGGTGAGGACGAGCATCGTTGGTTCCGGCCCCGCCGCGCCGGTGCCGCGGAGCGGAGCGGAGGTCGGCGATATCGTGGAACGCACTTGGCGGGAGAGACGATGACGGACCGCACTCCCCCTGGTCGAAGGCGAACGCGCCGGCCCCCGAAGACCCGGACGGTCCGTCGCGAACGGAACCGAATCTCCTTCACGCGAGGCGTGAATCCACCCGCTCATCGGGAGTTCATGTGGTGTCTGCACGACTGCCGCGAGAAGGGCTACGAGGAGATCGAACTCGACCTGTCCGCCTGCGAGACGGCGTTCCCCGTCGGGATGCTGCCTCTGATCGCGGGCGTCGATGCGCTGCGGCGCGACGGATTGGACGTCTCCGTCGCGCTGCCGGTGGATTCGGAGTTGGAGCGTCTGTTCATCAACACGAATTGGGCCCACCTGCTGGAACCCGACCGCTACCGGGTGAGCGAGACTCCTCATGCCCGGCACGTCGCGGCACGACGCTTTGTCGACGCCGAGCAGCAGCAGCGACTCGTCAACGAAGCTGTGAACGTCTTGCTGGGCGGCATAACGGCCCTTCAACGCGACGATCTTGCGGCCCTCGAGTGGTCGATCAACGAGATCACCGACAACGTTCTGAACCACGCCCAATGCGAACTCGGGGGCATACTGCAGGTGAGCACGTTCGAGGGCAGTCGCAAGGTGGCGGTCGGCGTCGCCGATTCTGGGATCGGCATTCTGGCCTCCCTCCGACAGGGGCATCCCGACCTTCAGGGAGACGTGCAGGCTATCTACAGGGCGCTGGAGGCGGGCGTCACGCGCCATTCCGACGCGGGCCAGGGGAATGGGATGGCCGGCGTCCTGCGCATCGCCACCATGTCGCAGGGAGTGGTGGAAATCACTTCTCGCAGGGCACAGATCGTCTATCGGGAGGGAGAGTCGAGACACTTCCGCCGCAAGAAGAACCAAGAGTTTCCGGGCACCTTCGTCTACGCCGAGATCGGCCTCGATACCGACTTCCTCCTGTCGGAGGCCCTGGAGTTTCGCGGCTCGTCGCACCGGCCGGTGGACGCCATCGAAGCTCTGTACGAGACGGACGATGCTTCGGCCGTCGTACTTCGCCTTCAAGACGAGGCGGTGGGTTTCGGCTCTAGACTGGCCGGAAGGCACTTGCGCACGAAGTGTCTGAATCTCATGGACGCCGAGCCCGCCAAACCGCTCATTCTCGACTGGGACGAAGTGCCCCTGATCTCAAGCAGCTTCGCCGACGAACTGGTGGGCAAGCTGTTCGCCGACCTGGGTCCTCTGGCGTTCGGCGCTCGGGTCCGAAACGTCGGCATGAAGACCGTGGTTCACGGCCTCATCGACAAGGCAATCATGCAGCGAGTAGTTCAGGTTGCGAACGGCGCACCTTCGCCGGTTGCCCCGCCGGCGTCTGAACCGTCGGCTGGGCGGAAACGCTGACCGTGGCTCGGTACGTGCCACCGGGGGCATACTTCCGCGAATGAAGACGGCAATCTCAATTCGCGACGACGTGTTCAAGTTGGCGGAACGGACGGCCAGGTCGATGGGCATCTCGCGCAGCGAGTTCTACACGAGGGCCGTGAGGGACTATGTGTCCAGACACTCCGGAGACCGGATCGCGGAGAGCCTCGACGCGATGTACGGGGCTGACCCGGACGTCTCGGCGCTGGACGACACGCTCGCGGGTGCCCAGACCGTGTCTCCGGGCGAAGAAGAGTCGCTGACCTGGAGTGAGCCGGTGACGCCCGATCTTGTGCAGGCGACTTGGCTGGGAGGCCATCGCATTCGCCTGGAGTTCGAGGACGGCTGCGCTGGTGTGCTGGACATGGAAGGCCACCGATGGCGGGGCGTCTTCGAGCCCTTGCAGGACGTGGCTGTGTTCAGGCAGTTTCGCCTCAATCGCGAGTTGAACACGATCACATGGCCGACCGACGCCGATCTCGCGCCGGAGTACCTGTACGAGCAGGCCTTGAACAATCCGGCGCCCGAAACGGAGCGGGCGCTGTCCGAACCCGACCGCTGACCGTGCCGAGGAAGCGTAGACCCAAGTCGCCCAAGCGCGTCGAGTCCTTCCGCCACGACGAGGCGAAGCGTCCGAATCTGCCCTCGGCCGAGCACCAGTCGGTCATGGCCGCCGAGGACCAACTGCCGATCCGCGCCGCGATCGAGCGCCGGAACCTCGATCTGGATCCGCAACTCGTCTGGCGCGGCAAGAGCTACGACGAGGAACTGGAGGTCCAGGCGCCGCCCCTCTTCATCCAGGAGAAGGTCCACCCGAAGGCGTTGATCGACGACCTGAAGCGGCTGAAGGCCAAAGGCGAAGAGCCAGAGGCGCAGGCTGGACTGTTCGACGACTTCAACGGCCTGCCGTCGCCCGAGGCGCGCACCGAGTTCTACCAGCACGAGGCGAACTGGTCGAACCGGATGATCCTCGGCGACGCACTCCAGGTCATGGCTTCCCTAGCCAACCGCGAGGGACTACGCGGCCAAGTCCAGTGCATCTACATCGACCCGCCCTATGGCATCAAGTTCAACTCGAACTTCCAGTGGTCCACGAGTAGCCGCGACGTGAAGGACGGCAAAGCCGACCACATCACCCGCGAGCCGGAGCAGGTCAAGGCGTTCCGGGACACCTGGCGGGATGAGACCCACTCCTATCTGGGCTACCTGCGGGACCGGCTGCTGATGGCGAGGGAACTGCTAACGGAGAGCGGCTCCGTGTTCGTCCAGATCGGGGACGAGAACGTGCATCGCGTGCGGGTGCTGATGGACGAGGTGTTTGGGGAGAGCTGTTTCGTCAGCCTCATTCCCTACAAGACGTCGATAGGGCTCGGCTCCCAATACCTCGACAACACCAGCAACTACTTGCTTTGGTACTGCAGAGTGCCAGGCTTGGCGAAGTTCCGTCCTCTCTTCCGGCTGCTGAGACCTTGGAAGGAAGGCGCTACCAGGTACAAGAAACTCCGACTAGAAGACCTGACTGAGCGTCGTGTGACGAGAGAAGAGGTTGGTGGTGCGACCCAGATACCTCCTGGCAGCATGTTGTTCAGGGATCAGGGCCTGACCTCCCGGTCAGCGTCGGCAACTACGACGTACCCAGTTGCTTTTCGCGGCGTCTCGTATCGGCCATCCGCGGGAGGTTGGCGCACATCGATACGCGGCATGCGACGAGTCGAGTTCGCGGATCGCATCCTCGAAACGGGACGCAACATCAGTTTCCGAAAGTACTTCGGGGACTTCGGCGCGCTCAAGATTGACAGCTTCTGGAGCGACGTCTCGGGCGGAATCACGAGTCGTGCTGACCCGAAGATCTACGTCGTACAGACGTCCACGACGATCGTTCAGCGATGCGTCCTGATGACGACCGACCCAGGCGACCTCGTCCTCGATCCCACCTGCGGCTCGGGCACAACCGCTTACGTCGCCGAGCAGTGGGGCAGACGCTGGATCACGGTCGACACCTCTCGTGTGGCTCTTGCGCTGGCTCGCGCTCGTGTCATGGGTGCCCGCTATCCCTACTACGTGCTCGCGGACAGTCGGGAGGGACAGGAGAAGGAGGCCGAGGTCACGCGAACCGCACCGAAGAACGCAGATACCTACGGCCGACTGCGGCAGGGCTTCGTCTACCAGCGCGTACCTCACATCACTCTCAAGGCGATCGCCAACAACGCCGAGATCGACGTCATTTGGCAGCGGCGGCAGCTCGCAGTAGTAGAGGCTCTGGAGAGGTTGAACCGGGCGCTCGCTGGCCACGGCCAGCCTTGGGAAGTCCAGGTCGGCGGCCGGAAAGGCGAGGTGATCGACTTCCGAGCGCCGCCTAGCGCAAAGGTGACGCTCCCTTCCGGCGAGGAGGCCTCCGCCAGCGCGCTGCTCGAGTGGGAGGTTCCGCGAGAGCCTCCGGCAGAGTGGCCGGCGGAGGCCGCAGACGCACTGGCTGTCTTCTGGGAGGCCCGCATCGCCCGGCAGAAGGAAATCGACGCTTCGATAGCCGCGAAGGCCGACTTTGAGTATCTCTACGACAAGCCCTACGAGGACGGGACGAAGGTCCGGGTCGCAGGCCCGTTCACGGTAGAGTCGCTCTCTCCCCACCGGGCGCTCCTAGTCGACGAGGAGGACAACCTCGTCGACACCGTCGGCGAAGCGCGGAAGACGAACGGAACCGGCCAGGACTTCGGCGGCATGATTCTGGAACAGCTCCGGACGGCGGGCGTCCAGCAGGCACACCGGGAAGACCGGGTCGAGTTCACGTCCCTCCGTTGCTGGCCGGGCCGGATGATCGCTGCCGAGGGGACCTACCTGGAGGCGGGAAGCGGCGAAGACCGGCGAGCCGCCATCCTGGTCGGCCCCGAGTTCGGTAGCGTCTCGCGCCCGGACCTCGTCGAAGCGGCTCGAGAAGCTGCAGACGCCGGCTTCGATGTCCTCATTTCCTGCGCCTTCAGCTACGACGCCCACGCCTCCGAGTTCAGCAAACTCGGCCGCATTCCGGTCCTCAAGGCGCGCATGAACGCTGACCTCCACATGGCCGAGGATCTCAAGAACACTGGCAAAGGCAACCTCTTCGTCATCTTCGGCGAGCCCGACATCGAGATCCGCCCTCTACCGCACGCCAACGGTGGTCCCGAGCAGTTCCAGGTCAAGCTCAACGGCGTCGACGTCTTCGACCCCCGCACCGGCAAGGTCCGTAGCGACTCCGCCGAAGGTATCGCCT
The DNA here is from genome assembly GCA_022826745.1 of Thermoanaerobaculia bacterium. GTDB lineage: Bacteria > Acidobacteriota > Thermoanaerobaculia > Multivoradales > Multivoraceae > Multivorans. Next base: position 219,733 of record JAJDUI010000010.1, on the reverse strand, counting down.
GCTGGTTCATTGACACCGACTACGACGGCGAGAGCTTCTTCGTCCGCCACGCCTACTTTCTGGGCGCGAACGACCCCTACAAGTCCCTCAAGACCACCCTGAAGGCCGAGATCGACCGCGACGCTTGGGAGACCCTCCGCAGCGACACCTCCCGAGCCTTCGACCGTCCCGGTTCAGGCCGCATTGCCGTCAAGGTCATTAACCACCTCGGCGACGAGGTGATGAAGGTGTTTCGGGTCTAGCCGCTTCTCCGGCGGATCAGCCAATCCGAAGGGGACCATGAACTCCGTCTTCAGCGGCGACTTCCAAGGCCAGATCTACCTCGACGAGATTCGCGACGTCCTTCGGGATCAACGGGCCTCTGTCTTGATCGGCAGCGGATTCTCAAGAAACGCCCGGAAGCCCAGCCCTGACTCAGCGCCGATGCCGACTTGGGACCAACTTGGGCAAGCGTTGGCCGAACGTCTCGGCCAGAACTCGGACCGAAGTGTCTGGGCAGTAGATCCGGCGAGGCTCGCCCAGGAGTATGAAGACACATTGGGCCGGCCCGCTCTGAACGACTTCCTGATGAAGCAGGTTCGGGATGACGAGTTTGAGCCGGGAGATGCCCATCGTCGGCTACTGAACTTGCCGTGGCGCGACGTATTTACTACGAACTGGGACACGCTGCTGGAGAGGTGTTCGGGTGAACATCACTTGGGATTTCAAGTCTTGGAGCGGCCCAGTGCTTTGGCGCTCGTAGATCCGCCCCGGATCGTGAAGCTTCACGGTTCCTTCCCGGCATGCGAGCCCCTGATCGTCACCAGAGAGGACTACCGGACGTACGCGGGCGCCTTGGAACCACTCGCGAATCTCCTCCGGCAGGCGTTGATGGAGACGACATTTCTCCTGCTGGGTTTCTCCGGGAAGGATCCCAACTTCGAACGCTGGTCCGGTTGGGTGCGGGACAACCTAGGCGAGCACGCACCGAGGATCTACTTGGCCGGTTGGTTACGACTGCGGGAATCAGAGCGCCAGTCCCTGCTGCGACGCAACATCATGGCGATCGATCTGGCGTTGCACCCGGGCAGCGACTCGTGGCCCGAGGGCGAAACAGAGCGGCACGAGTTGGCCACTGAGTGGATCCTCCAGTCACTCGAGAGTCCACCGACGTACGAGCTGCAACGATGGCCCGAGCCGTACGTGCCGGAAACTAGAATTTCATCGATTCTCTGGCCGACCGGTCGCGTTGAGCCGTCTGGCCCCCTTCCTGAGTCGTGGCCGGAGCGTTCGGTATCCGGCACGGCTGCGAGGCTCAGGGAGATTCACGAAAACACAGCGATCTGGCGGCACAACCGGGAGTGCTACCCGAACTGGCTCGTGCTGCCGTTCGATGCCGCCCCGAGAATGCGGGCTCTCACGGATTCTTGGGAGCAAGTCATCGTCAAGGTGCTTCCAGAATCCGGCGACGCTGTTGAGCGCCTGGACGTGCTGCGGGAACTGGTCTGGCGCCGGGAGACGCTGCTCGACCCGCTCCTTGAGGAGTTGGCGGGACCACTCCTGGAAGTCTTCGACGACGTCGACCCTCACTCAAGGACGGTAGGCGGCGAGAGTCGGAACGACGTTGACTGGGAGACGGTCACGGCCCAATGGAAGACGGTCGCTACCTACCTGGTGACCTCGGCAAGGCAGAACTTCGACCGGGAAACGTTCGGTCTTCGCGTGGCGCGGTTGAAGCCGTTCTACAGTGGCGATCACGAGCTCCGACAGCGCATGCACCACGAAGAGTGTCTATGGGCCCTCAACCGGCAGGAGTGGAAGAGGCTGGAAGAGCTTCTCAGCAAGTGGGAGCTCAGCGGAGAAGATCACGGCTGGCGGCTGCGAAAAGCGGCACTCTTGATCGAGTTGGGTGACGTCGAGGAGGCCCTGCGACTGATCGACGAAGTCATCGAGGCCGTTCGGGGCTGGCGGTCGGATCCTGCGTCCATGGCCGCTCCCTCGATGGAAGCGTGGGCTCTTTGGCTACGGCACTTGCTTGCGGGTGACCCGTTCGGCCCTCCCTACGAGCGATGGAGGGAGTTCGCGCCGTATCGCTGCGACCTGCTCGGTGACATTCGGCACCACGAGACGGCCGCTGCCGGCCCGAGTGACAGGCCCAAGTCGAAGCCATTTGAGCTCGGCACGTTACCTGGGAAGACGATCAGCTTCAGCAACGTGCCCGGCATCAGGGCCAAGGCGGCTCTTCGTGCTGTTCGATTCTCTGAAGTTGCAGGTGTTCCGAGTGCCGTCTTCGGGCGGGTGCAGTACGCGGTTGGGAGCAACTTGCTCAAGGCTGCATCGGATGCCCTTCGCCCGTATGTCCCCGAATGGACGGCGCGGTTGACGGCTCGATGCGCAGCGGGCGCTTCGGATGAGGGCTTGGCCAAGGTGTTCTCTCGCTCGGGAGTGGCGTTTCTTGAGCAAGAGTTCGTTCATGACCTGGCGGAGCGCCAGCGGTCCCTGGTCGAGCAAGCACTGGAGCGTCTTCCACCGAGCAGGGGCGGAGTCGAGGCGGAGTACTGGCGTGCCCGACTGGGTGCGGCCATGGAGGCTCTTTCACGCTGTGTCGTGCGTCTCGGCCCCCACGAAGTGGAGGAAGTGCTGGAACTAGCGAAGCGGCTCTACGGCGACGCTCGAGTGACGGCCGATCTGAGCTTCTGGGATGCCCTGCGGAATCTCCTCCAGAGATCGTGGGAGGCTCTGCCTCGTGCAACCCAGGAGCGACACGTACTCGATCTGCTAGGGCTACCTATCGTCGGGCTCGACGACTTCTCGGTGGGTCGGCCAGTTGCCAAGTTCCGGGAACCTGCCTGGATACTGGAGCGGTCCTCGGACGACAGGCGATGTCCTGCTCCCGCGCGCTCCGAAGAGAATGCGCAACAGTGGCGAGCAGTAGTAGACCTTCTGATCCGAGCCTTGGAGGCCGGCGGCGAGGCTCGGGAACGAGCCTCGGGACGACTCTCGGTGATGGCGCCATGGAAGCGGTTCACAGCCGCAGAGGAGAGCGGGCTAGCGGCCGCATTGTGGGGGTCGAGTTGGCAGCAGACTTCCATGCTCCCGGAGAACACGAAGCTCCGGCCGTGGGTGTTCGCCAAGCTGCCTGAGCCCAAGTCGGGTGTCGCGCTGGAGCGGCTTCGTGCCTCATGGAGCGACCGGCACGACTGGAGCCAGGTGGGCCAGGAGGCCCACGAGAAGCTGCTCGCGAATGCAGGAGATGCTCTCGCTGCGCTTCGGCAGCGCGGTGTTCGAGTCGCGCTCACGAGCGACGAAGTGGAAGTCTTGCGTATGGCCGTGGAGCGCTGGGCGGAGTCGGATCTGCATCCGGTCCTGCCCTGGGAAGCGTCGGAGAAGGCCCGCCCGCGAGCCGAGGCACTGTACGGTGTAGCGACCTTGCTGCTCGAGTTTAGAGTGTCGCCGGTCGCCGCTCGGGCTTTGGGGCAGCGCGTGCGACAGGAACGCGACGCAGAGACTCCAGCCTACCAACTGACGCCCGGGATTCTGCGCTCGGATGGTGCGCAGCTTGATGCGCTCGCCTCGCTGCTCCGGACCGGGCTCGCCAGCACGGTCAGAGCTGCGCTTGACAGTGCCGCTAGTGGTCTGTTCCTCTGGCTTCGGGAGGCGAGCCGATCTGAGCCTTTTGTCCCGGCGGTCCCAGAGGAGGTGCTTGCCGAGATTGGCGTCGTTCTCGCCAATCGAAGGTGGCCTTCTATCTCTAGTGCTCTGCAAATCGCTGCTTGGGTCTACGGGGACGGGAGTGCCGAGCAACGCGCTGTTCTAAGGGCGCCCCTGTTGGAGAGCCTCGGGCGGTTCATCGAAGAACTCGTGTACGAGGAAGACTTCGACCAGCACCCTTTCTTCAAGCGACCGTGGGTCGATCACGAGGAGGTCGATGTGCCGCTGCTTCGCTGGCGCTGCGCCAAGCTGGCGATAGCGATGGAGGCCGCTGGTCTGGGGGAGGAGCCAGTCGTAGCGAGGTGGATTAGAGAGGCGGAGAGGGATCCATTACCTGAGATGCGGTACATCGCGGAGGGATGGGAGGGCTAGCACGGAGCCGATGGCGACGTGCGGAGCGCAGCTCCCCCCTGCGCGCCAATGCCAAGGTTCAACGCGCCACCCCGGACCGCCGTTGCAAGAAGGAGAGAATCCGAAAGAGCAACGCCTTTACTGCGGTCCTCGAGTGCGAGGACGATCGCCACCGGGCACCGTGTTCCGGGCTCGATGTCGTGGGCCAACACGTATCGATCGTTGAGGAGAGGCACAACCTCTTGGAGGTGTTGGAGATTGGCGATCACTTTCCCGTCAGCGACTCGCCGTCCTCTCGGATGATCTGAATGCGCCCGTTCCCAAGATGCAGGACACAACTGGGTTCGCCACGTACTACAACCACGGTCGCCATCGGCCAGTCGACTAGCTCTCCCCGTATCGTGCGCTGTAACTCCTCAGGACGTCCATGCACCGTCCAGCCCTGCACGCGAAGCTCCTCAAGCTGTTCCGAGAGTTGACTGGCAGCCTCCGCTCGCTGAAGTGGGCCAAGCTCGTCCCAAATGTCCGACCAGTCCGTCAGATCCTGCTGGAAGCCGCCGATAAGGCTCACGTCCTCGTCGCGCGGCTCGTCCTTGAAGAAGAAGAAAGCGCATCGACCCAGCAGCTCCGCGAGTTCAGCTCCTGTCGTGATACGAGCAACTTCGGCCTTCTGGAGGTCTTCCGCTAGTTCCTGAACATGTGTGATTGCCTGCTGAAGAACATCAGGCGCGATGACTCTCAGCAATCCCGTAACGACCACGGAGATTCCGTCCTGCCACTTTAGAGCTACACGATCCGCTAAGCGCGGCGAGTGGCGACGCACGTCTTCCGCGTCAACGTCATGCCAAACAGGAAGGATGAGATCTTGTCCGTCTTGCTCCCGCTGCGCCAACCCGTCGAGTTCCGACTCCGGATAGTGCTTCCCGAAGAAGCTCTCGGAGAGTATGACTACACCGAATTTGCATCGCGTCAGCCCGGCATCGACCTTCCTCCGTAGGGGATCTCCGACACGGAGTTCCATCTCGTCGTACCACACTCGAAGCCCTAGGTCGCGGAGGAAGGTGGCCAAGGGCCGAGCCACTTCTTCTTGATCTTCCCACGCATAGCATACGAAGACATCCCATTCCTTGGTTTCTTCGCTGGTGGTTTCGGCTTTCGGCATGGCGGGCTGTGTCCTAAATGATGGTTCGCCGCGGGTGCTCGCTGATCTGGCAGGCGACGGGCCGACGCTGTCTTTGTAGGCGGGCGGGAGCTACACCCCATCGCCGGAGCGCTGAGAGGGTCTTCAGGAGCGTCCCAGACGCCCCGGCCCGGCAGATCCCGTCCGTAACTGGCGACCTGGATACTGCCACAGGACCGTGCTCCGGGCGCCGCTGCGTCGGTAGTAGCCGGCTCTCATAGGCTACGCGCCGTCGTGGAGTTCCGTATCGCCGACACGTTCACCGCCAGCCTCGCTCGCCTGCGGGCGGAGGAGCAGAAGGCGGTCAAGACGACGGCCTTCGACCTGCAGGTGAACCCGGCGCGGCCGGGGCATCGTCTACACCGGATCGAGTCGGCGCAGGACAGAAAGTTCTGGTCGGTGCGGGCGGGCCGGGATCTGCGAATCATCGTTCATCGGACGGCGGCGGACTTCCTGCTCTGCTATGTGGACCATCACGACCGGGCCTACCGCTGGGCCGAGCGACGGCGTCTGGAGCGGCATCCGCGGACCGGCGCGGCCCAGTTGGTGGAGATTCGGGAGGTCGTTCGGGAGGTTACTCGGGAGGTCGAGGCGCCGCTCCCCGTACCGTCGCAGCCGGAGGCGACGGCCCTCGAAGACGCGGTAGAGCCGTCGCCGGCGTCTGTGCCTGCGCTCGTCGAGGCGCCTGGGCCTCCTGCTCCGTCTCCTGCCCCGGTGCCGCCGGCCGAACCGGCGAAGCCAGCCGGGCCGCTTCTGTTCGCTGACCGGACGGACGAAGAGCTGTCGAGCTACGGAGTCCCGGCGGACTGGCTGGGCGAGGTACGGATGGCCACGGAGGAGTCGCTGCTGGGGACAGCGGAGCACCTGCCGGCGGAAGCCGCCGAGGCTCTTCTGGAGCTCGCTACGGGAGGCACGCCGACGATTCCGCCGCCGTTGCCGCCGGCCGCAGACCCGTTCGCTCACCCCGATGCCGGGCGCCGCTTCCGCACGATGGTTGACCGCGAGGAACTCGAACGCGCGCTGGACGCGCCGTGGGAGAAGTGGACCGTCTTCCTGCATCCGGCACAGCGGAACCTGGTGGAGCGCGACTACGGCGGTCCGGCGCGGGTCGCGGGATCGGCGGGAACGGGCAAGACGATCGTGGCGCTGCACCGGGCGGTGCACTTGGCGTCGGAGGATCCCGACTCCCGCGTGCTGCTCGCGACGTTCTCGACGCCCCTGGCCAACGCGCTGCAACGGCGATTGAGGCTGCTGCTCGGCAGCCGACCGCGGCTCGGTGAGCGAATCGAGGTTCACTCGATGGCCGACCTTGCGGAGCGTCTCTACCGACTCAACCTCGGATCGCTCAGCCAAGCGTCCGAAGAGCAGCAGCGCGAGTTGCTCCGGAGCGCGGCCGCGGGCGTCACGGGCCACGGCTTCTCGCAACGCTTCCTCTGGGCCGAGTGGAGTGTCGTCGTGGATGCCTGGCAGCTCAAGAACTGGGACGAGTACCGCGCCGTGCCGCGTCTGGGTCGTCGGACCCGGCTGGCCGAAGCCCGCCGGAAGGTGCTCTGGAGCATCTTTGTCAGGGTGCGGGACCAACTGGAGCGGCAGGACCTCCTGACGACCGCCGGCATGTTCGGACGGTTGGAGGAGCATTTCAACCAGGCCGCGAGACCGCCCTTCGACTACTGCGTGATCGACGAAGCGCAGGACATCAGCGTCGCCGAACTGCGGTTCCTGGCAGCGCTCAGCGAGGATCGGCCGAACAGCCTGTTCTTCGCCGGCGATCTGGGCCAGCGCATCTTCCGCGCTCCGTTCTCGTGGCGGAAGCTGGGCGTCGATGTGCGGGGCAGGTCGCACACGCTGCGGGTCAACTACCGCACCTCCCACCAGATTCGCCGGCAGGCGGATCGCCTGCTGCCGGCCAGGATCGCGGACGTCGACGGCATCGAGGAGGAACGGCGGGGCACGGTGTCCGCGTTCAACGGACCGGCGCCGGAGATTCGGGTTGTCGAGTCCGAGGAAGCGGAGATTGCCGCCGTGAGCGAGTGGCTTCGCGGTCTGCTTCGGCCGGCGGGTGCGGTCGCGTCCGAGGCAGGGTCCGATGAGCAGGATGAAGGCTCGGACGGGATCCGTACTGGAGAGATCGGCGTCTTCGTCCGATCGTCCAGTGAGATGGAGCGTGCGCTACGCACCGTCGCGGCCGCGGGTCTCGACGCTGCCCGGCTGGACACCGGCGAAGCCGCGGGGCCGGAGTCGACCGGCGGTGGAGCAGTCGCCGTGGGCACGATGCCTCGCGCCAAGGGCCTGGAGTTCCGTGCCGTCGCGGTCATGGCATGCGACGACGAGGTGCTGCCGCTCCAGGCGAGGATCGAGAACGTCGCCGACGGGGCGGATTTGGAGGACGTCTACGACACGGAACGCCATCTCCTCTACGTCGCCTGCACCCGGGCGCGCGAACGCCTTCTGGTGACCGGGGTAAATCCGGCCTCGGAGTTCCTGGAGGACTTGGCGTGAGCCGTGGCGTTGGCGAGCGGTTGTAGGCTGTGGCAGTCATGGCGGCGATCAGCAACGTCACGATCGAGGGGTTCAAGAGTTTTCGGCGCTTGGAGCGGCTGGAACTCGGTCCGCTGAATCTCCTGATCGGCGCCAACGGTTCGGGCAAGTCGAACCTCCTCGCGGCCTTCGACCTGCTCGCGAGGGCGTGCAGCGCTCAGCAGATCTCGGTCTATGTGGGGAAGGCGGCCGGTGCCGCCCGCCTGCTGCACTACGGCCCCAAGGTGACGCAGAACATCCGCTTCCAGGTCGGCTTCGAGGACGGGCTGGCCGGTTTTACGCTTCTGCTGCGGCACGCTGCCGAGAACAGTCTCTTCTCAACTCTGAGTGTCGAGGGAGGCGAGTTGCCGAGAGACTTCGTCGACCAACTTGAGGTGGAGGCCGGCGTTGCCCCGCTCAGTGAGTTTCTCGACTTGAGACTGGCGGGTTGGCAGGCGTATCACTTCGCCGACGCGGGTTGGGCGTCGCCCATGAAGACGACGTCGAACTTGAACGACAACCGGCGCCTCCGGCCTGACGGCGCCAATCTCGCCGCGTTCCTGCACCTGCTGCAGGTGAGGCACAGGATCGCCTACGACCAGATCCGCCGGACGGTCCAGTTGGCGGCGCCCTTCTTCGATGACTTCGTTCTCGCGCCTCTGGCCTTCAATCCGGAGACTATCCAGCTTGAGTGGCGACACGTCCGCTCCGACGCCCACTTTGGCGCGTCCTCGCTGTCGGACGGAACCTTGCGGTTCATGGCGCTCGCGACACTGCTTCTTCAGCCGGCCCAACTCCGGCCCAAGCTGGTCCTGCTCGACGAGCCTGAACTTGGCCTGCATCCGTATGCGGTCACTCTCCTCGCAGCCATGCTCAGAGAGGCGTCGGTGGAGTCGCAGCTCGTTGTGGCGACTCAGTCGCCGCTGCTTCTGGACCATTTCGAGCCGGAGGAGGTTCTGGTGACGGACCGTCAAGACGGCGCCACGACCGTCCGAAGGCTGTGCGCCGAAAGCCTGAAGGTGTGGTTGGAGGATTACAGCCTGGGCGAACTCTGGGAGAAGAACGAACTCGGCGGTCGGCCGGCGCCCGAGACGATCGGAGGAAGAACTCTCGCGTGACACGGCTGCTGGTGCTCGTGGAGGGACAGACCGAGGAGACGTTCGTCAACGCCCTCTTGAGTCCTCACCTAAGCGCTCTGGGGATCTGGGTCTCGGTGCGGCGGCTGGGGCGTGCCACCGCCCGACTAAGGCGCGGCGGCATCGTCGGCTGGCCGCAGGCGTGCGGCGAGATCGTCAACCACCTGAAGAGGGACCCCGGGCTGTACGTCACCACGATGGTGGACTACTACGGTTTGCCCCATGGTCGGCGCGGACCTTGGCCCTGCCGAGCTGACGCTGCGTCCTTGCAAGTCGTCTCCGAACGACCGATCCTCGTCGAGGGAGCGGTTCACGAAGAGGTCGCCGCTGTCATGGGCTCAGGTTTCCTCACGTCGCGCTTTGTGCCGTTCGTGGTGTTTCACGAGTTCGAGGCGCTGCTGTTCAGCGACTGCGATTCTCTCGCCGGTGCGGTCGGTCAGCCGGCTCTGGCTTCAGGCCTGCAAGCGATTCGCGACCAGTTCTCGGGCCCCGAGGAGATCAATGACTCGAACGTGACAGCCCCGTCCAAACGCCTCGACCGGCTGATTCCCGGATACTCCAAGCCGCGCATGGGGCTGCTCGCCTCCCGAGCCATCGGCTTGGAGGCGATGCGGTCGCAGTGCCCACACTTCGGAAGCTGGCTTGACAGTTTGGAACGGTTGCCATCTGGCGCGCCGACCCGTCCAGATGACCTGTAGTGACCGCCATCACGCTCAGGTGCTGCTCCCGGAACCGGCCTTGACGTAAGCTCCCCGCCGCCCCACGGCCGGTCGGGGAAGGTGACTCCCGTACCGACCCGACTCGAGGAGAACACACACATGGCACTGAATACCTACCTGACCTTCGACGGCAACTGCCGCGAGGCGTTTGACTTCTACCGGTCTGTCTTCGGCGGCGAGTTCTCGGACTTCAACACTTTCGGCGAGGGCCCGAAGGGACTGCCGCTCGCCGAGGGCCAGGAGGACCAGATCATGCACGTGTCCCTGCCGGTCGGCGACAGCGTGCTGATGGGGAGCGACAGCACGACGTTCGGGCCGCCGCTTGAGGTCGGCAACAACTTCTCGATCTCGGTGGAGGCCGAGAGCAGGGAACGGGCGGACGAACTGATCGCGAAGCTGTCGGACGGCGGCGCGGTGACGATGCCGATGGAGGACCAGTTCTGGGGCGCCTACTTCGGCATGTGCGTCGACCGCTTCGGCGTCAACTGGATGCTGGTCTACGCACCGCCGCAGGAGTAGGCGGGAAGCACGGCTTCCGCTACCGGGGAGCTGCAAGGAGCCAACACGATGACTGCCATTTCTCCGCACGACGGTCCGGTCGCCGTCACCGGTGTTTCCGGTTTCACCGGCGGCCACATGGTGCGCGAGCTCGTCCTCCAGGGTTACACGGTCCGGGCCTGCCTGCGCAACGCCGATTCCTGGCGCGGCCGGGACTGCGTCGAGTACCTGAACCGGCTGCCGAACGTCGAGATCGTGGACGGCTGCGACCTATTCGTGCCCGGGTCGTACGACGAGGCCTTCGCCGGTTGCTCGGCCGTGTTCCACGTCGCCGCGGTGCTCGGCAACTCGGCCGACGGCAAGTCGCAGCCGCTCGGTTCGGGCAACGTGTCGACGGACGTCTACGAGGGCGGCATGGCCGGGACGCGGAACGTGATCGACTCGGTCGACCGGAGCGGCAGCGTGAAGCGGGTCGTCTACACGAGTTCCCTGGCGGCGGTCGCCGGCCTGGGGGCGCCGGCCATGCCTCCGGGCTATGCGTGGACGGAGACGGACTGGGCGAACGACAACTTCGAACCGGAGGTCTGGCAGCTCCCGCGGATGGCGTATGCCCGCAGCAAGGTCGATACCGAGCGGCTGCTGAATCAGGCCGCGGACGACAGCGGCGGTCGCTGGGACGTGGTGACGGTGAACCCGGCGATGATCTGCGGGCCGATCCTGTTCAAGGCCCAGGTCGGCCAGTGGATCGAGCAGATCGGCCGGCTGGCCGCGGGACTTGCCACGTCATGGCCGACGCCGTACGACATGTACTACAACATCATCGACGTGCGCGACCTGGTCAAGGCGGAACGGCTGGCTGCGGAGTCCGATGTGGACCACCGGGCCACGAATGGGGGCAGCCGCTATCTCCTGCACGGCAGCGGCGGGCGCTCCGCTCTCCGGCTCGGTACGGAAGTGCGCGGGATCATCCAGCAGCTCTTCCCGGCGTTTGTGGTCGGCGAACCGGAAGTCCCTGAAGGCGGCACGCCACCCCCGGCAGCGCTCAACCACAGCAGCAAGGCGGTGTCGGTGCTGGGCGCCACCCTTCGGCCAGTGGAGGACACGATCCAGGCCGTCGTGGAGACGTCGGTCGAGCTGGGCATCATCGAGCCGCGGTTGCGGGAGGCCTGAGCGCGGTTCCGGGGCTGAGACCATTGAGGATTCTCCTCGTCGTTCCCCTGTTCGCGTTCGTGTGGGGCGGTGCGCTCCGGGCCGACGATCCGAACCCCGGGCGGAACCGGGTAGCGACCGCGCGGAACCTGCCGGCAACCTGGGACGTCGCTTCAGGAGAAGGCGTTCTCTGGTCCGCCGAACTCGGCACGGTGACCTACGGCGGTCCGACGATCGCGGGCGACCTGATCGTCGTCGGCACGAACAACGAGCGGCCCCGCGACCCGGCGGTTGCCGGCGACCGTGGCGTGGTGATGGCCTTCGACCGCCGTGACGGGAGCTTTCGGTGGCAGATCACCCACGAGAAGCTGGAGGCCGGGGACGCGAACGACTGGCCGCTCCAGGGCGTGTGCTCGACGCCGTCGTTCGACGGCGAGCGGCTGTACTACGTCTCGAATCGGGGTGAGGTCGTCGCGGCGAACCTCGACGGCAGCGTCGACTGGTCGTTCGACATGGTCAGCGAGTGGGGGGTGTTCCCGAAGCACATGGCGGCGTCGACGCCGCTCGCCGTGGGCGATCTGGTGTTCGTGTCGACCAGCAACGGAGTCACGGACGACGGTCGGGTGCCGGCGCCGGAAGCGCCAAGTTTCGCGGCCTTCGAGCGTGCCACGGGGCGTCCCGTGTGGCGCGACGGCAGTCCCGGCGCGGCGCTCGTCGACGGGCAGTGGGGGAGCCCGTCCTACGGTCGTGCCGACGGCCGCAACCAGGTGGTCTTCCCGGGCGGCGACGGCTGGCTCTACGGGTTCGAGCCCGAGACGGGACGGGCGCTGTGGCGGTTCGACGGCAACTCGGCGCTCGCTGCCGACGAGTTGGATCGAAGCGAGTCGCGGCACGTCTTCGTGGCCACGCCGGTACTGTACGAGGGCACCGTCTACATCGCGGCCGGCCGGGATCCGGAGGCGTCGCTCCGGGCCGGCGTCATCTGGGCCGTCGGCGCGGGAGGGAGCGACGACGTGACCTCGACCGGGGTCCGCTGGCGCTTCGAGGACCCGGATCTCGGCCGCGCGATCGCCACCGTGGCGGTGGACGGCGGCATCGTCTACACGGCCGACCTGAACGGCTTCCTCCTGGCGCTCGACGCGGGGAGCGGCGAGAAACTCTGGGTGTACGACGCGCTGGCGCCATTCTGGAGCTCGCCGCTGGTCGCCGACGGCAAGGTCTACGCCGCCGACACGGAGGGCGACGTCGCGGTGCTGAGGCATGGCCGGACGCTGGAAGTCCTCGCCGAAATCGCGATGCCGCGGGCGGTGTACACTTCGCCGTCCACGGATGGCTCGGTCGTCTACCTGGCGACCAGCGAAACACTCTACGCGCTGGTTGCCCCTGCCTCGGGCGGCGGCGCGGACGGTTGACAAGCCCACACGGACCGAAGGCCATGAACACCCGAATCTCTCAGTCCCTCCTTGCCCTCGCGGCCTCCGCCGCCATCGTGTCGGCCGCCGCCGCGAACGAGCCGCCGGCCATGTTCGGCAACACGCCGGCCCGGAACATGGTGTCCGGCGCCACGAACCTGCCCACGGAGTGGGACGTCAGATCCGGCGAGAACATCGTCTGGCGGGCCAAGGTCGGTTCGCAGACCTACGCCGGCCCGGTGATCCACGGTGGCCGGGTGTACGCCGGCACGAACAACGAGGGGCTTCGCCGGCCCGGCATCGAGGGCGACAAGGGCGTCCTCATCGCGCTCGACAAGGAGACGGGCGAGCTTCTGTGGCAGGCCACGCACGACAAGCTGGGCGCGGGTCGCGTCAACGACTGGCCGCTGCAAGGCGTCTGCTCGACGCCGTACGTGGAGGACGAAAGGGTCTACTACATCTCCAACCGCGCGACGGTCGTGGCCGCGGACGTGGACGGCTTCCGGGACGGCGTGGACGACGGCATGACGGACGAGCAGTACAAGGAGGAGTTCGACGCGGACCTCGTGTGGGAGTACGACATGATCGGCGAACTCGACGTGTTCCCGCACAACCTGGCCGCCGGTTCGCCCCTGGTCATCGGCGACCTTCTGTTCACCGTCACCGGCGCCGGCGTCGACGAGGGGCACATCAACCTGCCCTCGCCGGCTTCGCCGGCCTTCATCGCGCTGAACAAGAACACCGGCGAGCTGGTGTGGGAGAGCCTCGACAGCAGCGATGCGGTGCTTCACGGTTCCTGGTCGAACCCGGCGTACGGCGTGATCGACGGTCAGCCGCAGATTGCCTTCCCGGGCGGCGACGGCTGGCTCTACACGTACGAGCCGGCGACCGGCAACCTGTTGTGGAAGTTCGATCTGAACCCGAAGGACTCGATCTGGGAACTGGGCGGCGCCGGCACCCGCAACAACATCATCTCGACGCCGGTCTTCTACAACAACCGTTTCTACCTCGGCGTCGGTCAGGACCCCGAGCATGGGGAAGGCCCGGGCCACTTCTACGCGATCGACGCCAACGTCGAAGGCGACGCGACCGGCAGCGCCGCCCTCTGGCACTTCGGCGACGAGGATTTCAACCGGACGATTTCGACCGCGGCGATCGCCGACGGTCTGCTGTACATCCCGGACCTGAGCGGCTTCCTCTATGTGCTGGATGTCGAGACCGGCGAACACCTCTGGACCCACGACACCTTCGCGGCGGTCTGGGGTTCGGCGTTCGTCGCCGACGGCAAGGTCTACCTTGGCGACGAGGACGGTGACATCGTGGTGCTCGAAGCCGGCCGCGAGGAGAAGGTGATAGCCGAGCACAACATGGGCTCGGCCGTGTACACGACGCCGGTCGCGGAGGACGGGAGAATCTACGTGGCGACGCGCTCGGACGTGTTCGCCATCGGCTCGAAGTAAGGGCTTCGCGCTACCCGGGGTCGTGGCGATCAAGCGAGGCCAGCGACCGCTCGAAGCGGGCGACTCGTGGAGCATCGACACCGCGCCCGGGCGGGTGCTCTACGGCGCCGGCGTCATCGACCTCATCGGCGAGGTCGTGCGGGAACTCGGCGGGCGGCGGGTGCTGGTGGTCACCGATCCGGGAGTCGCCGCTGCCGGCCATGTGCATCGTGCCTCCGTTTCCCTTCGCGAAGCCGGTCTCGAGCTTGCCGTCTTCTACGGCGTCGGTGAGAACCCGGGCGAGCGCCACGTGGCGGCGGCGGCGTCCGCGGCACGGGTCCACGAGGCCGACTTCCTGATCGGCCTGGGTGGCGGTTCGGCGATGGACTGCGCCAAGGGCGCCAACTTCGTGTTCACGAACGGCGGCCGGATGGAGGACTACTGGGGGTTCGGCAAGGCCTCGATGCCGATGCTTCCCTCAGTCGGCGTTCCCTGCACGGCGGGCACCGGCAGCGAGTCCCAGTCCTTTGCCGTCATCTCGCGCGAGGACGACCACCGCAAGATGGCCTGCGGCGACCCGAAGGCACGGTTCCTGGCCACCCTGCTCGATCCGGAACTCGTCCGCACGGCGCCGCCCCGCGTCATGGCCGCCACGGGTCTGGACGCCTTCTCCCACGCGATGGAGAGCTTCGTGGCGACCGCGGCCAACCCCTACTCGCGGATGTTCGCTTCGGAGGGTTTCCGCCGGCTTCTGCGCGGCTTCGAAGTGGTCGTCGAGGCTCAGTGCGCCGACTCCCGGGCGGGCCCGAAGCCCGAACCGAAGACGGACGCGGAGATCAACGAGTCGTGGGGCGACATGCTGTTGGGAGCGCACCTTGCCGGGGCGGCCATCGAGGCGTCGATGCTGGGGGCCGCCCACGGCCTGGCGAATCCGCTGACCGCTCGCTACGACATCACGCATGGCGTGGCGGTTGCCGTCATGCTGGATCACGTGGTTCGCTACAACGGCGAGACCGGCGACACGGGCTACAGGGGCCTCGTCCGCCTGCTCGGCGGCGAAGGAACGCATGACGGGTCAGCGAGCACGCGGCTTGCCGATTCCTGGACCGGTCTTCGCCGCAGCGCCGGAGTGGCAGGGCGCCTGCGGGATCTGGGGGTCGAAGAGGGGGATCTCGAGGTGCTGGCGACCCAGGCGTCCAAGCAGTGGACGGCTCAGTTCAATCCGCGCGCCGTGACTGCCTCCGATATGCTGAGCCTCTACGAGGCAGCGTTCTGACGGGTACGGAACCGTTCGCCTCGAGCCGCCGATCACTGTCCTCGTAACTGCCATGTTGAAGTTCGTTCAGCTTCGAAACCGCCGGCGCCGCAAAGCGGTGAAACGGGCGCTTCCGCGGCCGTTGGAGAATCTGGCGGCGGTCGCGGTGCTGCTGCTTTTCGGACTCGTGGCCGCCGGAACCGTAGCGAAGGCCGGAGACGGCGCGAATCCGGATCCGGCTGGGAAGAACGACCTGTTCCGGCCGTCCGCCGACGCCTGGCCGGTGTTCCGGGGCAACCTGCTCGGCACCGGCGTTGCCGGCACGACGCTGCCCGACGAACCGAAGCTGCTGTGGACCTTCGACACGGAGAGCGAGATCGAGGGCACGGCGGCAATCGTCGGCGGCGTCGTCTACTTCGGCGACTACGAGGGCCGTGTGTACGCCTTGACCCTTGCCGAGGGCAGGGAGCTCTGGCGGTTCGACGCCGGCACGCCGATCAAGGCGCCCGTGTCCGTATTCGACGACGTGGTCTACGTCGGCGACGAGTACGGCTACGTCTACGCCCTGGACGCCGGCAGCGGCGAGCAGAAGTGGAAGTTCGAGACGCTTGGCGAGATCTTCGCCGGCGTGTCGCTCCACGAGGACCGGTTGCTGGTCGGCTCCTACGACAACTCCCTCTACTGCCTCGATCGGGCGAGCGGCGAGAAGGTGTGGCAGGTGGAGACGGACGGCTACGTCCACGGCACACCCGCCGTGGCTGACGGACTGACGACCGTCTCCGGCTGCGACGGTTTCATGTGGCTGATCGACATCGAGACGGGGGAGACGGTTCAGAAGATCGACCTTCGCGGACAGGCGGCTTCGAGCCCGGCGGTGGTCGGCGACATGGCGTACGTCGCCACCTACGAGAACGAAGTCCTGGGCATCGACCTCGCGAAACGCCAGGTCGCCTGGGCCTACGAGCACGAGATCCGGAAGTTCCCCTTCTACGCCTCGGCCGCGGCCGACGACGAGATCGTCGTGATCGGCGGGCGGGACAAGATCGTCCACGCCCTGGATCCGCGGACCGGCGAGCGGAAGTGGGAGTGGAACAGCGGCGCGCGGCTCGACTCCTCGCCGGTGATCGTGGGCGATCGGGTCTTCCTGGGCTCCAAGCGCGGCCCGCTGCTCGCGCTCGACAAGGCGACGGGAGACCCGGTCTGGGAGTTCGATACCGGTTCGGCGATCATGGCGTCTCCCGCCGTGGCCTCCGAGCGGCTCGTGATCGGCAGTCTGGACGGCATCCTGTACTGCTTCGGGTAAGGAAGCGCGGGATGAACGAAGCGGCGCCACGGAGCGACGGGAGGAGCGTGGCCGAGCCGGTCAGGGCTGAGCCGGCGACCGGCCTTCTCGACCTCGAAGCGACGGACATCGGTTCCGTCTTCGTCTCGAACTACCCGCCGTATTCGGCGTGGAACGAGGCCGCGGTCCCGGAAGCCTTCGCCACGCTCGACCGCGCGCCCGGCGCCGACACCTCGCTCGGCCTCTACATCCACATTCCGTTCTGCCGGAAGCGTTGCAAGTTCTGCTATTTCCGCGTCTACATCGACAAGAACCACGAGCAGATCGGCCGCTACCTCGACGCCCTGGGCCTCGAGCTGGAGCGCTACGCGGAGCGAGCGGCGGTCAGGGGCCGGAGCCTCGACTTCGTCTACTTCGGCGGAGGCACCCCGTCCTACATCGCCGCCAAGCAGTTGATTCCGCTGGCCGAGCGTCTCCAGGGCGTGATTTCCTGGGACGGCGCCGAGGAAGTGGCCTTCGAGTGCGAGCCGGGGACGCTGACCCAGTCCAAGCTGGAGGCGATCCGGAGCATCGGCGTCACCCGGCTGAGTCTCGGCGTCGAGAACTTCGACGACGGGATCCTGCAGGAGAATGGCCGCGCCCACGTGTCGAAGGAGATCTACCGGGTGCGCGACTGGATCCGCGCCCAGGAGTTCCGGCAACTGAACGTCGACCTGATCGCCGGCATGGTCGGCGAGACCTGGGAGAGCTGGAAGCGGACGGTGGACCTGACGATCGAGTACGACCCGGACTCGATCACTCTCTACCAGATGGAACTGCCCTTCAACACGGTCTACTCGAAGGCCAAGCTGCGCGGCGAGGAGGACGTGCCGCCGTTCGCCGACTGGCGCACGAAGCGGGGGTGGCACGCATACGCCTTCGAGCAGTTCGAACGTGCCGGCTTCGAGCGCTGGAGCGCCTACACGATGATGAGGCGTGACCGGGGCTGCAAGTTCGTCTACGCCCGGGAGGTGTGGAGCGGCGCCGACATGATCCCGATCGGCGTGTCGTCGTTCGGCCACATGGGCGGTGTCCACATACAGAACCACGACCGCTGGGACGGCTATCTGGCGGCGATCGACGCCGGCGGTCTGGCCACGCGCCGGGCTCTGGTCACCACGGAGCGCGAGCGGCTGACCCGGGAGCTCATCCTCCAGTTGAAGCGGGGCTGGCTCGAGCGCGGCGCCTTCGAGCGGAAGTTCGGCGTCGACGTGGTCGAGGACTACGCCGAGGCCTTCGGCAGCCTGGTCGAGCAGGGGCTGGCCACGGTCGGCCCGGACCGGGTCGACCTTAGCGCGGGAGGGGTCCTGCGCGTCGACCAGTTGCTGCCGCGGTTCTACGACGAGCAGTACCGCGGCGCGCGCTACACCTGATCTCGCCTCAGAAGTCGAAGCCGAGCTGCAGGCCGACCTCCGCCGGAGGCGCCCAGACCGCCAGCGATCCGGTGTAGTTCACGAAGAACTGGCTGAGCCGGTACTCCTCGTCGCCGAGGTTCCGGCCGTACGCCGCCAGGAACATCCGTCCCTGCGCCGAGGTCCAGCGCAGTTGGGCGTGGAGCAGTCCGTAGGAAGGCTGGACGAAGCGCTCGAAGGAGTCGAAGGCGACGTCGTCCGTGTACTGGTAGTCGCCGCGGGCGATCAGCGAACCGCTGCTGCCGAGGTCGAACGTGTACTGGAGTGACGCCGTCGCCGAGAAGTCGGGCGCTCGCGGCAGTCCGTTGCCGGAGAGGTCCGTGGGCGGAATCGGGAGGGCGCCGCCGCCGCCCTGAAGCACCTGGGCGGGATCGATCAGGCCCGCGGCCAGCAGCCCCTCGACGAACTCCGCCTGGAGCACGGGATCGAGCGACGTGAAGTCGGTGAACTCGTCGTCGAGGTACTCGAACGAAACGTCGAAGGAGAACTGCCGGTTCGGACGCACGGAGAGTTCGAAGTCGAGGCCCTGAATCCGGGCGTTGGCCGCGTTCTCGACGACCGAGCGATCAGGGTAGAGCACGGACACCTGCAGATCGTCGTAGTCGTAGTGGAAGGCGGCTGCGTTGATCCGCACCTTCCGGTCGGCCAGGGAGGTCTTGACGCCGACCTCGTAGCTCGTCACCGTTTCCTCGTCGAAGGCCGGTTGCAGCGAGAGCGAGTTGTAGCCACCGCTCTTGTAGCCGGCCGTCACCGCGCCGTAGAGCATCACGTTGTCGGCCGGACGCACCTCGAGGCCCAGCTTGGGAGTCAGCGCGCTCCAGCTGTCGCTCAGTTGCTGGAGTTCCGGCATGAACGTCTGGAAGTTGAGCGCGGCCTGGTCGTGGTCCTTCTCGTCGGCGGTGTAGCGGGCGCCCGTGGTCAGGCTGACCCGGTCGCTCAGATGCCAGTCGATCTGGCCGTACGCGGCGTAGAGCGACGAGTCGAGGTTCGTTTCGAACGGCAGCGGAGTCCGAGTTCCCGGCAGCGAAAGCCCGATGAAGGGTGCGACCGCGTTGTAGTAGTTCGGTCCGCACAGGAACGGCGGCGCCAGGAAGCCGAGGGAACAGTAGGTCGTCGGGTCGAACAGGAACGTCTGCGGACTGTTCGCGAACAGCCAGACCTGGAGCAGGGCGAGGTCGGTGATGTTGTTGACCTGCGAGCCGCTCTCTTCGTTGAAGGCGTACGCCCCGGCCACCCAGTTGGCGCGCTCGTTGGCGCCGTGAAGCTGGAACTCCTGCGACCACCATTCGGAATCGAACGTGCCGGAGTTGGTGATGAGGGCGTTGGGCGAACCGTCGATGTCCGTGTCGCGGGCCGAATCGAACGAGCGCACACTGCTGATGGAGGTAAAGCTCGTGCCGCTGCCCATCGCCTTGTTCACGGTCAGCGAGAAGCCGGACTCCTCGTACGTGGACAAGGGCGTGGTGTCGGTGGAGATGCGGTGGATGTCGTCCGGATCGGAGAAGCCGTAGAACCGGTTCAGTGTTCCCACCGTGCTGTACGGCGATACGTCGAACGGCTTGAACGGGAAGTTCGCGTGCGCGTCGTCGTCCGTGCTGTCGGCGCGGATCGTGAAGGTCAGCGAGTCGGAGGGCAGGAACGTCAGCGAACCCCGGAGGGTGACGCCGTCGAAGTTGTCGGGGCCCGCGCCAAGGAAGTCGTTGTATGTCGGATCCTCGACCTGCGCCGTGGCCCCGGTGAAGCGGCCCCAGACCTTGCTCGAGACCGGACCCGTGAGCGACATGCCGTAGCGGCGGCCTTCGGCCGACTCGCTCGAGTCGTACTCGGAAAGCGAAGTGAACAGGCGGCCGTGGAACTGCCCCTCGGGCGCCCGCGTGACGACGTTCACGGCGCCGGCGGTGGAGTTCCGCCCCCAGAGCGTGCCCTGGGGACCGCGCAGGATCTCGACCCGCTCCAGGTCCAGGAAGGGATTGACCGCCGCCTGCGGCCGCGGCATGTAGACGCCGTCCACATAGTAGCCGACCGTCGGCTCGGAGCCGATGCCGAGCGTGCTGGAGCCGATGCCGCGAATGATGATGGCGACTTCGCCCGTCGTCGGGCTCTGGCCGGAGATCACGACGCCGGGGGAGGCCTCGGCAAGCGCCTGCACGTCGATGATCGCCTGTTGTTCGAGCTCTTCGCCCGACCGGGTGACGATGGAGATCGGCACGTCCTGGATCGCCTCCTCGACGCGCTGGGCCGTTACCGTGATCTCGTCGGCGACGGCGGCTTCCGGCTCATCGGGATCCTGGGCGGTCGCGGCACCGGCAACGAGCGCCAGGGGAACGAGGAGGGTCAGGATGGGGGCGGGGGTCGAAGGCATCGTGAAGGTTCCTCTCAAGCTACGGACGCGGCGCACTCGGACCATCGAGGGCGCAACGGCGAGTGAAGATTCAGGCTACACCAAGCGCAAGTACGGATGGGAGGGTCCCCGGGTTGCTGCTGGCCGCCATCGTTCGCCTGCCGTAGACTCCCGGCCGTGTTCGCCGAGTCCTCCTACGATGTGATCGTGATCGGCGGCGGCCCGGGCGGCTCGGCGGCGGCGGCGATCGCCGCGCGCGGCGGCCTGCGCACGTTGCTGCTCGAGCGCGAGGCCGTGCCCGTCTTCAAGATCGGCGAGTCGCTGATGCCGGATACCCACGGCGTGTTCGAGAAGATGGGCGCGCTTCGCGCGATGCAGGAGAGCCACTTCGTGGAGAAGCACTCCGTCCAGTTCTTCACGAAGACCGGCAAGGCGTCCATGCCGTTCTACTTCGAGAAGGAACGGCCGGGGGACGACAGCGCCCGTACCTGGCAGGTGCGCCGTTCCGAGTTCGACGAACTGCTGATGGACACGGCGGCCGAACAGGGGGCGGAAGTCCATCGCGGCGTCAACGTTCGCGACGTGCTGTTAGAGGACGGCCGGGCGGTCGGCGTGCGCGCGACCGCGGTCGGCAACGGTGGGCCGGTCGAGCTCGCCAGCCGGGTCGTCATCGACGCTACCGGACAGAGCGCCCTCCTGGCCCGGAAACTCGACCTGGGCCGCGTCGACTACGGCCTGCGCCACGCCTCGATCTACACGCACTTCCGGGGCGCGCTCCGGGATGAGGGGAAGGACGAAGGGGCCACGCTCATCCTGCACACGACGTCCGGCGAGAACTGGTTCTGGTACATCCCGCTCGCCGGGGACGTCGTGAGCGTCGGGGTCGTCGGACCGATGGACGGTCTGATCCGCAACCGCGAGGGCAGGCCGCACGAGATCTTCTTCGAGGAGGTCGGGAACTGCGCCGAGATCGAACGGCGCATCGCGCCTGCCCGCCAGTGCCGCCCGGTGTCCGTGATGAAGGACTTCTCCTACCGGATCGAGAAGATGGCGGGCGACGGCTGGATCGCGATCGGCGATGCGTTCTCCTTCATCGACCCGGTCTACTCGTCGGGCGTCTTCCTTGCGCTCAAGTCGGGCGAGATGGCTGCCGAAGCCTCGATCGGGGCGATTGCCGCGGACGACCTCTCCGGCGAACGCCTGGGCGCGTTTCAGCCGCTGCTGATGCGCGGCGTCGAGGCGGTGCGGCAACTGGTCAACGTCTTCTACGACCGGAACTTCAGTGTCGGCGCGTTCCTGCGGCTCTACCCGCAACACCAGAGCAAGGTCACGCGCATCCTGATCGGCGACGTGTTCGAACTCGACTTCACGTCGATGTTCGAGGACATGGCGACCTTCGCGGCCGCTGGCGGCGGGAAGGCGGCGCGTGCCCGCGCGGCAGCCGCCGCGGAGCCGCTCCAGGCCTCCTGAGCAACCCTCCGAGCGGATCCATGGCGGCACGAGCGGCCCGAGTCACGGCCTACGCGGCGCTGCCGGCGCTGTACCTGCTGCACAACGACCTCTGGCTCTGGGACGACCCGAACCGGCTCCTGGGCCTGCCGGTCGGATTGACGTACCACATCCTGTTCTCGGCGGCGGTGGTGCTTGTCATGTGGCGGCTGGTCCGGGTCGCCTGGCCCGGCGACGCGCTCGAGAAACTGGCCGCGGACAGGGACGGCGCCGAAGGAGGTGAGACGCGATGACGCTCGCCGTGATCTTCGCCTACCTCGCGGCGGTGCTGCTGATCGGCGTCTGGAGCAACCGGCGGCTGGCCGCAACCGGCGAGGATTTCTTCGTCGCCGGCCGGACGATCGGCCCGTTCGTGCTGCTGATGACCCTCTTCGGCACGCACATGACCTCGTTCGCCCTGCTCGGCGCTTCGGCGGAGTCCTACCGGATCGGCATCGGCGTCTTCTCGTTGATGGCGTCGTCGTCCGCCCTGATGGTGCCGATCGTCTTCTTCTTCGTCGGCACGCGGGTCTGGGCGGTGGGGAGCCGCCTCGGGCTGCTGACCCAGGTGCAGTTCGTGCGGGCGCGGTGGGGCTCGGACGGAGTCGGCCTGCTGCTCTTCGTTGTGCTCGTTCTGCTGCTCCTGCCGTACCTCCTGATCGGCGTGATGGGAGGGGGCGTCGTGCTGGGGCAGATCACCGACGGGGCGGCGCCGGCGTGGCTCGGCAGCCTGCTCGTGTCGGGAGTCGTGATCGGCTACGTGACGAGCGGCGGCCTGCGCGGGACGGCCTGGGTGAACACGTTCCAGACCGCGATGTTCATGCTGCTCGGGGCGGTGACGGCGGTGCTCATCGTGACGAAGCTGGGGGGCGTCGGCCCGGCGCTCGACCGTGTCGCGGAGAGCCGGCCGGAACTGCTGGTACGTGGCGACGCCGTCCACCCGTTGCGGCTGCTCAGCTACACGCTGATCCCCCTGTCCGTGGGGACCTTTCCCCACATTTTCGCGCACTGGCTGTCGGCGAAACGGGCGGCGACCTTCAAGGCGCCGGTCGTGCTGTATCCGGTCTGCATCGCGGTGGTGTGGATTCCGAGCGTGCTGCTCGGCCTGTTCGGGAACATCGACTTTCCGGGGCTCGATGGCGCGGCCTCGAACTCGGTGCTCGTCCGGATGATCGGCTTGTACGCTCCAGACCTGCTCGCGGGCCTCCTGGGCGCGGGCGTCTTTGCCGCCATCATGTCGTCGCTCGACTCCCAGTCGCTTTCCCTGGGCACGATGTTCACGCAGGACGTCGTCAGGCACTATCGCTGGGGCGGCGATCTGAGCGAGGCGCGTCAGGTGCGGCTGGGCAGGCTGTTCGTCGTCGCCGTCGTGGCGACGGTGTTCCTCCTGTCCCTGGTCGCCGAGCGGAGCATCTTCGCGCTCTCGGTGTGGTCGTTCACCGGATTCGCCTCCCTGCTGCCGGTCGTCGTGGCGGCGCTCTACTGGCGGCGGAGCACGGCGGCGGGGGCCGGGGCCGCCATCCTTACGGTGATCGCGCTCTGGACCTGGTTCTTCCTGCGCGGCATCGGCAACCCGGACTACAGCGTCGGCGGCACGGGGATCATGCCGGTGGCCGTCGTCTTTGCCGGCTCCACCCTGGCGATGGTCGTCGTCTCACTTCTGAGCAGGCCGCCCGCGCCCGAGCGGGTAAGGCGCTTTATCCCGTGAGCGGCAGGTTCACTTCGTGAGCGACTCAGACCAGCCGCTGCGCATCGCCTACCTGGCGGCCGGCGCCGGCGGGATGATCTGCGGGAGCTGCATTCACGACAACGCCCTGGTCCGCGAACTCCAGCACCGGGGGCACAACGCGCTGCTGCTGCCGATCTACACGCCGCTTCGGACCGACGAGGAAAACGTGAGCTACGGCCGGGTCTTCTACGGCGCAGTGAACATCTACCTGGAGCAGAAGCTGCCGGTCTGGAGTCGCGCGCCGGCGGCGATTCGCCGCCTGCTCGACAACCCCGGGCTGCTGGCCCGCGTGACGCGTTCGGCGTCGGCGACCGACGCGCGCGAACTCGGGGAACTCGCGCTGTCCATGGTGCGCGGCGAGGAGGGCCGTCAACTGGCGGAACTCCAGGGCCTGACGAAGTGGCTCGCCGGCGACTTCCGGCCGGACGTCGTTCACCTGACGAACTCGATGCTGGTGGGGATGGCCCACCGGATCCGCGAGGCGCTCCCGGAAGCGCTGATCGTCTGCGGTCTTCAGGGCGAGGACATCTTCCTCGAGGACCTGGACGAACCTCACAAGTCCCTGGTCGTAGAGGAGATGCGGAAGCGGGTGCGCGAGGTGGACGTGCTGGTGGCGCCGAACGACTACTACGCGGCGGCGATGGCCGAGCTGCTGGAGCTGCCTTTGGCAGGCATCGACGTGGCGCGTCTCGGCATTGAACTCGAGGGGCACGGTGGGCGCCAGGCGGAGCCTCCGGAGTCGCCTCTGGTCATCGGTTATCTGGCCCGGATGTGCCCGGAGAAGGGGTTTCATCTTGCCGCCGAGGCGTTCAAGGCGCTGAGCGACCGCCTGGGCGTCGGCCGGGTCCGCTTCCGCGCCGCGGGTTATCTGGGCGGCCGCGACCGCAAGTACTTCGAGGAGCAGCGTCGGCGGATCGCCGACTGGGGCCTCGAAGCGCATTTCGACTGGCTCGGCGAAGTCTCCCGGGAGGAGAAGATCGAGCTGCTGTGCAGCCTGCATGCGCTCGTGCTACCGACCGTCTACCGCGAGGCCAAGGGCCTGCCGGCGCTCGAGGCGATGGCGAACGGGGTTCCCGTCCTGCTGCCCGACCATGGATCGTTTCCCGAGATGCTCGAGCGGACGGGCGGCGGCGTGCTGGTGCCGGCCGGCGATCCGGTGGCCCTGGCGGACGCCGTCGAACAACTGGCCCAGGACGCGGAACGAAGGAGCCACCTCGGCCGTTCGGGGATGGACGGGGTGCGCCGTCACTACTCGGCCGGGCTGATGGCGGCGGACACGCTCGCCTCGTACCGGCGGGGACTGGCACGGCGCCGGAGCGGCGATGCCGGGCCGGCGGTAGCATCGGCCGGTCATGGCTGAGGCCCTTCGCTTCGAGCAGGTCGCGAAGTCCTACGGGACGGAGGCGGGCACCGTCGAGGTCCTTCGCGGCATCTCGTTCTCTCTCGAGGCCGGGGAGGCGATGGCCGTCACCGGACCCTCCGGCAGTGGCAAGAGCACCCTGCTGCACCTCGCCGCGACGCTCGAGACGCCGACTTCGGGCAGCATCCGGATCGGCGGCGAGGCGGCCCACGACCTGCCCGAACGCGAACTGGCGGCGTTCCGTAGCCGGCGCGTCGGCCTCGTGTTCCAGGACCACTACCTGCTGCCGCAGTACACGATGCTGCAGAACGTGCTGTTGCCGACCGTTGCGGCCGGCGACGGCCAGGACGGCGCGGAAGAGCGGGCGCGGGCCTTGCTGGGGCGGGTCGGCCTCGGCGACCGGGTCGATCATCGGCCGGCGCAGGTGTCGGGCGGAGAACGCCAGCGGGCCGCGATCGTGCGGGCGGTGATCAACCGGCCGAGTCTGCTCCTGTGCGACGAGCCCACCGGCAACCTGGACGCGGAAACGGCCGGATCCGTGGCGGATCTGCTGCTCGAGCTTCACGCGGGCGAGGAGAGCGCGCTGATCGTGGTGACCCACAGCCTGGAGCTGGCGGCGAGGGTGCCGCGCCGGGTGGAGCTGCGGGCCGGTCTGATCCAGGATCGCCCGCCTGCGCCGGCGGGCGGAGGCTGAGGCGATGGGCGCCGCGCGTCCGGGCGGACCCCTGCCGAGTCTTCGTCACTACTGGCGGTCGAATGTCGCCGTGGTGCTGACCGCGGCGGTCGCTACTTCCGTGCTGACCGGCGCGTTGATGGTTGGCGACTCGGTGCGGGGGAGCCTGCGCCAGCTTACCCTCGACCGGCTGGGGGGCATCGATCACGCGCTGCTCGGCGCCGGCTTCTTCCGTGAGCGCCTGCGGGACGAGCTGGCCGCGTACGGGCAGTTCTCGGCCCGCTATGGGCCGGTGTCGGCCGCCATCCTCATGCAGGGCAGCGTGGTCGAACCCGAGAGCGGCCGGCGTGCCGCCCGCGTCAACGTGCAGGGGATCGACGACGAGTTCCCCGCCTTCTTCCCGGGCAGCGAGGAGGCGCTCGACCTGTCCCGGCGCGAGGGCCAGCTCTTCGCGTCGCTGGCGGTCAATCGTTCGCTGGCCGAGGCGCTCGCCGTCGAGCCGGGCGATTCGGTCGTGCTCTATCTGGAGCGACCGAGCGAGGCGCCGCGGGCCAGCCTGATGGGGGAGAAGGACCCGGAGGACCAGTTGGAGAGCGTGCGGTTGAGCGTCGTCTCGGTGCTCGACGACGTTGGCGTGGGGAGCTTCGGACTGGCGCCGCACCAGAGCCAGCCGCTGGTCGGCTACGCGCGGCTGCGCGACCTGCAGCGGGAACTGGATCGCCGCGGGCTGGCGAACGCGCTGCTCGTGGGGGAGCGCGCCGGGGCGGAAGACGGCGCCGAGGCCGATCCCGAGGCCGCGGCCCTGGACCTCGAGCGGTGGATCCGCTCGCAGGCCCGGGCGGAGGACTTCAGCCTCACGTTCGTCGAGGCGGAGGATCACCTGCGGGTCGCCACGTCGCAGATCGTGTTCGGCGAGGAACTCGCCGCAGCGGTGGAGGTCCTGGCGGGGGACGCGGGCGTCGAGGCGCTCGGCGTCTCGACCTACCTCGCCAACCGCACCGCGGCGGAAAACGGCTCGGCGGCGCCGTACTCGACGATCGCCGCGCTCGACACCGGGAGAGCCGGGGAACTCGGCGTGCTGCGGCTCGCCGACGGTCGACCGGCGCCCGCGCTAGGACCGGGCGAGGTGCTGGTCAACACGTTCCTCGCGGAAGACCTCGAGATCGGGGAGGGCGACCGGCTGGCGGTCGACTACTTCGTCGTCGGCGACCGCGAACAGTTGGTCGAGCGGACGGTGCGGACCACGGTCGCCGGGGTCGTCGAGATGGCGGCCTGGGCCGCGGACCGCGACCTGACACCCGACTTTCCCGGCGTCGCCGACGCCGACAACATGAGCGACTGGGACCCGACCTTTCCGGTCGATCTCAGCCGTATCCGGGACCGGGACGAGGCCTACTGGGACGAGTACCGCGGCACACCGAAGCTGTTCGTCGACCTGGACTACGGCGCCGAGCTCTGGTCCAGCCGCTTCGGCATCCTGACCTCGTTGCGGCTGCTGCCGGCGGAGGGGAGCGATCCGGCGCGGCTCCGGATCGCCCTGGAAGGGGAGGCGCCGGCCGGCATCCCGCTTCACGCGGCCGGCCTGGCGGTCGAGCCGGTGAAGGCGGCGGGCCTGCGCGGCGCCACCGGCGCTACGGATTTCGGAGGCCTGTTCATCGGTTTCAGCCTGTTCCTGATCGTCTCAGCGGCGCTGCTGGTGGGCCTGTTCTTCCGTCTGGGAACGGAGAGCCGCGCCAGCGAGATGGGCCTCCTGCTGGCCCTCGGCCACGGCATCAGGCGGGTGCGGCGGCGCTTCCTGCTGGAAGGAGCGTTGCTCGGCGGCGCGGGCGTCCTGCTCGGCCTGAGCGGAGCGGTGCTCTACGCCGGCGCGATGATGGCAGCGCTCCGCACGCTTTGGCGGTCGGCCGTGGGTTCGAGCCACCTGTACCTGCATGTCGAGCCGCTGACCCTGGCGCTGGGCGGGGCGGGTTCGCTGCTCGTCGTGTTCTTCGCGATCCGGGGCGCGGTTGGCCGGCTGGCGGCGGTCTCGCCCATCCGGCTGCTGCGGGGAGAGACGGCCGAACTGCCGGCGGCGGTTTCCGTGCCGGGCCGGAGGGCGCGCTGGACGAGGGGAATCGCCGGCGGTCTCGCGGTGGCCCTGCTGGGCGGGTCGGCGGCCGCCCCGGCGTCGGCGGCCGCCTACCTGTTCTTCTCGGGTGGCGCCTGCCTCCTGGTCGCCGGGCTCGCCGGCTTCACGCTGTGGCTCCGCCGCCGTCCCGAGGCGCCCCTTCGCGGCTGGTCTTGGCGGGCCGGGTCGAGCATGGCGGCCGCCAACGCGTCGCTCAATCCGGGCCGGAGCCTGCTCTGCGCCGCTCTGGTGGCGAGCGCGTCGTTCGTCATCGTGGCCGTGGGCGCCTATGGGCTTCGCTTTGGCGACGAGACGCGGAACCTGGATTCGGGCGCCGGGGGCTTCGACCTGGTCGCCGAGTCCGACGTCTCCATCCTCGCCGACCTGACGAGCGTGGAGGGCCGCTACGACCTGGGTTTCGGGAGGGAGGCTTCGGAACTCGTCGGCGGGAACGAGATCGTCGCTTTCCGGACGGTGCCCGGCGACGACATCAGTTGCCTGAACCTGTTCCAGCCGGAGCGGCCGCGGCTGCTCGGCGCGCCGCCGGAGTTCCTCGAGCGCGGGGGCTTCCGCTTCCAATCGCTCGTCGACGGGGCGGGTGACAATCCGTGGGCGCTGCTGGAGGAGGATCTGGGCCCCGGTGTGGTGCCGGCGATCGGAGACTTCAACTCGGTGATGTGGATCCTGCACTCGGGGCTGGGCCAGAGCATCGAGATGGAGACCGAGCGGGGCGAGACGATCGAGCTGCGGCTGGTCGGGCTCCTGCGCAAGAGCGTGTTCCAGAGCGAACTCGTGATCTCCGAGGCGAACCTGGCGGAGCACTTCCCGAGCCGTACCGGAGCGTCGTACTTCCTGCTGCGGACGCCGGCGGGCGAACGGGACCGGACGATGCAGGAGCTCGAACGGACGCTCTCGGGCTTCGGCTTCGACGCCGTTCCCACCGCCCAGCGTCTCCAGGCGTACCAGGCGGTCGAGAACACCTACCTCGGGACCTTCCAGACCCTGGGCGGCCTCGGCCTGCTGCTCGGCACGCTGGGCCTTTCGGTCGTCCTGCTGCGCAACCTGCTGGAACGACGGGGCGAACTGGCGACCATGCAGGCGATCGGCTTCTGGCGGCGCGCCCTGGCGTGGCTGGTGGTGGCGGAGAACAGCCTGCTCCTGGCCGCGGGCGTCACCGTGGGCGCGGCCTCTGCGCTCGTCGCGGTGAGTCCGCACCTCCTGGGTGGGCACGCCCTGGTGCCGTGGGTCTCGCTCGGCCTCACCCTGCTGCTGGTGCTGGCGGCCGGCACGCTGGCCAGTCTGGCGGCGGTGAGGCGGGTCACTCGGGAAGACCTGCTTCCGGCGCTGCGCGGCGGCTGAATTGTCGCCGCTTCGCGGCGCGTCCATCAGGCCGCCTCCGGCGGCAGCGGGTCAGAAGACCCGCGCACCCAGCGGAGACACAGCCGACGCTA
Source organism: Thermoanaerobaculia bacterium (assembly GCA_022826745.1). GTDB lineage: Bacteria > Acidobacteriota > Thermoanaerobaculia > Multivoradales > Multivoraceae > Multivorans. The sequence goes on along the minus strand of JAJDUI010000010.1, from coordinate 190,505 downwards.
CCCGGTTCCCTGGGGTTTGAGGTGGGTCTCGAACAGCTTCAGGATGCGGCGGTACTCGTCGAGCCAGCTTGAGGGTTCGACGAAGCCGTGGGCTTCGGCCGGGTAGACGGCGAGTTCCCAGTCCTCCTTGCCGAGTTCGATCAGGCGCTGGACGAGGCGGACCGAGTCCTGGAACAGGACGTTGTCGTCCAGCATGCCGGTGCAGATGAGGAGTGGTTTCCGCAGGCCCTCGGCGAACTCGATCGGCGAACTCCGTTCGTAGGCCTCGGGATCGAGTTCCGGCGTGTTCAGAATGTTCGAGGTGTAGCGGTGGTTGTAGTGGGCCCAGTCCGTTACCGGCCGGAGCGCGGCGCCGGCCGCGAACAGCTCGGGGCGGCGGAACATCGACATGAAGGTGACGAAACCACCGTAGGAGCCGCCGTAGACGCCGATCCGCTCTCGGTCGACGCCGTGCTCGGCAACCAGGTAGTCGATGCCGTCGGCCAGGTCCTCGACTTCGGGAGTGCCCATCTGGCGGTAGATCGCCGTACGCCAGTCGCGGCCGTAGCCGGCGGAGGCGCGAAAGTCCATGTCGAGCACGACGTAGCCGCGACGGGCGAGCAGGGTGTGGAACATGAACTCGCGGAAGTAGGAGGACCAGCCCTGGTGGGCATTCTGGAGGTAGCCGGCGCCGTGCACGAAAACGACGGCAGGTCGTGGACCTTCCGTGGGGCCGGGAGGCAGGTAGAGGCGGGCGTGAATCGGGCGTTCGACGTGCGACGAGGGCACCTCGACGAAGCGGGGCGCGACCCAGTCGATGGCGAGGAACTCGGACGACACCGTTTCCGTCAGCCGGACGGCTTCGCCGCCCGGCGAGGCCTCCTGGAGCCAGAGTTCGGGCGGCCGGGTGGCGCTGGAATGGATGATCAGGAGATGGCGATTGTCCGGCGAGAGCCGGAAGGAGTTGAGCCCGCCGAGTGCGGTGACCTGTTCGATCGCGCCGGCGGCTGATTCCTGGACCGGCGCGCGGAAGATCTCGAAGACGCCGGGGTGATTCCGGTTCGCCTCGAAGTAGAGAAAGGCGCCGTCGGCCGAGAGCTGGGGTGAACGGACGACGAAGTCGCCCTCCGTGACCTGGCGTCGTTCACCGGTTGCCGCGTCCATCAGGTTGAGATGGGAGTAGCCGGTTTCCTCCGACAGGAAGAAGATCGTGCGGTCGTCCGGCAGCCAGCCGAGATCGCGAAAGGCGTAGTTGATCCAGGCCGGGTCGGACCTCCGGTGCAGGGGACGCAGTTCGCCGGCTTCGAGGTCGATTCCGGCGATCCAGCGGTCCTTGTTGTCCACCGAGTAGATCTGTACGACGGCCCGTGTGCCGTCGCGGTTGAAGGACACCGGACCGAAGCGGACGGGCCGGGGTCCGGGCTCGTTTTCACCGGCCTCCTCGTCCTTCTGCTCGACGGATTCCGGTTCGGCCTCGGCCGCCTCCTCGTCACCGGGGCTCGGCTTCGCCGCTGCTTCCCGGGCCTCCTTCCGCTCGCGCGCCGCTTCGCGCAGGTCGCCAAGCGGATCGTCGGCGATGCCCGGCAGTACCGAGAGGTCCAAGGTTGCGGGCTCCGGGTCGCCGGTCCGGAGCAGGAGCAGGGTCTCGCCGGCAGCCTCCGCCGTGCCGACTTTCGGCCGCACCTCCTCGACGTCGACCATCCCCGTGGCGGTGACGTAGTTCGGCATCCTGTCGCGGAGGCCCTCGCCGCGCTCCTTCGGACGGGTCCGCAGGACCAGGCGGTCGAGCGCGGGCGACAGCGTCGCGCCGACAACCTCCACTTCGTCGCCCAGGTAGTGGGGCAGGGCCGGCCGGCTGGGGTCACCGGCCTGGCGCTCCTTGAAGACCTCGAGGCTTCGTTCCTCGCGCTGGCGTCGCTGGCGGACGATCTCTAGCAGTCGCGGCTGCTGGCGCTCCAGGTAGCCGGCCCCGGCGTCCTGCTCGGAGCGCGCCTGCTCGGGCTCGTCTTCCGTGCGAACGTCGAATGGCTGCCACAGGAGGCCGGTTTCCCGCTCCCGCACGAACCACACACCGGTCCGCCGGAAGGCGAGGTCGCCGCCGGCGGTGAAGAAGGGCGCGCTCTCCGGGGCGACGGTGCGGGTGATCTGGATCAGCCCGCCGCCACGGTCCAGGTCGCGGACGAAGACGTCACCGGCCTTGACGAAGACGCGGCGCCGCCGTTCGCGGTCCCAGTTCTCGCCAGGGGCTTCCGCACCACCCCGGTCGCGGTCAGCGACCAGGGCTGCCTGCCGGTTCTCCAGGTCGACCCGGTAGAGGTCGCGGGCTTCCTCGCCTTCCCGCTTACGCTGGAAGTAGACGCTGTCGCCGTCGCTGCTCCAGTACGGGCCCTCCGGCTGGCGACCCAGCCAGTCGGGATGGGCCATGATCCGTTCGAGGGTGACATCGTCCTGGGCCCCGAGGGGAAGGACGGGCAGGAGCAGGCCCGCAGCCAGGGCCGCCGCGCCAAAGCGGTGCCGGCCTCGCGGCCGGCGCGTGTAGCGAGCCGGCGGGTCAGAAGACCCGCGCACCCAGTGGGCGGCCGCGGGCGATCGAACGGGCAAGCTGCTAGAGGGACTCGAAGTACTCGATCATTGCCTGGGCGGTGGCCGCTTCCGGATGGTTGGGCGCCACCTCCAGGAACTTCCTGAAGGTCTCGAGGGCCTTGTCGTTCTCCGTCTGGGCGGCGTAGCAGAGGCCCAGCATGTTGAGCGCCTCGGGGTGATTCGGGTTGAACCCCACGACTTGCTCCAGCTTCGCCAGGGCCTCGGGAATGCTGCCGGCGTTGTAGAGGTCGGCCGCCTCGTTGTAGAGATTCTTGGCGGCTTTCTCCGGATCCGTGTTCTGGAGAGAGGCCAGGGCGGCCGCGGCCTTGTCGTCCATGCCCAGCGCGTTGTAGCCGGCGTAGAGGATCTGGTTCATGTTCTCCAGGTCCTCTCCCTCCGCGGCCACCTTCTCGGCGTACTCAACGGCCCGGACGTGGTCCTCCCGGAACGAGTAGATGCGGGCAAGCCCGCCCAGCGCCGAGGTCAGGTCCGCCTTCTTCTCGAGGGCGCTCTGGAACATGAACTCGGCCGTCTCGTAGTCGCCCGAGTTCAACGCGTTGCTGCCCTGGTTGTAGAGCTTGATCGCGCTGCCCCGGGCCTCGGCTTCCAGGTCCACGGCCTGGTCGGGTTGCGGGATGCCGGCGGCCTCGAACTGCGCGGCCTGTTGCTTCAGGGCCTCCTCTTCCGAGGTCAGGTTCCAGTCGCCGCCGCCCGGGAGCTGGCTGAGCCGGGTCTCGTTGCGGGCGGGGATGCGGACGTTGCCCACGCGCCGAGTCACGTAGCCTTCCTTCTTCAGCTCGACGGTGAAGCCGCCGCGCTCGTGCGTGACGACGTTCTTGATCATGATCCGGAACCGGCCGTTCTTTCCGGAGTGGTGCACTTCGCGGAAAGTAGGCGCCTCGGGGTTCGTGAAGATGATCTCCACGCCCTCGATCGTCTCTCCGGTCGTGGCGTCGAAGATCTGACCCCACACGGTGCCCGGGAGCTGCGCCGCCGCGGGCGCGACGAGGGCGAGCGAAAGGCAGATGCCGAGGGCGGCAGCGAAGAGTCCGGGCCGCGCCGGCTGCTCCAGGGTCCACGGTTCGCGAATCGGCTTCATTGTCTTCTCCTTCGGCCGCACGGGCTCATGGCGGATCTGCTGGCGCGCGACGGGCCTCCTCCCGCCGGCGGACCTCGTTCCCGGAAGGGGCACTTAGAATAACAGAGCCGTGGTTGCGGATCCTGGCTCTCGCCTCGCGCACCATCCGGCCTGGCCGAGGGTGCTGCAGATCTGCCGGGCCGCGGCGGAGCGGGGCGGCTGCGTCCGGGTGGTGGGCGGCGCCGTTCGGGACGCGCTGCTCGACCGGTCGTTCGAGGAGTTCGATCTCGAAGCCTTCGGGCTCGAGCCGGACGATCTCGAGCGGATGCTGGAGGATCTGGGCCTGCGGGTGGACCGGGTCGGCCGGGCCTTCTCGGTCCTCAAGCTCCGGGGCATCCCCGTCGACATCGCCCTGCCGCGCCGCGAGGTCAGCTTCGGAGCGGGCCACCGCGACTTCCTGGTGGACGTGGATCCGGACATGAGCGTCGAAGACGCGGCTGCGCGCCGCGACTACACGATCAACGCGATCTCGTACGAACCGCTGGCCGGCCGCGTCGACGATCCCCTGGGGGGCCGAGATGACCTCGAGCGCCGGCGGCTTCGCCACGCTTCGCACCGGTTCCCCGAGGATCCCCTCCGGGTGCTGCGAGGGATGCAGCTCGTGGCCCGGTCGGGGCTCGAAGCCGACCCGGCTACCGTGCGTCTCTGCTCCGGGATCGACTGGCGAGAGCTGAGCGTCGAGCGCGTGTTCGAGGAGTGGCGGAAGCTGCTCGTCCTGGGCGTTGAGATCGGAGGAGGTCTTCGGTTCCTGCAGGCAACCGGGTGGATCGAGGCCTACCCCGAACTCCAGGCCACCGTCGGCTGCGAGCAGGACCCGGAATGGCATCCCGAGGGCGACGTCTGGACCCACACGGGTCACGTCCTGGACGCCTTCGCGACCGAACGCCTGGGCGACGGCGAGGAGGACCTGGTCGTCGGCCTGGCCTGTCTCTGCCACGACCTGGGCAAGCCCGCGACGACGCGATTCGTCGACGGACGGCTCCGCTCACGCGGCCACGAGGCGGCTGGCGAGACGCCGACACGGAGTTTCCTGGCGCGGCTGACGAACCGCCGCGGCCTGGTCGACGACGTGGTGCGGCTGGTCGTCGACCACCTGAAGCCGCGGCAGCTCTACCAGGGTGGCGCGGGGGACGCCGCGGTGCGCCGGCTGGCCCACCGGGTCAAGCGGATCGACCGGCTGGTGCGGCTTGCCCGCGCGGATGCCCGGGGCCGTCCACCGCTGCCGCCCGCGGATTGCGAGGACTGCGACTGGCTTCTTGGCCGCGCGGAAGCGCTGAGGATCAAGGATCAGGCGCCGCGCCGTCTCGTCCTCGGCCGCGACCTGATCGACCGCGGTCTGACCCCGGGCCCCGAGATCGGCGATCTGGTCGATCGCTGCTATCAAGCGCAACTGGACGGCGCCTTCGAGGGCCGGACGGCGGGTCTCCGGTTCCTCGATTCGCTGCTTCGGCGCCGGGCCGCTTCCGGGCGGGCGGAACCATGACTGGCGCCTCCGGCGGCCGGCCGAGCGAAACAAGGGTCGCCGGCGGGTCGTCCCTGCACCGAGAGGACGATGGCTTGCCAGCACAGAAACCGTCTGACCGGGAAGCGATCCGCGAGTCGACCGGTCTTTCCGAAGACGCCGAACTCGTTCGACGTGCGTCGGCGGGTGACGGCAGTGCGTTCGAAGCACTGGTGCTTCGCTACGAGACACCGCTCCGGAAGCTGGTCTACGGCTACGTACTCAACTGGCAGGTTGCCGAGGACGTGGCGCAGGACGCTTTCCTGCTGGCCTACCGGAAGCTCGGCGACCTGGGAGAATCGGCCGCGTTCAAGAGCTGGCTCTACCGGATCGCGATCAACCGGGCCCACGACGAGTTGCGCCGGTCGGCGCGTTGGGGCAGGCGGCTGGACCGGAACGTGGGGGAGGAGGCCCTCGCCGAGTTGCCGGCCGCTGGCGCGGAGTCGGCAGTCGAGTCGCGGCTGCTCCGGCGCGCCCTTGTGCGCGAGCTGGCGCGGTTGCCGAAGAACCAGCGGACGGCGGTCGTGCTGAAGGATGTGGCGGGAATGAAGTACGTGGAGATTGCGGAGCTTCTGGGCTGTCCGATCGGTACGGCGCAGATCCGGGTCCATCGGGGCCGTCAGAAGCTCCGCCGCCGGCTCGACGAGCCGGGCAAGGCAGGAGGACGCAGAGGAGGTACACGATGAGGGAGGAGAAGAGGTCGAGTCGTCCGGAGGAGGCCGGAGGCAAGCTCGATGCGCTGTTCGACGGGCTGCGTGAGGAGTGCGCGGCGCCGCCGCCGGCGCCCGGCTTCCTGGCGGGTTTCAGAGCCCGTCGCGAGGCCTGGCTGGAGCGCGCCGACCAGGCCGCGCCCTGGCGGCTTCTTGCCCTGCGCCTGTCGCCTGTCGGCGCGCTTGCGGCCGGCGCGGCGCTGGTCATGACGCTTGGCGGCGGCGCACCGGCCATGTCCCCGGAGACTGTTCCGGAAGCTCCGGCAGCCGCCGAGTACCCGGATCCATTCGTGGCCGGGCTGGAAGAGGCGGGTGTGGCGACCGTGGCGATGAACGCCGACGACGCCGGCTACGAACTGCTGGCCGTTCTCTACGAGCCGATGGGGACGCGGTGATGTCGAACGGCCCCACGAAGTTGTGGATGAGTGTCGCGCTGGGTTCCGTGCTGGTCGTGGGCCTGGCAGCCGGTCTGGTGGCGGACCGGCTCCTGCCGGAACGTCGTGCCGCCGAGAAGAAACAGGACGCTCCGGCGGAGGCGCATGCTTCCGGATCGTCGTCGATGTTCCACTTCGACTGCCGCGGCTGGGAGGAAGACGCGGACGAAGCGGCGGCGACTCCGGCGCCGGAAGCCGCGGCCGGTACGCCGCGTTCCGAGGCCTTCGCCGAGCACCGGTCGAAGATGACTCACCGCATGGCGCGGCGTCTGGAACTCGATGCGGAGCAGATCGAGGCGCTGGAGCCGATTGTCGGCGAGGCGATGGTGCGGGGCCGGCGGTACTGGACCGGTGCGCGCGACGACTTCTGCGCCATGCAGAGGGATTTCCACCGGCAGGTGGGAGAGCTGCTTCGTCCGGACCAGGCGGCCCGCTTCGACGAGATGAGCCGTGAACTCTGGCAGCGGGGCCGGCGTCATGAAGATTGGAACCGGGACGGCCGTGGCCGCGGGCACCGTGGCGACGACCGCTCGCCGGGTGAGTGCCGGTGAGCGCCGAGGAGAAGGAGACCGCGATGGAAGGGCAGGCAACCGGCTTGCGCGGGGGACAGGAGGAGCAGGAGGCGGCACTGCAGGAGGCGGCGGCGCATGTTCCCGTCCACCCGCTCATCCGCTTCGCCGTCGAGCGCCGCGTGACCATGTTCATGGCGACTCTGGGCGTGCTGGTGCTCGGCTGGCTGTCGCTCACACGCCTGCCGCTGGAGTTTCTGCCGCTCTTCCAGTCGTCGAACATCTCGGTCCGCGTGCCTTACCAGTCCTCCTCTCCGGAGGAGATCGCGCGGTCCATCATCTGGCCGCTGGAGGACAGCCTGGGCACGATCAACGGCGTCCGGCTGCTCCGCTCGCGGGCCAGCGGCAGCTCCGCGTCGGTGGACATCGAGTTCCAGGACGGGACGGACATGGAGCTGGCCTCCGTCGACGTCCGCGACCGGATCGACCGGGTGCGCAACGAACTGCCGAGCGACGTGGAGGAGATCTACGTCCGGCGTTTCGAGAGCACGGACATTCCGGTTCTCCGCAGCAGTCTCAGCGCGCCGTGGGACCAGGACGAACTGAACGACTTCGTCGAGGACGTGCTCCTGCCCCGGATCGAGCGGCTGGAGGGCGTGGCGCAGGCGGAGGTCTGGGGCATGCTGAGCCGGGAGCTGCGGATCGAGCTGCTGCCCGACCGCATGGCCGCCCTCGGCGTGGACATCCGCGAGTTGCGGCAGACCCTGCAGAGCAACCACGTGAACGTATCGGGCGGCTACCTGCGCGAAGGCAGCCGCCGCCTGCTGGTACGCACCATCGGCGAGTTTCGGACGCCGGACGAGATCCGCGACCTGCCGATCCGCGGCGACGGCCTGCGCGTGGGCGATGTCGCCGACGTGAAGTTCGGCTACCCCGACAAGTACGAGTACAGCTTCCTGAACGGGTCGGAGGCGATCAGCCTGAGCGTGAACAAGGCCTCCGACGCGAATCTGCTGGAGGTCGTCGGCCGCGTCAAGGCCGAACTCCAGGCCATTCAGGAGACGCCCGAGGGCGCAGGCCTCGAGTTCCGCCACTTCCACGACACCTCGGTCGACGTGCGCCAGGGCCTGACCGAACTCGGTCGCAGCGGGCTGATCGGCGGCGGTCTGGCGATCGTCTTCATGTTCCTGTTCCTGCGCAAGTTCCGGACCACGCTGCTGGTGGCCCTGGCGGTGCCGCTGTCGCTGGTCATGACCTTCGTGATGATGTACCTCGGCCGCCAGGCGGGCGTTACCGAGATCACGTTGAACGTGATGAGCCTGATGGGGCTGATGCTGGCCATCGGGATGCTGCTCGACAACTCGATCGTGGTCATCGAGTCGATCTTCCGGCACCGCCAGGACCTCGGCGCCAGTGCGAAGTACGCCGCCCTGGGCGGCGCCAGCGACGTGGCCATGCCGATCATCTGCTCGACGATGACCACGATGTGCGTGTTCGTGCCGCTCATCTTCTTCGGCAGCGGCGGTGGCGGACCGGGCAGCTTCTCGCGCTTCATGGGGGACATCGGCACGACCGTCTGCGTCGTCATGCTCGGTTCCCTGGTCATCTCCCTGACCGTCGTGCCGATGATCGCGGCGATCCTGCTCAGGTCGGAGAGCAAGCGCCGGTTCAAGCTGCTCGACCGGATCGGCGACCTCTACGGGACGACGCTGGCCTTCACCCTGCGCCACCGTTTCATCTTCACCATGGTCATCGGCGCGCTGCTCTACGGTTCCTGGGAGCTGTACAACAGCATCGAACGGAGCTTCAACCAACCCTCCCAGGGCCGGGCGTTGACCATCTTCGTCGAAACGCCGCGGCAGATGGGCATGGACGATCGCCTGGCTCTCTATGACGAGGTCTACGGTCTGCTCGACTCCAGGCGCGACGAGTGGGAGATCGCCGACATCGCCCACCAGGTCCGGCGAGGAGGCGGCCGCAGCCGGGGGTACGGCGGCGGCAACCGCTTCGAGGTCTATCTCAAGCCGGAAGAGGTTTCGGAGATGTCCACGGACGAGGTCACGGAGCTCATTCGGGAGGCGATGCCGCAGAAGGTCGGCGTTCTCTTCAAGCTCGCCCGGACCGAGTTCGGGCCTCCCGGTTCCGGGAGATCCGGGATGGACGTGGAACTGATCGGCGACGACATGGGCACCCTCGAACTCCTGGTGCCGCGGATCACCGACCGGCTGCGTCAGATCCCCATCGTCGGCGACATCGACAACTCGTTCGAGAGCGGCGACGACGAGATCCGGGTTTCCGTGAACCGTGAACGGGCCCTCCAGGGCGGCCTGTCGAGTCAGGCCGTGGCGATGACGGTGAATGGCGCGCTGTCGAGCCGCTCGCTGGCCTACTTCAAGACGGCGGAGCGCGAAATCGGCATGGTCATGCAGTACCGGGAAGAGGACCGGGAGACGCTCGATCAGTTGAAGAAGATGCCGGTCCTCGTGTCGGACCCGAACGGCCAGAACCCGGACGACGCGTCGGGAGCGGTCACCCTGCCGATCTCCAGCCTCGCTTCGTTCCGCATCCAGAGCGGACCGTCCGAGGTCGAGCGGGAGAACCGTCGCTCGAAGGTGGAAATCGACATCACCGCCGCGGGCGGCACGCCGGGCTTCATGCTGCGGCGTCCGGTCCAGATGGCCCTCGCGGACGTTCCGCTTCCGCCAGGCTACGAATGGTCGCTTGGCAGGAGGTTCATGGAGGCCGAGGAGGACGCGTCGCGCGCCGTCCTGGCGATGATCCTGGCCGTCGTGCTGATCTACATGATCATGGCGGCCCTGTTCGAGGACTTCCTCCAGCCGTTCACGATCATGCTGTCGATTCCCTTCGCCTTCATCGGCGTCGGCCTGATCATGTACCTGGCCGGCCAGCCGCGGTCCGACTCGTCGAACATGGGACTCCTCATCCTGGCCGGAATCGTCGTGAACAACGCGATCGTCCTGATCGACCACATCAACCGGTTGCGCCGCGAAGGCATCGCCCGCGACAAGGCGATCGTCCTAGGCGGAAAGAACCGCCTGCGGCCCATCCTGATGACGGCCGTGACGACGATTCTCGGTCTGTCTCCCATGGTGGCGCCCTTCTTCCTGCCCCAGGTGTTCGGACAGCCCGAGGGTCGGGCCGCCTTCTGGGCGCCGGTAGGCCTCGTCATCCTGGGCGGGCTCACGACATCCACCTTCCTGACCCTGCTTGTGATTCCGACGGTCTATTCCCTGGTCGACGACGTGAAGCTCTTCGTCCAGCGGGTTGTGCGGGCGGTCACGACCGTTCCGCGGAGAAAGATGGCATGAAACTCACGAGACGATTGGGCAAGGCGCGGTCAGCCGGCGCCCTTCTGTTGATAGCGGCCGTGGCCGCCGCGGGCATCGGCTGCGGGCAGTCCAACGCCGAAGCGGGCGGCGACAACCCCCGCGCCGGCCGGGGCGGACCCGGAGGCGGGCCCGGGGGCCGCGGTGGCGGACCTCCGGGAGGCTTTCCAGGCGGCGCCCCGCCTGGCTTCGGCAGCCCACCGGCCACTTCCGCGATTCCGGTCAGGGTGACGAGCGTCATTCGCCGCGACATCGCGGACTACCTGGAGACGAACGGCTCGCTCGAGGCCGAGAATGAGGTCGACATCGTGGCGCGGACGACCGGTCCCATCGTCGAACTGAACGTGGAAGAGGGCGACTTCGTGCGGGAAGGCCAGGTGCTGGCGCGTATCGACGCCGCGGAGATCGAGGCGCAGTTGGGCATCGCCCGGGTCAACCTGGCCGAGGCGGAACTGTCCTGGAACCGGGCCCAGTCGTCCTACCGCGAGGAAGTGATCAGCCAGGAGGCCTACGACCTCGCCAGGTCGACCTTCGAGAGCGCCGCCGCCCAGATCGTCGGCACCGAGATCCTGCTCGACTACACCGTGATCCGGGCGCCGTTCGACGGCCTGATCATCGAGCGCGTGATCAAGAACGCGGAGCATGTCGCGACCAACGCGAGGCTCTTCCGGATCTCGGACTTCGACCCGCTGCTCTGTCCGATCCAGCTTCCCGAGAAGGACCTGCCGCGGCTCAAGCTGGATCAGCCCGCCCACCTGACGGTCGAGGCGTATTCCGGGGTCCGCTTTCCGGCACGGGTGCTGCGGATCAGCCCGGTCGTCGACGCGGCGACCGGTACGGTCAAGGTCACCCTCGAAGTGCAGGCCCAGGGCCGCCTGCGGCCCGGAATGTTCGCCAGCGTGTTCGTCGAGACGGACGTTCACGAGAACGCGCTCGTCGTACCGAAGCAGGCCCTGGTTCTCGAGAGCACGTCCGACACCGTGTACGTGGCGATGGACGACGGGCAGGGCGGTACGGTCGCCCGGCGTCGCGAACTCGAACTCGGCTACGAAGAGAGCGACAGCCTGGAAGTGCTCTCCGGCCTCGGCGAGGGTGAGGATGTCGTGATCATCGGTCAGGACAACCTGTCCGACCAGACGCCGGTGACGATCGACGAACGGGAGGGGCCCGCCGCGGCTCCCACGATGTTCACTTCGGTTCCAGCACCGGCCGCCGAGGATGCGGCCGGCGGGTCGCCTGCCGCGGCTGGCGGCGCCGATGCCGCAGGGCAGGCCGTACCGGGGCGGCCGGGGCCAGGCGGCCCCGGAGGCTTCCGTGCTGGACCGCCCGCCGGTTTCGACCCCAGCCAGATGACGCCCGAACGGATGGAGATGATGCGGGCCCGCATGAAGGAGCGGGGCATGAGCGACGAGCAGATCGACCAGATGATGGAGCGCATCCGGAGCGGCCAGGGACCGCCGGGAAGGCCGCCCGGTGCTCCGGCGGGCAGGCGGCAGGGTGGAGCGCCCGGCCGGCCGCAAGGTTGACCGCGGCCCGGGGCGCCTGACCAGGTAACGCGACATGCGGGTTGTCTCCTTCGCCACCCGGCGACCGGTCACCGTGTTCATCTTCGCCCTGGCGGCGGTGGTGTTCGGCGGCGTCGCCTTCCGCGATCTGGCGGTCGACCTGCTGCCGGACATCACCTACCCGTCGCTGACCGTTCAGACGGGGTACGAGGGGGCGGCACCGGTCGAGATGGAGACCCTGATCACGCGGCCGGTCGAGGACGCGGTCGGGGTGGTCAACGGCGTCAACCGGGTCATCTCCAGTTCCCGGGCGGACATCAGCGAGGTCACCCTGGAGTTCTCCTGGGGCACGAACATGGACTTCGCGTCGCTCGACGTGCGCGAGCGTCTGGATCAGGTGCGGTTGCCGATCGCGGCCGACCGGCCGGTTCTGTTGCGCTACGACCCGTCCCTCGACCCGATCCTGCGGATGGGGCTCGCCGGCGGCGGCAGCGACCTGATCGCGCTGCGCCTGCTGGCGGAGGAGGATCTGAAGCGGAAGCTGGAGCGCCTGGAAGGCGTGGCGGCCGTCGTCGTCAGTGGCGGTCTGGAGGAGGAGATCCAGGTCGAGATCGATGAACGGAGGCTGACCTCCCTGGGCCTGACGATGAACCAGGTGATGAACCGCCTGGCGCAGGAGAACGTGAATCTCACGGGCGGCCGGCTGCGCGACGGCCAGACCGACTACCTGGTGCGAACGATCAACGAGCTGCTGCGTCCGGAGGAGATGCGGGAGATCGTGATCGACCGCTCCCAGGGGGCGATCGTGCGCCTCGAGGACATCGCCCGCGTCTACCAGGGGGCCAGGGAACGCGAGGTGATCACGCGAATCAACGGCGACGAGGCCGTGGAGATCGCGGTCTACAAGGAGGGCGGCACGAACACCGTGACCGTCGCATCCGCCGTTCTCGAGCGGGTGGAGGGGCTGGTGGAGGAGATCCGGCAGATCGACCCCCAGCTCGAACTGAGCGTTCTCACCGACCAGTCGCGCTACATCCGCGACTCCGTGTCGGCCGTGATCGAGACGGCCCTGATCGGCGGCTCGCTGGCGATCGTCGTGCTGTTCCTGTTCCTGCGCAGCGCGCCGAAGACGCTGATCATCGGGATCTCGATCCCGGTCTCGGTCGTGGCGACCTTCTTCCTGATGTACGTCGCCGGCGTGTCGCTCAACATCATGTCGCTGGGCGGGATCACGCTCGGCATCGGTCTCCTGCTGGATAACTCGATCGTCGTCCTGGAGGCGATCCAGCGCCGGCGGGACCAGGGCCTCGGGGTCGTCGAGGCGGCCCGGGCCGGCGCCTCCGAGGTCGGGCGGGCGGTTATCGCGAGCACCATCACGACCGTCTGCGTGTTCGTGCCGATCGTGTTCGTCGAGGGCGTCGCCGGCCAGATGTTCGGCGACCAGGCGCTGACCGTGACGTTCTCGCTGCTCGTGTCGCTGGGGGTCGCGCTGACCGTGATCCCGATGCTGGCTTCCCGGAGGTTCTTCGCTGCCGGTGCCGAGGTCGAGTCCGTCAAACACGTGGGCCGCTCCAACCCGGTGACCAGAGCCCTTTCGGCCTTCCTCAGCGCGATCGGCGTCGGCATCGCGCTGGCCGTCAAGCATGTGGTCCGCGCCGTTGCCACGGTCATGTCCCTGCTGCTGCGGCCCGTTCTCTTCGGCTTCGACGCAGTGCTTCGCGGCATCACGGCGGTCTATGCCCGCATCCTTCGCGGTGCCCTTCGCCACCCCGCACTGGTCGTCCTGGCGGCAGTCGTGCTCCTCGCGGGGAGCGTCCAGCTCATCGGCTCGCTGGGAACCGAACTCGTGCCGGAGTTGATCCAGGGGGAGTTCTACGTGGACGCCGAGCTGGCGCCGGGCAGCCGCCTGGAGGTGACGGACCGACGCCTGAGCGCCGTTGACAGGTTCGTGCGCGAACAACTGAAGGACGACGTGCAGTCGGTCTACACGGTAGTGGGCACATCGAACGAACAGGGTGGCGCCGCGGGCGAGAGACGGGAGAACATTGGCCAGGTCAACGTGCGTTTGACACCGCCGATCGATGCCGAGCGCGAAGAGTTGGTGATGGGCCGGATCCGGAACATGATCGACGCGGAGAACGCGTCCTTTGGTGGTGGGATGCCGCCGATCGCGGGCGCAGCGTCGGTTCGGGCCGGGGCCGCGGCCGACGGCGGATCGGTGCTTGGCGACGATTCCCTGAAGTACCGGTTCGGCCGTCCTACCTACTTCAGCTTCAGGAGCCCGGTCGAGGTGCAGATCCGCGGCCACAATCTGGCCCTGCTGGAGGTGCTTGCCGACCAGGTGGCAGCCCGGATGCGCGAGGTCGAAGGGCTGGTCGACGTCAAGTCGTCGACCGAGGGCGGCAATCCGGAACTGCAGATCATCTTCGACCGGGAGCGGCTGTCGACGCTGAACTACACCGTTGCCGAACTCGGCGCCGTGATCCGGTCCAAAGTGCAGGGCGACATCGCGACGGACATCGTGCGCGAGGATCGAAACATCGAGGTCCGGATGCGGGCCGACGAGGGCTACCGCGACTCGGTCCGCGATCTCCGCAACCTGAACATCCGCCAGAGCGGCGCCACGCCACTGCCTCTTTCGGCGGTGGCGGAAGTGATCGAGACGGAAGGGCCGGCCGAGATTCGCCGCAGCGACGGCGGCCGAGTGGCGCTGATCGAGGCGAACATCGTCGGCCGCGATCTCGGCAGCGTCTCCGACGACATCCAGGCCATCCTGGACTCGACCCGGTTCCCGGTCGGCTTCGACTACTCGGTCGGCGGGCAGCGCCAGGAGATGGAACGCTCATTCGACAGCATGCGACTGGCGATCCTGCTGGCCGTGTTCATGGTCTACCTGGTCATGGCGTCGCAGTTCGAGTCGCTTCTGCACCCCTTCGTCATCCTCTTCGCGGTGCCGTTCTCGATCATCGGCGCGATTGGCATCCTCTATCTGACCCGGACGCCGGTCAGCATCGTCGTCCTGATCGGCGGCATTCTGCTGGCCGGGATCGTGGTCAACAACGCGATCATCCTGATCGACTACACGAATCGTCTGCGGCGCGCCGGCAAGGCGAAGATCGACGCCTTGCGCGAGGCTTGCCTGGTGCGGCTACGGCCGATCCTGATGACGACCTCGACCACCGTGCTGGGCCTGCTGCCGATGGCGCTGGGCCTGGGGGAGGGGGCGGAACTCCGGACGCCGATGGCGCTGACGGTCGTGGGCGGGCTGCTGACCTCGACGCTGTTGACGCTCGTCGTGATTCCCGCGCTCTATCTCCTGCTGGACTTCCACAAGCGCGACGTCGACCCTGAGGCGGTGGCCGAAGCGGCTACGTAGGCCGTTCGCAGCGGAATGGACTCCGTCGGTTGGCGGCGGGCGCTACGGGAACGCTGAATCGAGTTCTTCGGCGGTCCAGGGGTGGATGCGGTCGCCAGTGCGTTCGCGAACTGCGGTGACGAGTTCGGGCGAAACGGGATCAGCCGCGTTGCCCCAGCTTCGGCGGACGTAGGTGAGGAGAGCGGCGATGGCGGTGTCGGGGAGACGGGGGTCGGCGGCAAAGCCGGGCATGAGGTCGTCCCAGATTTCGCCGTGGACTTCGATCGGCCCTTCGATGCCGTGCAGGACGAGGGCGGTCAGGCGTTCGGGGGAACCGACGACCCAGGGGGAGTCCACCAGGCTCGGGCCGAGACCTTCCAGGCCCCGGCCGTCGTTGCCGTGGCATGAGTTGCAGGAGCGGTAGTGGCGCCGGCCGCGGTTGAAGCGGGCCGCTTCCTCTGCCGTCATGGCGGGCGCCGCGGCCGGGGGCTCCGGCGCCTCGGTTGCGCCGACGGCGCCGGGGTTCGCGGCCACGGCAACCTGGCGGTGGAAGGGGTCGTCCGGGTGCGCCGCGACCCGCTCGGCCAGAGCGGTCCTGGCCCAGGTCGCTTCGGGAGCCATGGCGCCGAGGGTCAGCAGGGCCTGGCTGCGGACCTGGGCCGACGAGGAGTCGAGCAGCTCGCCGATGGCGGCCTGACCGGCCGCACTTCCGGCCAGCGTCTCCTCGCCGGCGCGCAAACCGTGGACGACGAGCCACGGGTTGCCGTCCCGAATGGCTGCCAGAGTCGTTGCCTCATCGAGTTCGCCGCGGCCGTGAAGGGTCCACAGGGCGTGGATGCGGGCCAGCGGATCGGCGGCTGAACGGGCAAGTTCACGCAGTGCATCCCGGTCGGCGTCGTCGAGTTCGTTCTCGACCAGCAGACGCTGGGCGGTATCCCGGTGCCAGCCGTTCGGGTGGGAGAGGGAGACGATGCGGTCGGTTGCGTCAGCGAGCGCAGGAGCTTCGCGGCGGACCGGAGCGGGCTCGTCGGCATCGCCCTCCCAGACGACCCGGTAGATACGCCCCATGCCGATCGGGCGGTCGAGGCCGTGCTCGAGGATGTACTCGCGGAGGTAGGTCGTCACGTACCTCACGTGCTGCAGGATGCCGCGGTACATGTCGATCACATAGAGAGCGCCGTCCGGTCCGATCTTCGCGTCGACCGGGCGGAAACGCTCGTCGGTCGAGGCCAGGAACTCCCGCTCGATCCAGTCGGCGTCGCCGTACCGGCGGTGCTCTGCAGTCAGGGTCGGGACGCCGTCCCGTTCCGACCCCGGCGCGACATCGAAGTGAGCAACGACGTTGCCGGCGGGTTCCGGCACGAAGACGTCGCCCCGGAACGTGCTTGGGAACTGGTCGCCCCGGTAGACCGTCAGTCCGCTGACCGAGGTGGTGACGGCGAGCCGGCCGTCGCCGCGCAGCATGCTGCCGACGTAGCCGCGGTTGATGCCCGGGTTCACCCGGATCGAGTAGACCGTCTCGTCGTGGACCAGCCGCTCGCTGGCGCCGATGCCGCCGCCCCGGGGCTGATGCTCGGGGTCCGCGAGGGCGTAGTCGGCGGGAATGAGATCGGCGTACAGGTAGCGCGAGTTCGTGTTGTAGTAGAGGCGGCCGACGTCGTCCTGGGCCATGCCCCACTGGCCCCGGAAGAGGGTCGGATCGACCTCGATAAAGGCGCCTTCGGTCCCCCTCCGTAGCCGGAAGCGCCGGTCGGACTTGGCGTTGTAGATCCAGTTGTCCAGGGCCCAGAGGAGTCCGTTCTCGGTGTGTTCCAGAAGATCGGGGTCCGGGTCGCCGTAATCGAGAAGCCGCTCCCGGCTCGCGCAACGGGGCAGGCCGCCGGCTTCCGCTTCGCTCCGGCACAGCCACAGGTTCGGCGGTTCGCCGATCAGCACGCCGCCCGAGACGGCCGCGATTGCGCGCGGGCTGACCAGGCCGTCGAGGTAAACCGCGCTCCGGTCCATCGCGCCGTCCGCGTCAGCGTCCTCGAGCACGACGACCCGGCCCACCGGCTCCTGCTCGCCGATGCCGTCCACGTTCGGCATGAAGCCGCGCATCTCGACGACGTAGAGGAGCCCCCGTTCGTCCCAGGCCATCGCGACCGGGTCTTCGACCAGGGGTTCCGCCGCGACCAGCTCGACGCGGAAGCCGGGGGCCACACGGAGTGTTTCCATCGCTTCCTCGGGGACCAGGGGAGGCGCTTCGGGCACCTTGAACTGGCGCCACACCTGTTCCATGACGTGACCCTCGCGGTCGCCGCGCTGGGCCAGGCCCGGTGATGCCGCGGCGACAAGCGCGATGAGAAGCGCAGAGGGGAATCGCCGGTCCATGGCGGTGGAGTAGCCTAGCCGACATGCCGGAACAGTTGTCCGCCGCCGAGCGGGACGACCTCCGGGTCGGTCTCCGGATGGCCCACCCGCCCGACCCGGCGGTTCTGGCCGCCGAGCGACGGCAACTGGCCGAACTGGAGCAGGCGCCGCGGACGGCACGCTGGCGAGGTTTCGCCGGACTGATCGGCCCCGGCTACATGCAGAGCGCGATGACGCTCGGCAGCGGGACGGCGGCTTCCGCCCTGTTCGCCGGCGCCGTGTTCGGCTACCAGCTCCTGTGGGTCGCGCCGCTCGCCATGCTGCTCGGGCTGGTCATGCTCTCCGCGGTCGCCCATCAGACCCTGTCGACGGGAATGCGGCCGTTCGATGCGATGCGCCGCTTCGCCGGGGCGCCCCTCGCCTGGAGCTGGGCCCTGGGCGCCCTCATCGCGTCGATCGTCTGGCACTTCCCTCAGTACTCGCTGGCCTCCGCGGTGCTGGTGGACCTCGGCGAAGCGGCGGGGATCGAGGGGTTGCCGGCGGCAGCGCTCGGCTTCGTCGTCCTCGTCTGGGCCGTGCTGATCTCGTCGCTCTACGGCCGGCGGCCCGAGCTGATTCGCGTCTACGAGCGGCTCCTGCGCTACATGGTGTGGGGGATCGTCGTCTGCTTCGCCTGGGTGGTGATCCGCACGGGAGTCTCGGACTGGGGCGGCCTCTTCCGCGGCTTCGTCGGTTTCGCGGTTCCCGGCGAGCGGAACGGCGTGCTCGGCGTGACGGTGATCCTGAGCGGCCTGTCGGCCGCCGTCGGGATCAACATGGTGTTCCTGTACCCGTACTCGCTGCTCGCCCGCGGCTGGTCGCGGGAGCACAGATCGCTGGCCAGGTTCGACCTGTGGACCGGGACCTTCGTGCCCTACGTGCTGGCCGCGAGTCTGATGGTGATCGCCGCGGCGAACACGATTCACCTCGATCCAGCCTACGACGGCGTGCGGCTGAGTCCCGTCGAGGCGGCGCAGTCCCTGGCGGCGGTCGCGGGACCCGCGGTGGGACGCGTGGTGTTCGACCTGGGCGTGCTCGGCATGGCGCTGTCGACGATCACCCTGCACATGCTGGCGACCGGCTTCGTGGCCTGCGAGCTGTTCGGCTGGGAGTTCGGCAGCAGGAAACACCGGCTGGCCATGCTGCTTCCCGCGCCCGGCGTGCTCGGGCCGGTGTTCTGGGGCGACATCGCGGTCTGGCTGGCCGTGCCGACGAACATCGTCTGCGGCCTCTTCCTGCCCGCCGCCTACATCGGCTTCGTCATCCTGCAGCGAAAGCGCGGCTATCTGGGAGAGGACCGGCCGGAGGGGACCCGCGGCTGGCTGTGGTGGGCCCTGATGGTCGGCGTGACGCTGTTCCTGACCGGTTTCATGGCCTGGTACGTCTGGACCCAGGGACCGGGCTACTTCGGACGCCTGACCGGCTGACGACCGGGTCGTTCCATGCTTGAACTCCGGTCGGTCGGCATGCGGTTCGGGGCGGTCGAGGCGCTGCAGGGCGTCGACCTGGAACTCGCCCCGGGTGAAGTCGTCGGACTGATGGGCGACAACGGCGCCGGCAAGTCCACCCTGCTCAAGATCGTCGCGGGGAACTTCGCGCCGGCGTCGGGTGAGATCCGCTGGGACGGCCAGCCGGTCGAACTGAGGCCCCTCTCGGCCCGGGAGCACGGCATCGAGGCCGTGTACCAGGACCTCGCCCTTTGCGACAACCTCTCCGCGACGGCCAACGTGTTCCTGGGCCGCGAGGTGCACCGCAGGCTGTTCGGGATCCTGCCGGTGCTGGACCACGCGGCCATGCGAAAGAGGTCCGCCGAGCTGTTCGGCGAGCTCGGTTCCGACACCCGCCCGGACGATCTCGTGCGGAGGATGTCGGGAGGGCAGCGCCAGGCCACGGCGCTGGCCCGGGCCCGGCTGAGCGCGCCCCGCCTCATGCTGCTGGACGAGCCGACCGCGGCCATCAGCGTGCGTCAGATCGCCGAGGTGCTGGAGCTCATTCGCAGCCTGCGCGACCAGGGCGTTTCGGTGCTCCTGATCTCCCACCGGATGTCGGACGTCTTCGCGGTCGCGGACCGCGTCGTCGTGTTGAGAAGGGGACGGAAGGTGGCGGACAAGGCGGTCGCTGAGTCGTCGCCGGAGGAGGTGACCGCGCTGATCACCGGCGCGCTCGAAGCCGCGTGAGGAGCCTCCTCCGAGCGCCGCAGTCGCTGTGGGTGACTCTGACCGTCGCGGCTCTGGCCGGCGTGATGAGCCTGGTCTCCGAGCCGTTCGCGAGCGCCGACAACATCTTCAACATCAGCCGCAACTTCGCGTTCATCGGGCTGATCGCCCTGGGGCAGACGGCGGTCATCGCGACCGGCGGCATCGACCTTTCGGTCGGCTCCGTCATGGGACTTGTGGGGATCGTCACCGGTCTCGTTCTGGGGTCGGGGCAACCGCTGATCGTGGCGGCGGCGGCGGGACTCGGCTGCGCCCTGCTGTGCGGGCTCGTCAACGGTTCGCTGGTGGCGTACTTCCGCCTGTCGCCCTTCGTCGTCACGCTCGGCATGTTGAGCATCGCGCGGTCGCTGGCGCTCGTCATCTCGAACAACCGGATGATCCACGACTTCGGTCCCGACGAGGACCTGCTGCTCGCGCTGGGCGGCGGCCGCTTCCTGGGAGTGGCGAACCCCGTCTGGCTGCTTGTCGTCGCGGCGCTCTGCGCGGCAGCGTGGTTCCGCTACAGCCGGCTGGCGCGGCACGTGCTCGCGGTCGGCGGCAACGAGGATTCGACCCGGCTGGCGGGCGTGCCCGTGGCCCGGGTAAAGCTCACCGTCTACGTGCTCAGTTCCCTGCTTGCCGGGGTTTCGGCGATCCTGATGATCGGCTGGCTGGGAGCGGTCACGAACGCGCTGGGCCAGAACTACGAACTGCGCATCATCGCTTCGGCCGTGATCGGCGGCGCCAATCTGATGGGCGGGGAAGGCGGCGCGTTCGGCGCGGTGGCCGGCGCGGCGCTGATCGAACTGATCCGCAACAGCCTGCTGCTGCTCGGCGTGGACCCGTACTGGCAGGGGGCCTTCATCGGGGGATCGATCATCGTCGCTATGCTGGTCGAGCGAATGAGACGGGCCGGCCGATGAATCGTGGCGTCGTGGTGGCTCTGGCCCTTGCCCTGTCGGCGGGAGGCTGTGCCCGGGAGGAGTCCGGCTACACGTTCGCTCTGGTGCCGAAGGCGATGAACAACCCGTTCTTCGACCTCGCCCGCGACGGCTGCATGCAGGCGGCCGCGGACCTCGAGGACGTCGACTGCCTGTACATCGGTCCCAGCGAGCACACGGAGGCGGACCAGGTTCAGGTGGTCGAGGATCTGATCACCCGCCGGGTCGACGGGATCGCAGTATCGCCCTCGAACGCGACGGCGATGGCGCGCGCGCTGGCGCGCGCGCGCGACACCGGGATCCCGGTGATCACCTGGGACTCCGATCTCCTGGTCGACGACGCCGGTTTGCGCACGACATACATCGGTACGGAGAACCGCGCCATGGGTGTCGAGCAAGCCAAGCTGCTCAAGGAGTTCAAGCCTGGCGGCGGCCGCATCTGCATTCAGTCGGGCGGTGCCGCGGCAATGAACCACAACGAGCGGATGCAGGGGCTCCGGGACACGCTGGCGGGTACTGCCTCGGCCGCACCGCCGGGTGAACGGCTCGAGGGTCGAAACGGCTGGACGGAGGTAGCGGCCTGCCCGCTCTACACGAACGACGACTTTCCGCTGGCCGTACAGCAGATGGCCGACGTGCTGGCTTCCGAGCCAGACCTCGACGTGTTCTCGATCACCGGCGGCTTCCCGCAGTTCGTGGACCAGGCCTACCGGCAGGCCGTCGAACCGTACCGGGACCGGATCGATTCCCGGGACCTCGTGATCATGGGTGCGGACGTGCTGCCGATGCAACTGGACCTGCTGGTTGAGGGCCTGAGCCACGGACAGGTGGGGCAGCGCCCGTACGCCATGGGCTACCGGTCGATGGAAGTGCTGCTCGAACTGGTGAACGGTGCGCCGGTCGATGATCCGATCTACACCGGCCTGGACGTCCTGACCAGCGCCGAAGACGTCGAGGCGTTCAGGGACCGTTGACGGAGGTGGGCAGTTCGACGTTCCGCACCAGGTAGCTGCCGCGGCCCGACGCTTCGTCACGGACGCCGACCGCGACGGCGAACCTGCCGGGCGGGAGATCCACGTTCACCACGACGGTGTTCGCCAGTCCGGCCTGAAGCTGCGCCTCGCTCAGGGCAAGGGTGTTCTGCCGCATCGGCGTGCGGCGGCCATCTTCGGCTTCGGCGACGAGGAAGATGCGCACCGCTCCCGACATGCCGGAGGGTCCGGGAAGGAAGGTGACCGCCGAGACGGGAACTGCGACCTCGACCGGCAACGTGCTCCGACCCGCGTCGGCGGCCGGCGAGGGCTCTCCGAACGTCACCTCCGCGGCAAGAGGGTTGGTCTGCTCGCCGAGCTTCAGGGCGGCAAAGAGCCGGTCCGCCAACCGCTGGTCGTCCGACTTGAGAACGTAGGAGCGCCGGTAGCGCACCTGCCAGCCCTGTCTCGGTCTGGTCAGCCGGACCTCGATCTGGCGGATCGGGTGGCGCCGGTCTGGCGGGGCCCGGTAGCCAAGGGAGTAGTAGGAGCCGAAGTCCGACGCGATGTCCTCGAGGGCATCCGCCGGATTCGCCTGGTTGAAGACCGCCCGGCCGCCGGTTTCGTCCGCGAGCAGGCTCAGCGTCCCCTGCAGGTTGTCGACCCGCAGGCGGTCGTTCTCGTTGCTGGGCACGAGAACGGTCGACAGCCTCGAGTCACTCGTGCCGCTGAACCCCTCGACGCTGCCGACCGCGCCGGCGAGGGTCGGATCGACCGACGACGAGGCCCGCACGCCGCCGGCGTCCACCGGATAGATGGTGACCCGGTTTGCGTTGCTGAAGGCGCTGAAGCGATTGAATCGGGTCGTGTCGTCCCATTCGCGCTCCAGGGCATCGGTCTCGGACCGCCGATCCGCGCAGATCTGGCCCAGGTAGTGGAACAGGTCCGCCCCTGGACGCTGGGGCAATCCATCGCTGACGTAGACGAGAGCCTTGGGGCCCGGCAGACCGCCGAGCGCGGTGGTCAGTTCGGCGAGTGCGGAGACCGAGGTCGCGGCCCGTGTCTGCATTTCTGCGGCGTACTGGTTCGCGGCGCCAAGAAGCGCGCCCCAGGTGTCGACGCACGGAACACAGCCAGGGTTGAAGTCGCTGGCGGGGGGCTGAATGCAGGTCTCGTAGGTGGTCCGGATCTCACTCAGGGTTCGGCGGCGGAGCAGATCATCGTCGTGGAGGCCGGAACGCGGCTCCTCGCGCAGTTGCTCCAGGGCGCCAAGCAGCTCCTGCGGGTCGTCACTGAAGGGAACCCGGACGTTCAGTTCCGGGTCTCCCGTGGCGAGCAGAAAACGGATGCGGCCTCCCTGATCGCGTCGAGCGCTCAGGAAGGAGGCAAGGTCGTCCTCGATCCGAAGCAGGTTGCCGTGGCTTGTCCGGTAGCGGTCGACGTAGAGCGCCACCATCAGGGGCGCATCGGTGTCCGTGGGCGGCTCGAACCCGCCACCGTCCGTCCACTCCAGGTCGTCACGTGCGGCGGCATTCAGGAAGTTCGTGATCTCGACCCGTTGGGCGTCTTCGTAGACCTCGAAGTCGGCCGCCGTGAGGTCGGCGATCGGCCGACCCCGGCGATTCGTGACATGCACGTCGATGTTCACGATACTCACGTCCACCTGTTCGGCGATCGTCGCGGCTGGGGAATCCTGTGCTTCCACACGCTGCGCGGCCGCAGGAATGAGAGCGACGGCCGGTAGCGCGAGCAGGGTCGTGGCGAGACGTCGACGCAGCCGGGGGAGTGCCATGGATTCACTATACTGAGGCAATGGTCCCGGCGGGCGCGAAAGGCCCCACGACAGCGTTGTCTTCGACCGTGGCGCGGCTGCTGCTCGCGGCCGTGGTCGCCGTCTTCGGGGTGACGCAGCTCGGGGCCCAGGTCTCTCGCCCGGAGCCGACCTACGAGGGAGATGACCGGATCGAGGAGTGGTCCGGCCGTCGCATCCTGGTCGTGACGCCGCACCCTGACGACGAGACCTTCACCTCCGGCGGCACGCTGGCCATCCTGGCGGCCAACGGCAACGACATCCAGGTCGTGGTCTACACGACGGACAATGCCGGTTCCCGGGATCCTTCGATGACGAAGGACCGCCTGAAGGCGATCCGCCGGGCCGAGGAGGAGGAGGCATGCCGGATTCTCGGCATCCCGAAGGAGAACATCGTCTGGCTCGGCCACGACGACGGCATGCTGGAGTACGTCGACCGCCGCGAGCTGACGCGGCAGGTGGCCCGCGAGATCCGGCGGTTCCGGCCGGACGCGCTGTTCTCCGTCGATCCGGGTTCGCCCTACGAGCAGTACCACAAGTCGGATCACCGTTCGGGCGCGATCATCACGGTCGACGCGATCCGCGCGGCGCGCTGGCGGCTGTACTTCCCGGAGCTGGAGGCGGAGGGTTTCGAGGCCTGGAGCGTGCCGCTCGTCTTCTTCTACTACAGCGCCAACCCGAACTACACCGTCGACATCACGGAAGTGGCGGAGACGAAGGCAAGGGCGTCGGCGGCGCACATCAGCCAGTTCGGGTCGATGGTGGATCGCTACGATCCGGCCGCCGTCGACGAGCAGCGCAAGGAGTGGGCGGCGCGGCTGCTGGCGCGCGCTGAGCGAGAGAACGGCAGAGTAGTGGAGCGTTTCCGGCGTTCCACGGCATACTGAGTGGCTGAGGCGCCGCCGCCGCTGGCGCTCAGCGTTCTCGATCAGTGCCCGGTGCGGGCCGGGAGCACGCCGGCGGACGCAATCCGCGAGGCGGTGGAACTGGCCCGGGCGACGGATCGCCTCGGGTATCGCCGGTACTGGCTGGCCGAGCACCACAACTCCCAGTCGCTGGCCTGCGCGGCGCCCGAGGCCCTGATCGGTCAGGTGGCCGCGGCGACCAGCCGCATGCGCGTGGGCTCGGGCGGCGTCATGCTGAGCCACTACAGCGCGCTCAAGGTGGCCGAGGTCTTCCGCATGCTGGAGACCCTGTATCCGGGCCGGATCGACCTGGGTATCGGCAGGGCGCCCGGATCCGACCGCTTCACTGCCCATCTGCTTGCCCACGGTCCGGGCCGGCTCGGAGTGCAGCACTACCCGGAGCAGGTCGCCGACCTTCTCGGCTATCTGGGCCGCGGTCACGAGGACGCTCGGCTGAACGGCGTCCGGGCGATGCCGCAGGGCGAGACCCAGCCGGAGGTCTGGCTGCTTGGCTCGAGCCTCGGCTCCGCGCGGTTCGCGGCCCACTTCGGTTGCCCCTACAGCTTCGCCCACTTCATCCAGCCCCGCGATGCCGAGGCTGCGCTCGAGCTCTACCGGAGCGAGTACCGACCGTCCGAGCGGCACCCCGAGCCGCGGGCGAGCGTCGGGGTCAGCGCGATGGTCGCGGACACGGAGGAGGAAGCGCGGCGCCAGTCGCTGAGCCGGTCCCTCTGGTGGATCCGGCTGACGCAAGGCCGACCGGGACCGTTCCCGAGCCTGGAGGAAGCGGAGGGGTACGAGTTCACGGACGCCGACCGGGCCATGATCGAGAGGATGCGGGCCCGCAGTCTGGTCGGAGAGCCGGACACGGTGGCCGCGCGGGCGCGGGAGCTCGCCGGGCGGCTCGGAGTCGACGAACTCGTCGTCCTGACGATCTGTCCGGGCTTCAAGGCGCGGCTGCGGTCCTACGAACTGTTCGCCGACGCCGTGGGGCTCGGGGCGGGCGTGGTTGACAGCCCCGCACTGAAGCCAAAGGATCCGGGAGGTCCTGGGAGGTCCTGAACGATGACGATGGCAGATACGCAAATCGACCACTCCGAGAAAACGGCCGGCACCGCGCGGGAGCTGTTCCCCGCCTCGAGCGGTCTCGACTTTCGCGTCGCCGACCTTTCGCTGGCCCATGCCGGCCGCAGGCAGATCGAACTCGCCGAACACGAGATGCCGGGGCTGATGGAGCTGCGCGGCCGCTACCGCGCGGAGCGGCCGCTCGCCGGCGCGCGGATCACCGGCAGCCTGCACATGACGGTGCAGACGGCGGTGCTGATCGAGACCCTGATCGACCTCGGCGCCGAGGTTCGCTGGGCGTCCTGCAACATCTTCTCGACCCAGGACGAGGCGGCCGCGGCGGTGGTCGTGGGTCCGCCGGAGCGGGGCGGCAGCGCCGCGGACCCGAAGGGCGTGCCAGTGTTCGCCTGGAAGGGCGAGACGCTGCCGGAGTACTGGTGGTGCACGCTGCGCGCGCTGGACTGGCCGAACGCGAGCGGGCCGACCCTGATCGTCGACGACGGCGGCGACGCCACGCTGCTCATCCACCGCGGCGTGGAGTACGAGCGAGACGGCGCCGTGCCCGACTTCGACCCGGAGACCGAGCCCGAGGAGTGGGGCGTCATTCTCGACCTGATCCGGCGCGTCCGCTCCTGGGACGGGAACTACTTCACGCGGATGGCCGGCGGGCTGCGGGGAATCAGCGAGGAGACGACGACCGGAGTTCTCCGCCTGTACGAGCTGGAAGAAGCGGGAACGCTGCTCTGTCCGACGTTCAACGTCAACGACTCGGTCACGAAGTCCAAGTTCGACAACGTCTACGGTTGCCGGCACTCCCTGATCGACGGCCTGAACCGCGCCACGGACGTGATGCTCGGCGGCAAGGCGGCGGTCGTCTGCGGCTACGGCGAGGTCGGCAAGGGCTGCGCGCAGTCCCTGCGCGGCCAGGGCTGCCGGGTGATCGTCACGGAGATCGACCCCATCTGCGCGCTCCAGGCCGCGATGGAGGGCTACCAGGTCGCGCGCCTGGAAGACGTGCTGGAGACCGCCGACATTTTCGTCACCTGCACCGGAAACCGGAACGTCATCACCGCCGGACACATGGCGCGGATGAAGGACAAGGCGGTGGTGGGCAACATCGGCCACTTCGACAACGAGATCGACATGGCCGGACTGAAGCGGTTGCCGGGCATCACGAACCGCAACATCAAGGACCAGGTCGACGAGTGGATCTTCCCGGACGGCCGGAGCCTCCTGGTTCTCGCCGAAGGCCGTTTGCTGAATCTGGGCTGCGCGACCGGCCATCCGAGTTTCGTCATGTCGACTTCCTTCGCCAACCAGGTGCTGGCCCAGATCGACCTGCACCGCACGGTGGATTCCCGGGAGAACAGGGTGTATCTCCTGCCGAGACGCCTCGACGAGGAGGTTGCCCGCCTCCATCTGGACCATCTCGGCGTCCGATTGACGGAGCTCAGCGAAGAGCAGGCCTCGTACATCGGCGTGCCGGTGAACGGTCCGTACAAGCGGGACGACTACCGGTACTGATCGCTGCCGCTAGCGAATCCGACACGACGACCCTCGGAGATGCGTAAGTCCCTGTTTTTCAGTAAGATACGCGTCTCGATGCAGAGCAACCGAAGGAGTGGCGCCCGGTTTCCCGGGCTGGTCTTGGCTGGCGGTGCGGCGCTGGTTCTGGTCGCGGCGGTAACCGCGGCCGAGGAGCGCTACCACCCGGCGATCGATCCGGAGCTGTTCCCGCTGCCGGAGAACCTCGAGGCCGCGGTCGAGTTCTGGAAGGACGTGTTCGCTACCTACAGCAGCGATCAGGTCATCCTGCACGACGAGCGGCACCTCGACGTGGTCTACAGCGTCGTCGACATGGGCGACCTGCGGGCGATGGGTTCGTCCGAACTCGAGATCGACCGGACGCGGATCAGGCGCGTTCGCGCCGAGATGAACCGGATCGCCAGGGCGCTGCGCGATCTCGCGGCGGGAGGGCCGGCGTCGGGTCTGCCGGCGGATCTCCGCGCCATACCTGGTCGCATGGAGCACATCGACGGGGGCAGGGCGAAGTACAGGAGAGCAGCGGGCCTGATCCGCTCGCAGCGCGGGCTGCGCAACCGTTTCGAAGAGGCGATCGAGATCTCCGGGATGTTCATGCCGGGGATCCGGCGAATCCTCACGGACTACGGCCTGCCGGTCGAGATCCGCTGCCTGCCTTTCGTCGAGTCGATGTTCAACTACCGCGCCCGTTCCAAGGTCGGTGCGTCGGGCGCATGGCAGTTCACCGCTTCGACCGGCCGGGCCTTCCTGCAGATGGACGAGGCCGTCGATGCCCGCTCGGATGTCCTGCTCGCGGCTGAAGGCGCGGCTCGCAAGCTCCGTCAGGACCACGAGTCGCTGGAGGTGTGGCCGCTTGCGCTGACCGCGTACAACCACGGCGCCGGCGGCATGGCGAGGGCCGTGCGGCGGCTGGACACGCGGGACATCGGCGTGATCGCCGAGAAGTACCGGTCCAGGACGTTCGGCTTCGCCTCCCGGAACTTCTATCCCGAGTTCCTGGCGGCAGTGATCGTCTACGCGGAGCGTGAGCGGTACTTCCCCGGTGTCGAGCCGTTCCCCGAAATCCGGTTCGACGTCGTCGATCGGGAGCGCTACGTCGCCCTGACCGACCTGGCGTCCGCCACCGGTGTGGACATGGACGATCTGGCGGAGCTGAACCCGGCGCTCGACCGTTCGGTGCTTGCCGGCTCCCTGCTGGTGCCGCCCCGGTATCCGTTGCGGGTGCCGGCGGGAACGGGGGAGCAGTTCGAACTGGCCTACGCCGAGTTGCCGTCCGAGCGCAAGCCCGATCGGCAGGCGGCGTTCGGCTATCGGGTGCGGCGGGGCGACACCCTGGGGGCGATCGCCCGGCGATTCGGTTCCTCCGTTTCCGCGATCCAGCGCGCCAACCGCCTGCCGCGGGCGGATCGGATCTACGTCGGTCAGCGACTCCGGATCCCGACACCGGGTTCCGGTCGGGCGGCGCCGCCGCCGATCCGGCGAGCCGCGGTCGACCCGCCCGAGGAGAGGGCTCCGGGGACGGAGCAACCTGCTCGGACTGAGATCGTCCACGTCGTCGTGCGCGGCGAGTCGGTGAATCGCATCGCGCGCAAGTACGGCGTGTCGGTCGCCACGGTGGTGGCGGCGAACGAGCTGCGCCGGCCCGACCTGATCCATGCCGGGCAGCGCCTGCGGATCCCGGCGGGCGGCAAGGAAGTCGTCTACCGGGTCCGGCGCGGCGATACGTTGAGCCAGTTGGCGCGGACCTTCGGAACGTCCACGGCGAAGATCCAGCGGGCGAACGGCCTGCGGAGCAGCCGGATCGTCGTCGGCCAGACGTTGCGCATCCCGGCGGGATGATGGATCCGAGTGCCGCTGCGCGCTGCGGCCCGGTCGTCGGGGCGCTGCTCGGAGTCGTCCTGGCCGGCTGTGGGGGAGGCGGTCCGGATCCGGCGGACCTGGTGGTCCTGAACGGCCGCCTGGTGACCCTGGCGGCTCCGGCAGAAGCAGAGGCGCTTGCCGCTGCCGGCGGTCGGATCGTCTTCGTCGGCTCGAGCGGCGAGGCGCGCTCGTGGATCGGGCCCGACACGGAGGTCGTCGATCTGGCGGGGCGGCTGGGCGTTCCCGGGTTCATCGAGGGACACGGCCATTTCTGGGGCGTTGGGGAGGCCCGGCTCCAGTTGGCTCTCGACGGGGCGCGAACCTGGGACGAGATCGTCGCGCAGGTCGCGGAAGCAGTAACGGAGGCTGAGCCGGGCGCCTGGATTCTGGGCAGGGGCTGGCACCAGTCGAAGTGGTCCGAGCCGCCGGTTCCGGCGGTTCAGGGACTGCCGACGCACCACGGTCTGAGCGCGGTATCGCCGGAGAATCCGGTGCTTCTCGGTCATGCCAGTGGCCACATGGCGTTCGCGAACGCGAGGGCGATGGAGTTGGCCGGCATCGATGCCGCAACGGCCGATCCGGAAGGCGGGGAGATCGTACGCGACGCGGACGGTCAGCCGACCGGCGCGCTCAGGGAGACCGCCGAGACCCTCGTCGCCGGGCTGCGTTCCGAGACTCTCGAGCCGAACTACGCACGGCGGGTCGTGCGGCTGGCTGGCGAAGAATGTCTGGCCAAGGGCATCACGAGCTTCCAGGACGCGGGCTCCAGTTTCGGGCTGATCGACGTCTATCGGGAGCTGGCGGACGACGGCGCCTTGCCGCTGCGGCTCTGGGTGATGGTGAACGAGAGCAACCAAGCGTTGGCCGAGAGGCTGGGTCGCTATCGGATGATCGACCGCGGCGACGGCTTCCTCACGGTCCGGGGGATCAAGCGGTTGATCGATGGGGCATTGGGATCGCACGGTGCCTGGCTGCTCGATCCTTACGAGGACATGCCGCAGTCCACGGGTCTGAACACGACGAGTCTCGACGCGATGGAGGAAACCGCCCGACTGGCGCGTGAACATGACTTCCAGCTCTGTGTCCATGCGATCGGTGATCGCGCCAATCGGGAGACCCTGGACCTGTTCGAGCGGGTTCTGGCCGGCGACCGAACGAGGCGTTGGCGTGTCGAGCACGCTCAGCACCTCCATCCGGACGATGTGCCCCGGTTTGCCGAACTTGGCGTGATTGCCTCGATGCAGGCCGTGCACTGCACGTCTGACGGGCCCTGGGTACCGGATCGTCTCGGTGAGCGCCGGAGCGCGGAGGGCGCCTACGTCTGGCGGGACCTGATCGATTCCGGCGCCGTGGTGACGAACGGTACGGACGCGCCGGTCGAGGATGTCGATCCGATCGCGTCGTTCCATGCCTCGGTCACTCGCCGGATGGCGAATGGCGAGGTCTTCTACGGGGACCAGCGGATGACCCGCGAAGAGGCCCTGCGCTCCTACACGATCGACGCCGCCTACGCGGCTTTCGAGGACGGCGAAAAGGGAAGCCTGGAAGTCGGCAAGTACGCCGATCTGACCGTCCTGTCGCGGGACATCCTGACCATCCCGGAGGAGGAGATCCCGGGCACCCGGGTCGTCTACACCATCGTCGGCGGCCGGCTCGCGTACCGCCTGCCGCCGTCCCCGTCGCCCGGCGGATGAGCCGTCGCCGGTCCGCCCCGGCCAAGCGCCCGGGCGGCGTGAAGGTGCTTGGCGGCTGCTGGCGCGGGCGCCGCCTGACGGCGCCGGAGGGCGCCCGACCGACCCAGGCGCGTTTGCGCGAGGCCCTGTTCTCCCATTGGGGCGATCGCGTCAACGGCAGTCGCGTCCTGGAACTCTATGCCGGCTCCGGAGCCGTCTCGTTCGAAGCCCTGTCCCGCGGCGCCGGCTTCGCCCTGGCGGTCGATCGGAGTTCCCGCGCCCAGGCCTGCATGAGGGAGAGCCGGGAAGCGCTCGGCGCGGAGGATCTGCGTCTGGCCGCAGCGGTTCTGCCGGGGGACCTGGAGAGAGTCGTGGAGGGGGAAGCCGCGTTCGACCTCGTGTTCGTCGATCCGCCCTACGATGCGGCCGGAGTTGGCGCGTTGCTCGGCGTCGTCTCCGCGGTGGTCGTGGACGGGGGCGAGATCGTCCTGGAGCACTCCAGCCGGCGCTCGCCGCCGGCGGCAGCCGGGAGGTTCAGGCTGCGGCGGCACAAGCGCTACGGGGACAGCGCGCTGGCCATCTACACCTGAGCGGGCCGTGGTGCGAAAGGGGGGACTCGAACCCCCACGGTATTGCTACCACAAGATCCTGAATCTTGCGCGTCTACCAATTCCGCCACTTTCGCAGGCCGCGGCAATCAGCCGGAGCCGGATTCTATCCGCATATCGGCTCGTCAGCAGCAGAGTGGCAGCAGGCTGCTAGTCTCATCTCATGAGCATCTCAACCCAGGTGTGTCCGTTCGCCCGTCTCCCCGGGGCGTCCGTCCCAACGGTCGTCGTTTCGGCCATTCTGCTCGCCGGCGGAGCTGCTGGTTGCGCTGAGACGGGGCCGGACGGCGCCTCCGAGGAGGATCGAATCGCGATCGAGATCGTCCTGGCCGACTACCTGCCCAAGCTCGGGAACGCCTACGCCAACGGAGACTTTGACGCGCTTGCCTCGGGCGCGGTACCCAAGGAGATCGCCACCGTCAGGAAACGTGTCCACGATCTCGAGATGGAGGCAAGTCGCACCCTGCGCCCGACGCTCAAGAGTTTCGAGATCGAGCAGATCAACGTCTGGCGGTACTCCAACGCGGCGGTGACGACGATCGAGGTCTGGGACATCGACTCGCTCGCGAGCGGCACGGAACGGTTGCTGTCGTCCGCCACGGATCGCTACCGCGTCCGCTATCAGTTCAAGCGCCGCGACGAGGGCTGGATGGTGATCGGGCGACTCATCGAGCATCAGTTCGAGTCGTAGCAGCGCGGTCGTCTTTCCCATGCCCGCCGCGATCGCCATCGTCGGTCGCCCCAACGTTGGCAAGTCGACACTCTTCAACCGGCTGATCGGTCGCCGGCAGGCGATCGTCCACGGCACACCGGGCGTCACGCGAGACCGCCTTGTCGGGCGTTTCGACGTGGAGGGGCAGGGCGCCGTCGAGTTGATCGATACGGGCGGTCTGGTTCCGGGGGACGATCCGCTGGGCCTGAACAAACAGGTCGAGTTCGCGGTCGAAGAGAGCGACCTGCTGTTGCTGGTGGTGGACGGACGGGAAGGACTGGCGGCCGCGGACGAACAGGTCATGGAACGTCTCCGGACACGTGGCCGGCCAATCCTCGTCGTTGTGAACAAGGCCGATACCCGGGCCGCCACGGAGGGTTACCACGAGTTCTACGCCCTCGGTGGTGATGCGCTGGTGCTCCTGTCGGCGGAGCACGGCACGGGATTCGACTCCCTGCACAAGGAGATCGCCGGACATCTTCCGGCGGCTTCCGGTGCGGTCGTGCCGCCTGCGCCGCCCGTCGCGGTCGTGGGCCGGCCGAACGTCGGTAAGTCCTCCCTGGTCAACCGTCTTCTGGGCAGGGAACGGACGCTCGTCTCTCCCACCGCGGGAACCACCAGGGATCCGATCGACAGTCTGCTGGAGCGCGAAAGCGGTCGGGACTACCTGCTCGTCGACACGGCAGGCATCAGGCGGCGCTCCCAGGTCCAGGACACTCCCGAGGATCTGGCGGTGATGCTCGCGCGCCGCCAGATCGAACGCGCGGAACTCGTGATCCTGGTCGTGGACGCGAGCGAGGGCATCGCCTCCGGCGATCTTGCAATCGCCGACGTGGCCTGGCAGGCCGGCCGGTCCGCCGTCGTCGTTTGCAACAAGTGGGACCTGATGGACGACGGGAAGCGGGAGCGCCTGGAGGAGGGCTGGGAACGTGTATCCGAGCTGTTCGCCAAACCGCCTCGGGTCAACGTCTCCGCACTGACCGGCCGGGGAGTGGGAAACGTCGTGCCCGCGCTCGACCGCGTTGGTGAGCGGCATCGCCTGCGAGTGCCCACGTCCGAACTCAACCGGGAAGTTCGCCGCATCGTGGGTCGCCACCAGGCGCCGGCGGAGCGAGGGAGGCCCTGGAGGTTCTTCTACGCGACCCAGGTGGCCGGCGCGCCTCCCACCTTTCTCCTGTTCGCGAACCGGCGTCTCAAACGTGGCCACAACTACCGGAAGTACCTCGAGAACAGCATCAGGCAGACGTTCGGGCTTGACGGAGTGCCGCTTCGGCTCGTCGTGCGGGAGCGGACGGGCGACGCCGACGCAAGCCGCGGATCTTCGCGTTTCGTATAATCCCCTGTTCGTACGGTCGCACTTCAGCCGGAAACTGCCCTCCTTTCTCGGTCGCGCTCGCGCGTACTTGACGCGTAGCCGGGGAGGCTCCTCATTCCCAAGCAGTACAAGATCGCCGATGCGTGCCGATTGCTGGATCTCCAGCCCTACGTACTGCGTTACTGGCAGACGGAGTTCCCGGCCCTGGCCTCGAGGAAGGCCGGCGGGGGCCGCCGTGACTTCGATGCCGAGGATCTGGAGACGATTCGGCGGATCAAGGAGCTCCTCTACGACGAGGGCTACACGATCGCAAGGGCAAAGAAGAAGCTGGCGGCGGAACTGGAGGACGGCCGGCTCCGCTGCCGGCCCCTGCTTCCCGCCAAGGAAGACGGGCCGAACGGAGGTCAGTCGCAGGCGGAGGAGGTGGAGGAGGACGCGGCCGTCGACGAGGGTTCGTCGGTCGATGAGGCTCCGCCCGTCGACACGAGCGAGATCGGGGCCCTCGCCCGACGCGTCGAGCGGCTGGAAGGTGGAGTCGCGGCGCTCGTCGCTCAGGCTCGCCAGCTCGCCGCCGAACTCAGGCCGGAAGCGGGCGCCGAAAGCGACTAGTGGTGAACGCGGTATGGCGCTACCGTGTTGCCAAAGGGCCGCAATCCAATAGAGAATGCCCTTCGGTCGGGACGTGGCGCAGTCTGGTAGCGTACCTGAATGGGGTTCAGGGGGTCGCGAGTTCGAATCTCGCCGTCCCGACCATCCAAGCTTCTTTGACGGCCCGTGCACGACGTGAAGATCGCAGCCGATGCGGCTGGCTTCCGGCTCGGGCTGGTCGCGGCGCGATTCAACGGCGCCATCGTTGAAGGACTGATCGCCGGCGCGCGAGAGGCGCTGCGGCGGCACGGTGTCCTGGACGAGGACATCGAGTTGGTCCGGGTCCCTGGCGCCTGGGAGGTGCCGGCCGCTCTGGACGCCCTGGCGGATACCGGGAGGTTCGATGCCCTGGTGGCGCTTGGAGCGGTGATCCGGGGAGAGACGCCGCACTTCGACTACATCTGCAACGAGTGCGCGGCCGGATGTGCGCGGGTCACGGCACGCACCGGACTCGCCGTCGGCTTCGGTGTTCTGACCTGCGATGACGCGGAGCAGGCGGCGGACCGGGCGGGCGGCAAGGCGGGCAACAAGGGCCAGGAGGCCGCGGAAGCTGCTCTGGAGATGGCGGTTCTGCTGCGGTCGTTGAGGTCATGACCATGACGAGGCCATGACCAGGACGAGGCAATGATCAGGACGGGAGCCGCGGCAGCCCGGACTGGCCGCGCCCCGGCGGGAAAACGCCGGCAGGCACGTGAGATGGCGCTGCAGATGCTCTACCAGCGAGAAGTCGGGCGGCTGGAACCGCCGCAGTTGGTCCGCGAGTTCGATGTCCATGCCTTCCGCGCCGAGACCGCCGACGCGGGCGCCACGCTGCGTGCCTCGAAGCTGGCGCTGGACTACGCGCGCACGCTCCTGGAAGGCAGCCTCGTCAACCAGGAATCGATCGACGCGCTGATCGATGAACAGGCGGAGAACTGGCGGCTGGAGAGAATGCCCCTGGTCGACCGGAATGTCCTGCGACTCGCCGTCTACGAGCTGCGTCACCAGCCGGACGTGCCCGCCGTCGTGGTGATCGACGAAGCGATCGAGCTGGCCAAGAAGTTCGGTTCCGAGCAGTCGGGGAGGTTCGTCAACGGAATCCTGGACGCTCTGTTGGCCACCCTGGGCCGGGATGCCAGCCGCTGAACCTGCTGCTACGCTGATGGCGATGAAGGCGGCATGGCCGGTGCGACTCGTGGCGGTGGTTTCGGTTCTTGCCGCCGGTCTTGCGCTGGCCGGCTGCGGCTACACCCTGGTGGGCAGGGCCTCCAACATCCCCGAGGACATTCGGCGGGTGTTCCTGCAGCCGTTCGAGAACCAGACCACTCGGGTCGAAGTCGAGCAGTTCCTCACTCAGGCGATCGCCGACGAACTGGTGACGAGGCCGCGGTTCGAACTGGTGGCGACCGAGAACGAGGCGGACGCGGTGATTCGCGGCGCGGTGACGGCATTCCGCGTGGCGCCGATCACGTTCACGAGCGACGGCCGCGCCCAGGAGTACGAACTGGCGATCATCACCGACGTTTCGTTCCGGCGGGTTCCCTCGCCGACCGGGGAGGAAGGGGAGGTGATCTGGGCGAACGACCGCTACCAGTTCAAGGAGAGCTACGAGGTCGAGAGCGCCGACAGCGACTTCTTCGACCGCGAGAATCTCGCCATCGAAGACAGCGCCGAGCGCTTCGCCGACACGATGGTGACGGACCTGCTCGAGGGATTCTAGGAGCGTGCGCTGGAGAATGCAGCGAAGCCGGTTCTCAAGCGTACGCTCCGCCGTGCGGACGGGATGGGCCGAAACACCGAGCCTGCGAGGGGTTTCGGGGCGCTGACTGCGATCCGCGCCGCCGCGGTGGATTCAGTCGGAAGATTCGGCGGTGGCTGTTCCGGCGGCCGCCTCGGCGCGCCGGTTCACGAGCCTGGTCAGGCGCGACTTGCGTCGGGCGGCGGCGTTCGCGTGGATCACGCCTCTTCGGGCCGTCGCGTCGATCAGGCTGAGCGTCGAGGGGAGAAGCTCGCGCGCCTTCGTCACGTCGCTGTCCGCGGCGGTGCGAAGCTGCTTGATCGAGGTGCGGAGCCTGGACAGCGCAGCCCGGTTGCGGTCCCGCCGGATGAGGGACTGCCGGATGCGCTTCTCGGCCTGCTTGCTGTTCGCCATTTCGTGTTCTCTCCGGGCTCGGGGCCGTAGGGTTCGTATTGACCGAGTTGGGGGTGACCGGCGCCGGCGGTGCAGTTTACAGTTGGTCGGCCGGGTTGTCGAGTTGCTGCAGGGCAAGGGCCGCCTCGTCCGAGTCCGGATACTCCTGCCTGACGCGGAGCAACATCTCGTTGCCCAGCTCGCGTTCGCCGAGTTCGATGTGTGCTACGCCAATGCGCAGCATGGAGCTCGCAACCTTGTCACTGGCGGGGTAGCGTTCAGCGACCCGGCCGAGTTCGTCGATCGCCGTGCGAAACCTCCCCTGTCCGATGTACGACTCCCCGAGCCAGTACTGGGCGCTGTCTGCGTCCTCGCCGTCGGGGAAGGTGTCGAGATACCGCTCGAAGCCGGCCGCTGCCTGTTCGTAGTCTCCGCTCAGGTAGTGCTGATAGGCGGCGTCGTACAGCGTCTTCGGCTCCACGGATTGGGCGGGAGGGGTCTGTCGGCTGGCCTCGAGCTGCTCGCTGAGCGTGGCCAGGATCGTTTCCTGGCGCTCAAGCTGGCCCTGCAGGAGGTCGAACTCGTCGCTCACCTGTCCGATTCGTGCAAGAGACGCGTTGAGGGTCCGTCGCTGTTCCTGGGTCGAGGTTCTCAGGGCTTCGACCTCGGCGAGAATCTGGCGGAGATCCTCCTTCAGGTCCGCCCTGGCGCTGACGTCGCTCTCCAGCAGTTCTTCGACGGCGCGAGCTACGAGGGTCAGGTCGTCGCGGGTGGGCGTTTGGGACCGGAAGGAAGCGACCTGCTGCTCGAGGGCCGCCAGCCCGGCCTCCAGTTCCGTCAACTGGGTCGACGAGGTGCAGGCGAACGCCGGCACCAGCAGAACACCCGCCAGTATCCGGCTGGCGCGTCCTCGCGCCAGCCGCGTCACATGCGGTCGGTTACGCGGAAGTAGGCGCGCCGGTTCAGTTGCCAGCAGTCCTCGTTCGACTCCTCGCACTGTGGCCGCTCCTCTCCGTAGCTGATCGTCCTCAGGCGATCGCCGGAAATGCCGAGGGAGGTGAGGTAGTCGCGGGCCGAGTTCGCCCTGCGGTCGCCAAGGGCCAGGTTGTAGTCGTTCGTGCCCCGCTCGTCGCAGTGGCCTTCGATCGTGATGACGAAGTCCTCGCCATCCTGGCTCTTGAGAAAGTCGGCGTTCTTGCCGAGCTGGGACCGTGTCGTGTCGGTCAGTGTCGCCTTGTCGAACTCGAAGTACACGTCGCCCAGGAGACCCTTCTCGTGGACTTCCTCGTTCGCTTCCAGGATGTCCTCGGACCACGGCGAGACGTAGCCCGGCTCGACGGGCGGTTCCGGCGGTGGCGGTACGGGTTCCGGCGGCGGCGGCTCGGGCGCGGGAGCCGGCGGTGGCGGTGGCGGCGGCGGTTCGGGTTCGGCTTTCTTGCAGGCGCCGATGGCCAGCAGAACGAGAGCCGACAGGAAGAGTGCAGAGAACCTTCTGGCCAACATGCGGGGACTACTCCTAAAGCCTGGAAACCTGAAACGTTTCGGTTGCACGGACACTACCAGAGCGGTGCTCGGGCGGCAACAGCGGATTCTCCGGCGCAGCTTCAACGTCAGTCGAAGTAGCCGGACCACGAAGGCGAGTAGTTGTTGCCGCGCGTGGTCACCTGGCGCAGGTAGCGGCCGTCGCCGCTCATGATGTAGATCTGGCGACCGCGTCCGCGCTGGCGGGACTCGAAGACGATCCACTCGCCATTGGGGGAGAACGTCGGGTACTCGTGGCTGCCGGGCGCGGTCGTCAGCAGTTGATCCTGACCGGTCACCAGATCGACAACCGCGATGTCGAACCGGTCGCCGCGTTCCGTACGCCGGGCATAGACGAGCTTGCTGCCGTCGGGATGCCAGGAGGCCCCTTCGTTGTACCGGCCATTGACGGTCACCCGCTTGAGATCGCCGCCGTCCATGTTCATCACATAGATCTGCGGGGTTCCGGAACGGCTGGACGTGAAGGCGATACGGTTGCCGTCCGGTGAACAGTCGGGGTTCGTGTCCTCGCCGCTCGAGCGCGTGATCTGCCGAGGGGAGCCGCCTCCGCGCTCGATGGAGAAGACCTCGGTGCTGCTCTTTCCGCTGCGGCGGACCGGGCGGGAAAAGAGGACGGTTTCGCCGTCCGGGCAGACGCTCGGAGAGTACGCCGGCTGCTCCTCGAAGACGATCGGCGTCTTGCGGCCGGTCGTCAGGTCGGCCCAGTAGACCCCGGGACGTCCCTGGAAGTACGAGAGATAGGCGAGTCCACTGCCGTCGACGGCCCAGACCGGCGAGAGACTGGTCGAGATGTGGCCCGTGATCCGGCGCTGGGCGTGACCGTCGTAGTCCATCAGGAAGATCTCCTTGCTCGCCTGGCCTTCCCGGTCCGAGACAAAGGCGATCGACGTCATCGCGATGCCGCGGCGACCGGTGAAGTAGAGGACGATCTCGTCGGAGAGGGCGTGCGCGATGCGCCGCGCCAGATCGATGCCCCCGCTGAACCGCTTGCCGAGGATGAACTGGCCGCTCGCCAGATCGTAGACCCGCCCCTCGAGGATCAACTCGTCCCCGTTCAGCTTGAACTCCGTCAGGAGAGCGACCTCGTTGCCGTATGCGCGGTACTGTTCGAGGTCTCTGGCGCGGTCGCCGCTCAAACGGACCGCGGAAAGCACCTCCGGGCCCTGGACATCGAACAGTTGGGTGAAAGCCAGATCTTCGCGGAGGGTCTGCTCGAGTTCACCCATCGCGTCGAGGAATTCCGGTCGCGCGCCGGGAGGGCGTCCGGCGCGGGGCAACGCGAGATTCAGACGCACCGCCGCGTCGGGCTCGAGGACGAGCTGGAGGTCCGACGGAAGGGGCGCGGGATCCGTGGCGGCGGCTTCCGGCGCCGTTTGCGGCAGGACGGGAGACACGGCGAGGAGGCAGGGCACGGCGGCCAGGACCATCATGCGAAGGATTGGAACTCTCATCGTTGGCTCCTGTGTCGTCACCGGATCGTCATCGTGACACCCAGACTGGGCTTGCGGAAGCTGACCGGCAGCGGCGGCACCGGCGACGCGAGTTCGATCGCTCTCAAACCGGCATTGTCGAATCGC
Organism: Thermoanaerobaculia bacterium; assembly: GCA_022826745.1. Taxonomy (GTDB): domain Bacteria; phylum Acidobacteriota; class Thermoanaerobaculia; order Multivoradales; family Multivoraceae; genus Multivorans. The sequence continues at coordinate 151,582 of JAJDUI010000010.1, read as the reverse complement.
GTGACGCCGGACGACAGGAGAAGCTCCAGGTCGCTGACCGTACCGTCGGTCGCGATCCGGAAGAAGACGACCGCCTCCACCCCCTCGATCGGGGGTCTTGTCCAGCGGGCCTTGATCGCGGCCATCAGCCGGCGTGTGTAATAGGCGTAGGTGAAGTCCTCGCTGTCGTAGCCGATCACCGGCGCTTCGGCATCGTCAGTACCGGCCAGCGAGTCGTCCACGGTGCGTTCGGGCTGAAACGGCCGCTCCAGCCGGGGGCGCGGTTCCGGCTCCGGTTCGGGCTCCGGCTCCGGGGGGGGCGGTTCGGGCTCCGGTTCCGGTTCGGGCTCTTCGGGGGCCAGGGTCGGAACGTCGGGTGGCGGCTCCTCGGGCTCCGGTTCGGGCTCGGGTTCGGGAACGGACGCCGGTTCCGGTTCTTCCTGCGGCGGGGGTGGTGGAATGGGCTCCGGCCGGATGGTCGGCAGGCGGACGATTTCGAGCGGCTGCCGTTCCAGTTGGGTCCGCTCCGCGAACAGCCCGGGGCCGAACAGGAGCCCGCCGATCAGAGTGATGTGCAGGGCCAGCGACGCCGCCAGGCAAGGCCGGCTCAGGCTCTGGCCGCGCCGCTCCCGGCCCGCGAGAGCGCGTTCGAGCGGAAGCGTGCGGTCGTCCTGGTTCTGCAAAGGGCCTCGGGCCTCAATCCGCTGGTTGTACGACGAGGGACACGCGATGGATGTCCGCACGCTCAAGAACGTCGAGCACGTCGATGATTCTTCCGTAGGGGACGTCCTCGTCTCCCTTGACGAACACCGCTTCGTAGTCGCGGAGCTCGAGCATCGGGAGCAGCCGGTCGACCAGCAGCGCCGTGGCCACCGGTTCGTCCTTGATGTAGACGAGATCGTTCCGGGCGATCGTGAGAATCATCGGATCCTCGTCCCGGATGGCCAGCGACGCGGGAGACTCCATCTCCGGCAGCGTCACCTCGACCCCCTGGTGCAGCATCGGCGTCGCGATCATGAAGATGATCAGCAGGACGAGCATGACGTCCACCAGGGGCGTGACGTTGATGTCGGCGAGGACCGAATCGTCGCTGTCAGTGTCCTGGAAGAACGCCATTCTGTTCCCTCCGGGAGCTGGCTCAGCCGAAATTCCGTTCGGCCAGGTTCAGGAACTCAAGCGTGAAGTCGTCCATTTCGGCGCGCAACTGCCGGAGCCTGGTGGCCAGGTAGTTGTAACCGACCAGGGCGGGAATCGCGGCAACCAGACCGGCGGCCGTATTCACCAGTGCCTCGGCGATGCCGGGAGCGACCGCGGTGATCGTGGCCGTGCCGGAGGTTCCAATGTCGTTGAAGGCGATCATGATTCCCCACACCGTGCCGAACAGGCCGATGAAGGGGGCTGCCGCGGCGGTCGTCGCCAGCCAGGACGTGTTCCGCGCGAGGACCCGGAGTTCGACGTTGGCAGCCCGGCGGAGAGTCCGTTCCAGGCCCATCAGCGATTGCAGGCGCAGGCCCTCGTCGTCTCCGTGAGGCTCGCGCAACGCCTTGATCTGTGTATCGATCTCGAGGTAGCCGGCCTGAAACAGCCCGACCAGTGAGGAGGCTCGATGGTCCGACGCGGCCTTGCCGATGTCGCTGAAGCGGGCGGCCTTGCGGAAGAGGGCCAGGAAACTCCGATTCTGCCGGCCCGTGCGCCGGAACAGCAGCAGGCGCTGAAGCAGCACGTACCAGGACGAAAGCGACATGAGCACCAGGATCCCGAGCACGATCTTCGCCACCGGGCCCGAACGGAGAAAGAAGTGGATGACCGCGGAGTCGCCGGTCATCGTTGCGAGCTGAATGGCAAACGAAGGCACCGCAGGGAAAACTACCAGACAGATAGACAGACGTCTATGGCTTCGCGGAGCCGCCCAGCCACCTGCTTCGGTAGCCGCGGACGCGGCGCTATGCTCGCGCGCCCGGCAGGGTGCCGCGGAGATAGGTCTCGGGAGGAGAGGTTGAGGATCGGCGTCTGCATCAAACAGGTACCGGACACGGACTCCCACCTGCGGATCGCCGACTCCGGAAGGGAGATCGACGACAGCGATCTGAACTGGGTGATCTCCAGTTGCGACCTCTGCGCGCTGGAGGAAGCGCTCGTCCTGGCCGAAGCCGAAGTGTCGCGCGGCGAGGAACGGCCGGAGGTGGTCGTGTTCAGCCTCGGTCCGGCGCGGGTCGAGGAGGCATTGAGAAAGGCCCTGGCGCTGGGCGCCGACCGTGCCGTTCACCTGGCCGGTGAGGCATTGCAGGGAGGTGATGCCCTGGCCGACGGATGCGCTCTGGCGGCGGCACTGGCGAAAGATCACTGCGACCTCGTGCTGACCGGAGCCCAGTCGGACGACCTGGGCCAGGCGGCGACTCCGGCGGTGATTGCCGAGATCCTGGGTCTTCCGTACGCCTGGCTGGTCATGGCGGTCGAGCTGGACGCGCCCAGGCAGTCGGCGCGCGTCGTCCGGGAACTCGAGGGCGGCATGAACGAGCTTCTGAGGCTGGACCTGCCGGCCGTACTGGCGATTCAGGCCGGCATCAACAAGCCGCGGTTCGCTTCCCTCCGGGGAACGCTTCAGGCCCGCAGGAAGCCGCTCCACCGCGAGGATTGCTCGGCTGTGGATGCGGGCCTGGTGGGAGCCGCGGGCGCCGGGACCGAAACCGAATCCGTCACCTTGCCGCCTGCCGGCGCCGGCGGCGTAGTGATCGAGGGCGTTTCGGCGGAGGCGGCAGCGGAGGAGTTGCTCGCACACCTCGAACGGGAGGTGGCGCTCTGAACTCGGCGGCACCGGTCGTATGGCTGATCGAAGGCGCGGGCGGTGGACCGGGGACGCAGGAAGTTCGTGCCTGCGGACGGGCTCTCGGCGGCAACTCCCGGGTCGCCCTTCTGGAGGAAGAGAGTCTCGGTCCCTACTCGCCAGGGCTCTACGCGGAGGCGCTCCACGTCCTGATCTCTCGGGAGAGCGGCGGGGATCCGGCGGCGCCGACAGTGGTTCTCCTCCCGCATACCTACCAGTCGGCGGAGTACGCGCCACGACTCGCGGTACGGCTTGGCGCCGCCTACGTCGCCTCGGTGAGCTCGGCGACGCTCGACGCTTGCGGCGGCCTCCGTTTCAGCCGGGCCATCCTCCAGGCCAGGCTCCGGGCCGAAGTTCGACCGAAGAGGCGACTCGTCGTCGCCACGGTGCAGATCGGCGCGTTCGGCGGCCACGATCCGGTGGAGTCGCCGGAGCGGGTGTTCGAGGTCGGTCGGCCGGCCGACGTCGAACGGCACCGGGAACGCGAGATTCTCGGCCGTGAAGCGGCAGGTGCGGGCGGCGTCGATCTGCCGGGTGCCGAGCGGATCGTTACCGCCGGCCGCGGGGTCGGCGGCCCGGACGAGGTCTCCGTCGCGGCCGACCTGGCCTCGGCGCTGGACGCCGAACTCGGAGCGAGCCGGCCCGTGGTCGACAACGGCTGGCTGCCCCGTGAGCACCAGGTCGGATCGAGCGGCCACATCGTCGCCCCGAACCTCTACGTCGCCCTCGGCGTATCGGGCTCGATCCAGCATCTGATGGGGATGAGTGGCTCCCGCGTCATCGTCGCCGTCAACAGGGACCCCGAAGCCCCCATCTTCAGCGTCGCCCACTACGGCATCGTCGCCGACCTCCATGACGTCGCGCCGGCGTTGACCCGCCTGCTGGAAGCGAGACGTTCCGGGTAGTCACCCGTCAGCGGCGGGAAGGCTGCGCCAGTTCGAGCAGGCGGCGCAGTTCGAACAGGGCGAGAGACGCGGCGACGGTGGCGTTGAGGGACTCGACAGCTGGGGCGATGGGGATCGCCAGGAGAAGGTCGGCACGAGCGAGGAGGGCGGGCGAGAGGCCTCTGCTCTCGCTGCCGACGGCGAGGAGGATCGGGTCGGTGGGGACGAGGCCCGACGGGACGCGGTCATCTGAGAACAGTGTCGCCGTGGCAACCCGGCCGTGGTCCGGTGGGTGAGGGGTCAGGGCGAGAAGACGGATATCGGACGGAAGGCGGTCTACATCGACATCGGTGCACAGGGGGATGCGAAGGAGGCTGCCGGCGGAGGCTCGGAGGGCACGGGGGTGGCCGGGTCTGGCGGTGCCTGGCGAAAGAAGCAGGGACACGGCGCCGGCGGCTTCGGCGGATCGGGCCATGGCGCCGAGGTTGCCCGGATCCTGGATGCCGTCGGCATAGAGGTGAAGGCCGGGATCCAGTAGGGCAGTTGTGCTCCCGGCCGTCTTCCAGGTGCCGGGCGATTCGGCGACGGCCGCGATTCCCTGGGGAGCATCCGCATCCGCCTGCTCGCGGAGACGTTGGGGATCGATCACGGCTGCGCGTGCGCCGGACTCGTGCTCGATGTGATCTACGAGATCGCCATGCCGGGATTGGAAGTCGGGCGTGACCAGGAGGTGGCGCAGCGTGAGACCGGCCTCGGCGGCGGCCGCTGCCAGGTGCGGGCCCTCGAGCAGGAGGAGTTCGGCGTTCCTCCGCCCATGCGCGCTGCGCAGTCGCCGGATCGTTCTGACCTGCGGATTGTTCCGGCTGCGGATCATCGCGCTGGCGATGTTATGGCTCGGCGCCGGCCGGCGAGGGAAGTCTCCGGGCGTGGATTTTGTCCTGGAACTTGCTAGTGTCGCGGCCCATGTCGAGGCCCGCGACCGGAATGCGCCGGTTGTTCACTTCCGAGTCGGTTACCGAGGGACATCCCGACAAGGTCGCGGACCAGATCTCGGACGCCGTCCTCGATGCCGCACTGAGCCGGGATCCGAGGGCCCGAGTGGCGTGCGAGACGCTGGTCAGCACCGACCTCGTGGTGCTCGCTGGCGAAATCACGCTTCGTTCCGGCGACGACGAGATCGACTACGAGGCCGTGGCGCGAAAGACGATCCGCGACATCGGCTATGGCGAAACGGGGGCCGGCTTCGGCGCCGACGACTGTGAAGTGCAGGTTCGGCTCGACGAGCAATCCGCGGACATCGCCCTCGGCGTCGACAGGGGCGGCGCCGGTGACCAGGGAATGATGTTCGGCTACGCCTGCCGGGAGACGGCGGACTTCATGCCGTTGCCGATCGAACTGGCGCATCGCCTGACGCGGCGACTTGCCGAATTGCGCCGTTCGGGGGACTTCGACTGGTTGCGTCCGGACGGCAAGTCCCAGGTCACCGTCGAGTACGGGGAGGATGGGGAAGCCCACCGGATCGACACGGTCGTGGTTTCCACCCAGCACGCGGTCGGCGTCGAGCACGTTGAGATCGAACGGGTCGTGCGTCAACATGTGGTGAGGGCCTCGCTGCCGGGCGACCTGTATCGCGAGGCCGGCGCACACGAGACGAAGCTCCACGTCAATCCCACCGGCAACTTCGTGACCGGCGGTCCGCAGGGGGACTGCGGACTGACGGGACGGAAGATCATCGTCGATACCTACGGCGGCGTCGGTCACCACGGCGGTGGCGCGTTCTCCGGCAAGGATCCGACCAAGGTGGACCGCTCCGCCAGCTACATGGCCCGGTACGTGGCCAAGAACCTGGTGGCGGCCGGGATGGCCGATCGGCTGGAAGTGCAACTGGCGTACGCCATTGGCGTCGCAAAGCCCGTTTCGGTCCACGTGGATTCCTTCGGCACCGCCCGGGAGGGTCTTACGGACCGGCTACTCGAGGAGATCGTCACGAGTGAGTTCGCCCTCGAACCGCTTGCGATCATCGACGGGCTGAGTCTGCGCCAGCCGCGCTACCTCCAGACCGCGGCCTATGGCCATTTCGGGCGGTCCGAGTTCCCCTGGGAGCAGCTCGACCGGGTCCCCACGCTTCGCCGCGCGGTCGCCTGACGTCAGGTTCGTACGCCCAGAAAGAGGTAGAGCGCCAGCGTCGCGAACAGCGCGTTGGGACTCCAGGCGGCGATCAGCGGCGGCAGGGCCTCGGACTGGCCCAGGGTGGTGAAGACGCTGATCACCGTGTAGTACACGATTCCCACGACGATGGAAATGCCAATGCCGTACAGCGCGCCCTGGCGGCCGAGGCGGAAGGCGAAGGGCAGCGCGACCAGGGCCATCACCAGGCTGACGACAGGCATCGCGGTCTTGTTGTGGAGCTGCATCTCCAGCTCCGGCACGTCCGTTCCCGCTGCCACGAGTTCGTCGATGTGGCGGCGGAGTTCGAGCCGGTTCATCTGCTCCGCGTACTTCACCTCCGTGTTGAAGAACTCCGGCTCCTCCGGGAGATCCACCGGCTGGGGACCGGCGAATCGCTGGCTATTGGTGATCGTCAGGCCGTCGAACTCCCGAATCCAGGCATCCACCAGTTCCCAGCGGCCCTTGCGGTCGCCAGGGACGTACCGGGCCGCGGCCGCATAGAGACGCCGGGTGAGCCTGTGTTGAGCGTCGAAACGGAACACCTGGAGGCGCCGCAACGTGGCCCGGTCCGCGTCGTAGTGCCGGTAGTTGTAGATGTAGCCGCCACCGTTCTCTTCCTGGGCGAAACGCCACTGACGGTCGGCCCGGTGATAGCTCTTGACGGGACCGGAACCGCCCCGTATCCGGTCCCTCATTTCAACGACCTTCGCGTTCGAGGCCGGTAGAACCGAGTTCTCCAGCGCGGCGCTCAGGAGGGCGACGCCGACCGCCGCGAACAGGGCCGGCACGGCCAGTCGAAACAGGCTGAACCCAAGCGCCTTGGCGGCCACGACTTCGTTGCGCTGGGACAGCAGGCCGAAGGTGACGAGAGTCGTGACCAGGACGAGAACGGGCGCGTTGTCGTAGAAGACCTGGAGGGACAGGTACTGGTAGTACTCGACGAAAACACTGGAACGGACATTGTTCCGGAGCATCTCGTCGACGAGCTGGGTGAAGTCGGAGACGATGAAGACGGCGAGGGCGGCCACGATCGTCACGGCCAGCACCCGAACGAACACGCCGAAGATGTAGCGGTCCAGAACTCCGGGGAAGCGGAAGGTCGGTGGCTCCACGAGAACCTTCACGCGTGCCGGGGTGGGGGAGGAGGCCAGCGACTGCGGCCGCACACGCGCGAGCCGATGCTCCCGGGCGCGACGCCTGCGTCCCAGGAGTTCCCGCCGGCGCCCGAGGCGGGCGAAGCGCCGCCACAGGTGATCCCGCGCAAATCGGTCGAGAGCGCTGATCATCAGGCTCTTGTCCCGGTTGCGGCGCCACAGCAGGAAGGTGCCGAGGACGCTCAGAACGATGTTCGGTGCCCACATGGCCAGCCAGGGGGGAAGTTGACCGCTCGCTGCCGCCTCCTCTCCGTTCCCCAGCAGGACGTAGTAGAAGAGGAAGATGCCGACCGACACGAGGAAACCGGAAGAGCGGCCGCCCCGCCGGTTTCGGAAACCGAGCGGGATTCCGTAGAGGCCGAACACCAGACAGGCGGCCGGGATGGCGAACTTCTTGTGGATCTCGACCAACGCCCTGTTCCGCTCCGACGCGGTTCTTCCGGGCTCCACGGTCCGGTCGAAGAGCTCGGGGAGAGTCATGGAACGGACGTCCTTCGCCAGTACCAGTCGCTCTTCGTGCCGGAAGAGGCTGTCCTCGAGTGCGATGTTTGCGTCCCTGAGTCGCTGGAGCTGGTAGGCGCCCGGGTTGTTCGTGTCCACCTCGTGGACGTCGGCGACGCCGAACCGAAGGACCGCCTGGCCGGTGGCCTGGTTCAGATCGATCCGGCCGGTTTCGCCCACGATCACCTGCTGTTCCGGGCCCGGCACGGCGTCGGCGAGGAAGACCCCTCGCCACCCTTCGTCGTTCTCGGGGGTCTCGAAGACGTAGAGGACACGATCCTGAAGCTGGTCGTAGAAGACCTTCGGCTTGACCTGCTGACTGACGTTTCGGGTCAGAATCGACAGTCGGAGGTCGCTGATCGCCTTGTTGCCCGCGGGTAGCGTGACCGTGCTCAGGTAGCCGGTCAGGCCCGCAAGGACCAGGCTCATGAGCAGGATCGGCCGGTAGATGGCCCACAGGCTGATACCCGAGGCCCTCATGGCCACCAGCTCGCTGTCCGCCGCCAGGCGGCCGATCGCGATGAGGATCGCGAACAGGAAGGCCATCGGGATCGTCAGGACGACGATGTGCGGCAGGCTGTAGCCCAGGAGCTGGAGGGCGACCGCAGCCTCCACGTTGCGGCCGATGATCATCTCCGCGTACTGGAAGAGCTCCTGCATGAGGGCCAGGAACGTGAACACCAGGAGCCCGAGAACGAGCGGTCCCGTCGTCTCACGGAGGATGTAGCGGTCGAGGAGTCGGTACATCGCGGTTTCAGCCGCCATTCTGACTCATCGCCCCGGGTGGCCGGCTTCCTTGCTGGAGTTTACATAATGGACATTATCAGACTCCAGCCATGCGCGAACGGGCGGCAGGCGGCAACGACCCGCGCCGTCCTTCTGGCGCCGAGCCCTACGGTCCCGTCTCGTCCCGGCCCCGCCGAAGCTCGGCCAGAAGCTCCTCGAGAGCGCGGATGAGGTCGCTCTCTTCCACGACCTCCTGCCTGAAGCTGAGCGACACGCTGAACCGGTCGTCGCCCGACCGAAACCGGAACACGTGAGCCTTCATCCCGGCCTCCTGCCCGGCGCCGACCGTTTCCGCCGCGGCGGCCTCTGCTTCGTGGTCATCCGCGAGGGCTCGCCGTTTCCGGATCTCGGCGCGAACTTCCGCGCGCGTCAGGCCGTGTTCCGCGATCCGTTCCAGCATCCGGATCATCGAAGCCTCCGAGCCCAGCTTCATCACCTCGAGCAGAATGGACTTGCTCGACGCCACGCCGAGCTCGACGGCGGTTTCGCGCGCGCCGCCGGGCATGCGCAGGAGCCCGAGGGATTCCGTCACGCTGACCCGGGACCGCCCGACCGCGGCGGCGACCCGATCGTGCGTGTAGCCATGGCGTTCGACCAGGGTCCTCAGACCCTCGGCTTCCTCGAACGGCGTCAGATCGGCTCGCTGGAGGTTCTCGACCAGGGCGATCTCCAGGGCGTCTCGTGGCGAGACCTCCATCTCGATCAACGGAATCTCCCTGAGTCCGGCCCGCCGCGCGGCGCGGAAACGCCGTTCACCGGAGATGATCCGGTACCGGCGGTAGGCCCCCCCGGTCGGACCGACCTGGTCGATCGGCCGCGCCAGGATTGGTTCGAGCACGCCTCTGGCGCGAATCGAGGCGGTCAGGCCGTCCAGACTCCCGAGTTCGCGCCGGGGCTGATCCGGGTCGGGTTCGATTCGGGCCAAGGGCACCATCCGGCCGACCGGGCGGCCGTCGGGACGGCGAACTTCCCCGACAGTGTGCGCGGTGCCGGGTCTGGTATCGCCTTCCTTAGTCGGCATCGGCCGGCTACATCTCGTACTTTCCCAACGCCTTCGGGTCGAGTTCCTCCAGCCACTTCTTCATCTTCTTCTCGTCCGCTCCCGCCGTGGGGGCTTCGCCGGCGTCCTCGTCGGACTGCTTGACGCGGGCGAGATCGGCCACCGACTGCCGGACGAAGAGTGGCGCACCGGCGCGCAGGGCGAGGGCAATGGCGTCGCTGGGCCTTGCATCGAGAAGGCGATGCTCGCCCGTTCGTTCGACGAGCTCGACCACCGCCAGAAACGTGTTTCCCTCGATCGCTCTCACGACCACCTCGATCACCTCGGCGCCCACCAGATCGAGAGCATTCTTCAGCAAATCGTGAGTCATCGGCCGGCCGGGGTCCCTGCCCTCGATGGCAAGCTGGATGGCGCCCGCCTCGAAGATGCCGATCCAGATCGGAACGACCGAACTCCCTTCCGGGTCATGTTCGTGCAGCCGCAGGATCACGATCGGCTGGTTGGAGTTCGGCTCCATCATCAGGCCATGGACCTCGGCCGGGATCTTCCGGTCCTCGGATTCCTCCCGGGTCGACCGGGCCTTGGCCTCGTCCGCCGTCATCCCGGTCATCCTACGCGACTGGCGAGAAGTTCGCCCATCAGGGAGTGGTCGTAGGCCTGAAGTGTCCGGACCCGTACCAGCGAGCCCGTTTCCACCGGCTGCTCGGGCGCCGGAAAGTGGACGATCCGGTGGCAGTCCGTGCGCCCCGACTGGTGTCCGGCACGCCGGCTCCAACCCGTCACGAGGAGGTCGAACTCCGAGCCCACGAGTTCCTCGTTCAGCGCGCGCTGGATCGCGGACTGTGCCTTGAAGACACGCTGCAACCGCTGGTCGGCGACCTCGCGGGGCACCTCGTCCGACGCCGGTAGCCGGATGGCCGCCGTGTTCGGCCTGGGGCTGTACCTGAACGCGAACACCGTCGCGAAACGTACCGATTCCACCAGCTCCAGGGTGCGCTGGAAGTCCTCTTCGGACTCGCCGGGAAAGCCGACGATCAGGTCGGTGGACAAAGCGAGGCCCCCGCGTGCCGCTCGCAGGCGGTCCACCAGCGCGAGGTACTCCTCCACCGTGTATCCCCTGCCCATCCGGCGCAGCACGCGATTCGATCCCGACTGCACCGGCAGGTGAAGGTAGGGCGAGATGTTCTCGTGGCGGGCTACGGCGCGGATCATCCGGTCGGTGAAGTCGCGCGGATAGGAGGTCACGAAGCGCAGGCGCTTCAGGCCGGGCAGGACGGCGGCTGCGTTGAGCAGGTCGGCGAAGTCCCGATCCCGACCGCTGCCGAGCGGCGGCTCGGGTTCGCGCCAGTGGTTCACGGTCTGGCCCAGGAGTTCGATCTCAACGAAGCCGTAGTCCAGAAGGTGCTCGATCTCGCGCAGGATGTCCGCCATCGGCCGGCAGCGCTCCGCTCCCCGTGTGTTCGGGACGACGCAGAAGGTGCAGCGCTTGTTGCAGCCCTCGATGATCGTGACCATGCCCTTGTGGGCGGTGTCCCGGCTGATCGCCTCGAAGTCGTACGGGCGTTCGTCCGGGAAGCCGACCGCCAGGACGCGCTCTCCATTGCGGCTGCGTCCGAGAACGGACCCGAGTTCCCCTACGCGGCCGGTACCGACGACGAAGTCGAGATCGGGAATCCGGCGCAACGCTTCTTCGCCTTCCTGCTGAGCCACGCAGCCGCAGAATCCGATCCTGAGGTTCTCACGGACCCGTTTGAGCAGCCGGTACTCCCCCAGCCGGGAGTAGGCCTTCTGGGCCGCCTTCTCACGAACCGAGCAGGAGTTCAGGAGGATCAGGTCGGCCTCCTCGAGCGCGCGCGTCGGCAGCAGGCCCTGCTGCATCAACTGCCCGGCCATGCGCTGGCTGTCCAGTTCGTTCATCTGGCAGCCCCACGTCTCGATGTAGAAGCGTTCCACGGCGCGGAGATTACTACTCCCGCAGCCGGAAGCCGGCGGCCCGCGGGTCCCCGGGACCGCGCCGCCCCCTAGACCGCGGACGCGTGAGCCCCGGCGAGAAGTTCCCGCACTTCGCCGGCGGTCGAAGCGGCGACACAGCGTCTGGCGAGCTCCTCCGCGTCGCCGACGTCCACCGTGCGGACGACCTCCTTGGCCAGCGGAATGTTCCGCGGACTCATCGAGAGTTCACGCAGGCCCAGGCCAAGCAGCAAGGGCACGCACTCGGGGCTGGCGGCCATTTCGCCGCAGAGCGCCACCGGCACCCTCTGGCGCCGACCAGCCTCGACGACGATCTGGATCATGCTCAGAACGGCAGGATGCAAGGGCTGGTAGAGGCTGGTCACCTGCTCGTTCGTCCGGTCGACCGCCAGCGCGTACTGGATCAGGTCGTTCGTGCCGATCGACAGGAAGTCCACCTCGGCGGCGAGTTGACGGGCGATCAGAACCGTCGCCGGCACCTCCACCATGGCGCCGATCTCGACGTCCCGCCGGTGGTCGATTCCTTCCGCCGTCAGCTCCGAGCAGATTTCCGCACAGAGGCTGCGCAGCGCCCGGATCTCCTCCACCGCCGTCACCATCGGGACCATGATGCGCAGGTTGCCGAAAGCAGCCGCGCGAAACAGGGCACGCAACTGGCTGCGGAAGATGTCGGTGCGAGCCAGAGTCAGCCGGATGCCGCGCAGACCGAGGACCGGGTTCTCCTCCTCCAGCTCGTCAAGGCCGCGAGCGGTCTTGCTTCCGCCCAGGTCGAGCGTACGGACGACGACCGGCCGGGGCGCCAGAGCTTCGAGGAGCCCCCTGACGACGGCCAGGTACTCCTCCTCCGTGGGTAGATCCGGACTCTTCTCGAGGTAGAGGAACTCGCTCCTGTAGAGACCGACGCCGGCCGCACCGAAGCGCTGCACGTCCTCGAACTCCTCGGGAATCTCCACGTTGGCGAGCAGTTCGACTCCGACGCCGTCGCGGCTTCGTGCCGGCAGTTTTCTCGCTGCCGTCGTGAGGACCTCTTCCTTCTGCCGGCGGCGGCGCTGAAGGACCCCGTAGAGCTCGAGGGTCTCAGGCGTCGGGTGCAGCGTGAAACGTCCTTCTTCCCCGTCGACGATCACCGGATCGTCATCGGCAACGCGGTTCGTGATGTCCACGATGCCGGTGACCAGGGGAACGTCCAGTGCGCGGGCGACGATCGCCGTGTGGGAGTTGGCGCCTCCGACCTCGATCGCGAAGCCCACGGCGCCGCGACGGCCCAGGCGCAGGACCTCGTCCGGCGTCAGTTCGTGGCTGACGACGACGACGCTACGGTCGAAATCAACGCCGACGCCGGGGCTGCTCTTCTTGCCGGCCAGGGCGCGCAGAAGGTACCGGGTGACGTCGCGAAGATCCTCACCGCGCTCGCGCAGATGCTGGCTCTTGACCTGTGCGAACTTCTCGCCGAGGTCGTCGGCTACCGCCTGTACCGCCCACTCGGCGTTGACTCGATCTTCCCGAATCGTCTGGTCGATCCTGCGCGCAAAGGAGGAGTCTCGCAGGATCACCGAATGGGCATGGAAGATGGACGCCAGATCGCTGCCGAACGTTTCCGCTATCCGGCTTTCGGTGGCCTCCAGCTCGACCTCGACGGCCCTCACGGCGGCGCGGAAGCGTTCAACCTCCCGGTCCAGGTCGTGGCTGCGGACCGGCACGCGCAGGACCTGGACACCGTGGCCGCGAAGACACACGGCCGGCCCGATCGCGACGCCCGGGGCGGCGGCCGCTCCCTGCAGCGTCTCCTGGACGGTCGGAGGGCTGCCGGACGGCCGGTTCAAGCCTCCTCCCCGAAGCGGGCCCGGATCAGATCGCAAAGGGCGTCCATGGCGGCCTGCTCGTCCTCGCCGCGGCAGCGGACGGTAAGCCTGGCACCGTGCCCCGCGCCGAGCAGCAGGACGCCGAGAATGCTCTTCGCCTCGGTCTCACGGCCGTTGGCACGCAGCACCACGCTCGACTGGAACTGGTTCGCCGTTTGCACGAGCCGGGCCGCGGCCCGGGCGTGAAGCCCCAGCTCGTTGACGACCTCGACGACGCGTTCTCTCATCTGGCAGGCCGCGCCAGACCGGTCGCCGCCAGCTGGATGCTCTTGCGGCCGTTGCTCCAGGTCCAGTCCGCAAGATCCGGAAGGTCGAGATCGGGAGCGCCGCAGCACAGGCTGAGCACCATCGGCAGGTTGACGCCGGTGACCACTGCGGCCCTGGCCACTCCGGCGGCCCGCAGGGCGCTGTTGCAGGGAGTGTCGCCATACATCTCGGTCAGGATCAGCACGCCGGAACCATGCTCCTGGTCGAGTTGGCGGATCCTGGCTTCGATCAGGCTGGCCGCTTGCTCCCGGCCGGCGCGCCAGTCGACGCAGAGCGCGTGAATCGGCGCGTTGCCGGCACTCGAGTGATGGCCGGCAATCGCCTTCGCGGATGCGAGCAACTCGCGGGCCAGGCCGCCGTGCGAGACGATGAGGACCGGGACTGTCATGGGTCGGCGATGGCGGCTGTCCGGTGCCGCTCGACGTCGCGATGCTGCAGGCGGATCTGCCAGGAACCTGCCGCGAGACGATCGGCCACGGCTTCGGAGACCGCGACCGAGCGGTGCCGGCCGCCCGTGCAGCCGATCCCGACCGTCAGGTAGCTCCGCTTCTCGTCGCGAAACCTGGGCAGGAGGTAGGCGAGGAGATCCTCGAGGCGACCGACGAGTTCGCCGAACGCTGTGTGTCCATGCAGGAAGCGCTGGACTTCCGCGTCCGTGCCGGGCTTCTCCCGCAACTCCGCTACGAAGTACGGGTTCGGCAGGAATCGGACGTCGAACATCAGGTCGGCGCCTGAAGGAACGCCGAACTTGAAGCCGAAACTGACGATGTTGACCGTCAGTCCGCCGGCGTCGCTGGCGGCGAACTCGTTGTAGATGAGGGCTCGAAGTTCGTGAATGGTCGAATCCGTCGTGTCGAGAACCCGGGAAGCTCTACCCCGCAGCTCGGCGAGTTGCTGGCGCTCCCGGCGAATGCCGTCGATGACCCGCTCCCCCGCCGTCGTCAGGGGATGACGCCGCCGCGTCTCCGAGTAGCGCCGGACGAGGACGCCGTCGGAGCTGTCGAGGAACAGCAGTACCGGTTCGACTACCGCCGGATCCGCCTCGTCCAGGAGTCGGGGCAGCTCCTCGGCCAGACCGGGCGTGCGAACATCCGTGACCAGGGCGATCGCATCGAAGGAGGGTGCGGCGGCTGCCGGTTCCCGGACCAGGTGGCGCAGCAGGGGCAGCGGCAGGTTGTCGATGCAGTGATAGCCCAGATCCTCGAAGCAGCGGGCCACCGTGCTCTTGCCCGAGCCGGAAAGCCCCGTGATGACGAACAGGCGAACCGGCAACTCAGACACGCCCGTTGGCGCACAGCAGCTCGTAGATCTCCTGCGGCTTTCTCGCCTTGAGCAGGCGCTCCCGGCCGCCGCGGTTCATCCACTCCGACACGGCCGCAAGCGCCTTGAGATGGCGGCCGGCGCTCTCCTGAGGCGAGAGCAGGACGAAGAAGACCCGCACCGGCCGGCCGTCCTCGGCGCCATAGTCCACGCCCCGCCGCGAGACCGCGACCGCCAGCACGATGTCCCGCAGGCCACGGATCCGTCCGTGGGGCACGGCCAGGCCGTCTCCGAGCGCGGTGGAGCCCAATTCTTCCCGCTCGCGCAGCGCCGCCAGGACGACGTCCGGATCCGCCAGTCCGAGTATCCGGCAGATACGCTCGGTCAGGGCGCGCAGGGCACCGTCCCGGTTCTTGGCCTCGAAGTCCGGGAAGATGAGTTGCGGCTTCGCCAGGCTTGCAAGATCCATCGTCGCTCCGCGGTTCCCTCTCAGCTCGTCTCAGAAAATCTGCTTGCGGTCGTTCGATGACGGAATACCGAGTTCATCCCGGTATTTGGCGACTGTGCGCCGGGCGATGTTAATCCCCTCCCGCTGGAGTTGTCGCGTCAAGGCCGAGTCGGAGAGCGGTCTGCGGCCGTCCTCGTCGCCGATCATGTGCCGGAGCTTCCGCTTGACCGTCAAGGAGGAGATCTCCCTTCCCTGGTCGCTGTCGATGCCGCTGTGGAAGAAGAACTTCATCGGGTACAGACCCCGCGGCGTATGGATGTACTTGTTCGAGACGACGCGACTGACCGTCGACTCGTGCATTCCTATGTCGTCGGCGACATCGCGCAGGACCATGGGGCGTAGTTCGTCGATGCCGTGATCGAAGAAACCACGCTGCTGTCGCAGGATCGACTCCGCCACCTTGTAGATCGTTCTCTGCCGCTGATCCAGGCTCTTCATCAGCCACATGGCGGAACGCATCTTGTCCTTCAGGAACTCGCGGGCCTCGGCCTCGCCTTCCTCGCGCTGCATGCGCTGCAGCATCGTCCGGTACGCCCGGCTGATGCGCAGCTTCGGCAGGCCGTCGTCGTTCAACTGGATCGCCCACTCCCCTCCCGTCTTCACGGCGACGACGTCCGGCTCGACGTACTCGGTGCGCTCGTGTGAGAAGAGCCGGCCCGGACGGGTCTCGAGGGCCTTGATCGCCTCCACGGGCCCCTCAAGGGCCGGCAGAGGCGTACGGAGCCGTCGCGCGATGAGGCGAAACTGGCGCCGCGCCAGCAGTTCCCAGCACTCATCGACGATGCGATACGCCAGGCTCCCGGTTTCGCCCCGGGCCTCGAGTTGAGCCAGCAGGCACTCGGGCAGCGTGCCCCAGGCGATCCCCGGAGGATCGAAGGTCCGTACCAGGTCCAGTGCGCGGTTCACGTACTCGGCCGGGTATCCCGGTACCGGCACGGGATCCGGTCCGGGTGCCGGCACGGGATCCGGTCCGGGTTCCGTCCCATCGTCCCCCGGTGCCGCGACGGCGTTTCCGTTTCCGGAGTGGTTGGCGGAGAAGGCCTCGGCCATCTCCCGGGCAATCGTGACCTCCGCCCGGTAGCGCTCGACCTCGGCGGGTCGGGCACCGAGGAGCTGGAGTTCCTCGATCGAGGCACGGAGGAACCCGTCCGCATCCAGGTTGCCGATCACCAGTTCCGCGATGTCCCGTAGCGGCGGCTTCGCATCGGAGAACCGCAACTGCCAGAGCAGGTGATCGTAGAGGTCCGGATCCCGGCTGATGCTGTTCTCGAAGGGAACAGCTTCTCTCGTCTCGAAGGTGTTCGGGGCGGTCGACTCGGACCCCAGGTAGTCGTTGAAGTAGGCGTCGAGATCGATGTCCAGCATCGACGGCTCTTCTTCCGGGCCCTGTTCCTCTGCGTCTTCGGGATCTTCCTGGTCCCCGACATCCTCGAGCATCGGGTTCTCCACCATTTCCTGGTTGAGGACGCCCTGGAGCTCCAGCCGCGTCATCTGCAGCAACTTGATCGCCTGCTGCAGGGACGGCGTCATCACCAGCCGCTGGGCCAGCTTGAGCGAGAGCCTCTGTTGGAGCACCATGATCGCTTACCGAATGGGGCGGTCCCTGGGGCGGTGGAGTCTTCCGGGGATCGGTCGTGTCGAGCTGCGACGAACGGCTCGTTCCTCCGCTCTGCCGCAACTGTGTGCCGGCGTGTCCATCCCAGCAAGAGTAATGCCAACCCGACGGTATCACCACCGCGGCAGGCGCCGGCCCTCAGAGACTGAACTCGGCGCCGAGGTAGATCTTGCGGACCGTTTCATCCGCCGACAACTCCGCCGGAGTGCCGGTGCGAAGGATCCTGCCGTCGTTGATGATGTAGGCGCGGTCGGTGATTCTGAGGGTCTCGCGGACGTTGTGGTCGGTGATCAGGACCCCGATGCCCATGTCCCGAAGTTGACGCACGATCGCCTGGATGTCGAGAACGGCGATCGGATCGATTCCGGCGAACGGCTCGTCGAGAAGGATGAAGCTGGGGCCGATCGCCAGCGCGCGGGCGATCTCCAGGCGACGCCGTTCGCCGCCGGAAAGCTGATTCCCCCTTGAGCGCCGCACCGCGACGAGATCGAAGTCGGCGATCAACTGGTTCATCCGGCGCCGCTGCTCGGCGCGGCGGAGACCGAGGGTCTCGAACACGGCGCGGAGGTTGCCTTCGACCGACAGTCGCCGGAACACGGATGGCTCCTGCGGGAGATAGCTGATGCCCTGCTGCGCCCGGAGGTACATGGGCAGGTCGGTAATCTCGGTGTCGTCGAAGAAGACCCGGCCCCGGTCCGGTCGGGTCAGGCCGACGACGATGTAGAAGGTCGTCGTCTTGCCGGCGCCGTTGGGCCCGAGCAACCCGACGACCTCTCCCTGGGCGACCTCGATCGACACGTCCTGGACGACGGGCCTGCCCCGGTACACCTTCCGCACGTCCTGGGTGCGGATGCGGTGGCGGGATGCGGACGGCTCCGTCACGGGCCGGCGGCTCCGGCAGCCGCACTGCCGGCCGGCCTCATTTCGTAGCGGCCCTCGTCGATCCAGTAGTTCAGGCCGGGTCCCCGGAATTCGTCCGTACCGCCACGGAACACGACGTTGCCGGAGAACCGGATCAGCCGCTCGGTAAAGGCGTAGACGGCACGGTTCGCTTCTACGGAGCGACCGTAACCGGGGTCGTCGAGCCGAGCGCTGCCGAGGCAGAAGAGCGTCTGCGCCTCGAATCCCGCCCTTGCGGAGTCCTGGTCGCCTGGGATCGCTTCGATCGTCAGTTCGTCGCACTTCAGATTCTGCTCGCCCAGAACAGCAGCGGCCGCTCCGCTGTAACGCAGCTCTCTCCCGTCTTCGTCGTAGTTCATGCGGGCCGCGGAGATCGACCACCGCTCCGTCGCGCCCTCCGTCCCGGTTTCGCCGGCGGTTGCGGTTTCTGCGAGCGGCTGGGAGTGCCAGACAGTCCGGACCTCACCGTTCGCGACCATCCGGCGCCGGTCCGCCGTGATGCGCAACTGGGCCGCCTCAAGGAGATCGGAGCCGCGCCGCACCTCCACTCCGCCGCGGAACCGGCTCTCACCCGCTTCGCAGAGCAGCGCTTCACCGGCCGTGATGACCGAGACGCCGGCATCGGAAGCCCCTCCTTCCGACGGAGACACGCCGCCGAACGGCAGTGCGCCAGCGCCGGCGTCACCGCTGCCGTCGAACGTGAGGCGCACTCCTCCACTCGCCTCGGCACATCCGTTCCCCTGGTCGAAGAGGACCCTGGAACCTTCGAGTTCTCCCTGGGAGAGAACCAGCTTTGCGGGCTGGCCACGAAAGTCGACGCGTTGCGTCGAGGGATCGATCGTCGCCTCTTCGGCCCGGGCGAACACCGTCGTTTCGCTTCGATCGGTCAGTTCCACGTTGCCCCCAAGCGTCAGTTCGACAAGGACACCTTCCTCGTCGAAGCGTCCGGCGGCAACGACGCTCGATGCCTGTCGGAGCGGACGTTGTCTGTCCGGCACGAGCTCGTGAAGCTCGACCCTCCCGCGCGAGGAGAACTCCGCCAGCACGCCCTCCAGGAAACTGAACTCGAGGAGCCTTGCCCGGATGCGGCGCTGCGACCCGTCTCCGTAGTCGATCCGCAACACGGCGGGTCCGCCCCAGCTCGGACCGCTCAGGTCGATCCGGCTCGGAGACTGGGCGTCGTCGAATCGGACGTCCAGGGCATCACCCCGCAGGACGAGAGTGGATTCCCCCGCCAGACGGCCGGTGCCTTCGACGTCGGGTTCCGTGGTTTCGAGCGGAGCCCTCAACTCGATCTCACTTCGCGCCTCGAGCCCTGCCAGGCCACCGGCCTCCCCCTCATGCAGGGTCAAGGAGCGAGCCACGAGCGTGAAGTGCCCGATCTCCATCTCGGCTCCGCCGAGCGCCCGTACGATTCCCTCGCGCCAACGGTACTCCAGCGTCTCGGCAGCCAGGGAGAGCGACGGGGACGGGTCGGCCTCGACGCCACTGTCGGACTCCTCCGCGCCGACCAGACGAACGCCGCCGCCCATGCGGGCAATCTCCTCGCGGAAGTCCATCCGCAAGTCGTCGCCCTGAACAGTGACGCCCTCGAAACGGAAACGGCTGTCGTCCGCCGCGGTCAGGACCATACCGCCCGCCGCCAGCTCCATCCAGTCGGTGTCCACGGTCAGGCCGTTGCTTCCCTGGAGAGAAACCGAACCCTGGAGGTCGGTCGCCTTCGTCTCCTCGTTGTAGGTCGCGCGATCCGCGCGCAGGAAGTAGTGATCATCGCCTTGCGGATAGGCGACCTCGACCTGGCTGAGATTCACGTTGCCCTGGTCGTCGGAACTCGTCCGGGCGCCACGGATGCGGAACACCTCGATCCCCTCGCGCTCGAGCGTCGACTCGAACTCCTCCGCACTGAGCTGGGCCGTTTCGGCGACCGCTTCCGGTTCTTCAGTGGCTTCGACGGTCTCTTCGGCGCCAGCATCCGGTCTGGCTGCGGCACGCTCCTCCCTTCCCTGAAGGAACAGCGCGGTCAGGCCGCCGACGCCGGAGACCAGCGCCAGCAGCAGGGCGGCCCTCAGCAGGCGGTTGCGCAGTTGCCGGCGGCGGCCGAAGTTCGGAGCGCGCCGGCGCCTCGGTCCGTAGGCGGAGCCGGGCCCTTCCGCCGGGGATGCCGCCTCTGAGGACCTTGTCTCCTGCGGCTCGTGAGGAGCGTCCGGCGTCATGCCGACATTCTACGTTCCCTCGTCTCGTGGCTTCCGATCCGCCGGGCGTCTTCGATTCTCACTACCGGACCGCCCTGGTAGGAATCCCACTCCAGGGCGCCGAGAACCTCGAAACGACCGTCGAGACTCGCCGCACGCTCCTTCCAGCCCCATCCGAGCAGCCAGACGGGGCGGCTTCCTTCCGAACGCCCATCGCCGGCAGCCCGGACGCGAAGCTTGACGTGGTCTTGGCCGAACTCACGTAGCGGGCCGGCACGTTCGAGCGGACCGAGCCGGATCAGGGGCCGGCGGTTCGCTTCCCCGTGCGGCTCCAGCCTGGCCAACTCCGCGTAGAGTTCCGAACCGATCTGCCCGGCGGAAAGCTCCAGTTCGTACTCGCGCCGGCGTACGAGGATCTCTGGCGGCCACTCGGCGGCTCCTTCCATTGCCTTCCTGAGGTCCGGCAACTCGGAAGTCGCGACGGAAAGGCCGATCGCCTGGGGATGGCCGCCGAAACGGATCGTTCGATCCTGAAAGCCGGCCACGAAGGAATGAAGATCGAGGCCCGGGATGCTGCGGCCTGATCCGGTGCCGGTGTCCTCGTCCACTCCCAGGAGGATCACCGGGCGGTGGAGGTCCCGCGCAAGGCGCCCGGCAGCGATCCCCACGACGCCGCGGTGCCATTCCGGGCTCCAGGCCACCAGAACGCCCGGTAACGGGTCACGGGCAGCAAAGAGCTCGGCGGCCTGCTTGACGACCCGCCGCTCCTCCGCCTGACGGCTGCGGTTCAGGGCGTCGAGCTCACCGGCGAGACGATCCGCCTCCGTCGAGTCCGTCGTCAGAAGCAATCGAAGCGCGAGCTCGGCGTCGGCGAGTCGCCCGGCGGCGTTGATCCGCGGTCCAAGGCGGAACGCGACCTCGGTCGACGATACGGAGCCCCGGACGCGCGCCACGCGCTTCAGCGCCCGCAGTCCCGGAGAGCGCGCCTCCGAGAGGGCCCGAAGGCCAAGCGCGGCGATCACGCGGTTCTCTCCCACCAGTGGCACGACGTCGGCGATCGTCCCCAGGCACGCGACGCGCAGCAGAGCGGCCAGCGGCTCGGCCCGACCGCTTCGCCGCAGCACCCCTTGCGCCAGCTTGAAGGCGAGTCCGGCCCCGCAGAGGTGCCGGAACGGATAGTCGCAGTCGTCCTGGAGCGGATTGATCTGGATCGCCTGCGAGGGGAAGTCGCTGCCAACCACGTGGTGGTCGGTCACGATCACGTCGATGCCGCGCTCGATCGCCGCCAGCACCGCACCGCCGGAAGTCGTTCCGCAGTCCACCGTGACGATCAGGGAAGCCCCGGCGCGATGCGCTTTCTCCACCTGGAGGACCTGGAAGCCGTAGCCTTCCGTGAGCCGCTTCGGCAGGATCGGAACAACCTTCGCACCAAGCGCCCGCGACACCGCGGTGAGGAGGGCGCAGGCGGTCACGCCGTCCACGTCGTAGTCTCCGACGACGGCCACCGTATGCTTGTCGCGGCAGGCCGCCAGCAATCGCTCTACCGCTTCCTCCATGCCGTGCAGCAGGAAGGGATCGTGTAGTCCCCGCCGATGCGGCGCCAGGAACGCGTCGGCTTCCGAGGACGTGCTGACACCTCTGCGGGCGAGCGGCGCCGACAGCAGGCCGTAGCCCGCCTCCGCCAGCGCGACGGCTGCTCCGGGCGTCGCTTTCTCCAGCCACTCCGCCGTGTCCGTTCGTCTCTCCTCCACGACAGGTCGACCCGTCACATCAGGTCCTGAGGGTCGACATCGACCGTGAGGTCGGCCGCCGGCGCGGGCGCCACGGCCCTCGCCAGACTCCTCAGCTCCCCTCCGTTTACCGAGCGCATCAGGAACTGGAAGCGCCATTGCCCCTTGAGGCGCTCCAGGGGCGCCGGCGCGGGCCCTGAGAAGCGGACCCGCGCGGCGAGTTCGTGGCTGCGGGCAGCGGCCGCCAACTCCTCGATCCGGGAAAGGCCCCGGTCACGGTTCCGGTCGCGCACGACGAGCTGGACCATGCGGGTGAACGGCGGGTAGTGGAAGGTCCGGCGAAAGCGCATTTCGTGGCGGGCGAAGGCCTCGTCGTCCTGGTTCAGGACGGCCTGAATCGCGTAGTGGTCCGGATGGTATGTCTGAATCACGAAGCGGCCGGCGCGCTCGCCTCGGCCGGCGCGGCCGGCAAGCTGCGTCAGGAGGGCGTAGCTCCGTTCGGCCGCGCGGAAATCCGGAAACCCGAGGTAGGAGTCGGCGGCCAGCACGGCCGCGAGAGCGACGTTAGGGAAGTGGTGTCCCTTGGAGATCATCTGGGTGCCGATCAGGATGTCGGTCTTCCCGGAGCGAAACCGTTCGAGTACCGCGGCGGCGCCTCCGACGCGACGAGTCGTGTCGCGGTCCAGCACGTCCACGGCAGCCTCCGGAAAGCGCTTCCGGACCTCCTCCTCCACCCGCTCCGTGCCCGCCCCGATCGGTTGCAGCGAATCCTCTCCACACTCGGGACAGACGCGCGGAACCGGAGCGTGGCCGCCGCAGTAGTGACAGATCAGCCGTCCTTCGCGGCGGTGGTAGCTCTTCGGCAGGCCGCAGTCCTCACACGGCATGTTCTCGCCGCAGGCGCGGCACAGCAGTTGCGGCGAATAACCACGGCGGTTGCGCAGCAGGATGACCTGTTCACCGCATTGCAGGCTGTTCTCCATCTCCTGGACCAGCAGCCGCGAGAAGGCGACGTCACCGGGCCGGCGGGGCCGATCTCCGGGTTCCTTGCGGAGGTCGACGAGGATCGCCTCCGGAAGCGCCCCGAAGCCGACCCGGGCGGTCAGACGGAGCTTCCGATACCGACCCCGCTCGACGTTCAGGCGAGTCTCGAGACTCGGCGTCGCGGAAACCAGGAGAGCTGTCGCCGCCGAGGTCCTGGCTCGCACCAGGGCCAGGTCCCGGCCGCTGTACCGTGGACGCGTGTCCTGCTTGTAGGCGCCGTCCTGTTCCTCGTCGACGACGATCAGGCCCAGGTTTCGGGCGGGAGCGAAGACCGCGGAACGTGGGCCGATGACGACTCGAGCCTCCCCGTCGCGGATCCGCTCCCACTCCTGGCGTCGTTCAGCGCTACCGAGGTTCGAATGGAGCATGGCGACCCGGTCGCGGAAGCGTTCCTGGAGGGCGCGCGCCAGGGCCGGGACCAGAGCGATCTCAGGCACGAGGATGACGACGGACCGGCTCTCCTCGAGGGCCGCGGCGGCCCCCCGCAGGTACACCTCCGTCTTTCCCGAACCCGTCATGCCACCCAGGAAGCAGGGCCGGAAGCGACCGCTGCGGACCTGCTCCACGAGTTCCCGCGCGGCTGCCGCCTGATCGGGCCGTAGCGCGAAAGGCGCCGGCGCGGCGTCCCCCTGGAGGCGGTGGCGAGCCAGATCGATCGCCTCGATCTGGGTGAAGGAACGGAGAACACCGAGCGTCACCAACCGGCGCACGACCGCCGCCGAACAGCCGACTCCGTCGCGCACTTCCCGAATGGTGGCCGGCCGGCCGAGCGCCGCCAGGTACTCGACGACCGCCCTGCCGGCCGGCGAGCGGCCGCAACTGTCGAGTTGGCTCTCGCGGTCTCCGGGCGGCAGCTCGACCGCCTGGCGGTAGCGGGCGCTCCGTTCGCCGGGCTCGTGAATGCGGAGATGTCGGCCTTCGCGCCAGTGATCGATCCGGTCCGGCAACGTGGTATCGCCGAGTTCGGCCCAGACTTCGGTCAGGGCGACGCGGCCCCGCTCCAGCAGGAACCGCTGGAGCGCCCGGTCCGCCGGATCGTGGCAATCGGCCAGCGCTCCGCGGTTCGTGAGTTCCACGCGGCGATCCCCCCAGGCAGGAAGCGCTCCCGGCAGCAGGGTCTTCAGCACTTCGCCGATCGGCGCCGCGTAGTAGGACGCCGTGAAGTCGGCGAGCCTCATCAGGTCGTCGGGCAGCAACGGCTCGAAGTCGATCACCGACTCGATCGACCGTAACTCACTGGCCAGACCGGCGGGCGGCGCCGACGGCAGATCGACGATCCAGCCGACAAGGCGGCGCCGCCCGACAGGTACCCGGACGCGCACTCCAACCCGGGCGAGCCCACGCCACGGCCGCGGCACTCTGTAGGTCAGGGGTTCGGGCAGCGGCAGCGGAACCGCGACGGCAGCGTACTCGGCCGCCTCAATCGTGGGCGGTTCGGTCCTCATTCAGGCAGTTTCCACACACGCCGGACGTCAACTGGACCTCGGGCACGTGGACTCCGCAGCGCCGGCAGCGGAGAAGGGCCTTCGGTTGGCCGCCGCCTGACGTCGGCGCGGCGCGGCTGTGCGGCGGTCCTCTTCGGGCGGAAGGATTGCCGTCTGCCGTACGGCGCAAGACTTGCAGCAGCCTCAGCAGGGAACGCGCTTCCGCGGCCCGGGGCGACCGCAGCACTCCGCGGATCATCCGCGCGATCCACATCCAGGCCAGCAGGATGGCGATCAGTATGACGAGGAGCTTTGTCACCGTCTCGCGAACCCGTTGCGGTCTTCGGGTTGAACGCCCGGCTTCTGATCGAACCTGCCCTGGTCGGGTGTCAGGAGCCGGGACTGCGGCGGCCGTGCGGGCTCAACTCGCCTTGGCCTTGGAGATCTTGTCCAGGCTGGTGGTAAGCGCCTTCTCAACCAGCTCCTCGGCGCTCTCTTCGCTGATTTCACGGACGTGAAGCACCTCACTCACGATGAAGTACCTGGCCTTCTCGTACATCTTCTTTTCGCGGAACGAGAGGCTCTTCTTCTGGCTCACCAGACGGAGATTCTTGAGGACCTCGGCGGCATCGGTCAGCTCACCGGTCCGCATCTTGTCCAGGTTCTGCTTGTAGCGCCCCTTCCAGTCCTTGTAGACGTCGATGTTGCCGTCCTCGATCAGGGCGAGGAGGTCCTTGATCTCCCGCTCCTTGGCCAGGCGTCGCAGGCCGACGCGGTCCAGGTTCTCTTCGGGAACCATCACTTTGGAGTCGTTCGCCAGCAGGCGGAGGTGGTAGTAGGTCTGCTTCTCACCGCCATCCGGTGCGCTCACCGCGATTCGCTCTACTACACTGACCCCGTGGTTGGGGTACACGACCTTCTCACCCACTCGGAACACTCTGATCTCCCTTCAAACTGGTGGCAGATGCACACTTCGGCAGGATCGCCGGAACGCTGTCTTCAGTTCCGGGATCGGCCGCGAGTTGCTTGTCTGGCGCTGTGTGCCTAAGTTACAGAAAATCACGCAGTTAACGGTCGCTGATTGTAGCCGCGGAGGGCCCTGTCGTCAAGTTGTTCCCGCCCCGTTTGCGCCAGCGCCGGACCGCTGGCTCTAAGTCACTGACACCGCTGGGTTTGGCGGCTTCAGGCTGGAACTGGGGCAGCGGTCCTGCTACTGTTCGTCACCTTCTCCGCGCGAGCGCTCTGCTCGCCCAGTTTCGTGCCGGAGTGGCGGAATGGCAGACGCAGGGGACTCAAAATCCCCCGCCCGCAAGGGCGTGTGGGTTCGACTCCCACCTCCGGCACCAATTTGACCCGAGGCGCAGCGCGTCCCCTGCGGGGACTCGCAGTATCCCCGGCGCCCGCAAGGGCGTGTGGGTTCGACTCCCACCTCCGGCACCACCACGGCCTTGCGCAGGCTCCTAGCTCTCGGGGTCGGCGTCGTCGACGAGTTCGATGCCTTCCTGTTCCAGCAGGACGCCGATCGCCCGGAAGTAGGCCAGTAGAGCGCGACGGTAGCCCGTGATGGCTTCGACTTCGCGGCTGCGGGCCGCCGTCAGGTCCTCCTGGATCTCGAGGACCTGGAAGCTGGTCCAGAGTCCGTTCTCGTAGCGCTTCTGCGCGGCGTCCAGGTTCTTCTCCGCCAGTTCCCGCGACACCCGGGCCGAGTCGATCTGCTTGCCCGCGGTCTCGACGCCCCGCGCCGCCGTCCGCACTTCCGTGCGGATCGTCAGCATCAGGTCCTGCAGCTCCAGCCGTCCCTGGTCGAGCGACAGGTCGGCTATCCGGCTCTGCGCCCTCGCCGCGCGGTTCTGGAGCGGCTTCGACAGGTTCAGGCCCACGGTCCAGCCCTCGAAGACCTGGCCCAGAATCCCTTCGTAGAACTGGCCGAGCGTCGACAGGAAGTCGAGGGAATCGACGCGAATGTACTCCTCCGGACAGGGTTCGAAGAGGTCCGCGATGCTGGGCGGACCAGGCCGTTCGCAGGCGGTTCGGTCGCCGCCGAGGGCGTTCCGGCCGTAGCTCACGCTCAGGTTCAGGTCGGGCCTCCGCTGGTTGCGGAGAAAGGTGGAGTCGATCTCCAGCGTTTCGATCTGGAGTTCCTGGCGATCTATCTCGACTCGTTTGTTGAGCGCCGAACTCAGCGACGCTTCCAGGTCGATCGCGACCCGGGAGATCTCGGGCGAGGTCGTCGGAACGATCTCCAGGTCCCAGAAAGACCGCTCGTCCAGGTTCAGCAGGCGCCGCAGCTCGTCGGCCGCGTCCTCGATCAGCGCCTGGACCCGGATGATCTCCTCCTCGCGGGTCGCGATCCCGGCCTCGCTCTGAACGAGTTCGAGCGGCGCCAACGTCCCCACTTCGATCTGGATGCGGTTCATCTCGTGCAGCTCGCGGGCCAGCGCCAGACTCTCCTCCGCTACCTTGAGCTGTTCCAGGCCCTCTACCAGCGCCCAGTAGCCGTTGGCCACGGTCTGCACCGTATCGATCACCTGGACCGCGAGATCTCCCATGCTGATGTCGCTGTTCAGCCGGGCGACCGCCAGGTTCCGCTCGGTGATCCGCTTGCCCCGGTTCCGCAGCAGCGGCTGGTCGAACGCGAACTGCAGGCTGGACCGCAGGCTCGGGTTGATGTCCGAGAACCGGGAGTTGGACGAAGACCGGCTGTTCTGCCAGTTGATGGAGAAGGTACCGCCCGACGAAACCGGCTGCTGGAGTTCGACATTCGCGGTGATCGTCTCGTTCTCGGTGACCAGGGCGCCGTCGAGCTGCGAGGCCGAGGGCCGGCTGTCGCTGTTGACGCTGGTGTTGACCCCGAGCACCGTGTCGTAGATGCCGTACGCCTGGTTGATCTGGAACAGCGACTGGGAGCGCTGGTAGCGCTGGACCAGCAGTCCGAGGTTGTTCTGCAGGGCGATCGCGATCGCCCGGTCCAGTTCCAGCCGGAGCTGCCCGTCGGCGATGTCCAGATCCGGTGGGATCGGCTCGGTGATCCAGGTCGAACCGACCTGCACCTGCCCCGCTGCCGGGGGGCCCCAGACGGCGGCCGGGACGAGGACGGTGCAGAGAGCGAGGATCGGCGCCGCGGACTTGCGGACGCTCTGCTTTGGGAACAGGTTCATCGGGCTGTGTTCCTTCCTTCGACGGCGCCCTGACCGCAACGGGCACGGCGCGTCGTGTCTTTCCTCTTTGACGCGAGAGGCGCGAGGTTGTTTCAACAACCCTACGCCGGATCCTGCCGGAGCGCCGGTCTGGCGCGCCGGGCGGGCAAGCCTAAGCGATGGCGTGACGAGGGCCGGCGGGTCTCCCGCCGAAGGCTGTCGACGGCCTGTCAGTCGTCAATCAGGTCGAGGGCGATTCCGCGCGCTTCCTCCAGCGTACCGGCCAGGTGATCCGGGGGAAGATCGCGGAGAATGTCGAGTGTCCGAAGCGTCCTCGCGACGGATCCCGCGAGACCGCAGACAACGACGTCCGTTCGTTCGACGGAAGCCACGTTCAGAAGGCGCTGGATCACCATTGCCGCGCTGTCGTCCAGGTAGACGGCCTCCGAGAAGTCGAAGATGACGACTTCGTGGTCCTTGATGTCTCCCCCGATGACCGTCGTGAGCTTGCTGGCGGAGGCGACGGTGAGAGTCCCCTTGAGTGCAACCAGGCCCACGCGTGCCGAGTAGGGGTCGACGTTCGCTCGTTCCTCCCCGTCGCTGACAAACGTCCGGTCGAGGAGCGGGACCGAGATCACGCTGTCGAGCTCGAGCCCCTCCAGACGCCGCGCGTGCGCCATCCCCGCCGCGATCAGACCCACGGCGACCGCCGTGACGAGGTCGACGAACACCGTCAGACCCAACGTCAACAGCATGACGAAGAGGTGCTCCCGGCGAATCCGGTGTATGCGCGCGAGCAGCGGCCAGTCGATGATGTCCCACCCCACTTTCATCATGATCGCCGCCAGGACGGCGTGGGGAACCGGTTCGACCAGCGGCCCGAGGCCCAGGGCGAGGAGCAGGAGGAAGAGCGCGCGCAGAGCGCCGGACACGGGTGTCGAGCCGCCGGCGCGGATGTTCACGACCGTTCCCATCGTGGCGCCCGCACCCGGCAGGCCGCCGAGCACTCCGGAGATCATGTTGCCGATGCCCTGGCCGACCAGTTCGCGGTCCGGGTTGTGGCGCGTGCCCGTCAGCGAGTCGGCCACCAGCGATGTCAGGAGGCTGTCGACCGACCCCAGCAGTGCGAGAATGAGGGCCGGTTGGAACGCCTCCAGCAGGAAGCCCGCGCTCGGCAAACCGATCTTGAGCGTCGGCAGTCCTGCAGGGACGGGACCGAGGGCCGGAGCACCGCTCAACCAAAGAACGCCCACGGCGGAACCGAGAACGAGGGCGAGCAGGGGCCCCGGGAAGTACCGCGAAAGCCGGCGGGGCCAAAGGAAGCCGGCCACCAGGGTCACGGCGCCGATGGCGACAGCGCTCAGGTTCGCACCCGCTGCGGCTTCCGGCATCGCGCGAACGGCGCCGAGTGCTCCACCGGCCGCAGGAGGGGCGCCGAGGAACGGCAGGACCTGGATCAGGATCACGATGACGCCGATTCCGGACATGAAACCGGAGACGACGACGTACGGCGTGTACGCCACGAAACGGCCGATCCTCGCCAGGCCCAGGAGCATCTGGAGCAGACCGCCCAGCACGACGACGGTCAGCGCCTCGGTGAGGTCGGATGCATGGGTCGTGAGAATGACCGTCATGGCAACGGTCATCGGCGCCGTGGGCCCCGAGATCTGGGACCTCGTGCCGCCGAACACGGCGGCGAAGAAGCCCACGGCGATCGCGCCGTGGAGGCCCGCGACGGCGCCCATGCCGGAAGCGACACCGAGCGCCAGAGCAACGGGGAGAGCAACGACCGTGGCCGTCAGCGCTCCGAACAGGTCGCCACGGAAGGTCGCGACGTCGTACTTCACCCTGGAGGCGCTCCGACCGACGCTGCGGTCGCTGTTTTTCGCCCTCCCGTGCGCATCGTTCCGAGGACTCCTTCTACCAGTGAATGCCATGCTACATTCCCGTCGCCATGAACGCCCTCGAAGGTCTTCCGGAGCCCCGCCGCGGCAAGGTTCGCGACATCTACGATCTCGGCGACCGGCTGCTGCTGGTGGCCAGCGACCGCGTGTCCGCCTACGACTTCGTCCTCTCTCCCGAGATTCCGGACAAGGGCAAGGTGTTGAACCAGTTGACGAACTTCTGGTTCGACCGGCTCGGCGACGTCATCCCGAATCACCTGATCGAGACCGATGTACGCGGCTTTCCCGCCGACGTACAGCCACACGCCGACTACCTGGACGGACGGTCGGTCCTCGTAAGGAAAGCGGAAGTCGTGCCTTACGAGTGCGTGGCCAGGGGCTACCTCGCCGGCAGCGCGTTCCGGGAGTATCAGGAGACGGGGCGGGCCTGTGGCCACGACCTGCCGGCCGGACTGGCGCGGGCCGCGCAACTGGAAGAAGCGATCTTCACGCCTGCGACGAAAGCCGAGGAAGGCCACGACGAGAACATCGACTACGACACCCTGGTCGAAGGCGTTGGCGGCGACATGGCCGCGACCCTGCGGCGGGTGACGCTCGAGCTCTACAACCGGGGGCGCGAACTCGCGGCCGGCCGCGGCCTCATCCTCGCCGACACGAAGTTCGAGTTCGGCATGGTCGAGGACCGTCTGATCCTGATCGACGAAGTGCTGACTCCGGATTCGTCGCGCTACTGGGACGCGGCCCAGTGGAGCCCGGGGACCGAACCCGTTTCCTTCGACAAGCAGCCGGTCCGCGACTGGGTCGCGGGGACCGGCTGGGACAAGGCCTCCGCGCCGCCGGAGCTGACCCCCGAGGTCGTCAACGAGACGAGGGAGCGCTACCTTGACGCGTTCCGCCGGGTCACCGGCCGCGATCCGGTTCTCTAGCGCGGTCGCGGCGGTCGATCACGAGGCGTGGCAGACGGCGGCTCAGGCCGCACCACACCTCGTAGGCCGCGATGCCGGCGCGGCCGGCCAGTTCGCCAACCCCGATCCGCTGCTGCCCCTGTCTTCCGAGCAGGACGCACTCGTCGCCGATCGCGGCGCCTGGAACCCGGGTGACGTCGACGGTCAGCGAGTCCATGCTGATCTGACCGACGATCGGGCAACGCTCACCCCTGACCAGAACCTCGCCGCTGCCGAAGCCCGAGCTGAAACCGTCTCCATAGCCGATCCTGATCAGGGCGATCCTGGCCGAATCAGGCGCTCGCCAGGTACGCCGGTAACCCACGCCGGCGCCGGCCGGTACTGGCCGCACGTCGACGATCGGGGCCTTGACGCTCATGACCGGCCGCAAGCCGGACGTTTCCGAGCTCTCCACCAGCGTCGCCAGGTCGAGCCCGTAGAGGGCTCCGCCGACCCGCACCGCGGTCCAGCGGGCGGAGGCCCGCCGAAGCGCCGCGGACGAGTTCGCCAGGTGTACGGGAACCGAACGGCGCTCGGGCGGTTCGAGAAGCTCGAAGGCGTCGGCGAAGCGCCGTTCCTGTTCTCCGGTAAAGGAACTTCCGGCCAGCTCGGACTCAGCCAGGTGAGACATCAGGCCCGCAAGCCGGAACTCCGGCGCGGTACGCAGGTCGTCCAGCGCGGCCGGCCAGTCGCTCAGTTTCAGGCCGGCACGGCTCATCCCGGTGTCCAGCTCGACGACGACCTCCAGCGCCTCTCCTGCGCCAGCCCCGCGACGGCCCAGCCAGACACTCCAGGCTGCGAGTTGCCCGAGGCGCGTGAGCACCGGCGTCGCGTTTCGGCGAATGACGCGGTCCAGGTCCTCGGACGACTCCGGGCCGCCGAGCAGCAGGATGCGCCCGCCGTAGCCGGCGTCGCGGAGCTCCTCGACTTCGGCGGCGCCCGCCACCGCCAGACCGTCGATGCCGAGCCGCTCGAGTTCCAGCGCCACGGCCGGCGCGCCATGGCCGTAGGCGTCCGCCTTGACGACTCCGTAGACCGCCGCCTGACCGACCGACCGCCGCACCGCGCGAAGGTTGACCGCCAGGGCGCCGAGATCGATCTCGACCCGCGCGCTTGGGCTGCTACTCAGTTCGGCCCCTCCGGCGGCGCGTGATGGCCGTCGTAGTTGCGGAACGTCGTCGTGTCGCCCAGAAAGACGAGGCGCACGGAGCCCGTCTCACCGTTCCGGTGCTTTGCGATGATCAGGTCGGCCAGCCCTTCGACGTCAGGATCCTCGGGCTCGTAGACCTCTTCGCGATAGACGAACATGACGATGTCGGCGTCCTGCTCGATGTTCCCCGACTCCCGGAGATCGGCGAGTTGCGGCCGGTGGTCCTTGCCTCTTCGCTCCGGTAGCCGCGAGAGCTGCGACAGGGCAACGACCGGCACCTCCAGTTCCTTGGCCAACTGCTTCAGGCCTCGCGTGATGGCGCCAATCTCCAGGTTGCGGTTCTCGTAGCGGCCGCCCGCGTTCATCAACTGGAGATAGTCGACGACCAGCAGAGAGAGGCCGCTCTGTACCTTCAGACGGCGTGCCTTGGACGCGACCTCGAGCAGGGACGGGTTCGCCGAGTCGTCGATGAACAGCGGCGAGTCACGACTGTTGGAGACCGCCTGGTGCAGTCGGCTCCAGTCCCGCGGGGACAACTGGCCGCCGCGCAGCCGATGAAACGGGATGTCGGTTGTCGAACACAGGACTCGCATGGCGATCTCCCGCTCGCTCATCTCCAGCGAGAAGAAACCCGCGGCCCTACCCTCCTGATGGGCGACGTGAGCGGCGATGTTCAGCGCCAGACTCGTTTTGCCCATTCCCGGCCGGCCGGCAACAATGACCAGGTTTCCGGGCTGCAGGCCGTGGGTCATCCGGTCGAGGTCGACGAATCCGGTGCGCAGGCCCGGGAAGTCGTTCGCCGCGCTCTGTTCGAGGTGCTCGATCGTCTCCCGGTAGATCTGGTCGAGCGGCACGAAGGTCCTCGATACGGCCTCCTCGCTCAGGTCCATGACCTCCCGTTCCGCCTCGGCCAGGGCCTGCTGAGCTTCCAGGCCGCCGTCCAGCGCCGTCCTGTAGATCTTCGTGCAGGCGTCGATCAGACGCCGCCGCAGAGCTCGTTCCTTGATGATCTCGACGTAGGTGTCCACCCGGCCCAGGTCGGGCAGGTCGACCTCGAGCGTGGCCAGATAGGCCACGCCGCCGGCCGATTCGAACTCGCCGCGTTGCTCCAGTCGGGCCTGGAGCGTACGCAGGTCAATGGGACTCTCCGCCTCCTGAAGCGCCAGCATCGCTTCGTACAGCAGTCGGTGGCGCTCGAAGTAGTAGTCCTCGGGCTTCAGTCGGCTGGAGGTAGCGGCCAGGTGCCGCTCCGCGTCAAGCAGGATCGCGGCCAGCACCGCACGCTCCGACTCCTCGCTGTGCGGCAGACTGTGGGTGTCCTCGACCGGCGCGCGCACATCTCCTCCGGGTTCCTAGCCTAGCGCCGCCACAACCTGCTCAGACCACTGCGGCGAGGCTGCGGATTTCGCAAGCCGTGCGAAGATGAGACAGGGCTGACATCGCGTCCGGCCGCCGTCGCCGGCTGCCCCTGAGTCCATGGACCAACGTGCTTCCCCGTTCGCGTCGCTCGCTTGGCCTGGGCTGGCCTGTCTGGGTCTGTTGTTCTGCGCCGCCGCGGCCGCCCAGGAGCAGGAGGGCGATCCGCCGGCCGGTTCAGAAGCCGGCGCCGCCGAGACCGCCGAGGAGGAGGCCGATCCCTGCGCTTCGGAGTACCTGGAGGGCCGATCGTGGATCGACTGGCTGAACCTCGGCCTCCACCGCACCGCCTGTGAGACAGCCCTCTGGTTCGACCACCTGTTCGGCGACTACCGTCTGGACGAGAAGCTGGAAGCGACCTACGGGCGCGCCTTCGTTGGAGTGGTCTGGGACGAGGACTACGGGTTCGAGGACGACCTGAGCTTTCGCGCCCGTCTCCACTTCCCGAACATGGAACGCCGTCTCAACGCCTTCATCGGTCGCGACGACCGGGAGGACATCCTGGAGGACGCCCAGCGCCGCGGGGCGGCCTCTCTGCCGCGAATGTTCGACCCCGAAGACGACGAGTGGCTGGTGGGACTCGGCTACCGGCCGATCTCGAGCCGCAACAGCGACCTCGACTTCGACCTCGGCATGAACTTCAACTTCCCCGTCGAGCCCTGGGTCCGGGCTCGCTACAAGCACCGTTCCTTTCTCTCGGAGACGGATCTGGTCCGCTTCCGGCACACCCTGTTCTGGGAGCGGGACGACGGCTGGGGGCTGGCAACCCGGATCGACTACGAGCACGCCTTTCCGGCCGGTTCCATGCTGCGATGGCGCGGCGCCGGCAAGGTCTCGGACATCACCAGGGGGGCGGACTGGTTCACCGAGTTGAGCTACTACCACCGGCTGGGCCGCCGCCGCGCCCTCGCGCACCAGATCGGCGCCAACGGCGAGACCGGCGCACCGGTTGTCGTCGAGAACTACTTCGTGCGGTTCATCTTCCGGCAGCAGATCCTCCGGGAGTGGCTCTTCCTCGAGGTCGGTCCCGGCCTGGCCTGGCGTCGCGAGGAACCGGGTCAGCCCAGGGACTCCGTACCGATCCTGCGCTTCGGAGTCGAGATGCTGTTCGGCGACTACCGGGGCCAGGGCACGGCCGCGCCGGTTCCGGGCGGTTAGAGCCGCGCACTCACGCGTAGCGTTTCACGGCGCAACCCCCTAGACTCCCCGCAAACGGAACCAGGAAGCGAGGAGTGAGATGAGCGACGGCAGCCCGGGCAACGGCGAAGTGACGGTGACGATCGGTGACGACCGCGTCGCCGAGATCGAGATTCACCGGCCACCCAACAACTTCTTCGATCTCGACCTGATCGGCGAACTGGCCACGGCGATCGGGGAGCTGGACGAGCGGGACGACTGCCGCGCCGCCGTGCTCTGCTCGGAGGGGAAGCACTTCTGCGCGGGCGCGAATCTGAACGCGCGGCGGGACGCGACGGGCGACGGCGGCGAGCGCCACCTCTACGACGAGGCGGTTCGCCTGTTCGACACGAAGACCCCGATCGTGGCCGCCGTCCAGGGTGCGGCAGTCGGCGGCGGTCTGGGACTGGCGCTGATGCCTGACTTCCGGGTGGCCTGCCCCGACGCGCGCTTCTCCGCCAACTTCGCGCGCCTGGGGTTCGTTCAGGGCTTCGGTCTGACCGTGACGCTGCCGCGCCTCGTCGGCCGCCAGCGGGCGATGGAGATGTTCTACACCGGCCGCCGGGTCAAGGGCGAGGAGGCGCTCCGGATCGGACTCTGCGACGACCTCG
Source organism: Thermoanaerobaculia bacterium (assembly GCA_022826745.1). Lineage (GTDB taxonomy): Bacteria > Acidobacteriota > Thermoanaerobaculia > Multivoradales > Multivoraceae > Multivorans. The sequence continues at coordinate 117,174 of JAJDUI010000010.1, read as the reverse complement.
TGCCGCTGGATCAGGTACGTGCGCGTGCGAGGGAGCTTGCCGGGGAGATCGCCGTCTCGGCGCCGCTCGCGGTGCGCTCGATCCGGGAAATGATGCGCGGACGCCTGGCGGAGGAAATCCGCGCCGCCACGGACCACGAAAAGGCCGAGCAGAACCGGCTGCGGCAGACCGCGGACTTCGCGGAAGGGGTGCGAGCCATGACCGAACGGCGCCCGCCGCGATTCGTCGGCGCCTGACCGGGTAGTCAGGCGCCGGCCGCCGAGGCGAGGACGAAGGTCAGCCAGGCACTCAGCCAGGCCAGGCCGTTCATGTACGCGAACGTGAAGACCGGCCATCGCCAACCCCCGGTCTCCCGTCGGATCACGGCCAGCGTCGACATGCACTGCATCGCGAAGGCGAAGTAGACCAGCAGGGCAAGCGCGGAAGCCCGCGACAGGAGCGGCGGCGCGCCGCCTTCCCCGCTGCCGGCCAGCAGGACGCCGAGACCCTCTCCGTCCTCGCCCTCGTGGGCGTAGATCTGCGCCAGCGTGGCAACCATCACTTCGCGGGCAGCCTGCGAGGCGACCAGGCCGACGTTGATCCGCCAGTCGAAGTCCATGGGCGCGAACACGGGTTCCAGCAGCCGCCCGGCGGAAGCCGCGTAGCTCCCCTCCAGGACCGCCCGCTGGTTTTCCGTCACGGAGAGTTGAGGGTCGGCCGGACGCCGCGGGAGGTTGAGCAGGAACCAGAGAACGACGCTGGCGGCCAGGATGATCGTGCCGGCTCGTCGCAGGAAGAGCTTCGCGCGGTCCCAGACGCCGAGAGCGATGTCACTGGGCCGGGGCAACCGGTACGGCGGCAGTTCGAGGTAGAACGGCAACGTAGCGCCGCGCAGCAGACCGCGCTTGAACACGGCCGCCGACAGCAACGCGGCCCCGGTGCCCAGGAAGTAGAGGCCCGTCAGCGTGAGCCCCTGCCAGGTGAAGGGGCCCAACACCGGGTCGGCGGGGATGAACGCCGCGATCAGCAGGATGTAGACGGGCAGACGGGCCGAGCAGGTCGCGAACGGAGCAACCAGGATCGTCGTCAGTCGATCGCGCGGCGAGGGAATCGTCCGGGTCGCCATGATGCCTGGAACCGCGCATGCGTAGGAGGACAGGAGGGCGATGAAACAGCGGCCCTCCAGCCCGACCCAACCCATCACGCGGTCGACGACGAACGCGGCCCGGGCCATGTAACCGCAGGCTTCAAGGAACAGGATGACCGTGAACAGGAGCACGATCTGCGGAAGAAAGACGATCACCGCGCCGACACCGCGGATCACCCCGTCGGCAAGAAGCCGGGTGAACGCAGTGTCCGGCAGCGTCGCCAGGATCTGGTCCGCGAGCCCGTCCATCAGCCCGGACAGGAAGTCCATGGCGGGAGTGGCCCAGGTGAAGATCGCCTGGAAGAAGAACGCCACGAAGGCCAGAAAGACCGCGGAGCCGATGGCCGGGTGAAGCAGGAAGCGGTCCAGGCGCCGGGTCCAGCGGTTCGGTTCCGGGGCCTGCCGGCGGCAGGCGCCCAGAACGTCACGCGCCCAGCCGAATCGGTCCTCCGGCGTCCTCGCCTCCGCGCCGTGCAGCAGGCCGGGGCCCGGGGTCCAGTCCCAGGGCGAACTGACCAACGCACCGAGATCGTCGATGCCGAGGCCGCGGTTGCCGACCACGCCAACCACCGGCACGCCGAGTTCCTGCTGGAGTTCCTCCGTATCGATCTGGCCGTGTCGCGCCTTCAGTTCGTCGATCATCGTCAGGGCGACACAGACCGGAAGGCCCAGGCCGGCCGCTTCGGCCAGGAGAGGCAACCCCCGTTCGATCGTCGTGGCGTCGACGACCACGACGACGCCGTCCGGCGGCGCCTCGCCGAAGCCGCCCTCGAGCACCCGGACCGCGACCGTCTCGTCTTCCGATTGCGGCTCCAGGCTGTAGACGCCGGGCAGGTCGACCAGCCGGACATCGTCGGCTCCGAACCTTCGCTGGAGATCGCCCTCACGGCGGTCGACCGTGACCCCCGGATAGTTCCCCGCCTTGGCCCGATGCCCGGTGAGGGCGTTGAACAGGGTCGTCTTGCCCGAGTTCGGCGCCCCCAGGATCGCGATACGCCCCGGTCGCCTTGGCGGCGTGGTCGGTCGCAGCCGGACCAGTGTCGTCATGCGCCGGCCCGATGCACCCGGATACGCTTCGCCTCACTGCGACGCAGACTCAGGAGCGCGCCGCGCAGCTCGTACATCGCGGGATCGCCGAGCGGCGCCCGGCGAATGAACCGGACCGGCGCTCCGGCGCAGAAACCGATCTCCCGGAGGCGTCGGCTGTCGGCGCCGGTGCCGGTTACTCCGGCTATCTCAAGTAGTCGCCCGTCGCTGGCGTCGGCCACGTCGGCCAGGGTTCGGTCCATTTCGGACCGGGAGAGTACCAGTTGGAGACCAGGATTGTCCGCGCTGCCACGGGAACCGTGGTGCCGGAGGCGGGATTCGAACCCGCACGTCCTCGGAGGGACGGGGGATTTTAAGTCCCCTGCGTCTGCCGTTCCGCCACTCCGGCCCTTGCGCTGCGAGTCGAAAGTCTGGAGGCGACGGCCGGATTCGAACCGGCGAATAAGGGTTTTGCAGACCCTCGCCTTACCACTTGGCCACGTCGCCTCGGGGGACCTCGCCGCCGGCTTCAGGCCGCGTGGATCGCATGGAGCGGGAAACGGGATTCGAACCCGCGACCCCAACCTTGGCAAGGTTGTGCTCTACCACTGAGCTATTCCCGCGCCCGAGCGAACCCGGCCGTGCGACCGGCAGGCCCTGATGCGCGAGAATACGGCCCTCCTCTCGACAGTGTCAACTCACCGCGCCCGTCAGAGCCAGCTCCGGCGGCCGGCATCGTCGACCGTGAAGGCGTCGGGATAGTGCGTGAAGGTCCAGTCGCCGTCGTCGCCCGACCAGGTCGCCGTCACGACGTCGAAACGGCACGGGTGGCGCCGCAGGGCGGCCCGTTCCGGCTGGCACAGGAAAGCCTCCGCGCCTCGCACCAGGCGCCCTCGCTTGCGGCGATCCACGGCCGCGGCGGCGCCGCCGAAACGCGGGTCGAAGCGCGCCTTGACCTCCACGAAACAGAGCGTGTCGCCGTCCATCGTGATCAGGTCGAGTTCGCCGACCGGCGAGTTGAAGTTCCGCTCCAGGATCCGGTGGCCTCCGGCCTCCAGCAGCTCGGCTGCGGCCCGCTCGGCCTCTGCGCCGCTCAGGCGCGGCGGCGATTCCGTACCAGGACACACGGCGCCCTGTCCGCTCAGGATCGCTTCCAGCGGCTGCCGTCGCGTGCGTCCTCCACGACCACTCCGGCCTCGCTCAGTTGCTCGCGGATCCGGTCTGCCGCGGCGAAGTCGCGGCACGCCCGCGCCTCGCTCCTGGCCGCGACCAGGGCGTCGATCTCGGCGTCGCTCAGCCCGCCCCCGGCCTCCGTGGGCTCGGCCCAGGCTGCGGCGTCGAGGACGGCCAGGACCTCGTCGGCCCGTTCGAGGCAGGCCTCTACCCGGGTCCTGCCGCCGGCCGGCAGGCCGTAGTCGATGAGGCCGTTCACCTCGTGCACGAACGTGAAGAGCGCGCCCAGCGCGGCTGCCGTGTTCAGGTCGTCCGCAAGGGCGGCCGCGAAAGCGGTCTCGAAGTCGCCGGCAGCCTGTTCCAGCGGTGCCGGATCGCTCTCCTTCTCCACCCCGTGGGCGAGTCTGAAGCGCATGTCGTCGACGCGCTTCAGTGCGCGGTCGGCCTCGGCCAGCTTGTCGAACGTGAAGTCCAGTTGCTGGCGGTAGTGCACCGACAGCAGCAGATAGCGGATCGAGCGGGCGGAAAGGCCGCGGTCGAGAAGGTCGCCCAGGGTGTAGCAGTTGCCGAGGGACTTGGACATCTTCTCGCCGTCCACCGTCAGGTGCTCCGAGTGAAGCCAGTAGCGCGCCTGCGGACAGCAGTTGGCCGACTCGCTCTGGGCGATCTCGTTCTCGTGGTGGGGAAAGAGGTTGTCCACGCCGCCGCAGTGGATGTCGAACGTCTTGCCGAGGTACTTCTGACTCATCGCCGAGCATTCGATGTGCCATCCCGGCCGTCCCGGGCCCCAGGGTGATGGCCACCTGGGTTCGCCCTCCTTCGCCCCCTTCCAGAGGACGAAATCGCGCGCATCTTCCTTGCCGTACTCGTCGCTCTCCACGCGCTGGCCCCGACGAACCTGATCGAGGTCGATTCCCGACAGCTTTCCGTAGTCCTCGTCGGCGGCGATCCGAAAGAAGACCGAGTCGTCGGCGCGGTAGGCGTAACCGGTCGCCTGCAGACGTTCGATCATGGCGACCATCTCGGCGACGTGCTCGGTCGCCCGGGGGTAGTGCTCCACACGTTCAATGCGAAGAGTGGCCAGATCCTCGAAGAACGACCCGACATGGGGCGCCGTGAAGGTCCCGATGTCGACCTTCGCCTTGAGCGCCGCGGCGATGATCTTGTCCTCGACGTCGGTGAGGTTCATCGCCTGTGTGACCCGGTAGCCGTGGAACTGGAGCGTGCGGCGCAAGACGTCCTCGAACATGAACGTGCGCAGGTTGCCGATGTGCACACGGTCGTAGACCGTGGGACCGCAGGTGTAGAGCCGGATGTGGCCGGGCTCGAGCGGCTCGAGTTCCTGCAGACGCCGTCCGAGAGAGTTGAAGAGTTTCACTGGTGGCTCCGTCGGCTACAGGAGGCAACCGGGCGTGAGGGAGCGACAGTAGCAACGCGTGTCGCCCCCGGTCCAGGCATCGAAGTCACCGGCCCGGAGTCCCTCTCAAAGGTCGATCGCGACCGTTCCTCCGTGCCAGTTCAGGGTCAGGCGGTCGCCGAAACTGTCGAAGGCCTCCTCGCCGCCGAAGTCGAGGCGGCCGCTGCCGTTGGCGATGGCGGTGAAGTTGACGACGACGATCGCGGCGCTGCCAGACAGGCCGGCTACCGGCCCCAGGTGGGTGGCGCCCACGAGGAGTCGGCCCGCTGCCGTCTCCGTCACCTCCATGTTCGGGAAGACGCCCTGTCCGTGACTCTCGTAGCGCAGCAGGTCCGCCGGAAACCGAAGCTCGAAGCTCAGGCCGTAGAGATCGTCGACGCCGACGGCGTAGACCTCGATCTCGAGCGCCGACCCGCTCGCGCCGCCACGCAGAGCGATCGCGGCGTCGTTGGGCGTCGCAGGCGAGAAGCTGACCCCGCCGGTCGTGACCGGGCTCGCCGGAGCGGTCGGACTTCCTCCCCCACTCTCGCAGGCGAGCAGGAACACCGTGGCGAGAACCGTCGCTGCCATCGGAACGCGCACCGATTCCGGCGGACGCGCAGGTCTCAGTTGCCGCCGGCGACGGCCGGTTCGGGCGATCGCAGACGGCGGAGGAAGCTCCGGGCGCGCTGGCGGCGTAATCCGCGGAGACGGTCGACGAACAGGATGCCGTCCAGGTGGTCCAGCTCGTGCTGGATCGCCCTCGCTTCGAGCTCGTCCGCGTCGACCTCGTACGCCCTCCCCTCCAGGTCGCGGGCGGCGACCCGGACGGAGGCGGGCCGGGTGACCTGCTCCGTGAAGTCGGGAATCGACAGACAGCCTTCGGTTTCCGTATCGACGCCCGCGGTATCGAGGATCTGCGGGTTTACGAGCACCCGGACCGCTCCCGGATCCACGCCCGCCGTGGCATCAACCACCGCGACGCGCAACTCCACGCCGACCTGCGGCGCCGCGAGGCCGACTCCGGGGGCATCGTGCATCGTCTGGATCATGTCCTCGACCAGCCGTCTCAGATCGGGCCCGAAGTCAACCACAGGCGCGCATCGTGCCCGCAGCACCGGATCCGGGTATTGACGAATGGGAAGGACGGTCATGCGCTACCTGGCCGACGCGGGGGCTGGCGGGATCATACGGGAGAAGGCGCCGACCGCGCCCCGGTCGTCCCCTGGAGGTGACAGGCGTGTCCCACTCGAAGCGCTCCGTTCTTTGTGGAGAGTGCGATGTCGCCTGCGGGTTCATCCCACCCCCTGGCACGCAGATTGCTGGAAGCCAGGAGTGGTAACTTTCCTTCGCTCCGATTCCTCAGGGGGACCGAGAGATGAGACACCCGCTTCCGATCAGCCTCCTCGCGCTGCCGATGGTCCTTGCCGCATCCGCCGCCTGGGCAGCGAACACTCCTGGCCAGGAACAGGCGGAGGGCCTTGCCGGCGTCTACAGTTTCGTCGGCGCGCTGGACGGAGACGCGACCCTGTTCGCGGCCCGTTCCGGCGCGCAGAGCGAACTTGAACTCCACTTGCCGATTCTGCGGGGCGACCGGATCTGGACGACGCCGAGCGCGCGACTCGCCGTCCTCATGTCGGACCGATCGATCCTGGCCCTGGACCACGACTCGGAGATCACCCTCGAGCGCATCGCCGGATCGCCGGACGGCGAGGACCAGGACTCGCTCTACGTCCTCCACCGGGGCCGGCTGAGCCTGGAGGTCGCAGATCACCTTCTTGAATCGGAGCTGCCGGTGGTGGACACCGCCAACGCCAGGGTCTACGTCAAGCAGGACGGTCGCTACCAGGTTCACAGCGACGGAAGCCGCTGGACCGAGGTGACGGTTCTTGCCGGATTCACGGAGGTCGTGACGCAGCGGGGGTCGGTCATCGTTCGTAGCGGCGAGACGCTCGTGGCCAACGGTCTCGACAACCCCTGGATCGAGCTCCAGAACGGTGCGGGCGTGGCGGCGGCCGCGCTGGCCGACTGGACGGAAGGCCATCGGGCCAGCCTGGTGGCCTATGCCGCGGTCGATGTCGGCGGCTACCGCGACACCCTGGGTGCGCATGGCGAGTGGGTCGAGGTCGACGATCGCCGGGCCTGGAAGCCGCGCGTCGAGCAGAACTGGCAGCCCTACAGCCGGGGCCGGTGGACGGATACTCCCGCCGGGCTCTACTGGGTGGCTCGGGACCCCTGGGGTCCGCTCACCTACCACTACGGCAGCTGGAACATGCATCCGGCCTGGGGATGGATCTGGTTCCCGGGTCTGCGGTACGCCCCCAGCCACGTCTACTGGTACTGGGGGCCGTCCTACGTCGGCTGGATTCCGCGCGGTTACTACCAGCACTACTACCGGGGGCTGGGCTACGGCCTCCGTTTCGGGCTCTACGGCTGGGCGGGCGGCTACTGGGATCCGTTCAATACCTGGATCTTCTGCCCGACCGGTTACTTTGGCTACGGCCGCGGCTACACCTACGGCCGTTCCCTGCGGCGCCACCATGCCCAGCTCGAGCGCGGCATCATCACGACAGACACCCGCGGCATCGACCGCCGGAACTGGCGCGATCCGGCGGCCACCCAGCGGGTCCTGATCAACCGGCGCGGCGGCCTGGACGAAAGCGAGATCCCGAACGCCGACAACTTCGTGGCGCGCGTTCCCGACCTCGACCCCTCGTTCCGGGGCGAGATCAGACGCAGCGACGGCGACCCCGCCGTCGTGTCGGTGCGCCGCGAAGGGCCTTCCGGGAACAGGTCCGGGTTGGCCCGCGTCACAGAGGGTGGCCTTCGGGCAGCTCCCGCAAGCGGGGCGGCCCGCGCCGGCGTGGTCCGGAACGGCGATGGGGATACCGGAATCCGGCGATCCGCCCCGGTTCTCTCGACCCGGGACGACGAACCCGGGAAGCAGGGCGTGTCTGTCAGGAAGGCAGCGCCCGCGAGCCCTGGCGCCGTCCCTGCTCCGAGCCGACGGCCAACAGCCGGTCGCCGCGTACTGGACGCCATCCGGAGCCGGGACGACGCTCCGAGTCCCACCCGAGTGCGGTCGACACCGCGGGCTTCAACGCCCAGGTCGGCCCCCCCCACCCGGGTGCGGTCGACGCCGCGAAGCTCAACGCCCGAGGCGGCGCCCCCCACTCGGGTGCGGTCGACGCCGAGAAGTTCAACGCCCAGGGCGGCGCCTCCAACGCGGGTACGGTCGACGCCGCGAAGTTCAACGCCCAGGTCGGCGCCCCCCACCCGGGTGCGGTCGACGCCGAGGAGTTCGACGCCGAAGGCGGCGCCTCCAACCCGGGTGCGGTCGACGCCGAGGGCCTCTACGCCCAGGTCTTCGTCGCGGCCAACGCGAGTACGGTCCACGCCCAGGAGTTCTTCGCCGCGATCTTCTTCGCCTCGATCTTCCTCGCCGCCGAGGAGCTACTCTCCTCCTCCAAGTTCAAGCCCGTCAAGCTACTCGCCGCCGTCTTCCCCTCCCTCTTCCTCACCCTCCTCGTCTTCGCCGCCCTCGGGCGGCGGCGGGCGGACGCCGCCGTTCGTCCCCTGACGACGACCTGATGCCGGCGAGCCCGTGACCGGGCTCTGCCCGGTCGAGCGCGTGAGAGAGCGGCCGAGGATTCCAGTTCTGCTGGCGATCAGTGCCCGGCAACTCTGCGGTGGCGTCGAGGAACTGGGACGCTGGGCCCGATCGCTCCCTTCCGGTACTGCAATTCAACTGCGGGAGAAGGACCTGGAACGGGACGAACTGATTCACCTCGGCCGCACCCTCCGAAGCGCCTTCGACGGGGTCCTGATCGTGAACGGCGACCTCGAGGCCGCCCTGGCCTGCGATGCCGATGGCGTTCACCTGCCATCCGACGCTCCGTGGCAGGAAGTGGGCACGCGCGTGCGCCGGCGGGGTCTGCTGCTGGGAGTCTCCACGCACAGCCTGGAAGAGCTCGAGGCAGCGTCGGCAGCGAGAGCTCACTACGCCCTGTTCGGCCCCGTCTTCGACTCTCCGGAGAAGCGGCGCTTCGGCCCGGCCCAGGGCCTGGAGCGGCTTCGGCGGGCTGTGAAGGTCGGCCTGCCGGTGCTCGCCGTCGGCGGTGTCGATGCCGGCAACGCGTCCTCGATCGCCCACGCCGGTGCGCACGGCGTGGCGGCGATCAGGGCCTTTGTCGACCCGCGGGCGGCGGTGGATCTCGAGACCGCCTGGCTCGGGGCGGCTGGTACGATGCGGCCCCGTGACCCCAGTGATCCCCAGCTGTACTGATCCCGCGCCTCGACGGCTCAGGCAGGGCAGCCATGCGGGCTAGATTTCTCGTTGTTTCCGCGCTGATTCTGGCGCTGGATCAGTGGACCAAGCTCTGGATCGAAGGCATCCTGGAGCCGCACGAGCGCGTGGAAGTCTTGCCGGGCTTCTTCGATCTCGTGCACGTGCAGAACACCGGCATCGCGTTCGGGCTGTTCCCGGCCGGGCGTGAACTCGGCGGCACACTCGTGCTGACCGCTCTCGGTTTCGCCGCGCTCGCCATCGTCTCGGTCTACTTCCGGCGCACGTCCGAGCGGGAACCGCTGCTTCTCCTTTCCCTTTCCCTGGTGCTCGGCGGCGCGGTCGGCAATCTGGTCGACCGCATCCTGCTGCGAGCGGTTACCGACTTCCTGGACGTCTACGTCGGCACGCATCACTGGCCCGCTTTCAACGTTGCCGACAGCGGTGTGACGGTCGGCATCGTCCTGATGCTGGTCCATAGCTTCGTTCCGTCGTTGGGGAACCGGACCACCGAGGCCAGGGCAGGCCGAAGCGACCTGGTCGGCGCCGGCACGTCGAAGTGACCTCGATCGAGGCGCCGGCCTCGGCGGCCGGCCAGCGGGTCGACGTCTACCTCGCGCGGGTTCTCGACCTGCCCCGGAACCGGGTTCAAGGTCTTTTCCGCCGCGGTCTTGTCACGGCTGGAGGCTCGCCCCTCAAGCCGTCCTACGTGCTCCGGGGCGGCGAGGAGATTGCCTACAGCCTGCCTCCGCCCCCGTCGGAGCAGCCGCTCGCCGAGGCCGGTCCCGTCTCAGTGATCCATGAGGACGAGGACCTGCTCATCGTGGACAAGCCCGCCGGCCTGATCGTGCACCCCGGAAGCGGCGTGCCGGGAGGCACCCTGGTGAACAGGCTCCTCCACCACCGCCCCGGCATCGCCGGAGTCGGGTCCGCCGAACGGCCCGGCATCGTTCATCGCCTGGACGCGGGCACCAGCGGCGCCCTTGTTGTCGCGTGCAGCGATCGCGCCTACCGGCGGCTGAGCCGCGCCTTTGCCGAACGCGAGGTCGACAAGGTCTATCTGGCCGTGGTCTACGGTCGGCCCGAACCGCCGCAGGGTGAGATCACACTACCGATCGGCCGCGACCCGGCGGTGCGCACCCGCATGGCGGTGGTGAGTGAGTCCAGGGGCGGACGGCCAGCGGTCAGCAGATACCGGCTGTTGGCCGGGACAGCCGGCGTTTCACTGCTGGAACTGGAAATCCTGACCGGCAGAACCCACCAGATCCGGGTTCACTGCAAGGCGATCGGACACGCTCTTGTCGGCGATCCGACCTATGGCGAGGCACGCTGGAGAAGCCTCGAGCCATCCATGCGCCGGCCGGTGCGCGAGTTCCCGCGACCGGCTCTCCACGCTCTGCGGCTCACGCTGCCGGGGTTCGGCGGCGCACCGTCGCGCGCCTTCACCGCTCAGGTGCCCCAAGACCTTCAGGCCCTGTGCAAGGCCTGTCGCCTGGATCAGGGATTGCCGGTCGCTCGTCAGGAGTCGCCCGGGCCGCCGGCAGCGCTCGCGTAACTCCGACCTGGCGTCGCGCCGATAGCCAGCGTGCCGCTCATCTCGATCCTGCCGTTGCAGATGCCCCCCTCGGCGATGGACACCAGGGGCGCTGTCAGGTCGCCCTCGACGGAGCCCGACGACAACACTTCGATCTTCTCGGACGCGCGGATGTCTCCCTTCACGTGGCCCGAGACCTGAACGGACTGGGCAACCACGTCAGCCTCGATCCGCCCTCGCCGTCCGAGCACGAAACGGCCCTTGAGTTCCACGTTCCCCGCCAGAGAACCGTCGACCAGGACCTCGGCATCGCCAGCGATGCTGCCGTCGATGTGTGAACCCGGCGCGACGTAGGTGCGCGCCGGCGCGGCCGAAGGCGACCTCACTTCCCCGGGAGGCGTCAGCGCGGCTTCCGCCGCTGTTTCCTCGAGATCCTTCTTGAAGAACGCCATCTGCTCTTTGTACCCTTCCTGTCTCTTGGACTCGTTCCGGACCAGCTACACACCGGCTGAGGCGTCTGGAGCGGGCAACGGGACTCGAACCCGCGACATCCAGCTTGGGAAGCTGGCACTCTGCCAACTGAGTTATGCCCGCAGGCGCTCAGACCGGGTTCAAGGTAACCCAGCCCCTGCGGACGGTCAAGCACCCCGGCCCCACCTCGGAAAAAGACGCTATGATGCGCACCGTTACGCCCTTCGTCCTCGCGCTTGATGGTCCGCAGCTCTCAGCCCCTCTACTTCTTCCCGGAGCGGGACGTGACCGTCGAGGAACTCGAAGAGATGCTTCATGGCGGGAGCCGCGAGGATCGCTGCACCGCGATCTCCTGCATGCTGCGCTATGCGCAGTGGGAAGACATCTGGGACTACGTTTCCCGGGATGATGTGCGGGAGCTGTTCGACGATCTGGACCTGCCCGAGAGCCTGCGCGCGGCGTGGGCCCGCATGCTGAAGATCGAGTCCATCGCCACCTGAGTTCTAGCGTCGATCGCCCATCACCAGGCCGCCCAGACCGCCGAGGACGGAACCTTCGCCCTTGCGCGTTCCGCCGGTCTGAGGGGCGGCGGCGTAAACCCGGCTCGCCAGGCGGCTGAACGGAAGGGACTGGATCCACACCTTTCCGGGTCCGGTCAGGCTGGCGAAGAACAGCCCCTCGCCGCCGAACAGCGCGGTCTTGATCCCGGGCACCGTCTGGATGTCGTAGTCGACCTGGCGTTCGAAGGCGACCAGGCAACCGGTGTCCAGCCGAAGGGTCTCGCCGGCACCGAGATCGCGCTCGACGACCGTGCCGCCGGCGTGGACGAACGCGAGTCCGTCGCCTTCGAGCTTCTGCAGGATGAAGCCTTCGCCGCCGAACAGACCAGCCCCGAGCTTTCGCTGAAACGCGATGCCCACCGATACGCCCTTGGCGGCACACAGGAAGGCGTCCTTCTGGCAGAGGATCGTGTTGCCATGCGCCGGAAGGTCGAGTGGAATGATGCGCCCCGGGTAGGGCGAGGCGAAGGCTACGTTGCGCCGGGCGCCGGCGCCGTTGCCAAACACCGTCATGAACAGGGACTCCCCCGTCAGGACCCGTTTGCCGGCGGAAAGGAGCTTGTCCATGAAGCCGCCGCCGCTTCGCTCCGAACCGTCGCCGAAGATCGTGTTCATCTCGATGCCGGGATCCATGTACATGAACGATCCCGCTTCCGCGATACAGGCCTCGCCCGGGTCGAGGGTGATTTCGACGAACTGCATCTCCTCGCCGACGATCACGAAGTCGATCTCGTCGGCTACGCCGCCCGGCGGCCTGGGTATCGGCGTGCCGAAGGCGGCGGCGAACCGCGGCTCGCTGACGACCGGCGCCCAGTTGCCCATGCCGTCCCGGTAGACATGAGCGCCGCGCGCGACTGAGCCGGAACGGATCCTCTCCTCGATCTCCTCGGCCTTGTACGGTCCTTCCTGCTTGCCGTCGACGGCGACGTACCAGATCTGATCGCTCATGCTCTGAAGTACTCCTGTTTCGGTCCCTGGGTTTCGTCGCGCTTCAGGTTCATCGGGCGAGCGGCGGATCGTAGCCCAGGATCCGCACCTCGAAGATCCAGGGCCAGTACTTCCCGGTCAGCACGAAGGTCCCGGTCTCGGGCCGGTAGGCGATGCCGTTGAGGACGTCCGCCTCCTCCGCCTCCTCCTCGGTCAGGAGGCCCGAAGCGTCGACCATGGCCACGACCGATCCGGAATCCATGTCGATGGCGGCAATCTCGTCGCTGCCGAAGAGGTTCGCGAAGAGCAGGTCGTCCACCAGCTCGAGTTCATTCAGGTCGTCCACCGGCATGCCGCTCCTCGTTACGCGCAGGCGCCGCCGCACCGTCAGGGTCTCGGGATCGCGGAACGTGAGGATCGGTGTGCCGTCGCTCATGATGAGTTCCGATCCGTCGTAGGCGAGTCCCCAACCTTCCCCGTCGAAACGCATCGTCCCCAGTTCGGTGAACGGTTCCAGCGTCCACACCAGGGCCATGCCTCGTCGCCAGGTCAACTGGATCAGCCGCTCCTCCGCGCCCGGGACGAGGGCGATGCCCTCGCCGAACAGGTCCCGGTCGAGATCCACCCGGTCCAGTTCCGAACCGTCATCCCAGCGCCACGAACGCAGGCTCGAGGCGCCATAGGAGCCGGTGCTCTCGTAGATCACCCCGTCGCGCCACAGCAGGCCCTGCGTGTAGGCCCCGGGGTCGTGTGGACGCCGGTCGAGGATCTCGACCAGCCAGCGTTCCGGTTCCGGCGGCCGCTGGCCAGCCCCGTCGTTCGTCGATGAATCGCTCGATTCGGCCGGCGCGCACGCCGGAGCGACGAGCAGGGCGAAGCTCAACAGGCTGAGGGCCGGGAGGGTCTTGTGCATGCGCCGACGGCCACGCTAGCAGCCCGTGGCGCCGGGCCGCGCTTGACGGTTCCGACGGTGGTTGGAAGAGTGTCGCCGCCATGACCTCTCCCGTCCTGCGAAGGGTCAGTCTTCTCGCCAGCGGCGCGCTCCTCGCCGCGGCCTGGTTCGCCTTTGCCCAGCCGGCGGCTGACCAGTCGTTGTCGAGTCCACGGGAAACGATGCGTGTCTTCCTGGAGGCCTTCGCGACCGAGAACGGCCGCCCGGACCTGGAGACCGCCGCCGCCTGCCTGGATCTGGGAGATCTCCCCTTCCCGGTGCGGGCGCGGCAGGGAAGGAACCTGGCCAGCGAGCTGAAGCACGTGATCGACCGGCTCGAGTTCGTCGAGCTCGCCGCCATTCCGGACGAGGACGTCCTGGACCGGTGGGTCTTCAGCGACGACCTTTCCGCGCCGATCGTGCTGGCGCCGGACGAGAACGGAAACTGGCTGTTCACGCGCGAGACGGTGGCGTCCATCCCGACCTTGTACCAGGAGCTGCGGGACCGCTCGGTGGTCGAAGGGGTCGAGGAAGCGCCGGTAACGGCGGCGACCTGGCTTCGGGATCGTGTTCCGTCCTATCTGCGGACCGGTGGCTTCGTCCTCCACCCCTGGCAGTGGCTGGCCCTGCCGATCCTCGTTCTGGTCGGCCTGCTGATCGACCGGGTCGTCGTCTGGATCGCCTACGGACTGTTCGGCGGACCGCTGAACCGGCGCTACGAGTCCCTCGATCTCCTGGGTGCGCGTCGTATCCTGCGCCCGACCGGTCTACTCGTCATGGCCGGAGTGTGGTGGCTGGGCCTCCAGTGGCTGGGCCTGCCGCCCCGGGTTCATGCCTGGCTGGACGTTGTCGTTCTCGTGCTGTTCCTGCTGGCGCTCGGCCGGGTGGCATTCGCCCAGATCGATCTGCTCGGAACGGCGCTTCGAGCACGCGCCGCCAGGGCCGAGAACCGGTTCCAGGACCAGTTGGTCCCGTTCGTCACGAAGACGCTGAAGGTGGCGGTCGCCGTCTTCGGCATCGTCTTCCTGCTCGCCCAGCAGGGGCGGGACGTGACGGCGCTGCTCGCCGGCCTGGGATTGAGTGGCCTCGCGGTGGCCCTCGCGGCGCAGGATCTGCTCAAGAACCTGTTCGGATCGGTCACCGTCCTGCTCGACCGGCCGTTTCGCATCGGCGACTGGGTCAAGGTCGGTGACGTGGAAGGCGTGGTGGAGGAGATCGGCTTCCGCAGCACCCGCGTCCGGACGTTCTACGCTTCCCTGATCACGCTCCCCAACGCCAGGTTGATCGACGCCTCGGTCGACAACTACGGCGCTCGGGCGTTCCGCCGGTGGAGCACGCGTATCAGCATCACGTACGACACGCCGCCGGAAACCGTCGACGCCTTCTGCGAGGGCCTGCGGCAGATCGTCCGCGCCAACGACTCGATGCGCCAGGACGCCTTCGAGATTCACCTGAACGAGTTCGGCACCGACGGCCTGGAGATCATGCTCTACGTTTTCTTCCTGGCCCCGGACTGGAGTACGGAGTTGCGGCTCCGCCACGACCTGGCCCTGGACATTCTCCGACTCGCAGACCGGCTCGGCGTACGCATCGCCTTCCCCACGCGGACGATTCAGCTGGAGGCCACGGCGGACGACGATTCGTCCGACTGATCGCCGGGAAGAACGATGCGAACCGAGAGTCCTCCGCCAGGCCTGGCGGCCGCGGTGATCGATCCGCCATGCTCCTGGATGATCCGGCGAGCGATCGGAAGCCCCAGACCCGTGCCTCCGCTCGAGGTCGAGAAATAGGGCTCGAAGATCCGCTCGAGATCGCTGTCCGAGACGCCAGGGCCCCGATCCGAGACGGTCAGGGCGACTGCGCCGTCCGGACCACCGGGCTCGATTCTCACGAGCACTTCGCCATCCTTGCTGCTGGCCCGGAGGGCGTTCTCGATCAGGTTGCGCAGCGCTCTCTGCATCAGGCGCCGGTCGAACGCGAGGGCGGCATCCGCCGCTCCAGGCTCCGACTCGAAGAGGACGGCCACTGCCCCATGTGCCGTACTTCCGTACCCCTCGACGACTTCCCGAGCCGCTTCCGCCAGATCGTCGGACGCCGGTCGGGCGAGCGGGATCCTGCTGTAGGTCGAGAACTCGCCTGCGGTCCGCGCCAGCTCTTCCACCTGCCTCAGGATATTCCCGGTGCACCGGTCGAACACCTCCTCCAGGCGGTCCGGGGCATCCCGCCACACCTGTCGCAGGTGTTCGGTCGAGAGCCGGATCGGCGTCAGCGGATTCTTCACTTCGTGCGCGATCAGCCGCGCCATCTCGGCCCAGGCCTCGAGTCGTTGCGCGCGGACCAGATCGGCCCGTGCCGACGCGATGCGAGCCGCCATGCCGTCGATCGCCTCGGCCAGCGTTCTGAGCTCCGTTTCCCGCGGTGCGAAGCCCAGCGAGGCCGCTCCGCCGGCAATGCGATCGGCGCCGTCGATCATTCGCACCAGCGGACGGGTGAATCCTCGCGCGAGCCGCGCGCCGACGGTGACCAGCAGCAGCACGAGGGCGGTTGTGACGACCAGAGCCTGCCGCCTGAGGGCGGCCAGTTCTCGCGTCGCCGCCTCCTGTTGCGCCAGCAGTGGCACGGACACGAACAGCCCCGACTCTCCCGGCCGCACTTCCCCCAGAGATACCGGCGTGTACAGCTCCAGGTACGACGTGCCCTGCCGCGTGGTTTGTACTCGCGCGGCCGTCGGATGGCCAAGCAGTGCCAACCGGCTGTAGACGTTCCCCGGAATCCGTTCCGGCATGAGGCCGGCGGTGAAGAGGTCCGGCTTGCTGGACGCGTAGACGCTGCCCCGCCAGTACAGGTTCACTTCGTGGCCCACGACCTCCGCGAGCCAGGACAGAAGCTCGTCGTCCAACTGGGCGTCAATCGAGAAGCCTGCTTCCAGACCGAGCAGAAAGTCCGTCAGAACGTACTCGAGCGACACGAGAGCGGTACGGCCCGCGGCCTCCTGCTCTGCCTGAACCCGGGTCGCCAGATTCCGGAAGAGGAGGCCATTGAGCAGCGTCAGCGGCACGATGGCGATCAGGGCCAGCACCGCCGTGAGGCGCACGGAGTAGCGCCGGATGTCGGGTAGCAGGCGTCTCCGCAGCTTGGCCGTGGGCAGGCTGATCAGGAGAACGGCGAAAGCCGCCGCGGACACCGCCAGCACGAGCCGCGTTGCCACCGTGGCGATCCGCCAGAGACGCTCCGCCACTGCCTCCTCCGGTAGCAGCGCGACGATCCAGAGGCCCGGCAGATCCGTCGGGCTGAACCAGGCCAGGGCCGGTCCCGCCGGGGTCTCGACCTTCAGGATCCGGCGCGGATCCACGGCCTCGGACGGCGGCGGCAAGAGCCAGTCTTCCTGCCACGGCGAGACGAGGGGACGGCCGGCGCCGTCGACATAGGCAAGTTCCGCATTCGCCGACGGAACCGAGCCGCTCCGGCTTCGGTCCGGACCGCCCCGAAGCAAACGTACCTGCAGCTCGGCGCCGGCGCCCTCCGTGGCGCCGCTCCAGACCTCGGCCTTTGGCAATGCCATCGTCCAGAAACGAACCATGCCCCAGTCCTGTCCCGCGGAGTCCAGCGAGAACTCATCCGAAGCGCTTCGCTGCTGCTGCCAGATCGGGAGGTCACCTGATGGCCAGCGTGCGCTGGCGCTGTCCAGGCTGCCCGTCTCCGGATCGAGCGGCAGGCCATAGGAAAACACAGAGATGCCGCCCTCCCGGATCACGGCGAGCGCGGAGACCATCTCGGAAGCGGCCAGGGGCGACCGGCTCCAGAGTTCCAGGGCAAGGTCCTGGTGATCGTCGAGTTCGCGTGGATCGCCCAGGGCCAGCCGTCTCAGGTCGATCGTGGCCAGGAAGGCGCTCGTGGTCTCCGCCAGCGACGCGACCTCCTGCGGATGCGGACCGTCGAAGCCCCCTCGAAGGTCCTCCGAAAGCAGCGCCCGCAATGCCGGCCGGTGGGTCGCCTCGGCCAGCAGACCCACGCCCGCGGCCGCCCCGGCAGCGATCAACAGAACATGCATCCAGTCCCGACGCTCCGACCAGCCGAACGCCCAGAACAGGATCCCCGCGAGGACCGACCAGGCCGCCATCAACACGACCCAGTCGCCGACCGGACCTCCGAAGGAAGTCCCCGGATCCGGCGGCGTACCGGTGGCATGGGTCACCCAGATCCGCCACCGGAAGAGACCGTAGCCCACTGCCGCCGCGACTCCGGCCAGGCCGAGGGCCGCGGCCGCGGGGCGAGGTCTCGCGGCTGCCCGGGCCCTCCAGCGCCGGAAGAGCCAGACCATCGACAGACTGACCCCGAGAGCGAGGGCGACCAGGGCGAGCGAAGCCACGATGGTCGGGGACTGTCCGGCTGAAGGTTCGAAGCGGAGCCGCAGCCAGGGTCCGGGAACCCCATCGGGCGGAGCCAGCTCGAGGATGCCGAGCGCCTCGAGAGCCGGCGTAAGAGGTTCCGCGGAATGGTCCCGTACCGACCACCTGACGTCGTGGCGCCGGAGCCCGAAGGGCGTGGAAAACGGCAGCGCGTCGGTCGGGAAGCTGTTGCCCACGATCAACCGCCAGCCGCCCTCCCCCGCGCTCATGTCGACGGCCGCATAGAACGAGACCGCGGTGAAGCCGGCGGTCTGGCTTATGCCTCCCGGCAGAAGGCGATCCAGGGGCAAATCGTGGCGAAGTCCCGGACCGCCCCAGGCCTGCGCCAGATCATCGGGATCGACCAGAACCAGCGTGCGTCCGCCCGTGCGTCCGGTCCGGTCCAACTCCTCGAACACGCTCTGTACCGCCTGCGCCGAGCCGAGAGGCACGGCTACGGTGCGGCGGACACTCTCGGCGGCCCGTTCCGCGTCCTCCAGCAGGTCCAGCAGCAGGTTGCGGTAGGCGGCTTCCATCGCGGCCGTCTGAGCGCGGGTCGGCAGCGGCGGACCGTCCCTGCTCCGCGACCAGCGATCGACCGCGAACAGGACAGCGGAAAGGACGAGCAGGCCGAGGATGATGCGCAGCTCAGCCGACCTTCCGCCGGGCCGGGCCGCCGGAGCAGTCATGGCCCGGTCGCAGCCGCCCGGACGGACCGGAGGATCCGGGCAGCAACCTGGTCCGCGTCGCCGCTCGAGGTGTCGATCAACTCGTAGGTTTCATCGCGCCTCAGCGGCGAGGCGCTACGGCGGATGTCGCGCTCGTCCCGGGCACGCATCTCACTCAGCAACCGGCCGCGGTCGCCGCACTCGCGACCAGCGAGCTGACGCAACCGGCGCTCGGCCCGGATCTCGAGCGGGGCATCCAGATAGAACTTGTGCGGGGTTTCCGGAAAGACGACCGTGCCGATGTCCCTTCCCTCCACCACCGCACCCTCCCTGGCGGCGAACTCGCGCTGCTTCGCAACGAGCCAGGAACGAACCGCCGGATGGACGGCAACCCGCGAGGTCGCCGCGTCGACCCGCGGGGTACGGAGCTGGACGCCCGGGGCTGCTCCGTCCACAACCACCTCGGCTTCGTCATTGCCTGGGCGCAACTCGAAGTGGAGACCCGCGATCAACCTGCTCATTGCCAGCCCGTCGGCCGGATCGAGATCTTCCTCCAGGGCCTTCCACGCGACGGCCCGGTACATGGAGCCGGTATCGAGGTAGGGCACGCCGAGTTGCGCCGCCACCCGGCGCGCTACGGTGCTCTTGCCGACGCCGGCGGGACCGTCGATCGCCACGACGACAGTCATCGCCGACGCGGTTTCCCCCGGCGCCGGCCGGGAGAGCCTTTCCCCGGTCCCGGTCCTGAACCTCCGCGGAGAGCGGTGACTTCATCGGCCGAAAGTTCCCGCCAGGACCCGAGCGGAAGCTCCGCGTCCTCAAGGCGGCCGATTGCCACCCGACGCAGCCGCTGCACGGGATGCCCGACACGGAAGAACATCTCGCGAATCTGCCGCGTCCTCCCCTCGACCAGCTCGATCTCCCACCAACTCGAGGCACGGGCCGGCCGGGCGCCGCGCCGGGTCGGCGCCCGGGTCAGTCTCACCGGTGCGGTCCGGCGACCCGCGATCACCATGCGGCCTCGAAGGCGCGCGATCGCCGAGTCCGCCGGAAGGCCCCGGACCTTGGCGAGGTACCGTTTTGAACAGCCGAAACGAGGGTGGGTCAGGCGGTACGCCAGATCGCCGTCATCGGTTACCAGCAGCAGGCCCTCCGTCCCGTAGTCGAGCCGTCCGACGGGCTTCAGCCGCCGGCGCCACCGCTCGGGGATGAGATCCATCACCGTGGGCCGCCCCTCGGGGTCGGAGCGGGTGGTCACGTAGCCGGCGGGCTTGTTCAGCAGGACATAGCGCGAGGCGGCGGGCTGGCTGACCGCCTCGCCGTCCACCAGGACCAGGACGGGAGGTTCCCCCGCCGAGGCAACCCGGTCGCCGAGCACCGCCACGCGGCCGTCGATCGTGACCCGCCCTTCCCGAATGAGATCCTCCGCTGCCCGGCGGGACGCGACACCCGCTCGGGAGAGGACCTTCTGGAGCCGTTCGCCCCGCCGGTGCTCAGCCATCTCCTGAGTCCACCGGCGCCAGGGTGAGCTCGGACTGGGGGACCTCTTCCTCCGCCGCCGCCAGGAAGGTCTCCTCGAACTCTTCGAGCGGCGGCAGTTCCGACAGCGAGCGCAGGCCGAAGTGAAGCAGGAAGTCGCGCGTTGTGGCGTAGAGAAACGGACTGCCCACGACCTCCTTGCGGCCGGCGATACGGATCAACCGCCGCTCGAGCAGTGTCTTGAGGACACCGGCGGAGTGCCGGCCCCGGAGGTCCTGGATCTCGGGGCTGGTCACCGGTTGACGGTAGGCGACGATCGCCAGGGTTTCCACCGCGGCCATCGAGAGCTTGCTGCGGCCGGCGACCTCGAAGTACCTCCGCAGATAGGCATGGAGGTCCGGCCGCGTCACCAGCCGGTAGCCGCCGCCGACGTGATCGACGACGACTCCGCGGTCAGGCTGCCCGCCGGACTCATCGGCGCGGTAGCGCGCCAGGACGGTCTGAAGAGCTTCGCGCGCCTGCTCCCGGGAGCTCTCGGGGAAGACCTCGAGCAGCTTCGCTTCGGGTTGCGGATCCGGGCTCGCGAAGAGCAACGCCTCGAACACCGCCGCCATCTCTGCCTGGTCGGTCATCCGGTGAAGTCCTCAAGCAAGATCGGATCCAGCGGCCGCGTCGTCCGGAACAGCAGTACCGATCTGTCCCCGGCTGAGTGCAGCCGGACGAGGTTCAGTCTCGCCATCTCGAGCACCGCCAGGAAGCAGGCGATCGCCTCGGCCCGGCTCGACAGCGCGAAGAGGTCATCCTGGAGGTCGAGCGACCGGCCGCCGTCGAAGCGCCGCAGAAGCCTCTCGATCTGGCCCCGAACGCTGAACGTCTCGCCCTGGTAGGTCAGCGGGCTCGGATGCTCCTCGTCGTAGCGCTTCAGCACGTTGCGGAGGACCTGAAGGAGGTCGAAGAGCGAGAGATCCCCCATGTCGAACTCCTCGTCGTCGTCCCCGGACGCCGCGGCTGGCGTGCCGCTCCGCGTCCACAGACCATGGCGGAGATCGTCAACTTCCGCGAGCGTCTGTGCGGCCTCCTTCAGCCGCTGGTACTCGAGGAGCCGTTCGATGAGTTCACGTCGCGGGTCGTCGGGCGCTTCGCCCGCTTCCGGTTCGGGTAACGGCAGCAGCACCCTGGCCTTGAGCTGAATCAGCAGCGCAGCCTCGTAGATGTACTCGGCGGCTATGTCCAGGTCGAGCTCGTCCATCAGCGCCAGATACTCGTGGAACTGGTCGCAGACCAGCGCGACCGGGATGTCCGTGATCTCGATCTCGTTGACGCGGACCAAGTGCAGAAGCAGGTCGAGAGGGCCCTCGAACGCAGGGAGCTGAACCCTCCACGACGCCGGCAACAGGCTGTCGTGCCCATCCACGAGCTTCATCCGGATGGATTCTCCCACACTGCCGGCGCCGGAAGGCCGACAGAGCCCACAGCTTCGAACCACTCCCGGACCGCGTGGTGCGGGCGAAACCGCTGGTCGAGGCGTTGCCTTCCCGCTTCGCCACGGACTCGCGCCTCCTCGGGATCGGACATAGCCTCGATCAGCGCGGCGGCGAGCGCGGCCGAGCGTTCAGGCGGGACGAGCCAGCCGGTCTCCCCATCGACCACGACCTCGGGAATGCCGCTGACCGTCGAGGCGATGACGGGGACGCCGTCGCTCATCGCTTCCAGGACGACGAGAGGCATGCCCTCGTAGGTCGAGGGCACGATCAGCGCGGTCGCCCGTCGCCTCAACCGCGACGCTTCCGCCCGTGAGCAGCGTCCCGCCCAGTGAACGCAGGCGTCCAGTCCGAGCCGTTCGCACAGCATGCCGAGCGCCTCTCGGCGCTCGCCGTCGCCGGCCACGACCAGCCGCGGGCGGTGGCCGCTCTCGCGCGCCTGCGCCATCGCCTGTAACAGGATCTCCATTCCCTTCCGTATGCGCAGCCGGCCCACGGCCAGCACGTACGGTTCGCCGCCAACCGGTTCGTCCCGGCCTGCGGCGGGCGACGATTCTCCCCCGCGGGTGTCCAGCGGCGCGCCGGTGACGTTCGGCACCACGCGCACATCCTCCACGCCGTAGTCGTCCTCGATCTCGCGCGCGGTCGCCCGGCTCGGGGCAAGCCGCACGTCGGACCGCCTCGCGGTCAGCCGGCCGAGCGCGATGTGCAGGGGAGTGCGGAGCGCGCGGAACAGCCGCTCGCTCCGAACCGGTCGGGCGACCACCCTGGCGCCCAGGTCGTGATCGACGAGCGGGCGGACCGCGTGGCGTTCCCGCACGTAGCTCACCTGCTGGAGCGCCACCAGCAGGGGCCTCGACGCGCGATCGAGCCGCGCGAGATCGCGGATCACCAGGCCGCCGTCGCTTTCATGCACCTGCACGACGTCCGGCCGCCACTCCCGGACCACGCGCCGGACAGCACTCCGCGCCCGCCAGGGAAAGGCTGGCTTGGAGACCTTCGGTCCACAACGGTCGCGACCCAGGATGTCGACTTCGCAGCCGGCCTGCCTCAGCCCCCAGGCGAGTTGCAGCACCTGTTCCCCGGCGCCGGACAGGTCCTTCGGCGGCAGCACGTTGGCGACGAGCAGCACCTTCATGGCAGAAGGCCGGGGATGCGCCGCCCCAACTGTCGCCGCAGAGCGTCGTTCCCGGGATCCGCCAGACGGTCCAGCAGTTCGGTCGCGTCCCGCCGCGCCGCGACCAGCCAGTTCCAGTCGCGGGCCAGGTCGCCGAACCGGAACTGCGGCAGACCGGCCTGGCGCGTGCCGAGGATCTCGCCGGGTCCCCGTTGCCGCATGTCCTCTTCCGCGATCCGGAAACCGTCGGTCGAGTCCGCGAACACGCTCAGGCGCCGCTCCGCCTCCGCGGAGGGCTCCCCCGCGATCGCGATACAGAGCGGATCCCCCAGCCGTGGATCCGTACCGCGGCCGATCCGGCCCCGCAACTGGTGCAACTGGGCGAGGCCGAACCGCTCGGCGCCCAGAATGACCATCGCCGTCGCCTCGGGCACGTCGACGCCGACTTCGATCACGGTCGTCGCCAGCAGGACCTGAATCGATCCACCGGCGAAGCGGCTCATCGTCTCATCCCGCTCCTGGCGCCGCAGGCGTCCGTGCACAACGCCGTGGGGAACCGCGAGCGCGCGCGCCCATTTCGGGCCGGACTCCGTGAGCGAAGGCAGTCCGGCGGCGGCGCCCTCGCCGCCGTCGATCAGGGGGAAGACGACGTAGGCCCGGCCGCCACGCTCCAGGCGCCTCCGCACGTCGTTCACCGCCTCCTCCATCCGGCCGCCCGTCGTCACCCTGGTCTCGATCGGGCGGCGACCGGGAGGCATCTCGTCCAGGATAGACACGTCGAGATCACCGTACACCGTGAGCGCCAGCGACCTGGGAATCGGGGTCGCCGTCATGACCAGGAGGTCCGGTCGCAGGCCCTTGCGAACGAGGGACTGGCGCTGGACGACGCCGAAACGATGCTGTTCGTCGATCACGGCGAGGCCCAGCCGCCTGAACCGCGTACGTTCCTCGATCAGGGCATGGGTGCCGACGACGAGGTCTACCCGGCCGTCCGCGATTCCCTCCTCCACCGCGCCGCCGTCGCTGGCAACGCACTGGCTCGAAGTGACGAGCGCGACCGTCATGCCGGAGCCGAGCAGTCGTTCCAGGGAGGAGAAGTGCTGCTCCGCCAGAAGTTCGGTCGGCGCCATCAGCGCCGATTGCAGGCCGCTCCGGGCGGCGATCAGACAGGAGAGGGCCGCCAGGACCGTCTTGCCGCCGCCCACGTCGCCCTGAACCAACCGGAGCATGGGCTCCTCTCCGGCGAGATCGTCGGCGATCTCTCCGAGCACGCGTTCCTGGGCGCCGGTCAGGCGAAACGGCACAAGGCTGGTGGCAGCCTCCCACGCGACGCCGTCGGCGCGGTACCGATGGGGCTTTCCCGATCGACGGCGCTGGCGACGGGCCGCCGCGAGTTGCAACTGCTGGAGCAGGAACTCGCCGTAGGCGAGGCGGGCATGGGCGGGGCTCCGCCTGGCGTTCAGTTCCTCGACCGAGGCTTCCCGCGAAGGCGAGTGAACTTCCGTCAGGGCCTCCGCCAGTCGGGGCAGCTGGTGCTTCGTCCGCTCCTCGTGTGGAAGCCACTCCTCGATCCACTCAGGTCCCGAGGTGTCCCGCAGAGTCCGGATCGCGTCGCCAACGAGCCGGGCCACTCGGGACGGCGGTACCTCCCCGATCCGCCCGTAGACCGGCCGCACGCCGCCGCCGTCGGATTCTGCGCCACCGATCCGCTCGACGGACGGATTCGAGAGTTGCCAGGGACCGTCCGCGCCGCGCCGGCGGAGTGGGCCGTGCAGGAGGTACGGCACGCCCTCCTCGAGTTGCTGCGCCAGGTAAGGGCGGTTGAACCAGACCACGCCGACGCTTGCCGCACCGTCGTGGGCGACCGCCTCGACGCGAGAGAAGCGTCGGCGCCCGAACACTCGTTTCAGGTTCTCCAGTCGCGCGACCACGGTCAGGGGACCGGGCTTGACGGGCTCCGTTGAGTCGTCGTCGGCACCCGGCAGCCGGCCCAGGGAGCGACGGTCCTCGTAGCGGAGCGGGAGGTGCGCCAGCAGGTCCACGATCCGCCGGCAGCCGGCGGCCGCCAGACGGCGCCCCAGCACCGGCCCGACGCCGCGCGCAGTGGTGATCGGATCGCGCGCGTCCATCTTTCCCCGCCAGAGCTACCGCTGGACTTCGAGCGTCGCGTTGCGGACGTCGAGGGACACGCTGGCGCCCAGCGGCAGGGTGTGGTTTGGCGCCTCATGGCCCGCGGGCAACCCGGTGAACAGCGGCGCGCCGAGGCCGCCGGCAAAGTCGATCAGGCTGGCACCCGCGTCGCAGTTCGTGAAGTGGCCGGCGATCACGGCCCGGACACCGGCCGCCTGGCCGGATGTCCGAAGCTGGGTGAGCAGCCGGTCGATCCGGTACTCCGGCTCGTCGATGTCCTCCAGCACGAGGATCGCGTCCTGGAAGCTCGGCAAGAGCCCCGTTCCCACCGTTGCAGCCAGCATGGTGAGGCATCCTCCGAGCAGGCGGCCTTCGATCGCCGTGGGTCGGCCGGCCGACAGTTCCGCTGAAACCCGTTCCAGCGCCCAGGGCCCCGGAAGCCGGCCGGCAAGCGCGTCGAGGAAGGAACGGCGCTCCTCCGGCAACAGGCCCCGCGCGAAGTCGACCGCCATGGGGCCATGAAAGGCCACCGTTCCCGTCCTCGCGACCAGCGCCAGGAGCAGGGGCGTCAGGTCCGAGTAGCCGACGTAGGGGCGCGGTCTGGCGGCAAGCAATGTCCAGTCGACCCGTCCGAGGATGCGGGGGACGCCGTAGCCCCCGCGCGCGAAGACGATCGCCGCAACCGACTCGTCGGCCGCCAGTTCATGGAAGGCCTCCAGGCGCTCTCCGTCCGAGCCCGCGAACAGCGGCCGGCCGCTGAGCGACGCTTCGGGCCGCAGGTTCGCAGCGAGGACCGGCTCGAAGCCGAGTTCCTCGAGCCCGGCAACGCCGGCGGCCAACCGCTCCGGGTCGATACGGCCCGAGAGCGCGGCGATCCCCACCCGGTCGCCGGGCTTCGCCACGGGCGGACGTTCGACGGCGGAAACACGCTGGCCGGGGTGCAAGGTCAAGTGCCGGAGGACCTCGTAAGCCGGATTCTGTTCGTCCCACAGCCCGAGGGCTTCGGGAGGCGGCCATTCATCTATGCGACCTACCCGGAGAACGTCCCGCGCCGCGAACAGCCCGGGACCGGGACGGACAACCCGATCCGCTCTCCCTATTTGGTCTTGCTCCACATGGGGTTTGCCATCGCCTCGGACCGTCGCCGGCCGAGCGGTGCGCTCTTACCGCACCGTTTCACCCTTGCCTGCCCTCGACTCCCTCGTGATCCCTTCGGACCCCGAGGATCCGGGGCCGGCGGTCTGCTCTCTGCTGCACTTTCCGTCGCGTCACCGCGCCTTGCCGTTAGCAAGCATGCCGTCCGTTGGAGTCCGGACTTTCCTCCACCGGCGGTTCCCCGCCGGCAGCGACCGCGTCCGGTCCTCCGGCACCGCGGAGGCTAGCAGCTTTCAGCCGCCTCACTGCCCGGAGCGCGAACGTTCGCCGTGGACCGAAGCGTAGACCGATCGCGCCAGCTTCGGTCCGAGCACCTCGCGCAGTTGCTGTTCCGAGGCCTGGGCTACGCCGGCGTAGCTGCCGAAGCGTCGCACCAGCAGCTTGCGCCGTTGCGGCCCGATACCCCGGAGGTCGTCGAACCGGCTGTGCAATGCCCTCCGGGAGCGACGGCGCCGGTGGCGGGAAACGGCGAAGCGATGGGCCTCGTCCCGAACCTGCTGCAGCACCCGGAGGCCCGCATGGCTCCGCTCCAGCCTGAGCGGCGCGGGACGTGCCGGGAGGTACAGCTCCTCCTCCCTCTTGGCGAGTCCGACCACCGGCGTTTCGTCGACTCCCAGCTCCACGAGGGCTTCGAGTGCGGCGTTCAACTGCCCGCGACCACCGTCGATCAGGATCAGGTCCGGCATCTCTCCGACCTCATCGAGTACGCGCCGGTAGCGCCGGCTCACGGCCTGGCGGATCGCGGCGAAGTCGTCGGCCTGGGAGAGCCCCCGGATGTTGAAGCTGCGGTACTGGCCCTTGACCATCCGTCCGTCGCTCCAGACGACCAGCGAAGCGACGGTCTGGCTGCCGCCGAAGGTCGAGATGTCGAACCCCTCGATCCGCCGCGGCGGGTCGGCGAGGTCGAGCGCCTTCAACAGCGCCGCGCCGGCCTCGACGCCCGCACCGGCACCACGGAAACGGCGGCGGAAGGCCATCGCCGCGTTGCGGTTGGCGAGCGCGATGCGTTGCGCCTTCGGCCCGCGCGACGGCATGCGGAGGTAGACCCTGGATTCCCTGCGGCTGCTCAGCCACTCGATCAGCGCCTCCTCGCCTTCGATCGGCGCCGGCAGGTGGATCTCCTTCGGAATCAGCGTCGTCCGGTCGTAGAGCTGCGGCAGCAGCTCGGAGAGCAGGCGCTCGGCGGTGATCCTGGGCACGCCTTCCCAGAACAGCTCCCGGCGGTCCAGCACCTGGCCGCCCCGCATGACGAGAACGGTGACTGCCGCGTTGTCGCCGCCCGTGTGGACGCCGAAGATGTCGACGTCCTCCCCGCGGGCCGAGCTGAGCTTGCGGCGCTGGCTGACCTCGTCGATCTCGTGAATCGTGTCCCGCAACCGCGCCGCCGCCTCGAACTCGAGTCCGTCCGCGAGGGTCCGCATCCGGGCACGCAGGTCCTTCAGCAGTTCCTCGTTCCGACCGGCCAGGAACAGCCGGGCCTTCTCGACCGCGTCGGCGTACGTTTCGTCCGTGGTCAGTCCGTCGACGCAGGGACCGAGGCAGCGCTTCATGTCGTAGTAGAGGCAGGGCCGCGGCAGGCTGCCGTCGATGTCGATCCGGCAGACCCGGATGCCGAAGAGCTTCTGGGTGAGCTTGATCGCCTTGCGGGCCAGCCCGGCCGGCAGGTAGGGACCGTAGTACTCCGCCCCGTCGCGGCGGATGCGGCGGGTGAAGGCAAGCCGCGGGTGTCCGTCCTCCAGGGTCAGCTTGAGGTACGGATAGGTCTTGTCGTCGCGCAGGCGGATGTTGAAGCGGGGCTGGCGCTTCTTGATCCAGTTGTTCTCGAACATCAGGGCCTGGGCTTCGGAGTCCGTCACGACGAACTCGACGTCGGCCGCATCGTGGAGCATGAGCGCGATGCGCGGGTCGTCGGCCGGCTTGCGGTAGGCGGCGGCCCTGCGCTTCAGGGACTTCGCCTTGCCGACGTAGAGCGCCTCCCCCGCCTCCGACTTGAAGATGTAGATGCCCGGCAGGTCCGGCAGTTCGCCGAGCTTGCGGGAAAGCTCCGGGTGCATCAGCCCATTACCTTGAGTTCCTGGAGTTCCCTGAGCCGGTCCCGGAGCACCGCGGCCTGCTCGAACTCGAGCCGCCTCGAAGCCTGCTTCATCGCCTTTTCCAGGCGCGCGATCCGCCGTTCCAGGGGCATCTCCGGCGCGTCCTCGCGCAACAGATCCTCCACCGCGGCCTCGGCTTCCGCTCCCGCCTTGTGCAGGTAGTCCAGGTTGCTCATCTGCACCAGGGGACTGTGCACCTCCTTGAGGATGGAGGCCGGCTCGATTCCGTGTTCGCGGTTGTAGCGCTCCTGGACCCGCCGCCGCCGCTCCGTCTCCCCGATCGAGCGGTCGATCGACTCGGTCCGCTGGTCAGCATAGAAGATCACCCTGCCGTTCAGGTTGCGGGCGGCCCGGCCCGAGGTCTGGATCAGGGACACCTCGCTGCGCAGGAAGCCCTCCTTGTCGGCGTCCAGGATGGCGACGACCGACACCTCGGGCAGATCGAGCCCTTCGCGCAGGAGGTTGATGCCGACCAGGATGTCGAAGTCGCCGCGGCGCAGGGCGGTCGTGATCTCGACCCGTTCCAGCGTGTCGATGTCGCTGTGCAGATAGCGCACCCTGAGACCGAGCTCGTTGAGGTACTGGGTGAGTTCTTCCGCCATGCGCTTGGTCAGCGTCGTCACCAGAACGCGCTCGCCACGGTCGATCGCCTCGCGGGCCTCGGCCACCAGGTCGTCGATCTGATTCGCCGAAGGCCGCAGTTCGATCCTCGGGTCGAGCAGTCCGGTGGGCCGGATGATCTGCTCCACCACGACCCCACCCGTCCGTTCCAGCTCGAACGGCCCCGGGGTCGCCGACACGTAGATTCGCTGACCGCAACGCTCCTCGAACTCGTCGAAGCGCAGCGGCCGGTTGTCCAGCGCGCTCGGCAGACGGAAGCCGAACTCCACGAGGGTTTCCTTGCGCGCCCGATCGCCGCGGTACATCCCGCCGACCTGCGGAATCGTCTGGTGGCTCTCGTCGACGACGAGCAGAAAGTCCTCGGGCAGGTAGTCGAGGAAGGTCGGCGGCGCTTCGCCCGGCGCCCGTCCGGAGAGGTGGCGGGAGTAGTTCTCGATGCCGGCGCAGGAGCCCAGTTCGCGGAGCATCTCCAGGTCGTAGCGGGTTCTCTGCTCCAGCCGCTGCATCTCGAGCAGACGGTTCTCCCGCTCGAGCGCCGCCAGGTGCTCGCCGAGTTCCTCCCGGATCGACGCGATCGCCCGCCGCATCCGTTCCTCCGGCGTCACGTAGTGATTCCGCGGGAAGACCGGGATCCGGTCCACCTCCTCGAGGACCCGGCCGCTGATCACGTCGAAGCGGCAGACCCGGTCGACCTCGTCGCCGAAGTACTCGACCCGGATGCCGCGGTCGTCGTAGGCGGGGAGAATCTCGAGCACATCGCCGCGCACCCGGAAGCTGCCGTGGAAGAGATCGAGGCGGGTGCGCTCGTACTGCATCTCGGCCAGACTCCGCTGGGCCCGTTCGAGCGGCAGTTCGACCCCGCGCTCGAAGAACTGGAGCATCGAGAAGAAAACGTCCGGCGCGCCGAGACCGTAGATGCAGGAAACGGAGGCCACGATCACTACATCGCGGCGCTCGAACAGGGAGATCGTGGCCCGCAGCCGCAGGCGGTCGATCTCGTCGTTGATGCTCGTCTCCTTCTCGATGTAGGTGTCGGACTGGGGAACGTAGGCCTCGGGCTGGTAGTAGTCGTAGTAGGAGACGAAGTACTCCACCGCGTTGTGCGGGAAGAAGCTCCTGAACTCCTGGTAGAGCTGGGCAGCCAGCGTCTTGTTGTGAGAGAGGACGAGCGTCGGCCGGTTCACGGCCTCGATCACCTTGGCCACGGTGTAGGTCTTGCCCGAACCGGTCACTCCGAGCAGAACCTGTTCGGGGACGCCGGTCCGGACTCCGTCGGCGAGTTCAGAGATCGCCGCCGGCTGATCGCCCTGCGGGCTGAAGGGAGATACCAGTTCGAACCGTCCGGTACTCCCGGCGTCGGACGGGCGTTCGGCCCGGGAATCGACGGTCCCCCGCAAGTCAGCCTCCCGGATCCGACGCCGCGATGTTCTCGAGGCGCTCCGTCAGCCGGCGCAGGTCGTCCTGGTCGAAGAGGCCCCGCTCGAGCCTCCGAAGCGCGTCGGTGAGCGCGAGTTGCAGGCGGCGGTTGTCCGCCGGCGTGGCGCCGCCGCTCCGGTAGTGCTCGAGCACGGAATCAAACGCCCGCTCCAGACGTTGACGTTCCGTGTGCTGCACGTCCTCCGGCAGCTCGGTCACGATCCGTTCCCGGCTGAAGTCCAGGACGAGTTCGAGCAGTTCGTCAGCCTGGGAGACCAGAAGGCCCAGGCCGACCAGCAACAGCACCACGATCAGGCCGCAGCCGACAAGACCCGCAACCAGGCAGCCGCGACGTTTCCGATCCGGGTCCGCGGGCTGAGTCGCCGTCGGCTCGGGGAAGGGTTCCGGCAGCGGCGGCAGGCCGGACGCCTGGTCGGCTTCGGGAGTCATGGAACGCGCCGTATGATATTCGCGAGATGAACGCGGCGCGGAAAGCCCGGGACGCGGTGCGGGGCTGGTGCGTCAGGCACTGGCGCTGGCTGGCGCCGGTCGCCGTCACCCCGGTCGCGGGCGTGCTCCTCGGCGTCGGCGTTGCCGCCGTGATCGATCTGCCGCAGGTCGAAACCGTGGCCGAACTGACGCCCAGCCAGATAACCCGACTGAGCGACCGCGACGGAGAACCGTTCAGGAGCTACTCGGTCGAGAAGCGCATCCTGCTCGCCGAGGGCGAGGTGCCGGACACGTTCACGCGTGTCCTGCTCGCCGCCGAGGACCGGAACTTCTATGCCCACGGCGGCTTCGACATCATCGGCGTCTTTCGCGCGGTCCTCCAGAACTGGCGGCGCGGGGAGCGTTTCTCGGGCGCCTCCACGATCACCATGCAAGTGGCGCGGATGCTCTTCCTGGACCGGGCCAAGGTCTGGCGACGAAAGATCCGGGAGACCCTGCTGGCGGTCGAACTCGAGAAGCGCCTCAGCAAGCAGCAGATCCTCACTCTCTACTGCAACCTCACCTACTTCGGCCACGGCAACTACGGCGTGGAATCCGCGTCACGCTACTACTTCGGCAAGCCGTCCGCCGAACTGACCTACAGCGAGGCGGCGACCCTGGTGGCGATCGTGCCGAGTCCCAGCGTGTGGACGCCCTACCTTCGGCCCGAGATCGTGCGCACACGACGCGACGCCATCCTGCGGATGCTAGGCGAACGCGGCGTGATGACGCGGGACGAGGCCGTCGAGGCGGCCGCGACACCGCTCAACGTCGTCACGCAGCGAGAGCCGAAGCCGGTCGCGCCCTACTTCGCGGAGAAGGTCCGCCTCGACCTCTACCGCTCGTACGGGCAGAAGGGGTTGTACGAGCGCGGCCTGCAGGTGCAGACGACACTCGACCAGAGAATGCAGAGCGCCGCGGCGCAGGCGCTGCGCGGAGGGTTGGTGAGGATCGACCGTCTGCGTGGCTACCGTGGACCGGTTGCCAGGGTGAACGAGGACGATCTGACGGCCCCGGACCTGGCCGAGTCGTTCGGCGGGGTCCTGGCCAGGTGGGTCGGCTTCGAGCCCGAGGCGGGCGCCTGGGCTCCGGGCGTCGTTCTCCAGCGCGGGCGGGAGCACGCGGAGATTCGGATCGCGGATCAGCGCTTCATGCTGGAGCCCTCTGGCTACGAGTGGACGCGCAGGGATTCTCCGCCGCTGCGGAGGGGCGATGTCGCGTGGTTCGAGTTGCGGCCTGTCAGCGATGCCGCTACAGGTGACGAGGAGGGCGCGGACCAGACGCGCTTCGAGCTGGAGCTCGTCCAGGAACCGCGGATCGAGGGTGCAGTCCTCCTGCTCGAGTCGGCGACCGGTGCGGTGCGAGCGATGGTCGGAGGCTGGGACTACGATCGCAGCGAGTTCAACCGCGCCTTTCAGGCCCGGCGCCAGGTCGGCTCCCTGTTCAAGCCGCTCGTGTTCGGCGCCGCTTTCGAGCACGGCTTCACCCCCGCCGACACCCTGTTCGACGCGCCCGCCGTTTTCCTGGGCGCGGACAACCAGCTCAACTACAGTCCCCGGAACTTCTACCGGCAGTATCTCGGCATCGTGACCCTGCGCCGGGCCCTCGAGAGGTCGATCAACGTCACGTCGGTCAAGCTCCACGACATCGTCGGCGCGGAACGGGTGGTCGACTTCGCCCACCGCACGGGCGTCCGCTCGCCGCTCCTTCCCTATCCGAGCCTCGCCCTGGGCGCGGCCGACCTGACCGTGCTCGAGGTGGCGACGTCCTACGCCACGATCGCCAACCTGGGCGTCCACGTGGAGCCCTACTTCGTCGAGCGTGTCACGACCCGCGACGGCCGCGAGCTCGATGCGCATGTGCCGCAGGCATCGACCGTCGTCACGCCCGAAGTCGCCTTCCTGCTCACCCACGTCCTCTCGGGCGTGGTCCAGCGCGGCACAGCCCAGTCTGCGCGGGCTCTCGGCCTCGCGGCCGTCGCCGGGAAGACCGGTACGACGGACGGGTTCACGGACGCCTGGTTCGCGGGCTTCACACCCCGGTACACCCTGGTCGTCTGGGTCGGCTACGACCAGCAGCAGCGAATCGGAAGGAACATGACCGGCGCCGTGGCGGCCCTGCCGATCTGGAACGAGGTGCTCCGCCGGGGCATCGAGGACGGCTGGGTGGACCCCGCCCTGACCTTCACCAGGCCCAACCAGGTGCGGCTCCGGCCGGTCGAGTACCACTCCGGCCTCCTGCCCGCGCGCCGCCGGTCGGGCCAGCGCGTCATCGAAGAGGCCTTCATCGTGGGCACCGAGCCGGTCCTCTCGTTCGACCCCGAAACTAGCGCGGTCTACGACCTGCCGTGGTACCAGCAGCGCGCGCTGTACGGCGAACCGAAGGCGGGAGAGAACATGCCGGAAGACCTCGTCGACTGGACGCCGATCATGCGCGGCTGGCAGAAGGGCGACAGCTAGCCTTCCGGCCGCAGGCCGATCAGGGCGTAGTCGCGGTAGCCGAACAGGAAGTCGTCGAGGTCGTCCCGGAGGCGATTCAGCCGATCGGCCAGTTCCCGACTCTGCCCGTCCAGTCCGTCGAGCTGGACCTCCGGCAACCGCTCCTCCTCCGGATATGGCCGGAGGTCGAGTCGCTCGATACCGGTGAAGCCCGCCTGTTCGTAGCAGGCGGACAGCGCCTCCGGATGAACCGGTCTCTTGTGTGTCGGATCAAGCCAGAAGCTGCGGGCCGTCACCGCGACGGAGAGCGGATTCGGCGTCTCCAGCACCAGAATGCCGCCCGGCCGCAGGGCCGCGAAGGCGAGGCGGACCAGACGCTCGACGTCTTCCGGAGCGAGATGCTCGATGACGTGGAAGGAGACGACGCCGCCCAGAGATGCCGGCTCGGTCTGGACCAGCGCGGTCAGCGCGTCGTTCTGGTCGACGCCAAGACCCTGCTCGCGGCAGTGCCGCACCATCGCCGACGAGGGATCGACGCCGCGGCACTCGACGCCTTCCGCTTCCAGCAGGGCCAGGGCTTCACCCCGGCCGCAGCCCAGGTCCAGGACCGGTCCCGCCTGAACAAGCCGCGGCAGGTAGACGCGGAGGCGGTCGCGGATGTCCTCTTCCAGGCCCCGGAACCTGTGCTCGAAGTCGATGTAGGAGACGTCCGCGTCGGCCTCCCGGAGTCCCTTCTCTCCTTCGGGGCCCCGGGCCAGGGCCGCCCTCAACAGCCCCGCCAGTTCGTCCGCTTCCCGCCGGTAGCGGTCCAGCTTCCGGTCGACGCGACCGAACAGGGCGTCGTCGTGGCGCATGACCTCGTCGAGTCCCTGGCGCAGGAAGTTCTCCAGGTGCCGCGTCCGGTGGTCGAGATCGCCGATACGCTGCTCGAACAGTCGCTCCACGCGTTCCTGATGATCTCTCCACTCCTGGAGATGGTGCTGGAAGACGTCGAGCAGGATCAGGTTGAAGACTCTCTGCCGCTCCCAGAGGTCGTTCTGCGGCAGTGAGACGAAGGGGCGCAGCAGGCGCTTGAAGGCAACGAGCAGGCGGCCGGCGAGGCCGCGGTCGCTGCGAATCGGGAACGGGATGTCCCGCTCCCAGAGATGGCGCCAGTCGCCGAGGTCGCGTGTCGGCTGGTCACCCAGGAAGTCCTCGACTTCCGGTGGGGCCCCGGCGCCGGAGCCGTCGCTATCGGCCCTAGGTTTCAGGCACTACCTCGATGGCGACTTCGGCGATGACTTCCGTGTGGAGGTCGACCCGCACCAGGTGATCACCCACCGTCTTGATGCCGCCGGTGAGATCGATCATGCGGCGATCAACCTGCACGCCGGCGGCGGCGAGCGCCTCGGTGACCTCGGTCGGCGTCACGGAGCCGTACAGGGTCCCCGTTTCGCTGGCCCGCTTCGCGAGCGTCAACTTGACCGCCGCGAGTTCCGCCGCGACCTCGGCGGCGGCCGAGCGCTCCGCCTCGTGGCGAGCGTCGAACTTCTTCCTCTGCGATTCGAACCAGAGCTTGTTCGACTCGGTGGAAGGCGCCGCCAGCTCCCGCGGATAGAGATAGTTGCGGGCGTACCCGGGTTTCACGTCGACCACCTGGCCGCGCGTGCCCAGTCCCCTCATGTCCTGTAGCAGGATGACTTCCATTGCCTCGTTCCTCGCCGCCTCGGTCGCCGCCGATGCCGGCGGTCAGTCCGTTGTGTAGGGGATCAGGGCCAGGAAACGGGCCCGTCGCAGCGCGCGGGCGAGCATCCGCTGGTGGCGCGCGGAGTTTCCCGAGATCCTGCGCGGCAGGATCTTGGCCCGTTCCGGCACGAAGGAGCGCAACGTGGCGACATCCTTGTAGTCGATGTACTCGATCCCGTCGGCGGTGAACTTGCACACCTTGCGGCGACGGAAGAAGGTTCTGCGCTTCGGCATTTCTAGACGCCTCCAGCCGCCTGGCTCGGGACATTGGCCATGGTCGTCTGCTGGACCGGCTCCTTGCCCTTGCTGGCGGCGCGTTTCAGGTCGAGGTCGGTCCGCACCACCAGGTGGCGCAGGACCTGCTCGTTCTGGAGCATCCGCTGTCCGATCTCGGCGAGGCCGTTGTCGCCTCCGTCGGACTCCAGGTAGTAGATGTGGTACCGGCCTTCGGTGAACTTCCTGATCGGATAGGCGAGCCGCCGCTTGCCCCAGGATTCCTCCTGGGTGATCCGCAGCTTGCCGTCGGCGACCAGCAGCTTGCCGAAGGCATCGCTCAACTCCACGGCCTCCTCATCCGAGAGGCGCGGATCGGCGATGAAGACGAGTTCGTATGTCCGGGTCAATCGTTCATCCTCTTGGGGTATAGCCGGCCCGCGGACCGGAACGAATCGGCGGCGGAATCTATCACGGTCCGCTACAGCACCAGCAGCGGCGCGATGACCAGCGACACGACCGACATCAGCTTGATCAGGATATTCAGGCTGGGTCCGGCCGTGTCCTTGAACGGGTCCCCCACCGTATCGCCGACGACGGCCGCCTTGTGGGCGTCGGAGCCCTTGCCACCATGCGCGCCGGCCTCGATGTACTTCTTCGCGTTGTCCCAGGCGCCGCCGGCGTTCGCCATGAAGATGGCGAGCAGAACGCCGCCGGCGGTCACGCCGGCCAGAACCCCGGCCAGGGCCTCGACGTCCCAGAAACCGACGGCAACCGGCACCAGGACAGCCAGCAGACCCGGCGCCACCATCTGACGCAGCGCGGCCGCGGTGGAGATGTCGACGCAGCGCGCGTACTCCGCCTTCGCCTCCCCTTCCATCAGGCCCGGGATCGTGCGGAACTGACGGCGGACCTCCTCGATCATCTCGAAGGCGGCCTTGCCGACCGCCTTCATCGCCATCGAAGAGAACAGGAACGGCAGCATGGCGCCGATGAACAGCCCGCACATGACGCGCGGGTTGACCAGGTCCATGCTCTCCAGGCCCACCGTCGTGCGGAAGGCCGCGAACAGCACGAGGGCAGTCAGCGCCGCCGACCCGATCGCGAAGCCCTTGCCGATCGCCGCCGTCGTGTTGCCGACGGCGTCCAGCTTGTCGGTGCGGGCACGCACGTCCGGACCGAGAGCGCTCATCTCGGCGATGCCGCCGGCGTTGTCGGCGACCGGTCCGTAGGCGTCGACGGCGAGCTGGATGCCCGTCGTCGACAGCATGCCGAGGGCCGCGATCGCAATGCCGTACAGGCCCGCCTGGCTGTGGGCCACGAGGACGGCGGCGGTCAGAACGACGATCGGCAGCGCGGTCGACTGCATGCCGACGGCCAGGCCGCCGATGATGTTCGTCGCGCTGCCGGTCTGGCTGTCCTTGGCGATGCTCTGGGCCGGCGCCTTGGACTCGGCCGTGTAGTACTGGGTGATCAGTCCGATCAGCAATCCGGCGGCGAGGCCGGCGACCGTGGCCAGGAAGACACCCATGTAGCCGAATTCCTTCCCCTCGACGACGTACCTGCTGTCGCCCAGGAGGTTCTGGGCCGTGAAGTAGGTGACGACCAGCATCACGCCGGCCGCGACGAAGGTCCCCAGATCCAGGGCATGCTGCGGGTTTCCGCCCTCCTTCGTGCGGACCAGCAGCGTGGAGGCCAGGGAGACCAGGATGCCGAGACCGGCGAGCAGCATCGGCAGCAGGATGAGGTTCGGCGTGAACTCCTCCCCGGCCAGGGTCGTCGTGCTGATGCCCAGCACGAGCGTTCCGACGATGGCGCCCACGTAGGACTCGAACAGGTCGGCCCCCATGCCGGCGACGTCGCCGACGTTGTCGCCGACGTTGTCGGCGATCACCGCCGGATTGCGCGGATCGTCCTCGGGAATCCCGGCCTCGACCTTGCCCACCAGGTCGGCGCCGACGTCGGCCGCCTTCGTGTAGATGCCGCCGCCGACCCGGGCGAACAGCGCGATCGACGAAGCGCCGAACGAGAAGCCCGTCAAGACGGTCACCACCTGACCCAGCGAGTCGTTGTCGCCGCTGCCGAACATCGCGGCGTAGAGCAGGTACAGCAGGGAAAGGCCGAGGATGCCCAGGCCCACGACCGCGAAACCCATCACGGCGCCACCCGAGAAGGCAACGGCCAGGGCGCGGTTCAGGCTCGTGCGGGCGGCGGCCGCGGTGCGCACGTTGGCCGATGTCGCCACCCTCATGCCGAAGAACCCGGCAAGGCCCGAACAGACGGCGCCCCCGAGAACCGACAGTCCGATCAAGGGGGAGCTGCCGGCACGGTCCCAGTTGGCGAGCGCCAGCAGGGCCGCCGCCAGGACGACGAAGATGGCCAGGATGCGGTACTCGCGGCCGAGGAACGCCATCGCCCCGTCCCGAATGTGGCCGGCGATCTCCGGCATCGCGCCGTCGCCGGCGTCCTGCCGGTTGATCCACCGGCTCCGCAGCAAGGCGTAGAACAGGGCCGCCGCGCCGCAGGCGGGCAGAAGGTAGTACATCGTGTCCACTATCCGTTTCCTCTCATCCGTTGTACTCGTTCATCGTGACTTCGACGCCTCGGTCAGCCCAACTCAGGACGCAGTCGGCGGCCCGCCGCACCATTCGCTCCGCCGTTTCGATCTCGCCCGCCGCGAAGGGGGCGAGCACGAAGTCCGGCAGCTCTTCCCCTCGGCCGGCCGCGGCCGCCGCCGCTTCGTCCGGCGCGATGCCAAGACGCAGCCGCGGCACCGCCGTCGTGCGCAGGTTCTCGATGACCGACTCCATGCCGCGATGCCCGCCAGGACTCCCCTTGCCACGAAGCCGGAGCCGCCCCAGGGGCAAGTGGACTTCGTCGTAGACGACCAGAATGTTCCGTGGAGCATAGCCATTCCGTTCGGAGAGACAGCGCGCGCTGTAGCCGCTTCGATTCATGTAGGTCTGCGGCATCGCCAGGTCGATTCGATCGTTGGAGGCCCAGACCGCTCCGCACACGTCCAGTCCAGGTCGAACGCCCAGACGCCGGGACAGCTCGTCGACGACCCGAAAGCCGAGGTTGTGACGCGTGTCGGCGTAACGCCCGCCCGGATTCCCGAGCCCCAGAACCAGACGCGCCTCCTCGCTACGTGTCTCCATCTTCGGATTCGTCCTCGTCGCCGACCCGCTCGGGTTCGTCGGTGAGGGCCTCGAGCAGCTCGCCTTCCTCCGGCTCCTCGACCTCCTCCTCGACCACCCGTGCGGCGGCGACCGACACGATCACCTTGCTCTCTTCCTCGGTGAGCGTCACGGCGTCCGGAAGGACCAGTTCCCCGGCCTCCACATGCTGGCCGATGTGCAGGGGCGAGACATCGAGCTCGATCGAGACGGGAATGTCGCCGGGCAGACAGACGACGCCGACTTCCCGGGTGATGAACTCGAGCAGTCCGCCCTCGTTCCGCACACCCTCGGGCGTCCCCACCACCTCCACGGGCACCGAGACCTGGACTTCCTGGTCCATCTTCACGCGCTGGAAGTCGATGTGGACCAGGGCGCCCGTCAGTGGATTCCACTGCAGGTCGCGGATCATCGTGTGGCGTGTCCGCTCGGTGCCCTCGAGCTGGAGCAGGAAGACGGCGTTCTCGCCCCCCTCCCGAATCAGGCTCTGCACCATCTTGCCGTCGACGCGGATCGCGGCCGAATCGGCGCTGCCGCCGTAGACCACGGCGGGAATCTCGCCGGCCGCCCGGAGGCGGCGGTTCGCGTTCTTGCCGGTCTGTTCGCGCAGCCGGACGGTAACGGTGGGTTCGCTCACTTCGAACTCCTCAGGTGACGTACGGCTCAGACGAAGAGCGATGTCACGGAGCTGTTGTCGTGGATTCTTCTGATGGCTTCCCCGAGCAGGGCGGCGACGCTATGGGGGCGCAGCCTCGTGCTCCGGGCCAGCTTCTCTTCGAGCGGCGTGGTGTTCGTCACCAGGACGCCCTCGAGCTTCGACTTCTCGATCCTCTCGATGGCCGAGGCGGAGAGTACACCGTGGATGCCGGCGGCGAAGATTCTCCGGGCGCCCTGCGCCGCCAGGGATT
Source organism: Thermoanaerobaculia bacterium (assembly GCA_022826745.1). Taxonomy (GTDB): domain Bacteria; phylum Acidobacteriota; class Thermoanaerobaculia; order Multivoradales; family Multivoraceae; genus Multivorans. The sequence continues at coordinate 78,248 of JAJDUI010000010.1, read as the reverse complement.
CGACGGAGTTGATCAGCGTGCCGGCGGTATCGATGATGTCGTCGAGGATCAGCACGTCGCGCCCCTCGACATCGCCGATCACGTTCATCACCTCCGCCTGGTTCGCGGCCACCCGACGCTTGTCGATGATCGCGAGCTCGGTGTGCAGCCGCTTGGCGATCGCCCGCGCCCGGGCCACCCCGCCGGCGTCCGGGGCGACGATCATCAGATCCTCGATGCCGAGCGCGCGGATGGCGTCAAGGAGCACGGGCGCCGCGAACAGGTGGTCGACCGGAATGTCGAAGTAGCCCGAGATCTGCTGCGCGTGGACGTCCATCGTCAGCAGGCGGTCGGCCCCGGCGGCAGTCATCACGTCGGCCACGAGCTTGGCCGTGATCGGCACGCGGGGCTTGTCCTTCTTGTCCTGACGGGCGTAGCCGTAGTAGGGCAACACCGCCGTCACCCGCGCCGCCGAAGCCCGCTTCACCGCATCGAGCATGATCAACAGCTCGACGAAGTTGTCGTTGACCGGCGTACAGGTCGGCTGCACGATGAAGACGTCGGCGCCGCGGACGTTCTCCTGGATCTGGCAGAAGATCTCGCCGTCCGCGAAGTTGTAGGCCGTAACCTGACCCGGCACCATGCCGAGGTAGTTGCAGATCTCGTTGGTCAGCGCGGGATGCGCCCGCCCGCCGAAGACCTTGAGTTCGGTGTACATGGCGCGTTCGACGTTGTTGGGATGGAGGGTCACTTGAGCGACCCGCCAGCGATCGTTTCCGGGAAGTCCGGACGCCGGTGCGCGCCGGGACCATCCGCGTGCACGGAGACTCTCGACACGGGCGACCTCGGAATCAGTTCGAATGGTGGGGAGTTGGCTGCGGCGCGTGGTCGTCGAGGGCCGGACGCGTGGTTGGGGCGGGAGGATTCGAACCCCCGAATGCGAGATCCAAAGTCTCGTGCCTTACCACTTGGCGACGCCCCAGACGGGACGGCCCATCTTACAGAAAGTGACGACTACATGAAGAGCCCGCGAACTTCCCGAGGCAGCGTTCGCGTCCGGAACACACGCACGCCCGTTTCGGCCAGTGCGGCCTGGAGTCCGGGCGCCTCGCCGACCGCGAACACGGCGCCGCCGCTGCCCGAAACCTGGGGACCGCCGCCACCGCCGGTGCTCCCGGCCCCCCCGAGCGCCAGGAGGAGGCGGTCCACCTCGGGGTGGAGCCGGCGAACCACCGGTTCCAGGTCGTTGCCGAGCACCCAGGCGGCGGCATCGCCACGAAGTGAGGGAGGAGGCAACAGCGTGGACAGTCCCTCCTCTCCCCTGCTGCCTGCCGCCATCGCGCCCTTCCAGTCGCCGTAGACCTCGGCGGTCGACACCTCGACCGCCGGCACGACGACCAGCACGGTCGCTGAGGGCATGTCGTCCAGCGATTCGACCCGCTCACCACGGCCGGTCGCGAACGCCGTCCCCCCCTCCAGAAAGAACGGGACATCCGAGCCGACCGCCGCGCCGGCCCCGTGCAACTGCCGGGCGTCGAGAGGTCTTCCCCAGAGCGACTGGAGGCCGAGCAGCGCTGCCGCCGCGTCGCTGCTGCCCCCGCCCAGGCCGCTGCCCGCGGGAATCCGCTTCTCGAGTCTGAAACGGACGCCGCCCGCTGGCTCGCCGAGGACGCCGAAGAAGGCGCGCGCCGCCTTGAGCACCAGGTTCGAGTCGTCGGCCGGAGCGCCGCCGCCCGGGACCTCGATCCGCAGTGGGCTCGCCGGGTCGACGCGGTGGATGACCAGGCGGTCGCAGAGGTCGATCGTCTGCAGGACGGTCGAGATCTGGTGGAAACCGTCGGGCCGGCGGCCGTGAACGCGGAGACTCAGGTTCACCTTGGCCGGACATGCAAGGCTGAGTTCGGCGGGCATCAGGCATCCGGGCCGCAGAGGCCGGGCCGGTATCCGGCGGGGACGTCGGGGGCTGGAAGCGGTCCGGCGAGTTCCGTTGCGGGCCGCCGCTGGCGCCAGCGGAGTTCGAGACCCGTGTCGGACTCCACGAGTCGCGCCACTTCTTCCACTCCTTCCACCTCTCGGCTCCAGGAGGCCCTGGCGCGATCGCCGTCCCACAGCGTCCAGCGATTCGGGCCGGCCGAGGTCGCCTCGGTCGTCCACGAACGGCCGCGGCGGTCCTTGAAGTCGAGCTTGACGCTTCGGTCCGCCCGGCCGCCGACCGCGGTCTCCGCCCATCCGCGGGGATCGGCCGGCGGCGACGGCAACCGCCGCATCAACAGGGCGGCGACGGCGCGGGCCGGCACCGGACCCAGCGAAAGGGCGGGGACCTCGAGGTCGCCCGCATACCGGCAGAACGTGCGTTCGCGCACCCACAGCACGAGGGCGTCTCCTTCCCTCACGTTGAGGTCCCACCATCGTCGTCCCAGGCGGTCGGAGGCCGAGACATGAAAGCGCTCCGGATCCTCGAAACGCAGCACGAGACGGAGCGTGCCGTTCCCCTCCGGTCCGTCGTAGTGCATGCGGACGATGCGCTGCGTCCGCCATTCCGTCTCGGGAATCTCCCACGGCGCGGTGGCCGGAACCGGACGGCCGGCGGCAACCCCCGCTTCGCGGCCAGGCCCGGTGCTGGCGCAGCCGCAAAGCCACGCCAGACTGAACAGAAGCAGCGGGAACGACCGCCGCATGAAGATCGGCCCCGACCGGTCAGCGCCGGGAGAGTTCACTCAGCTTGCGGCGCACGGACTCGACGTTCTCCTCGTCGTTGATCGCCAACGCCTGCTCGTAGGCCTCCCGGGCCCGCTGCGGTTCGCCCAGCGCGACATAGACGTCCCCGAGATGCTCGAGGATCGTTGAGTCGCTGGGCACGAGCTGGTTCGCCCGTTCCAGGTGACGCCGGGCCTGCTCGAACTCGCCGAGACGGAACAGGGCCCAACCCAGGGAGTCGACGAAGGCGCCGTTGTTCGGGTCGAGATCGACCGCGCGTCGAATGAGCTCCAGCGCCTGCTCGAGGTTCTCGCCGTTGTCCGCCCACATGTAGCCGAGGTAGTTCAAGGCGTGACTGTTCTCGGGCTGGAGTGTGAGCACCGCCCGGAACTGATCCGCCGCCTCGTCATAGCGCCGGCTCCGTTCGTAGGCCTCTCCGAGCTGGAACCGCAGTGCCGCGCGGAGGGCGTCCTTGTCCATGCCCAGTTCGGTCGCGGCGCCGCCGTCGATTCGCACCAGCGCCCGCAGGAGGAAGGGGATGGCCTCGCCGAACCGTCCCTGCTCTCGGCAGGACTCCGCGACGAGCATGAGACGCCGGACATCTCCGTTCGAGGCCAGGTCCTCGTAGACTCTCAGGGCGAGCTTGTCCGCACCCAGGTTGAAGTAGAGCCTCGCCTTCTTCTGAAGCGCCGGGAACTCCGGCTCACCGTCGTCGCCCGCCACAAGAAGCCGCTCGTTGGCCACGACGGCCCGGCGCAGCATCGCCATGGCCCTGCGCTTTCTGCCGGCCTCCGCCAGCAGTTCGGCCTGACTGAGAACCAGTTCCGCGGACTCTCCGGCCCGCTCCCGCTCGGCTTCCAGGACCTCCAGCGCGCGGTCGATCTCTCCCAACTGGCGCATGGCCTCGACCACGAGGCTGAGACCGAGATCTCCCGCCTGCTCGCCCTCGACGGTCCTCCGGTCGGCCCGATCGACCATCGTCTGGCCGATGTCCCTGATCCGGCCCCACTCGCCTTCCCGCATCAGCAGGCGCACGAGTTCCCGCACGATTCGCGGATCGTCCTGCGACTCCCGTCTGAGGTCTTCGAGCAGCTCGATCGCCTCCGGTGTCCGATCCGACTCCGCCAGGATCGTTGCCTCCAGGAGCCGAGCGCGAGGGTTCGCCCGGGCGGCGCGAGGCAGCGCACGCAGGCGCCCCAGCGCCTCCGCGAGATCGTCCGCCCGCTGCTGGGGGGTCCGTCCGCGGGCGACACCGCGACGGAAGTACTCCTCGGCCAGGGCGCCCCGCACCGGAATGCTCTCCGGCTGCTCAGCGACGGCGCCTTCGAGCAGATCGATGGCTTCCGTGTGGTTGCCTCGCTGACTCTCCCGGGTCGCAAGTTCCATTCTGGCTTCGACGGAGAGTCCATCGAGTCCAAGCATCTCGTTCCGGACTTCCTCGGCACGGTCGTCCCGGCCCGCACGGCGAAACGCGTCGACCAGCAGGCCCTGAAGCTGCCGGTGGCCGTTGTGGTAGCTGACGAGTTCTTCGAGCACGGAGGCGGCCTCGTCGTGTTCCCCGAGACTCTCGCGAATCCGGAAGAGCAGCATCATGCCCTGGATATCGCTCGGGGCGAGACGACGGAGACGCTCCAGCGCCTCTACCGCCTGATCGAGCACTTCGCCGAGCCGACCGCCATGGCGGCCTCCGGGCAGGCTGACGAGAACTCCTGCGTGGGCGCGGAGCACATCCACGTCGTCCGGCGCGAGACGGTAGGCGACACGCGTGTGTTCCACCGCCTCGTCGAAACGGCGCAGCTTCTCGGCAAGGAACTCCGCCAGAGCAATCCGAAGGAAGGGAGCGTCCGGATCCGCGGCCACGGCCCGTTCGAAGAGATCGAGCGCCTCCTCTTCCCGGTCCGGTTCGGCAGCCAATAGCCGCGCCGCCGTGAACAGGAAGGGGCCGCTCTCGGAAGGCGTGGCGGAGGCTTCCTGCGCCCGAGTCGACTGCGCTCCGAGGAAAAGCAGGACGAACGCTGCCACCGGCGTGACGCAGCGCAAGGCACGGCCGGAAAGGGACCGGAAACCTGCTTCCTGACGGTGCATGGGACGGCCAAGAGTAGCACTCTCCCGTGACCGCTTCGGCCGCCTCGGCTCTTTACCGGAAGCGCCGCCCGGGTTAGACTCGAGGGTCTACGTCGGGTCGTGGCCGGTCGTGACGGCGGGCCGATTCAGGGAGGAGGCGTCGAGATGATCAAGGCGGATATCGTGAACCGTGTCGCGGAGAATTCCGATCTTCCCCGGGTCAAGGCGGCCCGCGCCGTCGACACGATCCTCGGCGCGATGAAGGACGCTCTCGGCGACGGCAAGCGGATCGAGTTGCGCGGTTTCGGCGTCTTCCAGGTGCGCGATCGCAAGCGCGGCGTGGGCCGGAATCCGAAGACCGGCGTCGAGGTTACGATTTCCCCCGGCAAGACGGTCCGCTTCAAGCCCGGCAAGGAACTGAAGAACCTCTAGCTAGAAGTCCAGCACGAAGGTGACCGGTCCATCGTTGACCAGGTCCACGCGCATTCGCTCTCCGAAACGGCCGCACTCCACCTGCACGCCGGCCGCCTCCAGCCGGAGGCGCAGCGTCTCGAGCAGCGGCTCGGCCACTTCCGGCGACGCCGCCCGGTCGAACGACGGCCGCCTCCCCTTGCGCGTCGAGGCGGCCAGTGTGAACTGCGACACGAGAAGCACCGCTCCGCCTGACTGACGCACGTCGAGGTTCATCCGCGCCTGCTCGTCGTCGAAGAACCGGAGTCCGACCAGTTTGGCAGCGGCCGCCTCCACCTGATCCTGTCCGTCGCCGACCTCCACGCCGGCAAGGACCACCATGCCCGGTCCAATCTTCCCTACCGTCCGGCCGTCGACCGAAACCTCGGCGTCCGCCACGCGTTGCACGACCAGCCGCATGCAGGGGACACTACGCCAGACTCGAACCGGACATCCGGCGTACCGCGATATCAGCGACCACCACGCCGCCGAATGCGCCTACAATGGTTCTCCGCCAGCCCTCCAGGGCACGCCCCCGGCGCAACGACGCACCACGGCTTGAACGCGAATCAGAGAGGAAGAGTCAAGAGCATGTTGAACAAGGTGATCCTCATCGGGAACCTGGGCCGCGACCCGGAGATCCGCACCACCCAGTCCGGCCAGACCGTCGCGAACTTCAGCGTCGCCACTACCCGTCGCTGGCGCGACCGGGACGGCAACCGCCAGGAAGACACGGAATGGCATCGCATCGTTTGCTGGGGACGGCAGGCAGAGGTGGCAGGCCAGTACCTCAACCGGGGAAAACTCGTCTCCGTTGAGGGGCGCCTGCAGACCCGCTCCTGGGACGATCAGCAGACCGGCCAGAAGCGTTTCATGACCGAGATCGTCTGCGACAACTTCCAGATGCTGGGCAGCCGCGGCGACAACCAGGGACAGCAGGGCTACGGGGGCCAGAGCCGCCGCGAACAGCCTCAACCGGCGCCGCAGGACCAGGGCTTCGACGCCGGCGAACAGGACGACGACATCCCGTTCTAGCTCCGTTGTCGGTGCGCCGGCCTTCTGGCCGGCAGCCGCCGGAGGCGGCCTGCTACTTCACGCCAAGCCGGCTCTGCAGGGTCTGGAGCAGGTTCAGGGCGGCCACCGGCGTCAACTGGTCCACGTCGACCGCCCGCAGCGCCTCGATCACGGCCTCGTCTTCGCCACCCCACAACGCGAGCTGGTCCGCGCCCGGACTCGGCGGCGCTCCGGAAGCGCCGTCGACGACCCGGGGCCTGCCGGAGAAGCCGTACTGCTGGGACTCGATGTTCGAGAGCACGGCGGCCGCGCGCTCGACGACCTCCTGGGGCACCCCGGCCAGACGCGCCACGTGCAGACCGTAGGACTTGTCGGCACGGCCTTCCGCGACCCTGTGCAGGAACAGGATCTGGTCCTGCCACTCCTTCACCGCCATCCGCGAGTTCCTGACCCGAGCAAGCGTCGACGGCAGGCCGGTGAGTTCGTGGTAGTGGGTGGCGAAGAGCGCCAGCGAGCCGTTGTGCTCGTGCAGGCGTTCAATGATGGCCCACGCCAGGGAGAGACCGTCGTAGGTCGATGTGCCCCGGCCAACCTCGTCCAGGACGACCAGGCTGTCGGGCGTCGCGTGACGCAGGATGTTCGCGGTCTCCACCATCTCGACCATGAACGTCGATTCGCCGCGGGCGAGATCGTCGCTGGCGCCGACACGGGTGAAGACCCGGTCGACCAGGCCGATCTCGGCGCTCCCGGCGGGCACGAAGCACCCCGCGTGAGCCATCAACACGATCAGCGCGGTCTGCCGGAGGTAGGTCGACTTGCCGCCCATATTGGGGCCGGTCAGCAGGATGATCTGCTCCCGCTCCCGATCGAGGCACACGTCGTTCGGTACGAAACCGGAAGCGCCGCGGATGGCCGCCGTCGATCGTTCGACGACGGGATGGCGGCCATCGCGGATCTCGATCCTGCCGGGCGCCGCCAGCATCCGCGGTCGGACGTAGTCGTAGCGGCCCGCGGCTTCCGCCAGTGCGGTCAGACAGTCGAGCCGGGCCAGCGCCGCCGCCAGGGCAAGCAGGCGCGGGGCTTCCCGGGCGGCCTCGGCCCGGAGCGACTCGAAGATCTCCTGTTCCAGCGCAAGCTGGCCGCTCTCGGCGCCCAGGATCTGCTGTTCCAGCGTCTTCAGATCCTCCGTGACATAGCGTTCGGCGTTGGTCAGGGTCTGCCGGCGCACGTAGTGGTCGGGAACCCGCTCCTGCTGGGTCTTGCGGACCTCCAGGTAGTAGCCGAAGACGCGGTTGTAGCCGACCTTCAGCGAAGGGATTCCCGTCGCCTCCCGCTCCCCTGCCTCGAGGGCCGCCATGTGCCCCTTGCCGTCCCGTGCCAGAGACCGGAGGCGGTCGAGTTCCGGGTCGACGCCGGTTGCGATCACGCCACCATCGCTCAGCGAGCCCGGCGCCTCCGCAAGTGTTGCGTCGAACCTCGCTCGCAGCCCGGGCAGCGCGTCCGTCGTTGCCATGCGCACGAGGAGGTCGGCATCCAGGCCGGCCACGGCCGCCAGTGTGGAAGGAGCGTCGCGCAGCGTGTCCCGCAGGGCCGCCGCCTCGCGCGGACTGATCCGGCCCAGGACCAGCCTCGACGTCAGCCGCTCAAGGTCGGCCATGCCCCTGAACCGTGAGCGGAGGGACTCCCGCAGCGAGATGTTCCGGAGCAGCACGTCGACCGCGTCGTGGCGCTGTTCCAGGGCGCCCGCGTCCCGGAGCGGCCGACTCAGCCAGCGCCGCAGGGCGCGGGCGCCGGGCCCCGTGAGCGTGAGGTCGAGCACGTCGACGAGAGTCCGTCCGCCCTGGTGCTGGAGGTGCCGAAAGACCTCCAGGTTGCGCAGCGTCGTGTCATCCACGACCACGCAACGGTCGTCGTGCTGAACCTCGAGACCCGTTACGTGATCGATGTCCGATCTGGCGGCGCGGCGTGCGTACTCCAGCACGAGGGCGGCCGCTGCAACCGCGGCCTCACCCTCGACCAGACCGAAGCCGCGCAGGTTGTCGACCTGAAACTGCCGGCGCAGGGCGCGCTCGGCGGAGGCAGAGCGCGGCGCCTCCGAACTGTCGACCGCGGTGTGCGGAACGCCGGCACGGTCGATCCAGGCCGGAAGCTGGCCGGCCGGGTCGGCGCCACGCCTGTCGAAGTCCGCGCCGCACGTGAGAACCTCGCGCGGCGCGAGCCGTTCGAGATCGTCCACCGCGAACGCAGCGTCCGCCCAACGGCGCACGAAGAACTCGCCGGTCGAGACGTCGAGGAAGGCACCCGCGCCCGCCCCTCCATTGAAGCGGATCCCGGCAAGGTAGTTCGGCCGGTTCTGATCGAGCATCTCCAGGTCGCTGATCGTTCCCGGCGTCACGATCCGCGTGACCTCCCGGCGCACCAGCCCCCGGGCCTGCGCCGGATCCTCGACCTGATCGCAGACGGCGACCTTGTAGCCCGCGTCGAGCAGCCTGGCGATGTAGGACTCGACCGCGTGGTGGGGCACCCCGCACATCGGCGCCTCGCTGGCGGTTCCCTTCTGCCGCGCGGTGAGGGCGACATCGAGTACCGGTGCGGCGGTCGTGGCGTCCTCGAAGAACAGCTCGAAGAAGTCGCCCATCCGGTACAGCAGAATCGCGTCCGGGTAGTCGGCCTTGACCGTCAGGTAGTGCCGGAGCATCGGCGTGAGAGTGGCGAGGTCCCGGGCCGGCCCAGCCGATCGACCGGCGGGTGTCCGTGAATCCCCCGCGTTCTCTGCAGCGCTCCCGTCCACGGACGGCCGCCAGTATAGTGAGCGGCCATGGCTTCCGGGCCGCTGCTCGCGTTCGACACCGGTTCGGCGGTCGTCAGCGTGGCGCTCGCTCTTCCCGACCGGGTCGACACGCTCGCCACGCCTCAGGGCCGTTCGTCGCGCGAACTCATCGCGATGATCGACGAGTTGCTGGCCCGCGCGGGTCTCGAAGCCCGGGACCTGGCAGGGATCGGAGCAGCCAGGGGACCGGGCAGCTTTACCGGCCTGCGGGTTGGACTGGCCACCGCGATCGGCCTGCACCAGGCCTCCGGAGTGCGCGCGGGCGCGGTCTCCACCTTCGAGGTCCTGGCCGGCCACTACGCCGCGCGCGCGGCTGCGCCGGAGCCGGTGGTGCTGGCGGTCGTCGATGCGCATCGGGACCGCTGGTTCGCACAGCGCGTGCTGCTGAGAGCGGACGGCACGCCCCAGGTCGACGGACCGGCTGAGATCAGGACTCGGACCGATCTCAACCGGACCGCTCTTCCTCTCGTCGGCCACGGCGCGGCCGCGCTCGAGGTGCCGGCCGGTGCGGTCGAAGCGACGGAGCTCGCGCCGAGCATGCTGCACCTGATGCAAGGCGGTGACTTTCCCTGGGATCCCTCGACGCTCGTGGAACCTCTCTACCTCCGCCCGCCCGCGACGAGCCCGCCCAAGCTGGTACGCTCGAAGCAGGCCCCGCGGAAAGCCACCGAACGACGACGAAGGGAGGCGCGCACCGAATGAGCGATGACGCAGTCAAGGAAGAACTTCTGGCGCAGGAGGGCGAGTTCAAGAAGCTCTACGAAGAGCATCAGGCCTGTGAGAGTCAACTCGAAGAACTGGTCGGCCGCCCCGTCCTCTCGCCGACGGATCAGTCCGAGGCCAAGCGCATCAAGCTCCACAAGCTCGCTCTCAAGGACCGCATGGAGTCGATCATCCGGTCCCACGCCCTTCAAGCAGCCAGCTAGAAACGTCGAACCCGTCGCGGGCTCCTCGTTTGGCCCCTGGCCCCCATCCCGGTTGAACGGATGAGATTCGCTCGGGAGGCCTGGCCGTTCGTGCTGCCGTTCCTGGCCGCGGCGGCGGTCTTCTGGCCCCTTGGCTGGCACGTAGCCGCGGGCACGATGGCCGTCCTCGGCGTCCTGGTCCTCCTCTTCTTCCGCGACCCCACGCGAAACTACGAGGGACCGCCCGACGTCGTCCTTTCTCCTGCCGAGGGAACGGTGATGGCCGTGGAGGTGATCACCGACAGCGCCCTCGGGGACGAGGCCTGGCGGCGCATCTCGATCTTCCTTTCCGTCTTCAACGTCCATACCCAGAAGACGCCGGTCGAGGGCGTTGTGATCGGCAGCATCGCGACGCCCGGGAAGAAGCTCCCCGCCTTCCGCAAGGAGGCCGGCGACGCGAACGAGAACCACCTCACCCTGCTGCGCCGGCCCCAGGGCGATCTCATCGCGGTGCGGCAGATCGCCGGGCTCGTTGCCCGACGCGTGGTTGCCCATGTCCAGGCCGGCCAGCGGGTGATCCAGGGCGAACCCCTTGGCCTGATCAAGTTCGGCTCCCGCGTCGACGTGTTCGTGCCGCTTTCCTACGACCCCCTGGTCGAGAAGGGCCAGCGCGTGATCTCCGGCGAGACGCCGCTCGCCATGCCCACGGACCCGTCCACGCCGCCGCCGGAGGACCTTCCGGTCCGACGACCCGCCGTCCGAACCGGAGACGAACCATGAACTGGAAGCCACGCAAACCGAGACCGTTGCGGGCCGGGGCCTACGTGATCCCCAGCCTGTTCACGACCGCGAACATGCTGCTCGGCTTCTACGCTCTGCTGGCAGGTCTCGAGGGGCAGTTCCAGGCCGCCGTGCTGATGCTCTTCGCCGCGGCCTGCCTCGACACGCTGGACGGCCGGATAGCCCGTCTGACCGGCACCGCGAGTCCCTTCGGCAGGGAGTACGACTCGCTGGCCGACCTGGTCTCCTTCGGCCTGGCCCCGGCATTGCTCTGCTACCTCTGGGGCCTTCACGAGCTCGGGCGCGTGGGCTTCGCGGCGCCGGCCGTCTACCTGCTTTGCAACGCCGCCCGCCTGGCCCGCTTCAACGTCAGCCGCCGCACGGCCGACCCCGCCTACTTCGTCGGGCTGCCGGCGCCCGCCGCCGCGGGGGCGATCGGCTCGATTCTCTTCTTCGTCGACACCCGGGGCGACTCCTTTCTGTTCCAGATCGTCGTTCTGTCCGCGCTGGTCGTTGTCGGCCTGCTCGCCGTCTCCACCTTCCGTTACGTCAGCTTCAAGGAAGTCGACTTCCGGCGCCGCCGGAGTTTCCGGGTGGTTCTCGTCATCGCCTCGATCGCCGTGCTGGCGCTGATCCACATCGGTGTCTTCTTCCTGGTCGGCGCGGCCAGCTACGCGCTCTCCGGACCGACCGCCTGGCTCGCTCGCCGCCTCAGGCGACGCCGCCGGGCGATCCGTCTTCGCGCTGCTACGCTCCGCGGCCGATGACGACCGCTCCGTCCGCCTCTCCAGACCACCACCGGCTGACCATCCTCGGATCGGGACCCGCGGGACTCACCGCGGCCCTGTACGCGGCACGCGCCGATCTCTCGCCGCTGGTTCTCGAGGGCGGCCAGCCGGGCGGGCAACTGACGATCACGACCGATGTCGAGAACTACCCGGGCTTCCCGAAGGGGATCATGGGGCCCGAGCTGATCGACCAGATGCGGGCCCAGGCTCAGCGTTTCGGCGCCGATACGCGCTTCGAGACGGGAGTCTCCGTGGACCTGAACGAACGCCCGTTCCGGCTCGAGACGGACGGCGGCGAGTACTCCACCGACGCCCTGATCATCGCCACCGGCGCCTCGGCCCGCCAGTTGGGACTGCCTTCGGAGGCCGAGTTGATGGGCTACGGCGTCTCGGCCTGCGCCACCTGCGACGGCTTCTTCTTCCGCGACAAGGAGCTCGTCGTGGTCGGAGGCGGCGACACGGCGATGGAAGAAGCCACCTTCCTGACGAAGTTCGCCAGCAAGGTGACGATCGTGCATCGCCGCGGCGAGCTGCGGGCCTCGATCATCATGCGCGAGCGTGCGGCCGCGAACGAGAAGATCGAGTGGCGCTTCTTCGCCACGGTGGAAGAGATCCACGGTTCCCAGGAAAAGGGCGTCAGCGGCGTCCGCCTCCGCGACACCCGCACGGGCGACGAATCGGACTTCTCCTGCCAGGGTGTCTTCATGGCGATCGGACACAACCCGAACACCGAACTGTTCCGCGGCAAGCTGGCGATGGACGATGTCGGCTACCTCAGGGTCCGCCATCCCGGCACGGCAACGGATATCGACGGTGTCTTCGCCTGCGGCGACGTGATGGACCCGATCTACCGGCAGGCGGTCACCGCGGCCGGCACCGGCTGCCAGGCGGCGATCGACGCGGAGCGCTGGCTGAGCGAGGCGCACTGAGCGCCGAGAACATGCATCGCTTCGCGTAGACTGCCCGCCGCTCCCAGCGAGACAAACGAGAACCGACAAGAACGGGGAACGCGGATGACCGAACGAAATCGCAGGGACTTCCTGGGCACGGCCGCTCTGGCCGGCGCCGGCGCCGTCGCCGCCTGCGGCGGTGCCGAATCGACCGCCTCCGACGGCGCTCCCGGCGTCGTCGCGAGGCCCCGCTTGACCTGGCGTCTGGCCTCCAGCTTCCCGCGCGGCCTGGACACGATCTTCGGAGCCTCGGAGGTCTTCGCCAACCGGGTCGAGAGCCTGACCGAGGGCCGCTTCCGCGTGCGCGCCTACCCCGCCGGCGAACTGGTTCCGGCCCTGGGCGTGCTCGACGCCGTCCAACAGGGCACGATCGAACTCGGGCACAGCGCGACCTACTACTACACGGGCAAGAACCCGGCGCTCGCCTTCGACACCGCGATGCCGTTCGGCCTGAACACCCGGCAACAGAATGCCTGGCTCTACCACGGCGGCGGCCTGGAGTTGATGCGCGAGGTGTTCGCGGACTTCAGCATCGTGAACTTTCCGGCCGGCAACACGGGCGGTCAGATGGGCGGCTGGTTCCGCCGCGAAGTCAACACGCTCGCGGAACTGCGCGGCATCAAGATGCGCATTCCCGGTCTCGGCGCCGAGGTGCTGAGTCGCCTGGGCGTCACCGTGCAGACCATCCCCGGCGGCGAGATCTACCCCGCGCTCGAGCGCGGGGTAGTGGACGCGGCGGAGTGGATCGGTCCCTACGACGACCTGAAGCTCGGCTTCCACCGGGTGGCGAAGAACTACTACTACCCCGGCTGGTGGGAGCCGGGGCCGACGCTGTCGCTCTATGTCAGCCGCGCCGCCTGGGATTCCCTGCCTTCCGAGTACCAGGCGATCGTCACCGCCGCCGCGGCCGAGACGAACATCGACATGACCGCCCGCTACGACGCCCAGAACCCCGGCGCCATGCGCACTCTGGTGAACGAAGGGGTCACGCTCCGCCCGTTCTCGGACGAGATCATGACCGGCTGCCGGGACACGGCCTTCGAACTGATGAACGAGAACGCGGCTGCCGACGCCGGTTACCGAAAGATCTTCGAGTCCTGGGACGAGGCCCGCCGGTCCTCCTTCCGCTGGTTCAGTACCGCCGAACAGGCGTACGCACGGTTCTCCTTCGGCGGCGGCTGAGGCCCCCTGAGGGCTGCTACAGCAGCGCCGTCACCAGCTCCGGATACAGGCAGATCAGCGCCAGCCCGATGAGCTGGATGACGATGAACGGAATCACCCCGCGATACATCTCGACCGTCGTGATCCGCCGCGGGGCCACGCCGCGCAGGTAGAAGATCGCGAAGCCGAAGGGCGGCGTCAGGAAGGACGTCTGCAGGTTCATGCCGATCATCACGCCGAACCACACCATGTCGACGTCGAGGATCCGCGCTGCCGGGGCGATCAGCGGGATGACGATGAAGGCGATCTCGAAGAAATCGATGAAGAAGCCGAGGATGAAGATCGCGAGATTCGCGACGATCAGGAGGCCGATCTTCCCGCCGGGCAGCCCGGTCAGCAGGTCCTCGATCCAGATGTCGCCATAGAGACCCCGGAAGACGAGAGCGAAGGCGGTCGAGCCGATCAACAGGAAGATGACCATCGTGGTCAGCTTCGCCGTCGCGTCCATCGTCTCCTTCACGGCCTTCAGCGTCAGCCGCCCGCGCGACAGCGCCAGGGCGATGGCGCCGACGGCGCCCAGGGCACCCGCCTCGGTAGGGGTCGCGATGCCGGCGAAGATGCTGCCCAGGACGACCAGGATCAACACCATGGGCGGCAACATGACGACGGCCACCTGCCGGGCCAGCGCGGCGCCTCCCAGCGTCCGTTCCTCGGCCGGCAGCGCCGGTGCGGCGGCCGGTTTGGCGATCGCGACGCCGGTGACGTACACGGCGTAGAAGCCGGCCAGCATCAGGCCCGGAATCAGGGAGCCGATGAACAGGTCGCCGACGGAGATGCCGAGCTGGTCGGCCAGTACGACGAGCACGACGCTCGGCGGAATGATCTGGCCGAGAGTGCCGGCGGCGCTGATCACGCCCGTGGCGAGCATCGGCGAGTAGTCGTAGCGCAGCATGACCGGCAGCGAGATCAGGCCCATCGCGACCACCGAGGCGCCGACGACGCCGGTGGCCGCCGCGAGCATGGCGCCCACCACGACCACCGCCAGCGCCAACCCGCCGCGCAGGCGGCCGAACAGCATGCCGATCGTCCGCAGCAGGTCCTCCGCGAGCTGGGACTTCTCGAGCATCGTGCCCATGAAGATGAAGAAGGGCACGGCGAGCAGGACGCCGTTCGACATGACGCCGAAGACCCGCTCGGGGAAGGCGTAGAGCAGGTTCCAGGAGAAGAGGCCGAGCTCGATGCCGATGAAGGCGAAGATCAGCGCCGTGCCGCCAAGCGAGAAGGCGACCGGGTAGCCCGCGAAGATGAACAGGAAGACGACCACGAACATCAGCGGGCCGAGGAAGTCGCCGCTCACAGCAGCCCCTCCTGCTGCAGCTCCTCCTCTTCCGCGCCGGCCTTGAGCGCGCGCAGGCGCAGCCAGTTCCGCGCCGCCTCCGCGAGCCCCTGCAGGGCGAGGAGCGTGAACGCCACGAGCAGCACGGTCTTGATCGGATACCGCGGCAGGCCGCCCGGATCGGAGGACACCTCCAGCACGGCCCAGGAGTTCCGCACGGCCGGCCAGGACATGACGAGTCCGAAGACCGCGAACGGGACGAGGAAGAGCAGCGAACCCCAGAGGTCGATCCGCCGCCGCCAGCGCTCCGGCAGCCGGCTGTAGATCACGTCGACCCGAACGTGGGCGCCCGTCAGCAGCGCGTACGACGCGCCCAGCAGGAAGACGAGGCTGAACATGTACCACTGGAGCTCCAGGTACGCGTTCGAACTCAGGTTCCAGCCGGTGAAGCGCCCCAGGTAGCGGACCACCGCGTTGTACGCTCCGACCGCGACCATGGCCAGGGTCAGCCAGGAGACCGCCACGCCGAGCCGCGAGTTGAAGCGATCGGTCCAGGCGACGAAACGTGCCAGGAGGCCGCCCGGAGTTGGTGCTGGCGCCATAAGCGCGGGCAGGCTACCACCGGCGCTCCGGCCGTGATGGGCACTCCCGGGACCAGCCTTCCCCACCGGTTCGCGCGCCTGACGGCTCTCAACACCGCCTCGAACCTCACCGTGCCGCTGGCCGGCCTGGCCGACACGGTGATGCTCGGACGGCTCGACGACGTGCGCTTCCTGGCCGGCGTCATCCTGGCGGCGCTCATCTTCGACTACCTCTACTTCGGCTGCGCGTTCCTGCGCATGAGCACGACCGGAATGACGGCGCAGTCGCGGGGCCGGGGAGACCCGTTCGAGATCGCCGCCCACCTCTACCGCGCGCTGCTGCTGGCGGCGGTGCTGGGCGCCCTGTTCCTGCTGCTCCGGGATCCGATGGGCGATCTCGGCTTCCGGCTCCTGTCCGGCGAGCCCGCGGTCGAGGAGGCGGGCCGCAGCTACTTCGACGCGCGCATCTGGGGAGCGCCGGCGACCCTCGCCAACCTCGCCCTGACGGGGTGGTTCCTCGGCCGCGCGGAGGCCGGCCGCGCCCTGGTCGTCGTCGCCGCGGCGAACCTCGCCAACGTGGCGCTCAACTGGTGGTTCATCATCCACCTCGGCTGGGCGGCCTACGGCGCCGGCATCGCCACGGCCGCCGCGCAGTGGCTGGCGGCCGGCATCGGCCTGACTCTGGCGGTTCGCAGCCGCCTCCCGGCCGTCTCCCTGCGGCGGCTGCTGGAGCCCGTCGAGCTGCGCCGCATCGTCGCCCTGAACGGCCACCTGGTGATCCGGACGCTGTTCCTCATCACCGCCTTCGCCGCGTTCACGAACGTGAGCGCCCTCTTTGGCACCGCCAGGCTGGCCGCCAACGGCCTCATCCTGCGGCTGCTGGGCGTGGCGTCCTATCTGATCGACGGCGCGGCCTTCGCCGGCGAGACGCTGGCCGGGATGGCCTCCGGCGCCGGCGACCGGGCCGAGATCCGGCGCGTCCTGTTCCTCACGGTCCTCGTCGCCGAACTCTGCGCGCTCGCCTTCCTCCTGCCCGTCCTGCTGCTGCCGGAGACGATCTACGGCCTGCTGGCGGATCATCCGGACATCGTGGACCTGGCCGCGGCCAGCAACCTCTGGCTCCTGCCGGTGCTCCTCTTCGCCGCCCTGGCCTACGCCCTGGACGGCTTCTACCTCGGCCTCACCGAAGGTAGACTGCTCAGCCGTTCGATGGCAATCAGTTGCGGCCTGGGCTTCGCGCCGTTGCTCTGGGCCGCGGTTCACTTTGACGACAACAACCTGCTGTGGCTCAGCATGGTCGGTCTGATGGCGGCGCGGACCGTGACTCTCGGTCTGGCCGCGCGCCGCTTCATCGGCCCGGGAGTACCGGCGGGAGGAAGGCACTGAGATGGGCAAACTGGAAGGCAAGACGGCTCTGGTCACGGGCGGCGGCACCGGCATCGGCCGGGCGACCGCGCTGCTCTTCGCCCGCGAAGGCGCGTCGATCATCGTTTCCGGCCGGCGGCTCGAGCCGCTCGAGACGGTCGTTTCCGAGATCGAAGGCGAGGGCGGCAGTGCCTGGGCTCACTCGGCCGACATGGAGGATCCGGAGGCCGTTCAGGGCCTGGCGTCGGCGATCCTCGAGCGTCACGCCACGGTCGACGTCCTGGTCCACAATGCCGGTCACAGTTCCAAGGTAAGGAGCACGCGCTACATCTCCCAGGAAGAGTGGGACAGCGTGATCGCGGTCAACGCGACGGGGCCGGCGATGCTCACCAAGGCGTTGCTGCCGGCGATGCTGGACCACGGCGGCGCCACGGTCATCATGGTTTCGTCGATGGCGGCTCTGCGCCCCGGCGTGATGGCAGGCACCGCCTACGGCGCCGCGAAGGCGGCCTCCCGGAACTACATCTTCGGCCTCGGCGCGGAACTCCGGCAGCTCGGCATCCGGGCGACCAGCGTCCTGCCCGGCGAAGTGGACACGCCGATCCTCGACAACCGGCCGCGGCCGCCCTCGGCCGACGAGCGGGCCGGCATGATGGCCTCCGAGGACATCGCCGAGGCGATCCTGACCGCCGCGGCGTTGCCCGAACGGACCGTGATCGAAGAGATGACCCTGATGCCGACGAAGCTCCGCGACTACTCCGCCGACATCGCGGCCGCGCGGACCCTCGGCGCGCCGGAGGAGGACTAGCGACCCATGCCGACGATGACCGACAGCGAACGCGACGCCTTCCTCGCCGAGCCCGGCATCCTCATGCGGATCGGCACGGTCTGCGACGACGGCCGGCCCCTGGTGACGCCGATCTGGTTCATCTTCGAGGAGGAGGCGATCTGGTTCACCCCGCGCGAGAACTCCGTCTGGTTCGCCAACCTGCGCCGCGATCCGCGGACCTGCCTGGCGATCGACGAGCAGAACCTCCCCTACCGCAAGGTCCTCGTCGAGGGCAAGGCGGAACTCGTCCACGACATCGGCGTCGACGACGTCTGGCGCGACCGCTACCGCCGCATCGCCTGCCGCTACGTCCCGGAGGACGCCGCCGAGGACTACATCCAGGCGACGATCGACCAGCCGCGGGGCCTCTACCGCCTGCCCCTCGCCGAGGCGTCCGTCCGCACCTGGCGCATGCCGGTGGACGACGAGGACCAGGCCGGCATCTGGCACCAGCGCTACTACCGCCCGGGCACCATCCTCAGCCGCTGATCCCTGCCGCGAGGGCTACTCCGGCGCGGGCGCCTTCCTGTGCGCGATGGCCGCCCCGATCACGCCGCCGACCGTCGAGAAGGCGACGTTGATCACCAGCGAGAAGATGATGATCGCGATGATGCCGAGACCGGCAATCGTGCTGAAGAGGCTGAAGGCCTCGAAGTCCTCGACGGATTCCGAAACGAGAGCACCGATTCCCATCGCGCCCGTGAGACCGCCCAGGATCAGGAGTCCGATCAGGATGCTCAGGGCGGAGCCGAAGACCCCGGCCAGCGCTCCTATCTTCGCGCCCTCGCCATAGGGCGCGGTCGCGGCGGGCTGATCGTCCTTCAACGCCAGGTAGACCGCCAGGATGCCGCCGCCCACGACCAGGGCGCAACAGGCCAGGTTGAGTATCTGGAGGCCGGGGATCTGCGAAGCGACGGCGCCCGCTCCTCCGCCGATGGCTGCCGCACCGACTTTCTTTCCCGTCACGATGACACCTCCTAGGCTCCGGTCTCGAGCGTGGGCTTCTTGTGGAACACCGCGGCCCCGATGACACCACCGATGCCTGAGAAGATGACGCTGGTGACGAGGTTGAACAGGAACCCGATCAACCCGAGCGCCGCCCCGATGTCGGCCTCCTCACCGCCCAGGGCCTCGAGCACTTCCGGCGGCATGCCCTCGATCCCTTCCATGATCGACCGCATCTGTTCCATCGGATCACCAACGACCGCCGCCAGCGGGATCGCAACGATCGCACCGACCACGGCGGCCGCGACGCCGGCCAGAACGCCGATCATGGCGCCATCACCAAGCGGCGCCTTCTCGGTAGCGGGCTCGCCACGCATCGCCAGGTAGACCGCCAGCATGCCGCCGCCCACGACCAGCGCGCAGCAGGCGCAGTTGACCAGGTTGACGAGGGGAATGCTGGAGGCGATCCCGGCCGCGCTGCCGCCGATGGCGGCGGCCTTCAGTTTCTTCGGTGTCATGGAGTCTCCTCAGAAGTCGAACCGGAGAGCGCGCCGGCACCACGCACTACGGCTTCTCCCAGTGGCAGGTTTCGAGGCATCTGTTGGACGATCTGGCCAATCGCAGCCCAGATCAGGACGGCGATCCCGGCCCCGGCGAGAACGGCAGTCACAGAGCGGCTCGCCGGCGTGTTCATCGGCAGCAACCAGTCGACCGCCGTCGGCGCCAGAAGCAGGAGAATGCGCCTGGGCTCGTCGAGGAGCCAGTCGCGCGCCGGACGAACCAGCGGCAGCACGATCAGTCCCAGAGTGAAGCCCGCGTAGAAGCCGAAGCAGCGGTGGCACACTGCGAGGGGGTGGCCTGCGAGGTGAAAGCTGCGTTCGGCGAGCTGATGGCAGACCGGGGCGAAAACCGCGTACAGAAACGTGGCCGCGCGGCCGCCGGAGGCGGCGACAAGCGGCGCCGCCACGACCACTCCGACCACCAGGCAGCACGCCGCGGCGACGGCCGCGGTGACCCGGCCTGGCGTCACGAGCGCTGACAGCCTGACGCGCCCCCGGCCGGCCCTCCCGGAAGGCCCGGCAGAAACGCTTCGGGTCGAAACCCCGAGCCGCCGGCGAAGCATCGCGGGCTAGTGTAGCGACTCGTCTCCAGCAGCGGCCGCGGCGGCATCGGTATGATCCCTGCCGTGGGGCTCGATCGGTGACGGAGTGGAACTCGATTCCCGAGCTCGGGGGCCTGATCGGCCAGGAGGTGAGGCTGCGCGGCTGGGTTGACGGTCGCCGCTCCAGCGGGCGGATCGGCTTCATCCAACTCCGGGATTCCGGCGCCACCGTTCAACTCGTCATCAGCCGCAAGCAGGTCGACGAGGTCTCCTGGGAGGTACTCCAGCACGCGACCCAGGAATCGACGGTCGCCGTGACCGGTACCGCCGCGGCGGATCCCCGTTCACCCGGCGGAGTCGAGGTCCAGGTCTCGTCCCTGGCCCTGGTTCACGGAGCGGACGGCTACCCGATCACGCCGAAGGAGCACGGCACCGCCTTTCTGATGGACCATCGCCACCTCTGGCTGCGCTCCAGCCGCCAGCGCGCGGTACTGCGGATCCGCAGCGAGGTCTGCCAGGCCATCCACGACTTCCACCGCGAGCGCGGCTACTACCTGGTCGACTCGCCGATCCTGACGCCCGCGGCATGCGAGGGCACGTCGACCCTGTTCGAGACGCCGTACTTCGACCACGGCAACGCCTATCTCAGCCAGTCCGGCCAGCTCTACCTCGAACCCGCGGCCGCCGCCCTGGGCAAGGTCTACTGCTTCGGCCCCACCTTCCGGGCCGAGAAGTCGAAGACCCGGCGGCACCTGATGGAGTTCTGGATGGTCGAGCCTGAGGCCGCGTTTCTCGACTTCGAAGGACTTTGCGAACTGGCGGAGGATTTCATCGCCTACCTCGCGGGCCGGGTCCTGGAGAACTGCGGCGAGCCGCTGGCGATTCTGGAGCGCGACCCCTCGAAGCTCGAAGCCATCCAGGGACCGTTCCCGCGGCTGCGCTACGCGGAGGCGATTGACCTGTTGCGCAGGCAAGGTTCCGGGATCGAGTTCGGCGACGACTTCGGCGCCCCCGAAGAGACATCGATCACCCGGGAGTTCGACCGTCCGGTCATGATCACCCACTACCCGACCTCGCTCAAGGCCTTCTACATGGAACCCGATCCGGACGATCCGTCGCTCGCTCTGGCGCTCGACGTGATCGCTCCGGAGGGTTACGGGGAGATCATCGGCGGCAGCCAGCGCATCCACGACCACGATCTTCTGCTCGCGCGGCTCAAGGAACACGACCTGCCGCTGGACGCCTTCCAGTGGTATCTGGATATCCGCCGCTACGGCACGTTCGAGCACAGCGGCTTCGGGATGGGCGTGGAGCGTTTCGTCGCCTGGATGGCCGGTGTGCCCCACCTCCGGGAGACGATCCCCTATCCGCGAACGATGGACCGGATCTACCCCTGACGGACCCGGTCGAGGATCTCGAGGCGCGCCTCGGCCACCGGTTCGGGAACCGCGCCTTGCTCGAGCAGGCCCTGACCCACAGCTCGTTCGCGAACGAACGGGGTCTGGAACACGACAACGAGCGGCTGGAGTTTCTGGGCGATTCGGTCCTCGGACTGGTCGTGACGGCCTGGCTCTTTCGGTGTCATCCGTCGGCACCGGAAGGCGTGCTGTCGCGAACCCGATCCCATGTCGTCAGCGCCGAGGCCCTGGCCCGGCGCGCGCGGGAGCTGGATCTCGGCCCTGCGCTTCGCCTCGGCCACGGCGAAGACCAGTCGGGAGGCCGCGGAAAGCAGTCCCTCCTGGCGGATGCCCTCGAAGCCGTCATCGGGGCCGTGTTCGTCGATGGCGGCCTCAAGGCCGCCCGCCACCTGGTCGAACCGTGGATCCAGGTAGAGGCCGCCGAAGCGATGGACGCACCGGACGCGAAGTCGGACCTGCAGGAAGCGCTCCAGGGCCAGGGACTCGAAGCCCCGTCCTACCGCCACGTCGGCCGCGACGGGCCGGATCACGATCCCGTGTTTCACGTCGAGTGCTGGGTCGGAGGCCGCGCCGTGGCCGCGGCGTCGGGCCACTCCAAGAAGGAAGCCGAGCGTCGTGCCGCCGCCCGGGCACTCGCCGGGATGGAGGACAGCTCTAGCGGCGCTTGAAGCGCCGCTCCAGGTCGCGATCCGTGAGTTCCAGCACGACCGGGCGACCGTGCGGGCAGGTGTAGGGATGCTCGCAGGCGAAGAGCTCGGCGATCAGGCTTTCCATCTTCTCCGCCGACAGCGCCTCGTGCATCTTGACCGCGGCCCGGCAGGCCCGGCTGGCCGCCAGCTGCGTCAGGAGGTACTCGCTCAGCGCCTCCTCCTCGCTCGGCAGTTCATCCCCGCCGGCGACCTGCGTCGCGATCCGGAGCACCAGGCTCTCCGCCTCCTTGTCCGGCAGCACGGCGGGGATCGCCGTGATCGCGGCGCTGCCGCCCGAGAAGCTGCTGACCGAGTAGCCGCAGCGCTCCAGCCCGGCGGAGCACTCCGCCAGCGCCGCGTTCTCGGCCGCGGAGAGTTCCAGTACCCGCGGTACAAGCAGGCTCTGGCTGGCTGGCTGCTGCTCGGCCAGACTACGGCGGAACCGCTCGTAGAGAATGCGCTCGTGGGCCACGTGCTGGTCCACGACGAGCAACGACTCCGGACCCTCGAGCAGGATCATCGTGCCCTTGTACTGTCCGATCAGCCGGAGCGACTCCCGGGCCTTGCCCGACAGGCGTACCGGGCGGGCCGGCTGCGGCCGGTAAGCGACCTCCGCCAGCTTTCCGACCGGTCCCGGCTCGGCGCCGCCATAGCGGGCGGCAAGCTCGGCCGCCCAGGCGGGCGTTTCCGGCGCCGGGGCCCTTTCTTCCCGGTGGTCTTCCCCTGCCGCGCCGGCCCGCCGCCACGCCGCTCCGGCCCCCGTCTCGCGCAGTTGTCCGGCGCCGGTCCAGGCGGGCGGCGCCACCGGTCCTCCCAGCTCGCGCAGCGGCGCCGGTTCCTCCCCCTTGGCGGCCTCGAGTCCCCTGCGCAGCGCGCTGCCGACGCGGCCGAGCAGCGCCGCGTCGCGGAACCGCACCTCCGCCTTCTGCGGGTGGACGTTGACGTCGACGGACTCGGGCGGGATGTCGAGGAACAGGAAGAGAGCGGGCGGCCGCTCTCCCTTCATCAGATCCCGTACCGCCTTGTAGTAGATGGCGAGAACGGTCCGGTCCCTGAGCAGGCGGCCGTTCACGAACAGGAACAGGCGGCGGCCCTTCGTCGTCTCCCGGTCGCCGACGAAGCCGGAGATCCCCTGCTCCCTCCTGGCCTCCGGCAAGGGTGTGAGGTGGCTCACGAGGTCTTCACCGAACAACTGCGAAATCCGGCTGAGCCGGCCGGCCTCGTCGACTCCGGTCGCCTGGGCCCGCAGCAGCTCCCGCCCTGGCGACTCGGCGTCGGGGGCGTGGCGCAGAACGAAGGTCACGTCCGGCCGCGCCAGCGCGTAACCCTGGACCACGGTCAGCGCGTGACGGAGCTCCGTCGCGGGACGCTTCAGGAACTGCTTGCGGGCCGGCACGTTGTAGAACAGGGACTCGACCGTCACGGTGGTGCCGCGGGGACGGCTCGCGGGTTCCTCGACGGCCAGCCGGCCGCCTTCGACCACCAGCCGATGTCCGTCTCCGGCGGACCGGGCGGTCAGGAGCTCGCATTTCGACACCGCGGCAATCGACGCCAGGGCCTCTCCGCGAAAGCCGAGGGTCGCCACCTCCAGCAGGTCCTCGAACGAGCCGATCTTGCTCGTCGCATGGCGTTCGAGTGCGAGGGGCGCGTCCTCCGCCGCGATCCCCCTGCCGTCGTCGACCACCGAGATCAGGTCGCGGCCGCCGTTCTCGAGTGCGATCTCGATGCGGCCGGCGCCGGCGTCGAGGGCGTTCTCCACGAGTTCCTTGACCACCGAGGACGGGCGCTCCACGACCTCGCCGGCGGCGATCTTGGAGATCAGCGCGTCGGGAAGCCGCCGCAGGCCGGAGCGTTCCGGGCCGGGGCCGGCCATCAGGGCGCCATGTCCCGCAGGGTGCGCTGCATCACCCCGTAGCTCTTCAGTTCCCGGCCCAGAAAGGCGCGGCGCACCTCGCGCGTCAGCGACTCGACCGATCTGAGCGTCGCCTCGTCGACCTGTCCGTTCGCCTGCAGGCTCGCGAGATCCGAGCCGCCGATCCGGCGCAGGAAGTCCAAGGGCTCGGCCCCCACCCTTCTGTTGGCGCCCGCGCCGCCCCCGCAGGAAGGACACAGGAGGCCGGCCGCGTCGACTGCCAGGAAAGCCTCGTCGGCGATCGCCTTGCCGCAGGCGGGACAGCGGCGGGGCGCGGGGAACACGCCGCTCAGGCGCAGGGTCCAGCACTCCAGGTAGCGCGCAGCGAGCCAGCGGTCGCAACCGTCGAGCAACGCCTGGACCGTCGTGTCCAGGAGGCGGTAGAGGTGATTCTCCGGCTCGTCCTCCTGCGCGAAGACCTGCATGTGTTCCGCCAGGTAGGACGAAACGAGGATCCCTTCCAGGTCCTCGTGCAGGGACCGCGCGCTGCGGATCATCTCCGCCTCGCCGATCCGCACGAGCTCGCGCTCCGGCTTCTCGAACCACGTCAGGTGGACCTTGGCGAGCTGCTGCAGCTCGCCGCCGAATCGACTGAAGCGCGTCCGCGCGCTGCGGGCCGCTCCCCGCTTCAGACCCCGGTCGCGGCTGAGGAAGACGACGATGCGGTCCCGTTCGTGCAGGTCCGTCGTCTGGAGCAGCAGCGCCTCGCCGCTGTGCTGCTTCATGCCTGGAACCCGCCGCCGTTCAGCGGACCAGCCAGTCGATCATCAGGGTCGCCAGCCCGAAGTAGACGAGGATGCCGGTGATGTCGCTGCTGGTCGTGACCATCGGACCGGAAGCGATCGCCGGGTCGATGCCGATCCGCTCGAACGCCATGGGCAGCAGCGAGCCGATCAGGGAGGCGAGCACGATGGCCAGGAACAGTGAACTGGCGACGACCGCGCTGTACGCCGGGTTCTGCTCCATGAAGGCCGCCACCGCCGCCGCGACGGCGGCGCAGACGAGCGCCACCACGAGCCCGATGCGGATCTGCTGGAAGAGAAACCGGCGCATCCGGCCGCCGCCTTCGCCGATCCGGCCCGTCGCCAGGCCGCGCACGGTCAGCGTCATCGTCTGGCTGCCGATGTTGCCGCCCATGCCCATGACGACCGGCGCGAAGGCAAGGAGGAAGGCCTCGTTGAGCCGGAGCTGAAACTGCTTCATCAGCACGCCGGTCAGGGTCAGGCCGATGAGGTTGACCAGGAGCCAGGGCAACCGGATGCCGGCGACCCGCCAGGCCCGCTCCCGGTACAGCAGCTCGTCGTCGGAGGTGCCGACCATCTTGTAGAAGTCCTCTTCGGCCTCCTCCTGCACGATGTCGATCACGTCGTCCACGGTCACCAACCCCAGCAGGCGCCGGGCTTCGTCCACGACCGGAATCGCCAGGAAGTCGTAGCGCGAAGCGAGTTGCGCCACCTCCTCCTGGTCCGTGTCCGTCTTCGCCGTCACCAGGCCTCGGTTCATGATCTCGTTCAGGGTGCGGCTCGGGACGGAGAGCAGGAGTTCGCGCAGCGAGAGGACGCCGACCAGGCGCCCCTCCGGATCGACGACGTAGAGGTAGAAGATCATCTCCACCTCGCCGTGTTCACGAATCTTGGCGATCGCGTCGCCGACCGACGTGTTCTCCGGTAGGGAGAAGAACTCGGTGTTCATGATCCGCCCGGCCGTGTCCTCCTCGTAGGCGAACTGCGTTTGCAGCTCGTCGCGGTCCGGCCGGTCGAGCAGGGCCAGCACGGCCTCCCGCAGTTCGTCCTCCAGACCGTCGACGATCTCGACGCTGTCGTCGACCGCCAGGGGCGACAGCAGGCCGGCGATCTCGGACGGAGCGAGCTCTTCCAGCAGCGGCCGCCGTTCGCCCGGTTCGAGCTCCAGCAGCACCTCGCCGGCCGAATCCGGATAGTCCTCCAGGGCCAACCGGACGACGAACAACTGCTCGGTCGGCACCAGTTTCCTGAGCGCGGCGGCGACATCGCCCGGCCGCACCTTGCTGAGTACCCGGGACAGGTTCCGGCGAGCGCCGCGCCGGGCCAGCCGGCGCATCGTGTCGCCCAGAATCTCGACTCGCTGGGTGGACATGACGCGCTGTCAGCCTTTCAGTCGACCTCGAAGACGGCGTCGATCTCGACCGGCACATTGAAGGGCAGCTTGTTCGTCCCCACCGCGAAGCGAGCGTGCCGCCCCTTCTCGCCGAACACGTCGACCATCAGGTCGGAGGCGCCGTTGATCACTGCCGGGTGATTCTCGAAGTCGTCGCTGCAGTTGACGAAGCCGCCCAGCTTGACGCAGCGCTTCACCCGCTCCAGATCACCTTCGCAGGCGGCCCCCACGACCGCGACGAGGTTGATGCCGACGAGGCGGGCGGCCTCCTGCGCTTCCTCGAGGGAGTAGTCGACGCCGACCTTGCCGCGGTAGGCCAGCTTGCCGTCCTTGACCGGAACCTGACCGGAAACGAAGACGAGGGAGCCGATGCGCACGAACGGAACGTAGTTGGCGGCCGGCGCCGCCGGTTCCGGCAGTTCGATGCCCAGTGCTTCCAGCCGGTCCCTGACCGTGGTCATCTCTTCAGCTCCCGTCGAACGCGGCGAACAACTCTTCGAACGCCTTGATCTGGTTGCCCGCCGCCGACGACGGAACGAGGATGGGAGTACGAATGCCGGCGTCGAACCAGCGCTCGACTCCTTCGCGAACCTCCGCGGCTGTCCCGAACAGGGTGCAATCCGCCAGCCAGCGGTCTGAGAGGAGGGTCGGGATGCGATCCGTCTCGCCCCGCTCCACCGCCTGCTCGACGGCCTCCATCTCCTCGACGTAGCCCGCCGCCTTCCAGTAGTTGCGGTAGTTCGGCAGGAGGGCGTAGCGGGAGAGCGTCTTCCGGTTGCGCGCCGCCGCCAGGTCGCGATCGTCGGAGATGACGGTCGGGATCATGTTGCCGACGAAGAAAGCCGGATCGCCGGCCTTCTCCCCGGCAAACGTCAGCGAATGGGCCATGCGGGAACGGGCGCCGTTCGCGAACACCATGCCGTCGCCGATCTCGGCCGCGGTAGCGATCATCCGGTCGCGCAGCGTGGCGAGGACGATCGGCGGCAGTTCGCCGGCGCCCCGCACGGCCTTCAGTTCGTCCACGAACGCGCGGATGTCACCTAGCGGCTTGCCAACGGCAACGCCGAGCCGCGCATGCGCGGGAGCGTGACTCACGCCGACGCCGAACCAGAAACGGCCCTTGGACACCTCGTGGATGAACGAGGCCGTGTGGGCGAACTCGGTCACGTGCCGGGTGTAGATGTTGACGATCGAGGTGCCGAAGTGGATGCGCTCGGTGGACAGCGCGATCGCCTCGCACAACGCCAGCCCGTCGCCCATGCTCGGACAGTAGATGCCGCTGAAACCACGGCGCTCGATCTCCCGCGCCAGATCGAGAGTGAGCCGGCGGCGCCCCGGCACCGCAGCGAGAGAGATGGCCGGGAGGCCGTTGCGTGCTGGAGAGATCGTCGTCATGGCGGCGGCAGAGTATCAACGTCCAGAGAGGGAGAGGGCGCCCGTCGCGCGTGCCGCTACGCTACGGCGCGCGATGAAGAAACTCGCTCCCGAACAGGTCGGCGCGCTGCTCCGCCCGGGCATGAAGGTCGCCGTCCTGGGCGGCTGCAACGAGCCTCGCGGCATCGCCGCGGCCCTGCATGCCCAGCCGGAGGCGACCGCCGGCGTGGAGTTCACGGTCACCCGCATTCCCGGCATCTCCTCGCCGACTCTCGCGCCCTGGGCCGGCTCCACGGTGCGGAGCTTCTTCGTCACGCCGGAGATGCGCGCCGGCTTCGAGGCCGGTTCCGTCCGCTTCGTGCCGATGCAGTACCGGCACGTCTGGGACGATCTCCTGGCGTCGCCCTTCGACCTGGCGATCGCCCAGTTCACGCCGCCGGACGGGAACGGCGACTGCTCGCTCGGCATCGGCGCCGGGTTTCTGCCGGCACTGCTGGGACGCTCGGAGATTCCTTTCGTCGCCGAATGGAACCGTTCCCTGCCCCGCCTGCCGGGTGCTCCTACGGTCAATGTCAACCGGTTCGACTACGTGGTCGAGACCGAGGTCGAGCCGCCCACGCTGGCCAGTCGGCCCAGTCCCGTCGCCGAGCGCATCGGTACCCTGGTCGCGGAACTGGTCCAGGACGGCGACTGCATCGAGACCGGCGTCGGCGCGATTCCGGGCGCGGTCCTGGCCGCGCTCCATGGTCACCGCGACCTGGGCTTTCACTCCGGCCTGCTGTCGGACGGCGTCATGGATCTCGTGGAAGCAGGCGCCGTCACGGGCGCCCGAAAGACGATCGACCGTGGCCGGCTGGTCGCCGCCATGGTCCTCGGCTCACCCGCGCTCTACGACTGGGCGAGCCGCTGCGATCTGATCGACCTGCGCACCGTCGACTACACCCACGACGTGCGGGTGATGGCCAGGCTGGACAACTTCGTGGCGCTGAACTCGGCGGTCGAGGTCGATCTCTTCGGCCAAGTCAACTCGGAGATGGTCCGCGGCCGCCAGATCAGCGGCACCGGCGGCGCCGTCGACTTCATGCGGGGCGCCCGGATGTCGGCCGGCGGACGTTCGATCGTCGCCCTTGAGGCGACGGCCGGCGGCGGCCGCTTCTCCCGCATCGTCCCGGCGCTGCCGCCCGAACACGCCGCCACGGCGCTGCGCACCGACGCCGACTTCTTCGTCACCGAGTACGGCGTCGCCGACTTGCGCGGGCTCGACCTCCTCGAGCGGGCCCGGCGTCTGGTCCGCATCGCGGCCCCTCCGTTCCGCGAGGAGCTGGAGACCCAGGCGGCCCAGCTCTGCCGCTAGCCGGTGGAGTTACGCCTTCGCGCTTGGCCGCGCCGACACGGCCTGGTGCCAGCGCAGGAGATTCGGCGTCTCCTCGGTGACCTTGAACTTCGTCACCCGGCCGAAGTCGATGCCGATCTGGGCCGTGATGTCGGCGATCGAGTACGCGTCGCCGGCCACGAACTCCCGGTCGGCGAGTTCCCTGTCCAGCCACTCCAGACGCTTCGTCGCGTGGCTGCGCTGACCCTCCCCGTAGTCCGGGTACTGGTCGATGCGGTCCGCGAAGTACGGGTGGGTGTTGCGGAAGACCTGCATGATCGGCAGGGCGATCTCGAGTTCCATCCGCCGCTGCCACATCTCGATGCGGGCCGCCTCTTCCGGGTCGCTGCCGCCCATCAGAGCGGGATCGGGCTGCAACTGCTCGAAGTAGCGGCAGATGGCGACCGATTCGGCGATGAACGTGCCGTCGTCGAGCTCGAGCACCGGCACGCGGCCCATCGGGTTCTTCTGCCGGAAGGGCTCCTGGCGGTTCTCCGCCTGGCCCAGGTCGACGGGCACGACGGGAACCTCGATGCCCTTCTCGGCCAGGAAGATTCGAACGCGGCGGCAGTTAGGGGCGGTGGCGGCTTCGTGTAGCTTCATGGCTCAGGACATCTCCTGGAGGTTGGCTGCTGATGGTCGAGGCACGGAAGACGATGGGCGCAGAGTCTAGGGGCTTGCGCCGCAGGAACGCAACGCCGCGAGCGCACGTCTCGTGATGGATCTCCTGGCACAACCGTCCTTCTGGGCGGCCCTCTTCTCGGTCACGCTGATCCAGATCGCGCTCGGCGCCGACAACCTGATCATCATCACGATCATCGCGAACAAGCTGCCGGAGGCGAGGCGCAGGCAGGCGATCCAGCTCGGCCTGGTCCTGGCGATGGCGCTCCGCATCGTGCTGCTGCTGATCCTCAGTCTCGTGCTCGGGGCGGCCACGGCCGAACTCTGGAGCTTCGACGGCTCGTTCCTCGGCGTGGAGATGGCCGGCAGCGTCGACGGCAAGTCCCTGGTGCTGGTGATCGGAGGCCTGTTCCTGATCTGGAAGGGCGTGAAGGAACTCCGCGTCAAGCTGAAGGCGGTCGAACACGAAGTCGCGAAGGCGAACCGCTTCGCCGAGGTCGTGGCGTTGATCGTCGGCATGAACCTCATCTTCTCGGTCGACTCGATCCTCACCGTCGTCGGCATGACGGACATCTTCGCCGTCATGGTCGGCTCGGTTCTGATCTCCGTGGCGCTGATGCTGGTCTTCGCCGGCCCGATCTCGCGGTTTCTCAGCTCCAACCCCGAGTTCGAGATCCTCGGCCTGTTCGTCCTGCTGCTGATCGGCTTCGTTCTGATCCTCGAGGCGGGCCACAGCGCGCACATGGTCGTCAACGGCTCCCCCACTCCGTACATCCCGCAGTGGATCGTCATCTTCATCCTGCTGCTGATGTTCGCGCTCGACCTCTACCAGAACTGGTGGGAGCGCAAGCGTGAAGTGGATACCGTGACGCTCCACCGCCGCCACAAGTAGACGCGGGCGGCGGCGGCGGATCCGGGCGGTGTACGATCGCCGCCCTCGAATCTCAGGTCTGCCACGAGGCGAAGAGCGCCACGGCAACTCACGGGAACCGTCATGTCAGAAAATCAACCAGGCACCAACTCCCTCCCCACCCTCGCCATGCTCGGCGCCACCGGCGATCTCGGCGGCGGTCTCGCCCGGCGCTGGGCGGCGGCCGGCTACCCGATCGTCATCGGTTCCCGTTCGCGCGAGAAGGGCGCAGGCTCGGCCGAGGACGTGAACGACCAGCTGCGGGGCCTGGGCCTGCCGGCGACCGTACGCGGTACGGACAACCTGAGCGCCGCCGAAGAGGGCGACCTCGTCGTGCTGACCGTGCCGTACGCCTTCCAGCGCGCCACCCTGGAGGCGGTGCGCGACGCGCTCCAGGGGAAGATCCTCGTCGACTGCACGGTGCCGCTCGTGCCGCCGAAGGTCGCCCGCGTGCAGCTTCCCGACGAGGGCTGCGCCGCGGTCATCGCCCAGCAGGCCGTCGGCCCGGACGTGCGGGTCGTCTCCGCCTTCCAGAACGTCGGCGCCGCCCATCTGCGCGAGGACGATGCGGTCGACTGCGATGTCCTGGTCACCGGCGACGACCCGGCGGCCCGCGCCGAGGTCATCGAGCTGATCGAGGCGCTCGGCATGCGCGGCTGGCACGCCGGCCCGCTCGACAACGCCGCCGCGGCCGAGGCCCTGACCTCGATCCTCATCCAGTTGAACCGGAAGTACGGCATTGCCGGCGCGGGCATTCGCATCACCGGCGAAGCGACCCGCACGCCCTGAAGACGGTCGGCGTAGGGTCGCCCGGCGATCGACACTCACCGTGCGGAGGCCGTTAGCCTTCGGCCTCCGAGCGTCCCGCCCTCCTGCACCATGTTGAATCTCAA
This sequence comes from Thermoanaerobaculia bacterium, assembly GCA_022826745.1. Lineage (GTDB taxonomy): Bacteria > Acidobacteriota > Thermoanaerobaculia > Multivoradales > Multivoraceae > Multivorans. Next base: position 47,147 of record JAJDUI010000010.1, on the reverse strand, counting down.
AGCCGTACCCGGCCTGCCCGAGATCCAGCCAGGCGACGACCTGGCCTGCGTGATCAGGGAGATGATGCGCCAGGCGCGCCTGAAGCTGCGCGCCGGCGACGTGCTCGTCATCGCGCAGAAGATCGTCTCCAAGGCGGAAGGCCGGATCGTCGACCTCGCGACGGTCGAACCCGGCGCCGAAGCCGTGCGGCTGGCGGCGGAATGCGAGAAGGATCCGCGACTCGTCGAACTCGTGCTCCGGGAATCGACCGAAGTGCTGCGCACCGTGCCGGGAGTCATCATCGTCGAGCATCGACTCGGTCTCGTGCTGGCGAACGCGGGGATCGACCAGTCGAACCTCCGTCCCGGCGACGAACACGGTCACGCGCTGCTCCTGCCTGAGGACCCGGATGCTTCGGCGGCGGCGCTTCGCGAGGCGCTCGCTGCCCACTTCGGAGTCGATGAGATCGGCGTGATCATCAACGACAGCGTCGGCCGCGCCTGGCGTCTCGGCACTGTCGGACTGGCGATCGGCGTCGCCGGCATGACCGCCCTTTGGGACCTGCGGGGCGACCGCGACCTGTTCGGCCGCGAACTCCAGGTCTCGGAAACCGGGATCGCCGACCAGGTGGCGAGCGCCGCCCAGATCCTCCAGGGCGAGGGCGACGAGGGCACCCCGGTGGTCCGCGTCCGCGGCCTCGCTCGGCTCGGACCGGCTCAGACGGCCCGCGACCTGCTGAGACCGCGGAACCAGGACCTGTTCCGGTGAAGCAACCTCCCCCAGGGCACTGCGTGGCCCTCTCCGGCGGCGTCGGCGGGGCCAAGCTCGCGCTCGGGCTGTCGCGCGTGCTTCCCGGGGACGCGCTGACCGTCGTCTGCAACACCGCGGACGACTTCGACCACCTGGGACTCCGTATCTGCCCGGACCTCGACACCGTGATGTACACGCTGGCCGGGATCTCGAATCGCGTCACCGGCTGGGGCCAGGCGCACGAGACCTGGTCCTTCCTGGAGGCGCTCTCCCACCTCGGCGGCGAGACCTGGTTCCGGCTCGGCGACCGGGATCTGGCCACCCACGTGGAGCGAACGCAACGCCTCCGCGCGGGCGAGACTCTGACCGAAGTGACCGCCGCCCTTTGCCGGGCCCTCGGGATCGCCGCCCGGGTGCTGCCGATGAGCGACGACCCGGTGCGTACCGTCGTGCTGACGGAGACCGGCGAGCTCAGCTTCCAGCACTACTTCGTCCGCGACGCCTGCGCCCCGACCGTCTCCGGGTTTCGCTTCGCCGGGATCGACACGGCCCGGCCGTCGCCCGCCTTCCTGCAGACGCTGGAGAACGACGCGACCGCGGCGACGCTCGTCTGCCCCTCGAACCCCTTCGTCAGCGTGGATCCCGTGCTGGCGCTCGACGGCGTCGAGGAGGCGCTTCGCCGAGCGGCTGCGCCCGTCGTCGCGGTCTCGCCGATCGTCGGCGGTGCGGCGATCAAGGGTCCGGCGGCCAAGATGATGGCGGAACTCGAGATGCCGGTCACCGCGGCCGGCGTCGCCCGGCACTACCGGGAACGGAACCTGCTTGACGGCTTCGTGATCGATGACGCCGATGCCGCCCAGGCCAAGGAGATCGAGGATCTCGGTCTTCCCACCCTGGTGACGGGCACCGTGATGGAAACGCTGGCCGACCGCGAACGCCTGGCCAGGGAGACGATCGACTTCGCCCGCGGCATCGATTCCCGGCAACGCGACAGGGCGGAAGGCGCGCCGCCGGAACCGTCCGCGTGAACGCCGGCGGTTTCTGGGCGGTCCTGCCGGTCAAGGCCTGGTCCGAGGCCAAGCGGAGGCTGTCGCCCGTGCTGAGCGCCGCGGAACGGGAGGAACTGGCCCGTTCGATGCTCGACGACGTGCTCGCCGCGATCGCTGGCGTTCCCGGCGTCACGGGCACGCTTGCCGTGACCGCGGACGACGTTGCGGCAAGGTACCTCGAGAAAGCCGGATGCGAGGTCCTGTCCGAGCCCAGGCGAGGCCTGAACCGGGCGCTCGGCACGGCCGCCGAGGAACTCGGCCGCCGCGGTGAGGCGTCGATGCTGGTCCTGCCGATCGACCTGCCCCTTGTGACGGCGGCGGACCTGGAGGAACTCCGCGCGCGGCACCTCGAGGATCGGAGCAGCCAGGGAGACGAGTCAGCGCCGGGACTGGCGGTGACCGTCGCGCCCGACCGCTTCCGATCGGGGACGAACGCTCTCGTCTGTTCGCCGCCGGGCTGCATCCCGTTCCGCTTCGGCGACGGCAGCTTCCATGCCCACCTGCGGGAAGCCGAGCGGGTGGGAGCGGCTCACTCCAGCATCGCGCTGGCGAACCTCGGACTCGACGTGGACCATCCGGACGACCTGGCCGAGCTCCTGCGGCTCGAACGTGCCGGCCGGGAGGGCCGGACCGGCCGTCTCCTGCGGGGACTCGGCGTGCCTGACCGGCTCGAGAGCCCGCGCAAGCGGGACTGATACCGTTCGCTATCCCCACTGGCGGCGGATTCATCGCCTGCCGCCGTCATCCCCATGTCCCCTCCACTCAGCGCCTTTCTGGATCGTCGTCCGGCCCCTGACGAGGCCCGTGCGCTTGCCCGCATCGAGTCGGGCAGCGGCCTCGAACGGTTGCTCGACGTAGCCGGCGAGCTGCGGGACCGGGGCCACGGCGACCTCGTTTCCTACTCCCGCAAGGTCTTCCTGCCGCTGACGCACCTGTGCCGGGACATCTGCCACTACTGCGTCTTCGCCCAGCCGCCGAAGAAGGGCGAGGCCGCGTACATGCCGCTCGACGCCGTGCTGAGCCAGGCCCGCCTTGCCGCCCAGGCCGGCTGCAAGGAAGCGCTGTTCACCCTCGGCGACAAGCCGGAGCTGCGGTACAAGGCGGCCCGCGACGGCCTGGCCGAGCTGGGCCACGAGTCGACGCTCTCCTACCTGCGGGAGGCGGCGGAACGGGTTCTGCTCGAGACGGGCCTTCTGCCCCACCTCAACCCGGGGCTGATGACCGCCGAAGACATCGAGCATCTGCGGCCGGTGGGCCCGTCCATGGGCATCATGCTGGAGAGCGTTTCCATGCGCCTGCACGAGAAGGGCCAGGCGCACTACGGCTGTCCGGACAAGGTGCCGTCGAGGCGCCTCGACACCCTGCGGCTCGCCGGTGAGGCCCGGGTGCCGTTTACCTCCGGGATCCTGATCGGGATCGGCGAAACCCGCGAGGAACGGATCGACGCCCTGCTCGCCATGCGCGACCTGCACGACGAGTACGGCCACATCCAGGAAGTCATCGTCCAGAACTTCCGGGCCAAGCCGGAGACCCGGATGGCCAGCGCGCCCGAGCCCACCCTGGAGGACCTGCTCTGGACGATCGCCGCGGCGAGACTGGTGCTGGGGCCGGAGATGCACATTCAGGCGCCGCCCAACCTGAGCCCCGGCGTGCTGCCGCGGCTCGTCGATGCCGGCATCGACGACTGGGGTGGGGTATCGCCGGTGACTCCCGACTTCGTCAACCCGGAGGCGCCCTGGCCGCACCTGGAACGCCTCGCGGAAGAGACGGCCGCCGCCGGCAAGACGCTGGTCGAGCGGCTGACGGTGTACCCCGAGTGGGCGCTCGACGGGGAGCGCTGGCTCGATGACGGCCGGGGTCAGAGCCGGGAAGTCAAGCGGCTGGGCGGCGTCCGCACGGCGGTGCTGCAGCGGGTCGACGCCACCGGTCTCGCCCGCACCGACGACTGGTCCCCGGGTGAGGAAATCCCGCCGCCGGCCGACCTGCTGGCCACCGTTTCGGCCTCCCCCGCCCCGAACGGCAGCGGCGCGGAACCACGGCGTGCGACGGGCATCGCTCCCATCCTCGAACGCGCCCGGGCGGGCGAGGACCTCTCGGAGGACGAGATCGCCCGGCTGTTCGCGGCGCGTGGACCGGAGTTCACCGCCGTCTGCGCCGCCGCCGACGCAATCCGGCGCGAGGTGAACGGCGACACGGTCACCTACGTCGTCAACCGGAACATCAACTACACGAACGTCTGCTACTTCAAATGCCAGTTCTGCGCTTTCTCCAAAGGGAAACTGAGCGAGAACCTGCGCGGCAAGCCCTACGACCTGGAACTCGAAGAGGTCATGCGCCGTACCGTCGAGGCCTGGCAGCGGGGCGCGACGGAAGTCTGCATGCAGGGCGGCATCCACCCCGACTACACCGGCGAGACCTACCTGGGCATCTGCCGCGCGGTCAAGGAAGCGGTGCCCGAGATCCACGTCCACGCCTTCTCCCCGCTCGAGGTCTGGCAGGGCGCGGCGACGCTCGACATGCCGCTTCGCGACTACCTGCTGCGGCTCCGGGAGGCCGGGCTCGGCACCCTCCCGGGAACCGCCGCCGAGATCCTGGACGATGAGATCCGCGCCATCATCTGCCCCGACAAGCTGAACACCGACCAGTGGCTGGAGGTCATGGAGACCGCCCACGGCGTCGGCTACCGGACGACGGCGACGATCATGTACGGCCACGTCGAAGGTCCCAGGAACTGGGCCCGGCACCTGCTCCGGCTGCGCGACCTGCAGAAACGGACCGGCGGCTTCACCGAGTTCGTGCCGCTTCCCTTCGTCCACATGGAGGCGCCGCTCTACCTCAAGGGCCGCGCCCGCAAGGGGCCGACCTTCCGCGAGGCGGTTCTCATGCACGCGGTCGCCCGGCTGGCGCTTCACCCGTGGTTCGGGAACGTCCAGGCCTCCTGGGTCAAGATGGGACCGCAGGGTGTCAAGGCCTGCCTCGATGCGGGGGTGAACGACCTGGGCGGCACCCTGATGAACGAGAGCATCACCCGGGCCGCCGGCGCCGCCCACGGCCAGGAACTGTCTCCCGCGGAGATGGAGCAGCTCATCCGCGACGCCGGCCGCGTCCCCAGGCAGCGGACGACCCCTTACGGCACGCCGCCGCCCGAGCGCGTCGAGGCCTCCTTCCAGGCCGCGGAACTGGCCGCCGTGCTGAACAACCCGGCCCACCGCTATGAGCGCGACGGGCCGTTGCGCCTGATCCGCCCGGGCCTGGACGGTTCCTGACCGGGGCGGAGGCCCGCGCCTGACCGCCGCGGGCGACCGATCGGCGATGATCGACGACGCATCCCACTCCGTTCGCCGCCACCTGCGCATCGCGGTCGAGGAGTACGACGCGGCCATCCGCCGGTTCATCCCCGGCTACGAGGAGATGCTCGCCGTTGCCGCCCGTGCGCTGGCTCCGGCGGCCCCCGGTCCGATCATCGACCTGGGAGCCGGTACCGGCGCCCTGTCGGAGGCGATCCTCGAATCGTCCACGGCGGCCTTCGTCGAACTCATCGACATCGACGGCGAGATGCTCGATCAGGCACGGACGCGTCTCGCGCGGTTCGGCGACCGGGCCCGCTTCACCAGGGCCTCCTTCCTGGACCCCCTGGCCCGCTGCCGCGGCGCCGCCGCCTCACTCGCCCTGCATCACATCCCGACGATGGACGACAAGAAAGCGCTCTACCGCCGCGTGTTCGGAGCCCTCGAACCCGGCGGCCTCTTCGTCAACGCCGACGCCACCATGCCCGGTGAGCCGGCCGCCCGGGAAGCGACCTGGCGCGGCTGGGCCGACCACCTCGTGGCCCACGGCATCGAGGAGCGACGCGCCTTCGAGCACTTCGAGGAGTGGTCGGAGGAGGACACCTACTTCCCGTTGGAGGAGGAGCTGGCAGCCGTTGCGTCGGCCGGCTTCGCGGCGGAGTGCGTCTGGCACGAAGTCGGGATCACGGTCATCGTGGGCCGCAAGCCCGGCTGAGAACGGACGCCGCGCCTACAGCACCGCCTCCGCGATCGCCTCCAGCGCCTCCGGCTGCCGGCAGCCGAGCACCATCGATGCGACCTGGCCGTTGCCGGCGGCTTCCTTCCAGGCCGCGAGCCGGTCGACGATCCGCTCCCGCGGGCCGACCAGGGCGACGTCGTCGACCAGTGCGTCGGGCACGGCGCCGACGGCCTCGCTCTTCTTGCCGCCGAGGAAGTTGTCCTGGATCCGCCTCGCGTCGTCCGGGTAGCCGAGGCGCTTGGCGTAGTCGTTGTAGAAGTTCTTGTCGCGCGCGCCCATGCCGCCGATGTACAGGGCCATGCTCTGCTTGACCGGCGTGCGGCACTGCTCCACGTCGTTGCCCATGACGACGGTGACGAAGGGCATGACCTTGAAGTCGTCCAGGCTCTTGCCGTTGCCGGCGGCCGCGAAGCCGCGCTCGAGGGCTCCCTCGAGCAGGTCGTAGCGTTCGGGGTTCATCCAGATCGGGAAGACGCCGTCCGCGACCTCGGCGCTGCACGCCAGGCCGTTCGGGCTGATCGAGGCCGTGTAGATCGGGATCGAGGTGTCCGCCGCCAGGATGCTCCTGAGCGGCTTGCCGAGACCCGTGCCGTCCTCGCCGCGGTAGGGCAACTGGTAGTGGTAGCCCTCGTGCGTGACCGGCTCCTCGCGGGCGAAGACCTTGCGCATGATCTCGATGTACTCCTTCGTGCGCGTCAGCGGCCGGCCGTAGGCGACGCCGTGCCAGCCTTCGATGACCTGCGGGCCGGACGGTCCGAGGCCGACCAGGAAGCGCCCGCCGGAGAGCTGGTTCAGCGTCATGGCGGTCATCGCGGTCATCGCCGGGCTGCGGGCCGGCATCTGCATGATCGCCGTCCCGACCTTGATCTTCTCCGTCTGGGCCAGAATCCAGGACGCCGTGGACACGGCATCGGAGCCGTACGCCTCCGCGGTCCAGACCGACGTGAAGCCGGCGCTTTCCGCCTGCCGAATGCGATCGATGTCGATGGTGATCTGGCTGCCGAAGGCGCCGGCGAGCAGTCCTAGTTCCATGGTCCGGTCTCCAGGGTCTTGAGTCTTTGTCCGCGTTCGAGGGAGCGAAACGCGCGCGAGGCTAGCAGGTCGCCGGCAGGTCGGACATAGACTGCGCTCCGATGGTCGAGACACCCCGACAGCAGGGCGCTCCCCCTGGCCGCGGCCCGCGCAATCCGCGCAGCCAGATGCTGTGGCGGCTCGGCTTCATCACGCTGATCCTGGGCATGGTCGTCGTGATCGTCGTCGGCTACGTGATCATCCGGCTGACCCAGGTGCCCGGCGACATCGTCGAAAGCGGCCGGGAGATCGGCCGCGCCGCGGTCGAGAGCGTGGAGCGCATCGCCCAGGCCTTCCGGACCGGTAGCGTCCAGACGTCCTTCGTCAGCTACGCCACGGAGGTTTCGGGCAGCGCCTTTCTCCAGTTCGCCTCCCTCGACCAGACGGAGGTGCTGGAGCGCACGGACTCGGCCAGTCTGCTCTGGGGCCGCCTCAGGCTGCCCGACGTGGTCGTCGAGGCGCGCGTCCCGGTCCGCTACACCTACTACCTCGACCTGGAGGACGAGTGGTCGCTGACGCTCGAGGGAACGACGGTCCACGTCCTGGCGCCCGGCGTGCGAGCCAACCGGCCGGCCGTGGACGCCTCGGCGATCGAGTACCGCGTTCAGGGAGATTCGATCCTGCGCGACGAGGAAGCGGTCCTGGAGCAGCTCCGACTCCGCATCACGGACCAGTTGGCCGCCCGCGCGGGCGAGAACATCGCCCTCGTGCGCGAGCTCGGCCGCCGCCGGACCGCCGACTTCGTGCGCACCTTCCTGCTCTCGCAGTTCGGCGAGGACGTGGAGGCCTACCGCATCGAGGTGCGCTTCCGCGATGAGGTCGACGTGGACTCGGCTGTCGACCCGGGGCCTCCCGTCACCGAGGAACCGCGACGTTGACCGACCGGTTGGCGCGGAGGCGCCAGCGGCTCCGGGCACGGCAGGCGGATCGCTTCGGCCGCATGGCCGAGCAGGTCCATCGCCACAACCCGTTCTACAGGGCGAAGTGGCGGGCCGCCGGCTTCGAGTCGCCGCCCACGCTCGACGACCTGGCTGACCTGCCGTTCACGACGAAGGAGGAACTCGCCCGCGACCAGGACGCGAACGCGCCCTGGGGCACGAACCTCACCTTCCCCCTCGAACGCTACGTCCGCGTCCACCGCACTTCCGGCACGACGGGCACGCCGCTCCGCTGGCTGGACACGCCGGCGAGCTGGCAGTGGTTCCTGGACTGCTGGCTCGCGGTCTACGAGGGCGCCGGGGTCACCTCCGCGGACCGTGTCTTCGCCGCCTTCGGCTTCGGTCCCTTCATCGGCTTCTGGACCGCGTTCGAGGCCGCTCAGCAGCTCGGCTGCCTGGTCCAGCCGGGCGGCCATCTGAGCACCGAACAGCGGCTGCGGATGATGCGGGACGATGGCAGCACGGTGCTGCTGTCGACGCCCACCTACGCCCTGCGGATGCTCGAGTCGGCCCGCCGGCTCGGCATCGACCTCGCCGGCGGCGCCGTCGAGCGAACGATCCACGCCGGCGAACCGGGCGCCGGCGTCCCCGCGGTCAAGCAGCAGCTCGCGGCGGGTTTCGGCGCCCGTGTCTTCGACCACGCCGGCGCGACGGAGGTGGGCGCCTGGGGCGTCCCCTGCGGCATCGGCGAGAACCTCCACATCCTGGAGAACGAGTTCATCGTCGAGTGGATCGACCGGGAAACCGGGGCTCCGCGGCCACCGATCGAGACGGCTGAGGCCGAAGCCGGCGCCGACGACCTCGGCGAACTCGTCCTGACCAACCTGGGGCGGATCGGGAGTCCGGTCATCCGCTACCGCACCGGCGACATGGCGCGCCTGCGCGCCGCCGGTTGCCCGAGCGGCCGGCCAACGGTCTATCTGGACGGCGGCGTGGTCGCGCGCGCGGACGACATGTTCATCGTGCGCGGCGTGAACGTCTACCCTAGCGCCGTCGAGGCCCTGATCCGCGAGGCGGGCGGTGTCGCGGAGTACCGCGCGACGGTTCGTCGCCGCTCGCGGATGGCCGAGGTCGAACTGCAAGTCGAACCCGAGCCTGGCGCCGACTCCCGAAGTCTCAGGTCCCGGCTCCAGGACCTGTTCGAGGAACGGCTCAGCCTGAGGGTCCCGGTGCGGATCACCGACGCCGGCTCGCTGCCGCGCTACGAACTCAAGGCGAACCGCTTCACGTTCCTGGACTAGTCGCCGGACCAAAGCCGCGGTCGGGCCGGTTCAGCAGCAGGAGCGCCGCGAACAGCAGGGCGCCAACGCCGTTGACGACGAGCCCGAGGGTCGGACCGCCGAGATCGGGAACCAGCAGCAGGGCGGCCGCGACCAGCATGAGAACCCGCAGCGGCAGGGTGAGCTCGGATCGCAGGTAGCCGCCGATCCCGGAGGCCAGGGCCACGATGCCGACGACGGCGGCGCCGAGCGCGAGCATCAAAGGCGGCAGGCCCGCCGCTCCGGACGCGAAGAGACTCGCCCCTCCCTCGTCCATCAGCAGCAGCGCGGGCCGGTAGATGAACATGAAGGGCAGGGTGAAGCCGACCAGGGCGAAGCGGAACGCCGCCAGCGCGGTCGGCATGACCGGTGCCTGGGCGAGGCTCGAAGCCGCGTAGGCGGCGAGCGCCACCGGCGGCGTCACCATGGACATCATCCCGAAGTAGAAGATGAACAGGTGCGCAGCCAGGGGAATGACCCCGAGTTCCGAGAGCAGGGAGCCCATCAGCGTCGCCATCAGCAGGTAGCAGACGACCGATGGCACCCCCATTCCCAGCACGAGCGACGTGACCATGATGCCGAGCAGGGCCAGGAACAGGTTCGTCGCCACGACGCCCTTGATCGCCGCCGAGAAGTCCGCCGCGATGCCGGTCTGCTGGACGATGCCGATGACCACGCCGACGCAGGCGCTGGCGGCGACCAGCGGAATCCCGTTGCGCGCCGCCTGGGTCAGGGCGCCGAGGATGTGGGGCCGGAAGACGCGGTGGATCAAACCGAACGCCATCAAACCGAACATCGCCACGATGCCGGACGAGAGCCAGGACTCGAAGACCTGCCGGAACGACGGGTCCGCCGGAAGTTCGCCCCAGATCACCTGGTGCAGAAGCGCCACGCCGGCGAAACAGCCAAGGGCCAGGCGGCGCAGCCGGCGCGGCAGGTCGATCTCCGGTCGCAGCACCGCGAGCACCAGGATCACGATCAGCGCCCCGGTCACCGCGCGGAACGGCGAGAACCGCAGCAGCAGGAGCAGGATCAGGGTGGCGAGGCCGGCGATGAAAACGAGCGCGTCGAAGCGCCGCACCGGAGGCGGCTCGCCCTCACGCTCAGGCGTACCGACGCGCCGGGAGTAGAAGTGGACGATGAGGAAGAGCGAGAGGTAGAAGAGGATGGCCGGCAGCAGGGCCGCCTGCACGATCTGCAGGAAGGTGACCTGGGGCTCGACGATCTCGAGCATCATGTAGGCGCCGGCGCCCATGACCGGTGGCACCAGGGCGCCTCCGGACGCGGCCGCCGCTTCGACCGCCGCCGCGACGTGCCGCCTGAAGCCGTTGCTCCTCATCATGGGAATGGTGAAGGCGCCGGTCGTCACGGCGTTCGCCACCGCGCTGCCGGAAAGGGAGCCCAGCAGTCCGCTGCTCAGCACCGCCACCTTCGCGGGTCCGCCGGGCCTGGTACCGAACACCCGCTCCGCGAAGCGCATGATGAACTGGGTCGCGCCGGACATTTCGAGAAAAGCGCCGAACACGACGAACAGGAAGACGTAGCGGAACATGACCGACGCCGCCGGTCCGAACACGCCCAGGCTCTGAAGGAACGTCGTTCCGACCACGTCGCGGGGGCTCTGGCCGGCGTGGGGAAACAGCCAGTCCGGCAGCAGCGCCCAGCCGTTGCGCAGGCTGAAGTAGCAGTAGAGAGTGTGGGCGACGAAGGCCAGGCCCAGGGCGGGAACGATCCAGCCGATGCTCCGGCGGGCGGCCTCGAGCACGAGCAGGAGGCCGATCAGGCCGAGGCCGATGTCCGCCGTGGTCTCGATGCCGGCCCGGTTGCCGAGGGACCTGCCGCCCGACCACAGGTGCTCGAAAGCCGGTTCCGTCTGCACCACGACGTAGGCGCAGACCGCCAGGGCCATCAGGCCGAACAGCAGGTCCAGGCCCCGCAGCCAGGTGTTCGATCCGAGCTTCGGATGAACCGGAAAGGCGAGAAAGCAGAGCAGCAACCCGAGGCCGACGAAGACGGCCAGGGAGGATTGCGGCAGCAGCAGCCCGAAGTTCACCTCGAGCAGCACGAAGAAGCACAGGGCGACGCCGAGTGCCCCGATCAGGCCCCGGCGCGTGCGCTCGGCCGCTTCGCTCAACCGTCCGCTTCGGGCCAGATACCGATCTCGCGGTAGTAGCGCTCCGCCCCCGGATGGAACGGCGTGCCGGTGTTGCGGGCCACGTTCGCCTCGTTGATCGCGCGGCCGGCGGGGTGCTTCTCGGCGATCGCCTGGCGGTTCTCCCACATGATCTTCGTGATCTGGTAGACGAGTTCCTCGTCAGCATCGGCATAGGTGATCAGGTGCATCGAACCGACGTTGAGGCCCGGGTAGTCCTCGGTGAGATCGGAGTAGGCGTCGGCGGGAATCACAGCGAGCTGGAAGAAGGGATAGTCGCGCGCGAGCTCCTGCCGCTTCTCCTCGTCGAACGGCAGGAACACGATGTCGTGCGTACTGCTGGCCTGGGTCACGGCGCCGGTCGGCACCGCGCCGCCGAGAAAGGCGGCATCGATCGAGCCGTCGCCCAGCATGTCGACCGCGCCGCTCTGGGTGCCGTAGACCTGGGTGAAGTCGTCGTAGGTCACGCCGTGCGCCGCCAGCAGGGGCTCGACGAACATCTCGAAGCCGGCGCCGGCGACGCCGACCATCGCCCGCTTGCCCGCCAGGTCACTCATGGCGGCGAGGCCCGAGTCGGCCTTGGCGATGAACGTCGCGATGTTCGGCGCCAGCGTGGCGACCGCGCGGATCTCGTAGCTCTGCTCCCAACCCGATTCCCCCAGGACCGCGAAGTAGCTGATGGCCGAGTTCGACATGGCGAGTTCCAGCTCGCCGCGCGCGAGCCGGCGGATGTTCTCCTGCGACCCCTTCGTCCCGCGCGGCTGGACCCGCCAGTTGTTCTCTCCGCGGTTGTCGTTCAGCACTTCGGCGATCGCCCCGCCGACGACCGGGAACGCGCCGCCGACCGGTGCCGTCCCCATGCTCAGAAACCGGGGCGCCGCGGATCCGCCGTCCGCTCCGTCGCCACCGCCGCAGGCGAGCAGCAGGACGAGCGCCGGCAGAGCGAAGGCCGGCAGGGCAATGGGCAGGCGGTTCTTCATCGACGGTACCTCGTGGGCGAGCCGGAAAGTTGGCGCACCGGACAGGCGCGGCAGGCGATCATAACTCGCCGGCCCCGGGCCTCCGCGCTACGGTTCGACGATGCAGTAGAGGAAGCTGTCGGTCCGCAAATAGAGCCTACCGGGCGCCACGCCAAGCGACGACAGGGTGAAGCCCTGGACCTGGTTCTTCGCGAGGATCTCGAACTCGGGCCCGTCCCGGACCACCGTGGTCACGCCGTCCTCGCTGGTCGCGTAGACCTTGCCGTCGGCGACCAGGAGCGAGGCGCTGTAGGTGCCCGGCTCGAGCCGCTGGTTCTCCCAGTCCGCCGCGCCGGTTTCGGCGTCGAGCCGCGACAGGAGGCCGTTGTCGCGGAGCAGGTAGAGCGTCTCACCGTCCGTCGCGGGCGTCGGCACGTCGGGGCCGCGGTCCGTCTCCCAGAGGATCTCCGGATCGCCGCCGTCGCCGAGCCGCAACGCCTTCATGGGACTGACGCGGGTGGGAACGAAGACCAGGTCGCCTGAAGCTACCGGCGACGCGACGACCCGGTACATCGGGCTGTTCCTCGGGTTGAAGCCTTCCACGCGCCAGAGCTCGCGGCCGTCTTCCGGATCGTGGCCGGTGGCGACGTCGCCCCCGTTCAGCACGAGGACGTGGCCGTCGCCGCTCTCGACCAGGGCCGGTGTGATGTAGGCGTCCGGCGACTCCATCCGGGCGTTGGTCGGCCGCTCCTGTCGCCAGATCGTCTCGCCCGAGCCGGCGTCGATGGCCAGCAGGTACGAGGGGTCGTCCGTCTTCATGCCGTGCAGAACCGGCACGTAGAGCACGTCCCGCCAGAGCAGCGCGGACGAGCCGTAACCGTGGTTCAGGCCGAAGGCGCCGTAGTCCTGTTCGAGTTCCCGCGCCCAGAGCTGGTTGCCGTCGAAGTCGTAGGCCTGCAGGGCCCCGGTTCCGGTCAGGACCCAGACCCGCTCGCCGTCGGTGATCGGAGAGGGCGACGACATGTTGTGCTTGCGCTGGAAGCGGTTGCCGCCGCCGATCGACCGCTGCCACACGACATCGCCCGAATCGCCGTCGACGCGCCACAACGACAGGTCGTCACCCTCGGCGACGTTCAGGAACACGATGTCGCCGACCACGATCGGGGTCGATCCGGAACGGTCCGGCAGCGCCAGCTTCCAGACGATGTTCCGCTCCGTGTCGCCGTCGTGCCCCCATTCGGTGGGCAGCCCGGTGTGGGCGCTGTAGCCGTTTCGCGCCGGCCCTCGCCAGTTCGGCCAGTCCGCGCCGCTCGCTGCCTGCGCCGCGAACACCGTTGCCAGGACGCACCAGATGACTGACCGCCGCCCGCCGCGGTCGCCTCGAAATCGCCGTTCCGTTCTCGTTCGGTTCACGCTGCCTCCCTTGCCGCGGCCGGCTCGGCGGTTTCCTCGCCGGCGCTGTCGTTCCGTTCTTCGGCCGCCTCCGGCATCAGCAGCACCTGGACCCGGTTCTCGCCGCCGAGATAGTCCACGGCGGCGCCGCGGATCATCTCCGCGTCGAGTCCTTCGAACAGTTCCTCGTAAGTCAGGATGCTGAGGGGATCCTCGTCGAACTGGTACACGGTCTGCAGCACTCCCAGCCAGAAGCCGTTCGTCTCCTTCGCCGTTTCGCGGCCGCGGCGCTGTTGTTCCCGGATCTGGCCGACTTCCTCGTCCGTGGCGGGTTCCGTCCGAAGACGTTCGATCTCTTCCTGAACGGCCTCGAGCATCTCCTCGACCCGAGCCGGGTCGCAGCCGAACAGGACTTGCACGGAGAACTGCGAAACCGGGATCCTCTCGGCGCCTCCGGACACGTTCGCACCGTAGGTGCCGCCGAGTTCCTCCCGCAGGCGCTCCCGCAGGCGGTCCCGCAGCAACGTGGCCATGGAGTTCAGGCGGTAGCGGTTCAACTGGTTCTGCTCGAAGGGTCCGTTGAACACCAGGGCGACCTGACTCTGCTCCTCGAGCCCCTTGTACACCGTCCGTTCGATGCGACCCTCGGGGGCCCGAACTCCGACATCTCTCCAGACCTCCTCGCGACCGGTCGACGGCAGACCGCCCAACCAGGTCTCGACAAGGGGTTCGATCGCCTCGAGTTCGAAGCTCCCGGCGAAGAAGAAGGTGAAGTCGGAAAAGTCCCGGAAGCGGTCTTCGTAGACGGCGAAGATCCGGTCCTGATCCAGGTCTCCCAGCATCTCCTCGGTGATCATGCGGCGCCGCGGGTGGTTCTGGCTCAGGGTCTCGACAAACGTCTTGAGGAAGGCGAACCTTGGCATCGCGCTCTGGTTGCGCAGCAGCGCCCCCTGACGGGTAAGGAAGGACTCGTAGGCCTCGGCATCCCGGCGGGGCGACGTCCCGCTCAGATAGATCAGCTCGAACAGCGTCTTCAGGTCCTTGGGCGATCCGCGGCCGCTGATGCCTTCGAACAGCGGACCGATGATCGGTCCGGCGCTTGCCACCTTGCCCGCGAGCGCCTTGTTCAACTGGGTCAGGCTGAAGTTCCCGAGTCCCGACAGTTGGACCACCGAGGTCGCCACGTTCGCCTCCAGCCAGTCGTCGTCCGACACCAGGGAGACGCCGCCGGGACTGAAGGAAGCGAACAGGATCTCGTCGTTCTTGAAGTCGCTCGGCCGCAGGACCACACGGACGCCGTTCGACAGCCGCCACTCGGTGACGCCGAGTTCCTCGATCGCCGATCGCTCGACGATCCGGCCCGGGGTCGGCGGAACAGGCACCAGGGCGCCCTCGCCGACGTCGTCCTCGTAGGCCGCCACCTCCAGCTCGCCGACCCGGTCGAACACGGCCAGCAGTTCCTCCTCGACCGGCGGCTCCAGGCCCTCCTTCTGCGGGCCGCTGGCGAGAATGACGCGATCCTCGTCGCGGATCCACCCATCGGCGACGCGGTTCACTTCGGCGAGGGTGATCCCGGGGACGTAGCGGCGGGCCAGCTCGCGCTCGTAGGCAATCCCCGGGAACGGCTCGTCGCTCAGGAAGTTCCGCTGGTACTCGCCGGCGTAGGCGGCGGAGTGGGTCTTGTCCCGTTCGTCGTAGGCGCGGTCCATCGAGCGCAGCGTGTTCACCCGGGCCCGTTCCAGTTCGCTCTCCTCGAAGCCGTGGCGACGGGCACGCTCCGATTCGGTGAGCAGCGCCTCGAGGGCCCGGACTTCGGCGCCCTCCCGGGCCCCGGCCCGGAGCAGGTAGAGGCTGCGGGTCCGGGCCAGCGTGCCGCGGGTGCTCGTGGCGCCGATGAAGGGCGGATCGGCCTCTTCGGCACGCTCGGCAAGACGGTTGTTCAGCAGGCCGTTGTAGAGACCCCGGACCAGCCGCTCCCGGTAGTCGGCCACGGTGACGAACTCGTCCGCTTCGCCCTTGAAGGCAACCGAGATCGAGGAACGCGTCAACTCGGGATCGGTGAAGATGGAAACCAGGGTCTCCTCGTGGGACGGAATCTCCGCCTCGAAGCGTTCGCGCGGCTCGTCGGGTCCTTCGAGTCCGGCGAAGCGCTGCCTGATGTCCGCCTCCATCGCCTCCGGATCGAAATCGCCGACCGCCACGACGGCCATCAGGTCCGGCCGGTACCAGTCCCGGTAGAAGTCCCGCAGCCGCTGCGGCGGGACCTCACGCAGCATCTCCGGATCGCCGATCGGCAGCCGCTTCGCGTAGCGCGAGCCGTGGAAGCGATAGGGGATCTCGGCGTCGCGGAGCCTCGCTCCCGCGCCCCGGCCGCCCCTCCACTCCTCGATCACGACGCCGCGCTCGAGTTCGACCTCCTCGTCGTCCAGGGTGACGGCGCCGGCCCAGTCCTCGAGCACCAGAAGCGCCTTGTCCAGGATATCCGGGTCGTCCGTCGGCACCTCCAGCATGTAGACCGTCTCGTCGAAGCTGGTGTACGCGTTGACGTCCGCCCCGAAGCGCATGCCGATGCTCTGGAGGTAGTCGAGCAGCTCCGCCTTCTCGAAGTGCTCCGTGCCGTTGAACGCCATGTGCTCGACGAAGTGGGCCAGACCGAGCTGGTCGTCGTCCTCGAGCACCGAGCCGGCGCGCACGACGAGCCGCAGGAAGGCGCGGTTCTCGGGCCGGCCGTTCTTCCTCACGTAGTACCGGAGGCCGTTGTCGAGTTGTCCGGTGAGCACCGCCGGATCCTCGGGCAGGACCTCGTCCAGCTCGTACGTCCATTCGGGCAGCAACTCAACGCCGGCGTCGGACTCCTGGGCGGGAACGCCCGCCGCCACCAAGCCGGCGACCAGAGCCGCCGCGAGGGCCGGCAGACCTGCAGGGTACGGGTGTGACCGGCCGCGCTTTCGCTCGATCATCGACGTTTCTCCTTCGTTTGGTGGGGCGTTCAGCGGCTGCCGGCGACGCGGGCGCCGCCGTCCACTCGCACGACTGCCCCGGCCGGCAACGCCTCGACCAGCGCCTCCAGGGCGCGGTCCGCGGCGCCACGGCTGCGGCTGTCGACGGTCAGCTTGACCCGGTAGTCGCCGTCCATCACCGGATAGCTGCCGATGTCGACGTCCTCGTGGGCATCGACGACGCGGTCGAGCAGTTCCGCGATGTCCGTCTCGCGGCACGACGTGTAGACCGCCCGGCAGTAGAACCGGCGGCCGGCGGCCAGGCGGGCGCGCAGCATCGGCAGTTTCATGCGGAAGATTCGCGGCACGCCCGGCAGCACGTACACGTTCTCCATGACGACGGACGGCCAGGGCACGTCCGGCGTGCTGACGAGTTCCGCGCCTTCCGGCACGTCCGCCATGCGCAGGTGGCCCTCGGTGCAGCGGTCCCCCACCATCTCGCGGATCTTCGAGACCAGCTCGGGGGAACGGACCAGCCGCCGCTCGAAGGCCGCCGCGACCGCCTTGAGCGTCACGTCGTCGTGGGTCGGCCCGACGCCGCCGCTCGTGATCAGGTAATCGAACCGACCGCGCAGGCGCCGGATATCGGCCGCGATATCGGCGACATCGTCCGGGCAGACGACCACTCTCTGGAGCTCGATCCCGAGATCGAACAGCTCCCTGGCCAGGAGGCCCAGGTTCGCTTCCTCGACCTTGCCGCTGAGGATCTCGTTCCCGATGATCAGGGCACCTGCGGTGGGCATCGCGGTAGCTTACTCGTCAGCGGCCCTCGAATCGCGGCGAACGCCGCTCCGTCAGGGCTTGCACCCCCTCGCGGGCGTCGGCGGTGCGGAAGGTCACCTCCTGCTCGGCGCTCTCCAGGTCGAGCGCCTCGCCGATCGACCGCTCGAAGGTGCCGCGCACCGTGCGCTTGGTCGCCTTGACCGCGATCGGGCCGGCGGCCGCGATCTCCCGGGCGAGGTCGTCGACCACCCGGTCGAAGTCCTCGTCCGCCTCCCGGCTGGCGATCCCCCACTCGACCGCCGTGGCGGCGTCGATGAGCCGCCCGCTGTAGAGGAGCTCCGCGGCGCGGGCGGGGCCGATCAGGCGCGGCAGGGTCCAGGTCGCTGCCATCCCGGGGTGAATGCCCAGCTTGACGAAGGTCATGCCGACTCGGGCGCCGGTCCGGATCACGCGCATGTCGCAACCAAGGGCGAAGCACAGGCCGGCGCCGATGGCGTGGCCGTTGATCGCGGCAATGGACGGCGCCTCGAGCGCCCGCACCGAGAGGTACAGGCGATAGAAGTTCGCGCCGCCGCCGAGGCCCGGTCCGGCGTCCGCGTCCTCGCTGACCTCCTCCTGAATGCTCTTCAGACTGCCGCCCGCACTGAAGGCGCGGCCCGCTCCCCGGACGATGACCACGCGGGTCTCGGCGCGCTCGTTTATCAGCGGCACGGCGTCCCTGATCTCGGCGCCCATCGCCGGGGTCATCGCGTTCAACTGGTCCGGCACGTTCAGGGTCAGCCGGGTGATCGGACCTTCGTGGGACAGCAGGAGGTGTTCGAAGCTCATGAAGCGGGTTCTCCTTCAAGCTAGAATGCGGCGCATGCTAACGATCACCGAACTGGCGCAGAAGCAGGTCGCTGAGGCGATGAAGTCCGAAGAGCGCGACGACCTGGCGCTCCGCATCGCGATCACCGGCCGCAGCGGCGGCGGTTTCCGCTACCAGATGGACCTGGTCGGCCTCGACGAGACGCGGCCCGACGACGAGATCCTCGAGCTCGACGCCTTCAAGGTGTTCGTGGACTCCGAGACCGCTCCGGACCTCAACGGCGCCACCATCGACTTCGTCACCAGGCTCTCCGAGAGCGGCTTCAAGTTCGACAACCCCAACTCGGTCTGGGGCGACGGGCCGGCCGCCGATGTCCAGCGCGTCCTCGATGAGCAGATCAACCCGCAGATCGCTGCGCACGGCGGCTTCGTCACCCTGCTCGAGGTCAAGGACGAGACCGCCTACATCACGATGGGCGGCGGCTGCCAGGGCTGCGGCATGGCCGACTACACGCTCAAGCAGGGCGTCGAGCAGGCCATCGTGGAAGCCGTGCCGACCGTCCAGCGCGTCCTCGACACGACGGACCACGCCGCCGGCACGAACCCGTACTACGCGCCGTAGCGACGTGGCGGCCAGCCGGTGAGCACGACCGCCGGAGAGGCCGCTTCCTGTTGCCCCAGCCCGGCGGTTGTGGAATAGTCCCGGCTGGTTGAGCGACGCGTTCCAGTTCGCCTTCGCTCGCCGGAACACCCCGACTACCGACGTCAGGATCCGATGGGCACGCACCGTTTCAGGCGGGGATTGAGCCTGCCGATCGCGGGGGCTCCCGAGCAGACGCTCGATGACGCCGCGGCGCCGGGTACCGTCGCCGTCAGCGCGGCCGACTACTCCGGCATGAAACCGGCGATGCACGTCGGGCCGGGCGACGCGGTCCGGCGCGGCCAGCTCCTGTTCGAAGACCGCAAGCAGCCGGGCGTCCGCTTCACGTCTCCCGCCGCGGGAACCGTGGCGGCGGTGAATCGCGGCGCCAAGCGGGCATTGATCTCGGTCGTCGTGCGGGTGGATCCTTCCGACCAGGCGAGTTCCAGCGGGGCCGGAGTCGACTTCGCCAGCTACACGGGAAGACACCCGAGCGCCCTCTCCCGCGCGGAAGTGCAGGCGTTGCTCGTGGAATCGGGAGACTGGGTCGCTCTGCGTGCGCGGCCCTTCGGACGCAGCGCGGCAGTCGATTCGGTGCCGAAGTCGATCTTCGTCACCGCGATGAACACGGAACCGTTCGCGCCCGCGGCCGACCGGATCGTCGAGGGGCGCACGGGCGATCTCGAGCGGGGTCTCGCCGCGCTGGCCCGGCTGACGGACGGACCGGTGTTTCTCTGCCGCGCTCCCGGCACGCTCGCCGGTGTCGAAACGAGCGAACCGATTCGGGTCGAGGAGTTCACGGGCCCCCACCCCGCCGGCGCCGCGGGGATGCACATCCACACGCTCGACCCGGTGAACCGCAACAAGCTGGTGTGGCAGATCGGGCTGCAGGACACGCTGGCGATCGGCCGGCTGTTCGAGACGGGGACAGCGGACGTCCAGCGCATCGTCGCCCTGGCGGGGCCGCCGGTCGGGAGACCCAGGCTCCTGCGTACCAGGCTCGGCGCCGCGCTCGCCGACGTGACGAGGGGCGAGATCGGCACGGGGACGGAAGCCGTCCCGGACGGCGCCGTGCGGGTCGTCACCGGCTCGCCACTCGCCGGACGCACCGCGATCGGCGAGAACGCGCCGGCCGATCTCCACGGTTACCTGGGCCGCTTCCACGAGGTGGTCTCGGTGCTCGAGGACGACCACGACCGCCGTTTCCTGGGCTGGCTGCAGCCCGGTTTCGGCGCCTTCTCCCGCGCCCGCGCCTTCGCCTCCTCGCTGCTGCCGCGCAAGTCTTTCGCGATGACGACGACCACCTACGGATCGCCCCGCGCGATCGTGCCCATCGGCCTCTACGAGAGCGTGTTCCCCTGGGACCTGCAGCCGACCTTCCTGCTCAAGTCACTGGTGGCCGGGGACATCGAACGCGCCGAGGAACTCGGCTGCCTCGAACTGCTGGAGGAGGACCTGGCGCTCTGCACCTTCGTCTGCCCGGGCAAGACGGAGTACGGGCCGTACCTGCGCGACGCGCTCGAACTGATCGAGAAGGAAGGCTGACGCCGCCGGATGAAACTCCTGCGCCGCATTCTCGACAGGCAGGCCCGCCACTTCGAGCCCGGGGGCCGGTTCGAGCGCTTCTACCCCTTGTACGAGGCGCCCGACACGTTCCTGTACACCCCGGGCAAGACGACGGCCGGCGCCGCGCACGTGCGCGACGCGCTCGACCTCAAGCGCCTGATGATGACGGTCGTCGTGGCGCTCGTGCCCTGCGTCCTGATGGCGATGTGGAACACCGGCCGGCAGATTCACATAGCGATCGCCGGCGGCGCCACCGCCCTGCCGAACTGGCGGACCGACGCGATGGAGATGCTCGGCCTGCCGTTCGACGCTGCCAGCCTGCTCGCGAACACGGCCCACGGCGCCCTCTACTACCTGCCCGTCCTGGTCGTGACCTTTGCCGTCGGCGGCCTCTGGGAGGGCTTGTTCGCGGTCGTCCGGCGGCACGACGTGAACGAGGGCTTCCTGGTCACCGGGATGCTCTTCCCGCTCGTGCTGCCGCCGACGATTCCGCTCTGGCAGGTCGCGATCGGCATCACCTTCGGCGTCGTCGTCGGCAAGGAGATCTTCGGCGGCACGGGCTACAACGTCCTGAACCCGGCGCTCACGGCGCGGGTCTTCCTGTTCTTTGCCTATCCGGCCCAGATCTCCGGCGACGCCGTGTGGATCGCGGCCGGCACCTCGGCCCCGCCCGACGGCTACAGCGGCGCCACCGCGCTCGGCGAGATCGCGGTGCTCGAGGCCGTCGAGGGTTCCAGCGCCCCGCTGGACGGGCTGTCCGCCATCGAGGGCAAGGTCTCCTGGATGCAGGCCTTCCTCGGCGACATCCCGGGGTCGATGGGCGAAACTTCCGCGCTGGCCTGCCTGATCGGCGCCGCCATCCTGATCGCCACCGGCATCGGCTCCTGGCGGATCATGGTCGCGGCGACGGCCGGGACGGCGGCGATCTCCGTACTGCTCAACCTCATCGCGTCGCCGACCAACGCGATGCTCTCGGTCCCCTTCCACTGGCACGTCGTGCTCGGCGGATGGGCGTTCGGCATCGTCTTCATGGCCACCGATCCGGTGAGCGCCGCGCAGACGAACCGGGGACGCTACATCTACGGTTTTCTCGTCGGCGTCCTGGCGATCCTGATCCGCACCGTGAACCCCGCCTTCCCGGAAGGCGTGATGCTCGGCATCCTGTTCATGAACCTGTTCGCCCCCCTGATCGACCACTACGTGCTGAAGGCGAACATCAAGCGCCGCCAGGCGCGTTACGCGCAATAGCGCAATAGACTCTCCCCCGACCGGAGAATCTCCCATGGCAGACCGACAGGCCACCGGCTACACCCTCCTGTTCGCGACCGCGATCTGCATCGTGTGCGGGATTCTCGTGTCCTCCTTCGCGGTCAGCCTGGAGGAGCTCCAGGACGAGAACATCGCGCTCGACAAGCAGAAGCGCGTGCTCGAGGCCGTCGGCCTGCTCCAGCCCGGCGAGCCGATCGACGAGGCGCAGGTCGCCGAGCGCTTCGAGCCGATCGAACCGGTGCTGATCGAGCTCGCCTCGGGCGAGGCGGTGGACGGCGACACGGCGACCTTCGACCAGCAGCGCCGCGCCCGGGATCCCGCGACCAGCACGGAAGCGCCCGACAACCTGGCAAAGGTCAAGCGCATTCCCGATCGGGCGCTGCTCTACGAGGTGCGCGGCAACGCCGGCGAGCTCGAGATGGTCGTGCTGCCGATCGAGGGCCTCGGACTCTGGGGAACCCTGTACGGCTTCCTGGCGCTCGACGCGGACACGACGACAGTGCGCGGCATCACCTACTACCAGCACAAGGAGACGCCGGGCCTCGGCGGCGAGGTCGACAATCCGACCTGGAAGGACAAGTGGCCCGGACGCAAGGCCTTCGACGACGAAGGCGAGGTCCGTCTGGCGGTGATGAAGGGACAGGCCAGGAGCGTCGCGGAGGATCCGCACCGCGTGGACGGTCTCGCCGGTGCGACGATCACCAGCAACGGGGTAACGAACATGCTCGATTTCTGGCTCGGCGAGAACGGCTTCGAGCCCTACCTCAACCGGATCCGCGGGGAGGCCAACTGATGGCAGTCAAGAAGAGCGAAGCGGCGCTCGATCCCCTCTTCAACAACAACCCGATCGCGCTCCAGGTGCTCGGCATCTGCTCGGCTCTGGCGGTGACCACGAAGATGGAGACATCGGTCGTCATGTGCGCGGCCGTCATCGGCGTGCTGACCGTCTCCAATCTGACGATCAGCATTCTCCGGCACCAGATCCCGAACAGCATCCGGATCATCGTCCAGTTGACGGTCATCGCGTCGCTGGTCATCGTCACCGACCAGATTCTCAAGGCCTACGTGTTCGAGATCAGCAAGCAGCTATCCGTGTTCGTCGGGCTGATCATCACGAACTGCATCATCATGGGCCGGGCAGAGGCGTTCGCGATGCAGAACCCGCCGTCCCTGGCCATCCTCGACGGCATCGGCAACGGCATCGGCTACAGCGCGATCCTGATGGTCACGGCGGTCCTGCGCGAGCTCTTCGGTTCCGGGAAGCTCTACGGCTACAGCATTCTGCCCACGGTCTCGGAAGGCGGCTGGTACTTGCCGAACGGCCTGATGCTGCTGTCGCCGGCCGCCTTCTTCATTATCGGCGGATTGATCTGGGCGCTACGCGTGTACAAGCCCGCCCAGGTCGAGATGGACGGATAGGGGGTCCGGGACGATGTTCGAGGAATACCTGAACCTGGCCGTGAAGGCCATCTTCGTCGAGAACATGGCCCTGACCTTCTTCCTGGGCATGTGCTCCTTCCTGGCGGTGTCGAAGAAGGTGGAGACAGCCGTTGGCCTGGGCTTCGCGGTGATCTTCGTGCTGACCGTCACCGTGCCGGCCAACAACCTGATCCAGACCCACCTCCTGAACGAAGGGGCGCTCACCTGGATCAGCCCGGAGTTCGCCGGAGTCGACCTGACCTTCCTGAACCTGCTCTGCTTCATCGGCACGATCGCCGCGATGGTCCAGCTCGTCGAGATGACGACCGACCGTTTCTTCCCGGCACTCCACGCCACGCTGGGCATCTTCCTGCCCCTGATCGCGGTGAACTGCGCCATCCTGGGCGGTTCCCTGTTCATGGTCGAGCGGGACTACGACTTCGGCGAAAGCGTCGTCTTCGGCCTCGGTTCCGGCATCGGCTGGTTCCTGGCGATCGTCTCGCTGGCCTCGATCCGTGAGCGCCTGCGCTACAGCAACGTGCCCCACGGTCTGCGCGGCCTGGGGATGACCTTCGTCATCACCGGACTGATGGCCTTCGGCTTCATGGCCTTCGGGGGCATCCAGCTGTGATCACCGTCGTCCTCGGGGTGACGATGTTCACCGTCGTCATCCTCGCCCTGGTCACGATCCTGATGCAGGCGAAGGCCCGCCTCGTCGCCGGCGGCGAAGTGTCGATCCTGATCAACGACGAGAAGACCCTCGCGGCGTCCACCGGCGGCACCCTGCTCGGCACCCTGGCCGAGCACCAGATCTTCATTCCCTCGGCGTGCGGCGGCCAGGGCACGTGCGGCGTCTGCACCGTCGACGTCTTCGAGGGCGGCGGCGCAATGCTGCCGACCGAGAAGACCCACATCAGCCGCCGCGAGGCCCGCGACGGCTGCCGGCTGAGCTGCCAGGTCAAGATCAAGGAGGACATGAAGATCGGCATCCCGGCCGAGGTCTTCGGGGTCAAGAAGTGGCAGTGCAAGGTCCGCTCGAACGAGAACGTCGCCACCTTCATCAAGGAGCTCGTGCTGGAGCTTCCCGAAGGCGAGGAGGTGCCCTTCCGCGCCGGCGGCTACATCCAGATCGAGTGCCCGCCGCACGTCGTGAACTACAGCGACTTCACGGTGGAGGACGAGTACCACGAGGACTGGGACCGCTTCAAGCTCTGGAACCTGGTGTCCAAGGTCGACGAGACGGTGATCCGCGCCTACTCGATGGCGAACTACCCGGAGGAGAAGGGCGTCATCATGCTGAACGTCCGCGTGGCGACGCCGCCGCCCCGCGAGATGGACCTGCCGCCGGGCCAGATGTCCTCCTACATCTTCAACCTGAAGCCCGGCGACGACGTGACGATCGCCGGCCCCTTCGGCGAGTTCTTCGCCAAGGACACGGACGCCGAGATGGTCTTCGTCGGTGGCGGCGCCGGGATGGCGCCGATGCGCTCCCACATCTTCGACCAGTTCCGCCGCATCCACACGGACCGCAAGGTGTCCTTCTGGTACGGCGCCCGCTCCTACCGCGAGGCCTTCTACACCGACCACTTCGACCGGATCGCGGAAGAGAACCCGAACTTCACCTGGCACCTCGCCCTCTCCGACCCGCTCGAGGAGGACAACTGGGACGGCTACACCGGCTTCATCCACCAGGTCCTCTACGACAACTACCTGAAGGACCACCCCGCCCCGGAGGACTGCGAGTACTACCTCTGCGGCCCGCCCCTGATGCTCCAGGCCTGCATGAAGATGCTCGACGACCTGGGAGTCGAGCCTGAGAACATCGCCTTCGACGACTTCGGCTAGGAACGCGCAAGTGCGCGCGGCCGGGCAGAGGGCGTCGGCGGCGGTGGCACCCGCCAGGCACGGGTCCGGGGAAAGGGGTCCCAGGTGCCGCTCCCGCTTGGTCGGAAGATGGAAGGGGGTGCGCTCGCTGCACTCCGCTCGCTTCGGTACGTTGTCGGTAGCTGTAGGGACATGGGAAGTCGCTCGCTCCGAGCCACCTGGGACCCCTTTCCCCGGACCCGCACCTGGCTGGACGACATCTCGTCGCCGAGTCGTACCGCCTCCCCGAGAGTCGTCCCAGTCGAAGCGGGGACGGCAACGAAGCTGGCTGCTGCTCGCAGTCCTCGCCGGCCTCACCATCGGTTGCGGGCAGGCATCCGAAGAAGTGGTGCTCCAGGGACCCACTATGGGGACCTACTACGGGGTTCGCGTTGTGGCGGAGGCTGGCGATCGGGAGGCGATCCGGGGTCTTGTCGAGGAACGGCTGGATGCGGTGGACCGGGCGATGTCGACCTATCGACAGGACTCGGAGATCTCTCGTTTCAACCGGCTTGCGGCCGGCGAGTCCCTGGTGTTCTCGGAGGAGACGTGGGCGGTTCTGGAACTCGCCTGGCAGGTGCGGGAGGACAGCGGTGGTGCGTTCGATCCGACCGTTGGGCCACTCGTCGACGCCTGGGGCTTCGGCGCGCCTGGCCGCAGTACGGAGCCGACTGCTCCACTCGACAGTCGCCTGGCAGAGCTCCGCCGGGCGGTCGGCGCGGTCGGACTGGCATCTGAGCACCGGAGAGTGCTCAAGGTCGAGAACGGAGCAGCCCTCGACCTGTCGGCAATCGCCAAGGGTTGGGCCATCGATCGTGTCTCCGAGGCCTTCGCCGAGGCGAGCTACACGAATCACCTCGTGGAGGTCGGCGGCGAGATCAGGACCAGCGGCCGCAGCCCCACGGGCGATCCGTGGCGAATCGCGATCGAGCAACCGCCGCCCAGACCGGCCGATTCGGACCCGGGCCCACTCGGCGATGCGCCAGGCACCGGCGCACCACCCGCGCTACACCGGGTTCTACCGATCAACGACGGCGCCCTGGCAACTTCCGGCGACTATCGGAACTACTGGGAACGCGACGGCGTGCGCTACTCCCACACGATCGATCCCCGCACCGGCCGACCTGTCGAACACGCCCTCGCTTCGGCCAGCGTGTTCCATACGAGCTGCGCCCTCGCCGACGCCTATGCCACTGCGCTGATGGTCCTGGGCCCCAAGGACGGCCTGGAGTGGGCCGACGAGAACGACATTGCGGCCCTGCTCCTGATCTACCGCGGGGACTCTCTCGAGGAACTTCCGAGCCGGGCTTTCCGCGACCGGTTCGGACCCGCCGAGTAGCGGGCAGCCCGACGCCGTCCAGCCGGTCCGGGGCTCCGTGGGGAGGATCCCAGCGGACTCGAAGCGAGCGACGCCCGGCGCCCACACCTCTACCGACGACGAACCGGAGCGAGCGTAGTGGAGTGCGCGCAGACCTCCCATCCTCTCCGAGAGCGCGCACGGCCGCTGGGACCCTCCCCACGGAGCCCCGGACCGGCGGGTGCTAGCCCAGCAGCCCCGCGCCGGTAGACTCGCCAGCGAGCCATGGCGATCCTGTTTCTCACAATCACCGTCATCGCCGTTTCGGTGATCCTCATGTCCGTCGGGGTTCTCCTCAGCGGCCGCTGCCTGCGTGGCTCCTGCGGCGGTCCTGACGTGCTCGGCCCGGACGGTGAGCCTCTCAACTGCTCCAACTGCCCGCTGCGCCGTGCGCGGGAGGAAACCTGATCGTCACCGAGGGCGTGGCCGAGCGCCCGATCCAGATCACCCACCACGGCGAATCGCAGCCGTTCTCCCGCGGGCTGCTCGCCCGCAGCCTGTACGCGGCCGGGCTCGACTTCGACCGGGCCTACCGTCGGGTGGAGCAATTGCAGCGGGAGTTGCAGCACGAGGGCACGACCAGCCTCGAGAAGCGTCGTCTCGCCCGGCGGATCGCCGAGCTCCTCGAGTCGGAAGAGGGCGCCGATACCGCCGGCCGCTACCGGCTGATCCGGCGGCTGCGGAGGCTCCCGAAGCCGCTGATCCTCTACATCGGCGGTGCCGGGGGCACCGGCAAGTCGACGCTGGCGCTCGACCTGGCGCCGCAGCTCCGCATCTACCGGATCAACGCCACCGACACGGTCCGTCAGGTGATGCGGATGGTGTTCGCGCCGGCGATCCTGCCGGCGCTCCACGTATCGAGCTACGAAACGCCGCCGGACCCATCGGGCGAGTACGGGCCGGGCGCCGCCAACCCCCAGGTAGCGACCCTGGGAGAACAGGCCGCCAGGGTATGCGTCGGGGTTCGGGCCGTGGTCGAACGGGCGATCGCCGAGAACCTGAGCCTGGTCGTCGAGGGCGTCCACCTGCTGCCGGGCATGGTGCCCTTCAGCGACCTCGAAGGGGAGGCCTACCAGTTCTTCACGGTGCTCTCGACGCCGGACGAGGAGATCCACCGCGGCCACTTCCTGGCGCGCGAGTCCTTCGCCGGCAGGCGGCCGAACCGCCAGCTCGACCACTTCCGGGTCATCCGCGGACAGCAGCGACACCTGCTGCGCCTGGCGAAGGACGCAGGCGTTCCCGTCCTCGACACGACGGATCGCGAGGAGCTGCTTCCAACCGCCATCGCCCTGCTCGGCCAGAGCCTGTCCCAGCGCCTGCCGTGGCTCACCCAGGCATCGGCGGAGTCTCTCAGCGAGAGACGAACCCCGGCTCTCCTGCTGGTGATCGACGGGCTCCCCGACCGGCCCCTGCGCTCGCTCGGCGCCCGGACTCCGCTCGAAGCCGCGCGGACGCCCACGCTCGACCGGCTGGCCCGGGAAGGGGCCTGCGGTCTGGCCGACCCGATCGCGCCCGACGTGGTTCCGGATACCGCGTCGGGGAACCTCGCCCTCTTCGCGCAATCCCCGCGGGTGATGACGCGGGGGCCGATCGAGGCGCTCGGCGCCGGCCTCAAGCTGAAGACGGGGACGATCGCCGTCCGCGGCAACTTCGCCACCCTGGACGAGCGCGGCTTCGTCGTCGACCGCCGCGCCGGCCGCATCCGCGAGGGCGCCAAGAAACTGGCCAAGGCGATCGACCGCCTGGATCTGCCCGCCTCGGAACGGGTCAAGGTCCGCGTACGGGCGACGACCGAGCATCGACTCGCGATCACCCTGCGCGGAGAGGGGCTGACGTCGGCCATCGAGGGGTCCGACCCCGGCGACGGCGCGCCGTCGGGACGTCCGCTGGTCCCGAGGCCGCTCGATCCGAACGACGACAGCGCCGAGCACACGGCCCGCGTCCTGGCCCTGTTCGAGCAGGAAGCGCGGCGCGTGCTGGAGCGGCACCCGGTGAACGAGGAGCGGCGGCAAGGCGGCGACCTCCCGGCGAACGCCGTCCTGACCCGGGGAGTCGGCCGGGTGCACCGGTTGCTGCCGCTCGAGCCGGGCGGCGTTCCGCTCAGCGCCGCCTGCATCGGCGGCGACCGGACCGTGATGGGCATCGCCTCGGCGCTCGGCGCTTCGGTGATCCGCCGCCGCGGCATGACCGCGAACGTGGACACGGACCTTTCGCTGAAGTTCGACTGCGCCGTGGAGGCACTCGAGGAGCATGACCTGGTGATGGTCCACGTCAAGGGCGCCGATATCGCCGCCCACGATCGCCGCCCCGATCTGAAGGTCGCCTTCCTGGAACGCCTCGACCGTGAGCTCGCGACCCTGCTCGACCGCCTGAAGCAACCCGTCCGGGTCGCGGTGACGGCCGATCACGCCACTCTGTCCGAACTGGGCGCGCACGGCGCCGATCCGGTGCCGGTGCTGATCTGGGGCGACGGAATCACGCCGGACGACGTGACCAGCTACGGCGAACGCGCCGCCGGGACCGGCAGGCTGAACCGGTTCCCGCTCCAGCTCCTGATCGAGCGCATCTTCGAACAGTACGGTCCGGAGGCGACCTGAGTGGCGAAGAAGATCGAGCGCCCGGTTCAGCGCCGCGCGGATCTGGCGGGCGGCCGCGGTTTCGCCTGCGTGGCGCTCGACCGGCCCGCCGATCCTGTCAACGTCGGCCACGTCCTGCGGGCGGCGCTCTGCTTCCAGGCCCGCATGATCCTCCTGGGCCAGCCATCCGAGGACATCGACATCCGGCGGCTGCCGACCGACCCGACCCGCGCCTACCGGCACGTCCCGGTGATCGAGGTCGACGATCTGCTTGAGGCGGCTCCGCGGGACACGGCCGTGGTCGCGGTCGAGATCGTCCCGGACGCGATCGCGCTTCCCGACTTCGTTCACCCGGAGCGGGCCTGCTACGTGTTCGGACCCGAGAGCGATTCGGTTTCCGAACGCATCCTGAAGCGGAGCGACCACCTCCTTCGCGTTCCCACCGCGGTCTCGCTGAACCTCGGCATGACGGTCGGCGTCGTGCTCTACGACCGCTGCGCCGACCGCTGGCGCCGGAACCGCCGGGAGCAGAGCGACTGAGTCAGCTCTCCCCCGGCGACCTCGCCGTCTCGGCAAAGAGCGACAGCAGGGGTAGCCCGAGCCGCTCGCGCACCAGGCGGCGCACCAGGCGCTGACGAAGTTCCGGCAGCCTCGCCTCGTCCACCCGTCCCGCCGTCCGTCGCAGAGCCTCGTCGGCTCCCGCGAGGACGGCCTCGCGGTCCGCCGGTGCGAGGCCGTCGAACGTCCCCGCGACCAGTTCGAGATCGAGTTCGGCCAACCGGGCCTCGACCTCTGGGGCCGTGCCGCCGACTTTCATCAACCTGCTCCGCCAGAGTTCGACATCTGCCAGGGTCGGCGGCAGCGCGGACGCAAGCGCTCCAAGCCGGCCCGGCACGTCGATCGCTGATGGTTGCCGCCGCACCGGCGGCGCCGCTCCGAGTTCCCGATACTCCGCCCATGCCTTCTCCACCGCCGGACGGCAGTAACGCAGGCTGCTGACGTTCCTCTGCTTCACCTCTGGCGAGGCCGCCTGCCGTTCAGCGCGCCGCTCGAAGACTCTCCGGATGCTCTCGAGCACGAGATGAAGCGGGATGCCCTGCTGCCGCCAGCCGTCCGCCAAGCGCCAGTCGGCCGGACTCAGGAGCAGGGGCGCTCCCCGCAGCCGGATGAACTCCTCCTCGATCGTCTCGAAGTAGTCGCGGTCCCCGCTGCCGGGATCCGCTCCGGACGTCACGCCTCGATGACCTCGCCCGAGGCGATCGTGCGCAGGCCGGCGGAAGTCCGCAACCGAAAACGTCCACCGTCATCGAAGCCCGCGAACCGGCCCGAGACCGTCTCGCCGCCGATCCGGCAGCTCACTTCGTCGCCCTCGCGATGGACGGTGCAGCGACGGTAGGCATCCAGGGTGTACTCCGCGTCTCCCGCGCGACCCAACTCGGCTTCCAGCGACGCGGCGAGCCGTGCGGCGACGGCCGCCCGCGAAGGCCGGTTCCCGGCTTCGAGCGCGATCGACGTCGCGACCGGCGTCGGCAGATCGCCTGCTTCGCCGAAGTCGTAGTTCACGCCGAAACCGATCAGGGCCACCGTCTCGCCGCCGTTGCCGACGACCGTCTCGATCAGGATGCCGGCGATCTTGCGGCCGTCGACGAGCACGTCGTTCGGCCACTTCAGGCCCGCCCTTCCATCGACGAAGCCGGCCAACGCGCGGCACACGCCGATGCCGGCCAGAAGCGGCAGCGCCCCGAGCTGATCCTCCAGGGAACCACCCGCCCCGGCGATCGGCAACGGCTGCAGCCAGGTGCAGTAGAGACCGCGTCCCGCGGTGCTGACCCAGGAGCGGCCCTGTCGACCCCGGCCCGCCGTCTGTTCGAACGCCACGACCAGGGCGGCCGGCGGCGCCGACTCCTCTTCGAAGAACCGCTCGGCCAGTGCCTTGACGAAGCGGTTCGTCGAATCGACCGTGTCGATCAGCACCAGGTTGCCCGGCAGGCGCGGCTTCCAGGCCAGCAGCTCTCCGGTGAACTGGTCGAATGCCTCGGAGCGATCCGCCATAGGGGCGCGAAGGGTAGCAGCTAGGCGTCGAGCGCTTCGGCCATCCGTTGGCGACGTTCCTCCAGTTCGGCGAGCCGGGTGCGGTTGCCCTCGACCACGTGGGCCGGTGCCTTCTCGAGAAACCCGGGGTTCGAGAGACGGCCCCGGGCCCCGGCGATCTCGGCGTCGATCTTATGCAGATCCCTGGCGAGCTTCGCACGCTCGGACTCGCTCATCTCGGGGGCCTCGACCTCGAACGCGAGGTTCACGCCGCCGGCGCGGTCCCGGACCGACCCGGCCGGTCCGTCACCGGCGGTCACCTGGGCGACACCGGCAACGGCGCCCAGCAGGGATGCCTGTTCGACGACGAAGGCGATGAGGTCCCGGTCGCCGTCCTCCACGAAAACCGACATCTTCGCGGCCCCGGCGAGGTTCCGCTCGCGCCGCAGACTCCGGACCGCCTGGACGACCGCGATCACGGCGTCCAGGCCCCGCTCGACTTCGTCCGAAACCAGGTCGTCGTCGCTCAGCGGGTAGGCCTGAAGCGCGATGCTCTCCGGTTCCCCGGAGCCGGCAGCCGAAGCGCGCGGCAGGCGCTGCCAGAGTTCCTCGGTCAGGTGCGGCATCACCGGATGCAGCAGCCGCAGGCTCGCTTCGAGCGTGAACAGAACGGTCTCGGCGGCCCGCGGCCGCGGCGCCTCTCCCGACAGGGCCGGCTTCGCGAACTCGATGTACCAGTCGCAGAGCTCGTGCCAGAAGAAGTGGTAGAGCGCGTTGCAGGCACGGTCGAAACGAAACTCCTCGAGGGCCTCGTTGACCGCGGCCGCGGTGGCCGACAGGCGGGAGAGGATCCAACGTTCGGGCGCCGCCAGATCGTCACCGAGCAACTCGGCGGCCGAACCCGGAACGCGCGCTCCCTCGGTACGCGCCAGAGCGAACCGGACCGCGTTCCAGATCTTGTTGCCGAAGGCCCGGTAGCCGGCCATGCGCTCGAGGTCGAGCGGAATGTCGCGTCCCGGCAC
Source organism: Thermoanaerobaculia bacterium (assembly GCA_022826745.1). Taxonomy (GTDB): domain Bacteria; phylum Acidobacteriota; class Thermoanaerobaculia; order Multivoradales; family Multivoraceae; genus Multivorans. The sequence continues at coordinate 15,299 of JAJDUI010000010.1, read as the reverse complement.
GTCGAGAACCGCCAGGGTGAAGCGCATCGCGTCGGCCCCGTACTCCCCGATCAGGTCCATCGGGTCGACCGTGTTGCCCTTGGTCTTCGACATCTTCTCGCCGTCGGCGTCGCGGACCAGTCCGGTCAGATGAACCGCCCGGAAGGGCACGTCGCCGTAGAGGTGCTGCGACAGCATGACCATGCGCGCCACCCAGAAGAACAGGATGTCGAAGCCCGTGATCAGGACCTCGGTCGGGTACCACGTGCGGAGGTCGGCTGCCTCCTCGTCCGGCCAGCCCAGCGTGGAGATCGGCCACAGGCCGGACGAGAACCAGGTGTCCAGAACGTCCGGGTCCCGCGTCAGTTCGGTCGTGCCCGCCTGTTCCTCGGCCGCGGCTCGATCCATCGCCACGTAGCAGGCGCCGTCCGCGTCGTACCAGGCCGGAATGCGGTGTCCCCACCAGAGCTGGCGTGAGATCACCCACGGCCGGATGTTCCTGAGCCAGTGCTCCCAGGTCCGGTCCCAGGAGGAGGGAATCAGGCTGATGTCGCCGTCCTCGACCGCCGCCAGGGCCTCCTGCGCCATGCCGGAGACGTCCGCGAACCACTGCGGCGACAGCATCGGCTCGACCGGCTCGCCGCTCCGCTGGGAATGACCGACGCTGTGGACGTGGGCCTCGACCTTGACCAGCCGCCCCTCGGCCTCCAGCCGTTCCACCACGCGGCGCCGGGCCTCGAAGCGGTCCAGGCCTTCGAAATCGGCACCCGCCTCGGCGGTCATCCGACCGTCGAGGTCGATCACGCGCACGCCCGGCAGGTCGTGGCGGCGGCCGATTTCGTAGTCGTTCGGATCGTGGAAGGGCGTCACCTTGACCAGCCCGGTGCCGAACTCGGGGTCGACGTGCTCGTCGGCGACCAGCCGGAGCCGCCGGCCGAGGAGGGGCAGCCTGGCCGTGCGTCCGGCGAGGTGGCGGTAGCGCTCGTCTTCCGGGTGGAAGGCGACGGCAGTATCCCCGAGCATCGTCTCCGGCCGCGTGGTGGCCACGACCAGCGGCTCCTCGGCCGTGGAGCTTTCCGCGAGCGGCTCCAGGGGGTAGGCGAGGTGGTAGAGGCGGCCCTCGACCTCGCGGTTCTCCACCTCGAGGTCGGAAACCGCCGTCCTCAGCACCGGCGACCAGTTGACCATGTGCTCGCCGCGGTAGATCAGGCCCTCTTCGTGGAGGCGCACGAAGGCGGTGCGCACCGCGCGCGCCAGGCCGTCGTCGAGCGTGAACCGCTCACGGGACCAGTCGCAGGAAGCCCCCAGACGCTGCAACTGACCGCGGATGTTCGCGTGGTACTCGTGCTTCCACTGCCAGACCCGCTCGACGAACTTCTCCCTGCCGAGCTCGACCCGGCTGGAGCCCTGCTCCTCCAGGTGCCGCTCGACCATGAGCTGGGTCGCGATGCCGGCGTGATCCGTTCCGGGCAGCCACAGCGCGTTGTCCCCTCGCATTCGCCGCCAGCGCGTGACCAGATCCTGCAGGGTGCTCTGCAGGGCATGCCCCATGTGCAGCTTGCCGGTGACGTTCGGCGGCGGTATGAGGATGCAGTAGGGCTTCGGCCCCTTGCCTTCCGGGTCGCCCTTGCCTTCCGGATTGGCAGCACAGCGGTACAGGCCCTGTTCGTCCCACCGTTGCTGCCACTTGCCTTCGTAGGAGGCAGGCTCGAAGCGCTTCTCCATCGCTGGTGTCTGCGCTTGCGCGTTGGCGGAGGGCCCGCCGCCCGCCATCAGCGACCGGCCCCGCCGGCCGGCCCCGCAGCCGCCAGCCGGCGGTTCAGGTACTCGACGATCGTGGCCGTGCTGGAGCCCGGCGGAAAGACCTCGTCCACGCCGGCGGCCTTGAGCTCCGCGATGTCCGCGTCGGGAACGATGCCCCCGGCAAACACGAGCACGTCGTCGGCCCCGGCGACGTGCAGACCCTCCACCACCTCCGGCAGCAGGGTGTTGTGGGCTCCGGAGAGGATCGACAGACCGACGGCCCGCACGTCTTCCTGCACGGCCGCGGCGACGATCTGCTCCGGCGTCTTCCGAAGACCGGTGTAGATCACCTCGAATCCCGCGTCGCGCAGGGCGCGCGCGACCACCTTGGCGCCACGGTCGTGGCCATCCAGCCCGGGCTTGGCGACGAGGATCCGGTGCGGAGCCAGGGCTCCAGGCCGCTCGGCGATCAAGGCGCCGCCTCCCGGCGTAGCCCGTACTGCTCCATCTTCTTGTACAGGTTGCTCCTCGGCGTCCCGATGGCCTTCGCGGTACGGGTCACGTTCCAGCCGTGCTCCTCGAGCTTCTTCGCCAGGTACATTCGTTCCGAACTCTCCCTGAATTCGCGCAGGGTGGGAAGCGCGAGAATAGCCTCCGAGAGGCCACCACGCACGGAACCCGCAAGACTGAGGACGGCTGCCCGGTCGATCCTGTCGCCCGGGCTCAGGATCAGCACGCGCTCCAGCAGGTTCTTCAGTTCCCGGACGTTGCCGCGCCACGGCATCGCCTGCAACTGCCGTATCGCACCCTGCGTCAGGCTCTTCTGGCGGTAGTTGTTCTCGATCGCAAAACGCTCGATGAAATGCTCCACCAGCAACGGGAGGTCCTCGAGCCGCTCGCGCAGCGGCGGCGCGTGTACCGGCACGACGTTCAGACGGTAGAAGAGATCCTCGCGAAAGCGTCCGGCCTCGATCTCCGCCGGAAGATCGCGGTGTGTCGCGGCGACGACCCGGACATCGACCGTCGTCGCCATCCTGGCGCCGACCGGTTCGATCTCGCCGCTCTGGAGAGCGCGCAGCACCTTCGCCTGGGTCCGGGCGGACATGTCGCCGATTTCGTCCAGAAAGATCGTGCCGCCGTCGGCGGCCGTGAACTTCCCCACCTGGCGTCGCACCGCGCCGGTAAAGGCGCCCTTCTCATGGCCGAACAGCTCGGACTCGATCAACTCGTCCGGAATGGCGGCGCAGTTGACCTGGACCAGGGGCATTTCGCTGCGCTGGCTGCCGGCGTGAATCGCACGCGCGACGAGTTCCTTGCCGACTCCGCTCTCGCCCGTGATCAGCACGGTGGCCGGAGTCGGTGCGGCGCGCTCGATCGTGGCCCGGAGTTCTTTCATCGCCGGGGACTCTCCGACCAGCTCTGAGGGAGCCCGCCTGAGTTCCCGGTTCTCGTCCCGGAGCCGTTGCCGTTCAACGGCGTTCCGAAGCGCCAGCAGCACCCGATCGCGCTCCAGCGGCTTTTCCAGGAAGTCGTACGCGCCCAGGCGTGTCGCCTCGACGGCCGCGGCGATGTCGCCGTGGCCACTGATCATGACGACCGGCATTTCGTGGCCCCGCTCCCGCAAGCCCGACAGCGTCGACAGACCGTCCATCTCGGGCATCTTGATGTCGAGCAGGACGGCGGCCGGAGGCCTCGTCATCACTCGCCTCAGCGCTTCCCGGCCGTTCGCCGCCTCGTCGACGCGGTAGCGCTCGAACTCGAGGATCATCCGGAGCGACGCGCGAATCGACTCCTCGTCGTCGACCACGAGCACCCGCGGGCCTGTGGGCCGCGTCAAGGGAAAGACCTCCGCGGAAACGTCAGGGTACTTCGATCACCGAGAAGAAGCGCTGGCCGCCCGGGAGAAGCGCTTCGACGCGGACGAGATCGCCGGACTCGAGGTCGGCCGCTGCCTCCTCCAGATCGCCGAGACTCTCGATCGCGGCGTCGTTGATGCCGACGATCACCAGCCCCTCCTGGAAGCCCTTTTCCGCGAACACGCTGCGAGCGGAGACACCGGCTACGAAAACGCCGCGCTGGCCGCGGTCCAACTGGGCGCGCTCGCGCAGGGTCCGCGTCAGCGGCCGGAGTTCCAGGCCGAGCCAGTCCATGCTCTCCTCGCGAGGCGGCGCGGCCGGCGTCGGTTCCTCCTGCTCCGCAATGAGGGACGGCCGCTCCTCGAGCCTGACGTCGAGTCGGATGCGTTCGGAGTCGCGCAGCACCTGCAATCGAACGTCGCGACCCGGCGGCAGCGCGGCCACGTAGTCGATCAGGTCGCGCGTCCCTTCCACTTCATGCTCGTCCACACCGAGGATGACGTCGCCGGCCTCGACTCCCGCCTTCTCCGCCGGCGTGTCCGCCTGGACGTTCGAGACGAACGCTCCATCCGGCTCCTCCAGCCCGTAGTAGCGGGCCTCGATGTGCTCCAGGTCGCGAATGTTGACGCCCAGATAACCTCGCCGGACCCGGCCCGTGTCCCGTAGCTGGGGAAGCACCCCTTCGAGCACGTCCACGGGCACCGCGAAACCGATGTTCTCGGCGAACGCCTTGCCGGTCGCGATCCCGACCACCTCCCCGGCGGTGTTGACCAGGGGGCCGCCGGAGTTGCCGAGGTTGATCGCGGCATCGGTCTGGATGTAGTTGGCGAAGTCGGCGCGGTTGTTCTCGATCGCGATCGATCGTCCCATGGCGCTGACTACGCCCACGGTCACCGACGCCTCGAAGCTCAGCGGGTTGCCGACCGCCATGACCCAGTCCCCTACCCGCAGCGCGTCCGAGTCGCCCAGCGGCAGGTACGGAAGCTCCTCGCCGGCGTCGATCTTGAGCAGCGCCAGATCCGTCTCGCGGTCCCGGCCCCTGACTTCGGCGGGATAGTCGCGGCCGCCCATGCCGACCTGGATTCTCTCCGCCCGCTCGACCACGTGGTTGTTCGTCACGATCCAGCCGTCGGCGGAGATCAGGAAGCCGCTCCCGGCACCGGGGAAGCGCTGCTCCTCCTGCTCCGGTTGCGGCTGTCCTGGAAGGCGCCGGAAGAAGTCCTGGAAGCGCTGGAGTTCCGGCGCCTCCTCGATCCGCACGACCTCGACCGTCACGACCGCCGGCAGAACCGCCTCCGCCAGATCGGCAAAGCTGTCGATCGCGGTTCTCGCGTGGCGCTCGACCCGTCTCGCCTGCTGGTCCCGCGCATCCTTCTCCGCTGCCACGGCAGGCAGGGCCGTTTCCTCGGCGCGCGTCGGTTCGGTGAGGTTCAGCCCGCCGGCGATGATCATGCCGAACACCAGGGCGCCGGCGACCATCAGGGCCGTAAAGAGGATCTGCTTCTTCGTGTTCATCGTTCGCAAGTTCCAGTTCAGGTAGGGAAGCAGGTGCCGCGACGCGGCGGCGCCTGAAGCATACAACCGTAGAGCGCCGGCCTCTCCAACGCCTCGCCACCAGAGCGTGCAAGTCGCCTGCCAACGCTGGCGGCCGCCAACATGCGGCCGACTTCCGGCGCAAGGTCCGTTCCGTTTCGCCGCACTCCGCCGGCGTAGTCACGCCGGCCATCGAAGGCGCGCCATTCTGGCGCGAGCACCCGGGAACGGCTTGCCGGGCCGATCCGGCCGTTGTATAGTCCCGGTCCGACCGCCGGCGCTTCTCCTCCGGAGAGCGAAACGCCGAATACCGGCTGTCGGCTGCTGAGAGTGGGTGTTCGGCCCGCTCTTTTTTGTTCTAAGAGATCACGAAATTCCAGTAAAGAACCGACTCTGCCGCCACATGACCTCTCTCGAACCTGTTCGCGAGTTCCGGGCGCCGGCCCGGCCGGCGACTGCCGGGTCATCGCACGGGGCGCTACGCGACGTGGGCAATTCCATCGACACCGACCTTTTCCGCCGGCTCGAGCGCCTAGCCGGGAGCCACGGCTGCGAGCTGCTGGAGGCGGCGTTCCGGGGCGACCGCCTGCGCCTGGTGGTCGACCATCGTGACGGCGTCACGCACGAACTCTGTGCCAACGTGTCCAGGGAAGCCTCCGTCCTCCTGGACGCGGAGGACTTCGGACCTGCCGCGGGCTACGTGCTCGAGGTCAGTTCCCCCGGTCTCGATCGGGAGCTCTACCGTGTCCGCGACTACGAGCGGTTCAGCGGGAGCCGAGTCCGGGTGACCTTCACCGACGCCGCTACCGCCCGCCGGCGCACGGTGCGGGGAGAACTTCTGGGTCTGAGTCCGGACGACCCGGGCATCGCACTCATCCGCGAGGACGACAGCGGCGACACGCTGCGCCTCACCATCGACAGCATCCACAAGGCCAGACTTCTGGTCGAACTCTGACGCCGGGGATCCGCAAATGGCTCAGACACACACTCCCGAAGTGAACATCAACGAGGTTCTAAGGCAGGTCGCGCACGAGAAGGACATCGACCTGGACAAGTGGATCGTTGCCCTGGAGGACGCCGTCGCGTCGGCGGCCAAGAAGCAGCACCACATCAAGGAACCCGTGCGCTCCTACATGGACCGGGAGACCGGCCAGTTCAGCGCCTTCAGCTATCGAACAGTGGTCGACGAGGTCGAGGACCCCTTCGCCGAGTGGACCCTGGACGAAGCTCGTGAGCACAAGGAGGACGCCGAGCTGGGCGAGGAGATCGAGTTCCCCATTTCGACCGAGGGCCTGGGCCGGATCGCGGCCCAGTCGGCCAAGCAGGTGCTCTACCAGCGCATCCGCGAAGCGGAGCGCGAGAAGATCTTCAACGAGTTCGAGCACCGGGTCGGCGAGGTCGTCAACGGCACCGTCCGGCGGTTCGAGCGAGGCGACATCATCGTCGACCTCGGCCGCACCGAGGCGATCGTTCCCCGCAGCGAGCAGTCGCGCCACGAGCGCTACAGCCAGGGCGAGCGCATCCGCGGCGTGATCGTCGAGGTCCACAAGCAACCCAAGGGACCGCAGGTCGTCATGTCCCGAACCGATCCCCGTCTCCTGGTCAAGCTGTTCGAGATGGAGGTGCCGGAGATCTACGACGGCACCGTGGTCATCAAGACCGCGGTGCGCGCCCCGGGCGAGCGCGCGAAGGTGGCTGTGCTCAGCCGCGAGCGGGATGTCGATCCGGTCGGCGCCTGCGTCGGCATGAAGGGCTCCCGCGTGCAGTCGATCATTCGCGAACTCCGCGGCGAGAAGATCGACATCATCGAGTTCTCGGAGGACCAGGTGACGTTCGCGCAGAGCGCTCTGGCGCCGGCCCGGATTACTCGCGTCTCGGTGACGCACGAGGGCGCAACGCCGCACCTCGACGTGATCGTCGAGGACGAACAGCTCTCCCTGGCGATCGGCAAGCGGGGTCAGAACGTGCGCCTCGCCAGCGAGTTGATCGGTGCGCGTATCGACATCAAGAGCGAGTCGGACGTCAAGGACGAGGTCGCGGACGCGCTGGCCAAGATGCTGAACGTCGACATCGGCGGAGACACGCTCGACCTCACCGAGATCGACGGGGTCGACGAGGACATCGCCGCGGCGCTTGAAGGAGCCGGTTTCGGCGATCTCGAAGCCCTGCAGGGCGCCGGCGCGGAGGCTCTCACAATGGTGCCCGGGGTCGATGAAACGGTGGCCGCTTCGATCGTCGAGTGGGCTACGGCACAGGCCTCGCCCGAGGAGGCCGTCCCGGCATCGGAAAGCGAAGGCCCCGCGATGGACGAAGAGGACTTCATGGCGGCACTCACCCGCGTGTTCGAGGAAGAGTCCGGCGCCGCCGGGGATGAAGCCGCGCCAGAGGTACAGGCCGGCGACGAGACGAGGAACGGCGGAACCTAGGGGCGCGCCGGGTCAAGACGAGCGGGTCAATAGAGACGATTCGATAGAGACTTGGGGGGACCGAGGACTTCATGGGCAAAATCCGGCTGCAGGATCTGGCCAAGCGGATGAACGTGGCCGAACAGGACTTGTTGTTCAAGTTCCGTTCGATCGGTGTGCGCGTCGAGGGTGAAGACGCGATGATCGACACGGACATCATCAAGGCCCTGCTCGAGGGCAAGAAGATCGCCGGCCCGCAACGCGAGGTCATCCTCCGCGACCGCGCGGCTCCGCCGGCGGCGCCCCGGCGGCGTCCCATCTCGAGCCTCCGGCCGCCGGCGGGTCCGATGCGTCCGAACCGCCGCCGCTCGATCGTCCACAAGCAGACGATCCGCACCCTGACGCCCACCGAGTCGAAGCCGAAACCGCCTACTCCGGAGGAACTCGCTGCGAAGGAGATCGCCGCCGAGGAAGCCGCCGCGGCGGCGCGAGCGCCCGCCCAGCCCGCCGACGCGCCCCCCGCAACAGCGGCTCCGCCCGGAACTCAGAAGTCCGATCCCGCCTCCACTGCGGCAGTGGAGACCGTACAGCCGCCGCCTGCCGCGGCGACGCCACCCGCGATCGAGACCCGCGCTCGCGCGGAACCCACGCCACCCCAGGTCGACCTGCGCACCCGCCGCGAGCGCCAGGAAGACCGGCAGAAGGCCGCCGAAGTCGCGATCGAGGACCCCGGCCAGCGAGGCACGATCACGATCTCGGAGGGACTGCAGGTTCGCGACCTGGCCGAGAAGATGGGCGTCAAGGCGAAGGACCTGCTGAAGATGCTGTTCGACCGCGGCCTGATGGCGACCGTGAACCATCTCCTGGAGCCGGAACTCGCCGTGGAACTGGCGGAACAGATGGGCTTCGAAGCCCTGATCGTCTCGTTCGAGGAGGAGATCCAGCTCGAGCAGGAAGAAGAACTGGAAGCGAGCCGTGCCGAGGCGGATGGACCGACCCGGGTCGAACGTCCACCGATCGTCACGATCATGGGCCACGTCGATCACGGCAAGACCTCACTGCTTGACGCGATCCGCAAGTCCCGGCTCACCGAGGGCGAGTTCGGCGGCATCACCCAGCACATCGCGGCCTACCAGGTCGCGCACAACGACGGCCGGATCACGTTCCTGGATACGCCCGGGCACGAGGCGTTCACTCAACTCCGGGCCCGCGGCGCGAAGGTCACCGACATCGTCATTCTCGTCGTCGCCGCGGACGACGGCGTGATGCCGCAGACTCTCGAAGCGCTCGACCACGCCCGGGCGGCGGCCGTGCCGATCCTGGTCGCCATCAACAAGATCGACCGGCCGAACGCCAACGTGGACCGGGTCAAGCAGCAACTGGCGGATCGCGACCTCGTGGTGGAGGACTGGGGCGGCGACGTGATCGCCGTCCCCGTCTCCGCGATCAAGGGAGACGGAATCGACGAGCTGCTCGAGATGATCAACCTCACGGCCGAGGTCGCCGAACTCCGGTCCAGCCCGGACCTGCAAGGTCAGGGAGTGGTGATCGAAGCGAGCAAGGAGACCGGTCGCGGCTCGGTTGCCACGGTGCTCGTCCAGGACGGAACGCTGCACGTCGGCGACGTCTTCGTCTGTGGTTCGACGTGGGGTCGCGTACGGTCGCTGATGAACGATCTGGGCAAGCGCGTGACCGACGCGCCTCCCTCCACGCCGGTGGAGGTCTCGGGGTTCAACGAGCTGCCTGAAGCCGGCGATCCCTTCCAGGCGACGGCTCAGGAGGCCCGGGCGCGGTCCATCGCCGAGTTCCGAAGTGAGGAAAAGCGGCGCATGGACCTGGCGCCGGCCACCGGCGGCGTCTCCCTCGAGAGCCTGTTCGCGAGCCTGAAGGAGGGCGAGGTCAAGGAACTGCCCGTCATCCTGAAGGCGGACGTGCAGGGCTCGGTCGAGGTGCTGCGCGAGACCCTGCAGAAACTCTCCACCGACAAGGTCAAGGTTCGGGTGATCCGCTCCGCCGTCGGCGCCGTGACCACTCACGATGTCCTTCTCGCTTCCGCCTCCGGCGCGATCATCTATGGCTTCAACGTTCGACCCGAACGCAGCGCGACGGAACTCGCCGGCAAGGAAGAGGTCGACGTGCGGCTGCACACGGTCATCTACGAGCTGACGGACGAGTTGATCGCGGCTATGACCGGACTGCTCGAACCCACCTACCGGGAAGTGTCCCGCGGACGCGCCGAGGTGCGCGAGATCTTCAAGGTGCCGAAGGTCGGCATGATCGCCGGTTGCCACGTGATCAACGGCGTCATCGCACGCAACTCCCAGATCCGTCTGGTCCGGGACAGCGTCGTCGTTCACGAGGGTCGGATCGGTTCGCTGCGCCGCTTCAAGGACGACACGGCGGAAGTGCGAAGCGGCTTCGACTGCGGCATCGGCATCGACCGTTACCAGGACGTCAAGCCCGGCGACCTGATCGAGGCCTTCGACCACGAAGCCGTCGAGCCGACGCTCTAGAACCCGGTGACATCCGTATCCCAGGCCCGCGCACGCGACCTGCTGCGCCGGGAGTTGACGGACATACTGCGCAGGGAGGTACAGGATCCCCGGGCGGCGCTCGCGAGCATCGCCGATCTCACCCTCAGCGCTGACCGCTCCCACGCGCACGTCCGGCTTTCCGTGCTTGGCGAGGACCAGGAACGCCAGGCCGCGATCCGGGCGGTCCGGCGGGCGGCCGGCTTCATCCGCGGCCGCCTGGGTCGCCGCCTGCGCCTCAGGCGCACCCCGGAACTCCACTTCGAGCTCTACCGCGGCGCTGAACACGCCGAACGCATCGACCAGCTCCTGAGCGAACTGTGAACTCAGCGGGCGGCACCGTCCCCTCCGACCTGCTCGAGGCGTTCCGCTCCGGCGAACGCTTCCTGCTCTCCAGCCACGCCCACCCGGACGGCGACGCGATCGGCTCCGAGGTCGCGCTCGCCCGCCTCCTGCGCGGCTCGGGTCGTGCCGCCACGATCTGGAACGCGGATCCGGCCCCGGTCACCTACTCCGAAGTCACGGCGGACGTACCGATCCATGTCGGCCGGACGCCTCCGGCCGGTTTCCCGGACGAGTTCGACTTCGCCGTGCCGCTCGAATGTCCGCGGCTCGACCGTACCGACCTGGAGGACGCCCTGAGGCTCCTGCCGATCCTCAACATCGACCACCACCTGGGCAACCAGCTCTACGGTCGGGCCAACTGGGTCGACACCGAAGCGCCGGCCGTGGCCGAAATGGTCCTGCGCCTCGCGCAGGCCCTCGATCTCGAGATCGACGAAAGGACGGCCACGGCGCTTTATCTCGGCCTGTCGACCGACACGGGCAGCTTCCGCTTCTCGAACGCAACGTCCCGCGCCTTCGAGGCGGCGGCCGAACTCGTCCGTCACGGCGCGCGGCCCGAGCGGGTCGCGGGCTGGGTCTATGAGTCCCAGTCGCCCGGCGCCGTGCGGCTCCTGGCGGAGATGCTCGGCACGCTGGAACTCCACTGCGACGAACGGGTCGCCAGTGTGCGCCTGGAACTCTCGATGTTCGAACGCGCCGGCGCCTGCCAGACGGATTCCGAAGGCCTGATCGACCATCCGCGCTCGATCCGCGACGTCGAGGCCGTCGCACTCTTCCGTGAACGGCCGGAAGGGGACGTCAAGGTGTCGCTCAGGAGCCGTGGCCGGATCGACGTGGGCGCCATCGCGTCGCGGCGGGGCGGTGGCGGCCACCGCAACGCCGCCGGTTGCCTAGTCGAGGACCGGAAGGACGAGCAGGCCCTGATGGACGAACTCGCCACCGCCGTGGAAGCGGCGACCGCGGACGACCAGAGCCAGTCCGGGAACGAGACGGCGCCGTGACCTCCAGTAGCGAACGCCACGGTCTGCTTCTCGTCGACAAGCGGCCCGGCGGCACGTCCCATGACGTCGTCCGCATCGCGCGGCGGGCGCTCGGTCAGCGCAAGATAGGGCACTGCGGCACCCTCGACCCCAACGCCACCGGCCTGCTCCTCCTGACCGCCGGTCGGGGCACGCGGCTTACCCGCTTCCTGATCCAGGCGCCAAAGGTCTATGAGGGCGAGATCCAGCTCGGCGCGGCCACCGACACCTACGACGCCGCCGGCAAAGTCACGTTCGAGGGCTCGACCGCCGACCTGACGGCGGACGATGTCGCCAGCGCGATGAAGGAGTTCGAAGGGGCGCTGCACCAGTTGCCGCCTCCCTACTCCGCCAAGAAGATCGGCGGCCGGAAGTACTACGAACTCGCGCGCCAGGGCCAGGACTTCGAGCGCCAGGGCAAGGACGTCGAGATCCACGAATTCGCGCCAGCGGGCGCGTTCGGCGACCCCGGTCCGGACCGGGTCGCATTCCGGTTGGGCTGCTCAACCGGCGCCTACGCCCGGTCGCTCGCTCACGACCTCGGCGAGCGCCTCGGCTGCGGCGGCCATCTGGCGACGCTCCGGCGGCTTCGGGTCGGCTCGTTCGAGGTCGAGGCGGCGGTGGACTCGGAGCGCCTCGAGGGTGTTGCTCGCGGCGCCGAGCCACTGGAGGTGAACGAACTGGGCTCCGCCTGGGTGCCCTTCGACGAGATCCCGCTGCCGTTCCCAACCGTCACGATGGACGCCACCCAGGAACGGCGCATCACGCACGGCCAGACGGTGCTGGCGCCCGGCATCGATGCCGGCGAGGGAGACTGGGTCCAGCTCGCGGACGGTCGTGGACGGTTCCTCGCCGTGGCGACGGTGGCCGAACGGATCGGCGACCGCGGCCTGGCGGTGGTTCAACCGAAGATCGTTTTCCGCTGAAACCGCCGTGCTACACTCCGCGCCGCGAAAGAACCTGGGAACGACGAAGGAAACCGCAAGAAGGCGACACGAGAAAGAACCAGCAGAACGGAACAAGCAGAGTCAGCGAGGAATCAGAGCGTGCCACAGACAACCGAAGTGAAGGACCAGATCATCCGTGACTTCCGTCTCCACGAGACGGACACGGGTTCGCCCGAGGTCCAGGTCGCGCTGCTGACGAACCGCATCAACGAGCTCACCGAGCACTTCAAGGTCCACAAGCAAGACCACCACGGCCGGCGCGGCCTGTTGAAGCTGGTCGGCCGCCGCCGGCGTTTGCTCGGCTACCTGCGCGACCAGAGCTTCGACCGCTACCGGACGACGATCGAGCGTCTCGGCCTCCGCAGGTAGTCCCTGCGACGGAAGCGGGGCCCTGCCGGCTCCGCAACCCGGAAGACGACCGGCTTGGCCGCCGATCCGGCGGACCGGACTCCACGCGATTCACGCGTAAGCCTGCCTTCGCAAGGAAGGCACCTACCCGCCCGCTCACAGCCGGGCGCAGCGAACAAAGAGAAGGAAGTACAGAGATCAACATGAAGTTCACCAAGGACATCCCGATCGGGAACGGCACCATCACTCTCGAATCCGGCCGTCTGGCCAGACAGGCGAACGGCTCCTGCACCGTGCAACTCGGCGAGACGATCGTGCTCACGACCGCCTGCATGGCGCCCGACAGCACACCCCGCGGCTTTCTGCCCCTCACCGTCGACTACCGCGAGTACACCTCGGCGGCCGGGCGGATTCCGGGCGGCTTCTTCAAGCGCGAGGGACGACCCTCCGAGAAGGAGATCATCACCTGCCGCCTGACCGACCGGCCCCTGCGGCCTCTCTTCCCGTCAGGCTACTTCTACGAGACCCAGATCATCAGCCTCGTGCTTTCGGCCGACCAGGAGAACGACCCCGACATCCTCGCGATCAACGGCGCGTCGACTGCTCTCGTCCTCTCCGACATTCCCTTCTACCACCCGGTAGGCGCCGTTCGGGTCGGGCTGATCGATGACGAGATCGTGTTCAACCCGACCGGCGCCGAGCGCGACGTGTCCGACCTGGACCTGATCGTCGTGGGCACCGAGGACGCCGTGACGATGGTCGAAGCCGGCGCGAACCAGCTCGACGAGAGCGTGATCCTCGACTGCATCTTCGCCGGCCATCAGGAACTCCAGAAGATCGTGCGCGCGCAGCAGGAGCTGTTCCGCGAAATGGACCTGGAGAAGCCCGACTGGGAGGCCCCCGAGGCCTACTCGCCCGAGTTCCGGGCCGAAGTCGAGAACGCCATCTGGGACGACTTCACGGCCGCCCTGAACACGCCCGGCAAGTTCGAGCGCCGAGACGCGGTCAAGGCGGTCGTCAACGGCTTCACCGACCGCCTTCCCGAGGACGACGAGCGCCGGGATCAGGTCCGCAAGATCGTCAGCGAACTCGAGGACAAGGCGCTCCGCGAGATCGTGATGAAGCAGGGCAAGCGCTTCGACAACCGCGCGACGGACGAGGTCCGGGCACTGGACACCGAGACCGGACTCCTGCCGCGCGTCCACGGCTCGGCGCTGTTCACCCGCGGCGAGACCCAGGCACTGGCCTCGGTCACGCTCGGTACCCGGCGCGACGCCCAGATCATCGAGGAATACGAGGGGGAAACCCACCAGAAGTTCCTCCTCCACTACAACTTCCCGCCGTTCTCGGTGGGTGAGGTCCGCTTCCTCCGCGGCTCGAGCCGCCGCGAGATCGGCCACGGCGTGCTGGCGCGCCGGGCGCTGATACCCGTGCTTCCCCACGAGGACGACTTCCCGTACACGGTGCGGGTCGTGTCCGAGATCCTCGAGTCCAACGGCTCCTCGTCGATGGCCACCGTCTGTTCCGGTTCGCTGGCCCTGTTCGACGCCGGCGTGCCGATGCTCGCGCCGGTCGCCGGCGTGGCGATGGGCCTGGTCAAGGACGGCGACGACTTCGCCGTGCTGACCGACATCGCGGGCCAGGAAGACCACCACGGCGACATGGACTTCAAGGTCGCCGGCACCCGCGGCGGGATCACGGCGCTGCAGATGGACATCAAGACCACCGGCGTCACCCGGGAGATCATGGGCCAGGCCCTGACCCAGGCCCGGGCGGGGCGGCTGCACATCCTCGACCACATGGCTTCCGAGATCGAGGAGCCGCGCGAGGAGATGTCCGACTACGCTCCGCGCCTGCACGTGATGATGGTCGCCCGCGACCGGATCCGCGACGTGATCGGACCGGGCGGCAAGACGATCCGTGGCATCACGGAGGAGACCGGCTGCCAGATCGACATCGAGGACGACGGCCGCGTCGTCGTCGCGTCGCCCAACTCCACCGCGGCGGACAGGGCGATCGCGATGATCGAGCGCCTCACGGAGGTGCCCGAGGTGGACAAGGTCTACACCGGCCAGGTCCGCCGGGTGGAGCCGTTCGGCGCCTTCGTCGAGATTCTCCCCGGCACGGATGGCCTCGTTCACATCAGCGAACTCGCTCCCTACCGGGTCGGCGAGATCGGCGACCTGGTCACCGAAGGCGACGAGATGACCGTCAAGGTGATCGACATCGACCCCTCCGGCAAGGTCCGCCTCTCCCGCAAGGCCGTCATCATGGACGACCCCGACTTCGACCCGAAGGACTACGAGGGCATGGGCGTGCCGGCGCCGGCCGGCGGCGACCGTGACCGGGGACGCGACCGCAGGGGCGGACGCGGCGGTCCTGGCGGACGTGGCGGGCGTGGCGGCCCGGGCGGCCGCGGCGGACGTGGCGGTCCTGGCGGCCGAGGCCGACGGGGTCGTCCGGGCGGCGGTGGCGGCGGCCGCGGACCGCGTCGCGACTAGGGCGGCGCCGGACCCGTCCGCGGCGGGGGCGGGCGGGCGCCGGCCCCACCAGGGTGTCGGTAGGGGGCGCGGGGGGGGGGGGGGGGGTCCTC